>PGZC01000016.1 GCA_002839995.1 Gammaproteobacteria bacterium HGW-Gammaproteobacteria-4 | reverse complement strand
CTCACCGATGCGGTGTTCGGTCGCCCACAGGGTGGGCTCCTACAAAAAAGCGGTTGCGCTCACCGATGCGGTGTTCGGTCGCCCACAGGGTGGGCTCCTGCAAAAAAACGGTTGTGCTCACCTGTAGGAGCCCACCCTGTGGGCGACCTGCCTGCGCAGGGCGACCGAGCGAAGCGTCGGGGCAAAGCCTCGCGTAACCACGCAGCGGTCGAGGGCCCAGTCTTCCCTCGCCATAATCGGCCAAGTTCGGTCGGCTCCCAGGCGCTAAAGCCAGCGCGCCCGGCGCAGGATGGCGAACAACCCGGTGCAAATGAGCGCGGTCGTGCCGATGACGATGTAGTAACTGTAGCGTCCGGCCAACTCGGGCATGTGCACGAAATTCATGCCGTACCAACTGGTCACCAGGGTCGGCAACGCCACCAGCGCGGCCCAGCCGGCGAGGCGCTTGACCACTTCGCCTTGCGCCACCGTTACCAGCGACAGGTTGACGGTCATCGCGGCGCTGACCATTTCGCGCACGGTGTCGATCGCCTCGTTGACGCGCAGAGCGTGGTCGAACACGTCGCGGAAATACAACCGGGTTTCGTCGCGGATCAGGTTCGGATGCAGGCGTACCAGTTGCGACAGGATGTCCTGCAATGGCGATACCGCCAATCGCATCTTGGTCAGTTCGCTCTTGAGCTGGTACAGCCGTTCGATGGTTTCGCGGCGAAAGGTTTCAGCGAAGATGTCGGCTTCCAGTGCGCTCAGCTCGTCCTGAAACTCGCGCGCCAGCGGTTGCAGGTTGTCGACGATGAAATCGAGCACCGCATACAGGCCGTAGCTCGGCCCCAACATCAGGCGTTTGGGCGTTTGCTCGCAGCGGGCGCGCGCCGGCGCATAGGAAAGCGACGCGCCGTGGCGCACCGTGACCAGATAACGTGGGCCGAGAAAGATGTGGGTTTCACCGAACGCAATCTCGCCGTTCACGGCTTGTGCGGTGTGCAGCACGATGAACAGGGAATCGCCGTAGACCTCGATCTTGGGCCGCTGATGCGCATGGTGCGCGTCTTCGACCGCCAACTCGTGCAGGCCGAACTCAAGCTGCAAGGTTTGCATCAACGGCTCGTCGGGCTCCATCGTGCCAACCCAGACGAAGCCCTTGCCGTCGGCAGCCAGGGTTTCGCTGATGTCGTCGAGCGCAATGTCGCGGCGTTCGCCGGTGCTGCTGTAGGCGACACAGTTGATCACCATGGCATTGTTGGATGGGCTCATGCCGACATCATCGCGGTCGCGGCGCTCGGGCACAAGCGCACGGCCGGGTGTGCGGGTGGAATTCCACCCGCGCGGCGAACCCGCAGCCTGCAGCGACCGGACGCGATGAAGTGCCGCTGCGTCCGGTCGATTGCGGCAGGCTGCCAAGCTGGCTCAATGCGGTCCGTGTAGCGACACCATCTCCGGCCGCACCAGGCGCCGGAAGTCGCGATAGGCGATGATCATCAGGTCGGTGTGGTTGCCTGCGTTGAAGGCGATGGTTTCGTCCTCGGCGAGGCTGTCCGCGACCAGCACCCGCAACCCGTACAGGTTGCCGAACGGCGGCATCGCGCCGGTTTCGCATTCCGGGAACCGGTGCATGAATTCCCACTCGCTGGCCAGCCGCGCTTCGCTGGCGCCGGTCGCCTGACGCAGGCGGCCCAGGTGCAGGCGTTCGTCGGCCGGCAGTACCACCATCACCAGTTGTTCGTCGAGCATGACCATTACCGGCTTGGCCATTTCACGGCCACGGATGTGGGCTTCGGCGGCCACCTCCTGCGCGGTGATTGCGCGCTGGTGGTGCGTGGTGCGGAACGGAACCCCGTTTTCGTGCAGGTAATCTTCGAGCCGCGGCATGTTCATGGCGAATCCTCCATTGCTGGCGGAATCAGCGCGGCGATGAACCTCGGCCGGGCCGGCTACGCCGTGCGCGCCGACAACCGCAATCGAGCCAACTCGGGCCTCGTCGCCCGGCAGGGCGGGGCCGAACCCAGTTTACACCCGACGGCAGGCGGCGGTTCAGCCCGGATCGCGGGCGTCGTGGGCTTTGCGCAGCAGGTCGGCGCTTTCTTGCAGCAGTGCCGGTGCCAGATCGCCGAACCAGGCGCTGGCACTGTCGAACTGAGCGATCAATGCGTCGCGATTGCCGTCGCGCACCATCGCCAGCAGGGTGTCGAGGGTGTGCCGGTAGTGCCCGATCAATTCGGGCAGGTGCTCGGCGGCGAGGATGATGTCGGCGTAAAGCGCCGGGTTTTGCGCGAACAAGCGGCCGACCATGGCCAGTTCCAGCCGGTAGATCGGCGAGCTCAGCCGCATCAGCTCGTGCAGGTCGGCGCCCTCGCGTTGCAGGAAGATGCCGTACACCATGCTGCTGAAGTGGCGCATCGCCTGGATCAGCACCATCGCCCGGTCATGGCGCTCGGGTTGTTCGTCGCGCAGCACCGCGCCCCACACCGTGAACTGCTCCAGCAACCACTGGCAGCGTTGCGGGTCACGGCCTTGGCAGACCACCACCACCTGCTTGGCGAGGTTGCCGACATCCGGGCCGAACATCGGGTGCAGGCCGACCACCGGGCCGGGGTGGGTTTCCAGCATCGCTGCCAGTGGCGCGCGCTTGATGCTGGTGATGTCGGCCAGCACGCAGTCGGCCGGCAGCGCGGGCAGGGCGCGGATGATGGCGCAGGTATGCTCGATCGGCACCGCCAGCAACACCAGGCCGGCGTTCTCGAACCAGGCCGGCGCCTGCGCCCAATCGTCTTTCTCCAGCACATGTACCGGGTAACCGGAGCGCGCGAAGAAGCCGGTCAACAGCTTGCCCAACGCGCCGCGGCCGCCGACGATCACGACGGCGCGGTTGCTGTCGCCTGTGGCCGGGAATTGCCCCTGCTGGCTGGCGTAGGAATCGCGCATCACCCGGCGCAGGATGTCTTCGAGCAGGGCCGGGTCCAGCCCGGCGGCACGGGCCTGTTCGCGGCGCGCGCCCAGCAGTTGCGCTTCGCGTTCGGGTACGTACAGCGGCAGACGGTGGCGCGTCTTGTGCTCGCCGACGGCGCGGGTGAGCTGCGCACGCTCGGCCAGCAACGCGATCAGTCGTTGATCGAGCTGGTCGATCTGGGTGCGGAGTTCGGAAAGACTGACAGTCACCGTGGGGTCTCGATTGCGGGTGCGGGACTGGGCATTGTGCGAGCCGCTATCGGCGCTGGCAATCATTGCCGCAAAAAAAAAGGCCGCAGATGACTGCGGCCTCGATGCAATGCGGGTGAAGGCCTCAGGCCAGACCGGCCTGCTTCATTACCTCGGCAGCAAAGTCGTCTTCCTGCTTTTCGATGCCCTCGCCAACCGCGAGGCGGACGAAACCGAGTACTTCCGCCTTGGCCGCCTTGAGTGCGTTTTCGACGGTGACATTGGTGTCGAGCACGTAGCTCTGGCCGGTCAGGCTGATCTCGGCGAGGGTCTTGTTGACCTTGCCGCTGATCATCTTTTCCTGAATTTCGGCCGGCTTGGCCTTGTCTTTTTCCGACATCTGCGCCAGCGCGATTTCCTTTTCCTTGGCCACGAACTCGGCCGGAACCTGCGCCGGCGAAACGTATTGCGGGTTCATCGCGGCCACATGCATCGCCAGGCCACGGGCGAGATCGGCATCGCCGCCCTTGAGCTCGACCAGCACGCCGATACGGCCGCCATGCACGTAGGCGCCGATGGTGTTGGCGCTGTCGATGCGCAGCATGCGGCGCACCTGGATGTTTTCGCCAACCGTGGCGACCAGTGCCTGACGCGCGGAATCGACCGTGCCATCGGCCAGGGCCGCCGACTTCAGCGCCTCGACATCGGCGGCACCCGAGGCGATGGCCGACACCGCGACGGCATCGGTGAACGCGACGAAGTTGGCATCCTTGGCGACAAAGTCGGTTTCCGAGTTGATCTCGACCAGAACGGCATGGCTGCTGCTGGTGCCGACCACGATGCGGCCTTCGGCAGCGATGCGGCTGGCTTTCTTGTCGGCCTTGGCGAGGCCGGTCTTGCGCAGATATTCCATGGCGGCGTTGATGTCGCCCTGGTTTTCGCTCAGCGCCTTTTTGCATTCCATCATGCCGGCGCCGGAGCGCTCGCGCAGTTCCTTGACCATGCTGGCGGTGATTTCCATTGCATTACCTCTTGACTGTATTCGGAAGGGTCGGTGCTCGACCCTGGGTAGCCGCTCGCACGATGGCGACGCGGGCTGCGACGATGTGATCCGGCTGCTGGCGCTGCCGTGCAGGCCGGGCCAGCCCAGAGTTACGGCACGCGATGACGATCGTCACCGCGCGCTGTTGCGCTTATTCGCCGCTCTTGGTCTCGGCCTTGCGGGCCGGCGCCGGCGCGCGACGGGCAGGGCCCTTCTTGGCCGGTGCGCGGCGGGCAGGCGCTGCCTTGCGCTCGTCACTGGCAGCGAGCGGGTTGCCATCGGCATCCAGTTCGACGAACTCGTCGTTCTGGTTGGCGATGATCGGCGCCGCAGCCTTGCCCTCGAGCACGGCGTCGGCAATGGCACGGGCGTAGAGCTGCACCGCGCGGATGGCGTCGTCGTTGCCCGGGATCGGGTAGTCGATCAGGCTCGGGTCGTAATTGGTATCGACCACCGCGATCACCGGGATGCCCAGCTTCCTGGCTTCCTGGATCGCGATGTTCTCGTTGCCGATGTCGATCACGAACAGGGCATCGGGCAGACGATCCATGTTCTTGATGCCGCCCAGCGAGCCTTCCAGCTTGTCGCGCTCACGACGGCGCTGCAGCACTTCGTGCTTGACCAGTTTTTCGAAGGTGCCGTCGGTCTCGGCGGCTTCCAGCTCTTTCAGCCGCGACACCGACTGTTTGATGGTGCGGAAGTTGGTCAGCGCACCGCCGAGCCAGCGCAGGGCGATGTAGGGCATGCCGCAGCGGATGGCTTCTTCCTTGACTGCATCGCGCGCCGAGCGCTTGGTGCCGACAAACAGGATGGTGCCGCGCTTTTGCGCCAGGCCGGAAATGAAATTGGTGGCATCGTTGAACAGCGGCAGCGTTTTTTCGAGGTTGATGATGTGGATCTTGCCGCGTGCGCCGAAGATATATGGCGCCATCTTCGGGTTCCAGTAGCGGGTCTGGTGGCCGAAATGCACGCCGGCTTCCAGCATCTGGCGCATGGTGACTTGGGGCATGGTGATGTCCTGGGCAAATGGAGAAGCTCGCCGCGGTGGGCGATATCATCTCCGGGGTTGGGCCTCCACGCGACCGCCGCCACGAACCCGTGTCCCATTGAATCGGGCCGGGCACCCCGAGGCGGGGGTATTGCCGCGTGTGCGAATTCACCGGTGACGCCCGGTGTGGGCGGTGGCAATGGCCCGAATCGGGTCAATGCAACCGTCGAATTATAGCGGTCTGGCGCAATGCCGCGCAAGCTGCTGCGATGAATTGACGGTCTGTAACCGATTGGTTACAGTGCGTGCATGTTCTTGATCAAGCGAACCGACGAGTTCGCCAACTGGCTGGAAGGCCTCAAGGATCGGCTGACGCGGCAACGGCTCAACGCGTGTTTGCGCAAGGCGTTGCTGGGCAACTTTGGCGATGTCAAGCCGGTTGGCGAAGGGGTGTTCGAGATGCGCGAGCATTTCGGACCGGGCTGGCGCATGTACTACGTGCAACGCGGGCCGGTGCTGATTGTGATGCTTGGCGGCGGCGACAAGTCCTCGCAGTCCGGCGATATTGCAAAGGCCATCACGTTGGCCGCCACGTTGGAGGAATGAGCCATGCGCAAGAAGATCAAAATTTCCGAATTGCCCGATTTCGACCCTGCCGAGTACCTGCGGGACGAAGATGACGTGGCGGCTTACTTGACCGTCATTCTGGAAGACAACGATCCGGCCTTGCTGGCGGCGGCGCTGGGCGACATTGCCCGCGCCCGCGGCATGAGCCAGATCGCCAGTGCATCCGGACTTGCCCGCGAAGCGTTGTACCGGGCGCTTCGCCCGGGCGCGCAGCCGCGTTTCGACACCGTGCAGCGCGTCTGCGCAGCGCTCGGTGTCAAGCTGGTCGCTCAGGCGGTTCATCCGTAGGTCTGCGAGATCGTGTCCTCCCGGCTGCGTTCCTGTGTGAGTTTCCAGTCTCGCAGAAATCAATGACCCTGACGCTATTGATCCCGCCCCGCCGACCGTGACGATGGTGTAGGTCTTGCCCGACCCGATCACCCCAAGCAGGGTTTGTGTGCCACACCGGCCTCGAAGGCATCGATCAGGCGCGCGATCGCAGCCGGCTGGTCGCCGGCGGGTTGTTAGGGGGCTATGAGCTGGAAACGTTCGGTCATGGAATCAGTATCGCAGTGCAGTGGCAATTCCTGCGGCGGGGACGCGCCTGATTCGACGACATCCCCGGTGTAGGTCGGCCTGGAGGTAGGTCGGCTCAAGCGCAGCGGAGCCGACACCGATTTCCCGGTAACACCATGTCGGCTCCGCTGCGCTTGAGCCGACCTACGAAGCCAAGGACGCTCTGAACAACCGCCATCCGCCGTCATTGCGAGCTGCCTGTTTCGGAGTGGCTGAAACTGCACACGGACCATGAACCTGGGTAACGTAGTAGTTGCGAATCTTGTCGAGAGCAGCGTGGCCGCTTTGCGATCTGGAGCCCATGGGCGCCCGTTTGCGAGATTGGTTCCGGCCACGAACGATTGCACATTTTGGTGAGCTTTGCTTCCCGTTGGAGAGATTTGTCTTGCTTTGAACGTGGCTGGGCTCTGGACAGGGTTCTGCGAACTTGATTGATCTGTACGGAGAAAGTCATGTCTGAATTACCGATGTTGGATTCCAAGGCGGCGTTGCCCGCCCGGCGCGTTGCGAGATCGCCGCACAGGGCGCGTTGAACGGTGGCCGGGAGCCGACAGCAGGCGATGGTGCGAATTAGGAAAATGTCGCGCAAGTAACGGATAATCGGCAGATGGCAATCTCAATCAAAACCCCGCAAGAAATCGAAAAGATGCGTGTCGCCGGCCGTCTGGCCGCCGAAGTGCTGCAAATGGTCGGTGAGCATGTGCGCCCCGGCGTCACCACCGAAGCGCTCGACCGCATCTGTCACGACTACATCGTCAATGTGCAAAAAGCGATACCGGCAAACATCGGCTATCGTGGTTTTCCCAAGACCCTGTGTACCTCGGTCAACAACGTCATCTGCCACGGTATCCCGAGCCCGGCCAAGGTGCTCAAGGATGGCGACATCGTCAATATCGACGTCACCGTGATCAAGGACGGATTCCACGGCGACACCAGCCGCATGTACTACGTCGGCGAACCATCGGTGCTGGCGCGGCGGCTGGTCGATGTCACGCGCGAGGCGATGTTCCGCGGTATCCGGGCGGTCCGGCCGGGGGCAACGTTGGGCGATATCGGCCACGCGATCCAGAGCTACGTCGAGTCCGAGCGTTTCTCGGTGGTGCGCGAATACTGCGGCCACGGCATCGGCCGGGTGTATCACGAAGACCCGCAGGTGCTGCATTACGGCAGCCCCGGTACCGGCGTGATCCTGAAAAAGAACATGACCTTCACCATCGAGCCGATGGTCAACGCCGGCGCGCGGCACACGCGGGTGCTGCCCGATGGCTGGACGGTGGTGACCAAGGACCGCTCGTTGTCGGCGCAATGGGAACACACCTGCCTGGTAACCGACGACGGCGTCGAGTTGCTCACCGTGGTGCCGGGCGACGACAACGTCCTGTGAGCGTGCCCGCGCCATTGTGTCTGGCGTCGATTGCTGACGATGCAGACGGCAGTTGGCGCGATGCTGCACGGGCGTTGTTGAGCGATAGCGATGTGGCGCTGGCGGCACGCTTTGATGCCGACGAGCCGGTTGATCGGTTGCTGACTGCGCGATCCGCACTTGTGGATGGCGTGGTGTGCAGCGCCTGGCAGCGGGCGCTCTGTGCGTTGCCCGAATTGCAATTGCTGGCGACCGGCGGTTACGGCCGTGGCGAGCTGTTTCCCGGTTCGGATATCGATCTGTTGGTGTTGGCCGAAACCGATGCCCAGACCGCGCACCACGACGCGCTGGCGCGCTTTTTTGCCCTGCTCTGGGATGCCGGCCTGTGCGCCGGTCACGCCGTGCGCTCGCTCGATCAGTGCGTGCAGGCGGCGCGCGATGATCTGACGGTGGTCACTGCGCTCTCGGAGTGGCGATTGCTGGCCGGCAAACCGGAGGCCGCGCAGCGGCTTGCCCGTGCCGTGGCGGCGAGCACGGTCTGGCCACCGGTCGAGTATTTTGCGCACAAACGCGAAGAGCAACGCCAGCGCCACGCCCGCTTCAACGACACCGCCTACAACCTTGAGCCCAACATCAAGGAAGGCCCGGGCGGCCTGCGCGACATCCACACTCTGGTCTGGATGGCGCGGCGGATACACGGGGTGCCGGGGTTGGCCGAACTGGTGCCGCTGGGCGCGCTCGGCGAGGATGAGTTCGCGAGCCTGGAACGCGAGCGGCAGGCGTTGTCGCGCTTGCGTTTCGGCCTGCATCTGGTGGCCGGGCGGCGCGAGGAGCGCCTGTTGTTCGATCTGCAAAAGGCGCTGGCAGCGCGCCTTGGCCTGCGCGATGAGCGCGCCGACAATCTGGCGGTCGAGCAGTTGATGCAGGGTTTTTTCCGCTCCGCGGCGACGGTGTTGCGGATCAATGATCGCCTCCTGCAACGGTTCGAAGAGCAGCTCGAAGGCGAACAACGCGCCGAGCCGATCGATGCGGATTTCGTGCGCCGGCACGGCTATCTGGCCTTGCGCGAGCCGGGCCGGCTGGCAGGTCAGCCCAGTCTGGTGCTGCGCCTGTTTCAGGCATGGGCGGCGGATCCGGAACTGCGCGGCCTGCATTCGGAGTCGGCGCGGGCACTGGCCGAGGCCTTGCCCAATATCCCGTCATACGACGCGGCAACGCCCGAACTGCGCGCCCGCTTCATGGAGATACTGCGTGGCCCGCAGGCGGTGCCTTCGCTGCGGCGGATGTCGCGTCTTGGCGTGCTGGGCTGCTACCTGCCGGCGTTCGGCAATGTCGCCGGACGCATGCAGTTCGACCTGTTCCATGTCTACACCGTCGATCAGCACACGCTGGCGGTGCTGACCAATATCGCCGGTTTCCATTCGCCCGATCCGCAGCGGCGCTTTACCCTGGCGCATGAGGTGTGGCCGCGGCTGCGCAAACCCGAATTGCTGCTGCTGGCCGGCCTGTTTCACGATATCGCCAAGGGCCGTGGCGGCGATCATTCCGAGTTGGGCGGCCACGATGCCGAGGCGTTCGGTCGCGCGCATGGTCTGCCGGCAGGCGACACCGCGCTGGTGGCGTGGTTGGTGCGACAGCATCTGTTGATGTCGGTGACCGCGCAACGGCAGGATATTTCCGACCCCGAGGTGATCAACCGCTTCGCGCAGCGCGTCGCCGATCGCGAGCATCTGGATTACCTGTATCTGCTGACCGTTGCCGATATCGCCGGCACCAGCCCGAAATTGTGGAATGCCTGGAAAGACCGTTTGCTTGCCGATCTCTACGGTGCAACCCGTTTTGCCTTGCGCCGCGGCCTTGAACATCCGGTGCACGGTGCCGAGCGGATCAGCGAATGCCGTGTCGCCGCGCATGCGCTGTTGCTCGGCGCGGGGATGAGCGGTGCCGAAATCAACGCGGTGTGGGCGACGTTCCCGGACGAGAGCTTCCTGCGCTATCGCCCCGAGCAGATCGCCTGGCAGACGGCCGCCATTGGCAAGCACCGCGCCGCATCGGCGCTGGTGCTGGCTCGGCCGCTGGCGCAAGGCGGTGCGCCGGCGCTCGAGGTGTTCGTTTACGCGCCCGACAGCGATGGCCTGTTCGCGGCCGTGGTTGCCACCCTGGATCGCTTTGGCTTGAGCATTCTGGCATCGCGGATCATGACCGCGCACAACGGCATGAGTCTGGACACGTTTCAGGTGCTGGCGGTCCATGATCGCGGCGTCAGCCGCGATGAACTGGCGCGCTCGGTCGGCAGCGGTCTCGGTGATGTTCTGGCACGCCCGCTCGCGCAGGTGCGGCCGTCGCGCCGCGCATTGCCGCGGCATTTGCGCCACTTCCGGGTGCCGACTCGGGTAGAGTTCGAGACCCTGGCCAATGGCCGCACCCAATTGACCCTGGTGTGTACCGATCGCCCGGGTTTGCTGGCCGAGGTGGCGCAAGCGCTGCGGCAACAGCGGGTGCGCGTGCATGCGGCGCGAATCGCCACGTTTGGCGAGCGGGTCGAGGATTTTTTCCAGTTGACCGACGAACACGACCTGGCGCTGCAAGCGCCGCAAACCCTGCAAGCATTGCGCGCAGCTGTGCTGCACTGCGTGGATGGAGAGGATGATGGCAAAGAAAACCGACAATAATCGCTGGGCCAGCGTGCAGCAGACCATCGAAAGCGCCTGGGAGCGGCGTACGGTGCTGACCGCCGCCGAAATCGAGGGCTCGACCCAGCCTGCGGTAGAGGAAGCGATTGCCGGTCTGGAACGTGGCGAGTTGCGCGTCGCCAGTCCTGGCCGTGGTAGCGAATGGCAGGTACACCAGTGGCTGAAAAAAGCGGTGTTGCTGTACTTCCGGGTCAACGACATGCAGGTGATGGATGGTCAGCCGGCGCCGTATTACGACAAGGTACCGCTGCGCTTTGCCGGCAGCGATGAAAGCGCATTCCGCGAAGTCGGTGCGCGCGTGGTGCCCGGCGCGGTAGTACGTCGCGGTGCGCACCTTGGCCGCGATGTGGTGCTGATGCCAAGTTTCGTCAATATCGGCGCCTATGTCGGTGCCAGTACCATGGTCGATACCTGGGCCACGGTCGGATCCTGTGCACAGGTGGGTCGCAACTGCCACATCTCCGGCGGTGCCGGCATTGGCGGCGTGCTGGAGCCGCTGCAGGCCGGTCCGACCATTATCGAGGACGACTGTTTTATCGGCGCCCGTTCCGAGGTGGTCGAAGGCGTCGTGGTGGAGAAGGGCAGCGTGATCGGCATGGGCGTGTTTCTCGGTCAGAGCACACGCATTTACGATCGTGCCAGCGGCGCGGTCGGTTATGGCCGGGTGCCGGCCGGCAGCGTCGTGGTCGCTGGTTCGCTGCCATCGGCCGACGGTCAGTATTCTCTCTACTGCGCGGTGATCGTCAAGAAAGTGGATGCCAAAACCCGCAGCAAGACCTCGGTCAACGAGCTGCTGCGCAGTCTGGATTGATGGCGCGGATCAAATTCTACCGAGCAGGAGGCTTTGATGAGTGTCACCGTGTACGGCCTGGAACAGTGCGATACCTGCCGCAAGGCGCGCAACTGGTTGCAGCGTTTCGATGTTGCATTCACGTTCGTTGACTACCGTGCCCAGCCGATCAGCCCGGAAACGCTGCGAGCCTGGGCCGAACAATTGGGCGGTTTCGAACACCTGATCAATCGCGCCTCGACCACTTGGCGCAATTTGCCGATTGCGCGCAAGTCGCCCGGCTCGATTCCGGAATGGACGTTGCTGTTGCGCGAACATCCGGCGCTGATCAAGCGACCGGTGCTGGTTACCGGCGATGGCGTGGTCAGCGTCGGCTTTACCGACAAGACCTGGAAGCTGCGGTTCGGGGTGGGCTGAGCACATGTCCGATCTGCTGGCACTCGCCGATGACCTGATCGCCCGGCCCTCGCTGACGCCCGAAGACGCCGGCTGCCAGGCGCTGATCGGCGAGCGCCTGCGGCGTGCGGGCTTCGCCGTCGAGTCGTTGCGCTTCGGCGCGGTCGACAACCTCTGGGCAAGCCACGGCGAGGGCAGGCCAGTATTGTGCCTGCTTGGTCATACCGATGTGGTGCCGCCGGGGCCGCGCGAAGCCTGGCACAGCGATCCGTTCGTGCCGACGCTGCGCGACGGGATGTTGTACGGCCGCGGCGCAGCCGACATGAAAGGCAGCGTGGCGGCTTTTGTAATCGCGCTGGAGCAGTTCGTTGCGGCGCACCCGCAGCATCCGGGAACGGTGGCGTTGCTGCTCACCTCCGATGAAGAGGGCGATGCCATCGACGGGGTGCGCAAGGTGGCTGCGCATTTTGCCGATGCAGGCCGGCGCATCGACTGGTGCCTGGTCGGCGAGCCCAGCTCGGCGCAGCGCCTCGGCGACGTGGTTCGGGTGGGCCGCCGCGGTTCGCTGACCGGCACCGCCACCATCCACGGGGTGCAGGGCCACGTCGCCTATCCCGATCTCGCCGACAACCCGATCCATCGCGCGCTGCCGGCGTTTGCCGAATTGGCCGCGCGATGCTGGGATGCCGTGCCGTTTCCCGAGTTTCCGCCGACCGGTTTCCAGATCGCCAACTTCAACGCCGGCACCGGCGCCAGCAACGTGATTCCCGGCAGCGCGCAGATCGGCTTCAATTTTCGCTATGCGCCCGGTTGGACGGCGGATCGCCTGATCGCCGAAGTGGATGCGACGCTGGCGCGGCACGGCGTGCGTGCCGATATCGATTGGCATCGCTCCGGCGAACCGTTCCATACGCCCGATGGGGTCTTGCGCGAGGCGGTGCGCGCGGCGCTGGCCGAGCATGCCGGCATCGTGGCGGAAGAAAACACCGGCGGCGGTACGTCCGACGGTCGCTTCATCGCGCCGCTGGGCGCGCAAGTGGTGGAGCTGGGGCCGATCAACGCCAGTATCCACAAGGTCGATGAATGCGTGCGTGTGGCCGATCTGGAGTTGCTGGTCGGGGTGTATGGCAGCGTGATCGAGAAGTTGCTGGGTGGTGACGCTTCGTAGCCCGGGTTAGGCCGCAAGGCCGTAACCCGGGACCTTCAATTCAATGTCTGGTGCAGCCATTGCAACAACTGCGGCATCGGCAGCGCGCCGGACATGCGATTCAACTCGTTGCCGTCGCGGAACACGATCAAGGTGGGGATGCTGCGAATGCCCAACTGCTGTGCCAACGCCGGGTGTGCCTCGGTGTTGAGCTTGCACAGGCGCAGGCCGGGTTCGAGTCGCTGCGCGGCCTGTTCGAACACCGGTGCGAACTGCCGGCACGGGCCGCACCACGGTGCCCAGCAATCGATCACCACCGGAACCGCGGTATGGGCGATCACCCGCGAAAATGCCGCTTGGTCGAGTTCCATCGGCGCGCCCGCGAACAGCGGCTTGTCGCAGCGGCCGCAGCGCGGCGCCTCGGCGAGCCGCGCTTCGGGGACACGGTTGATTGCCAGGCAGTGCGGGCAGGTAATTTCGACGGGTGTTGTCATGTCCGGCTCGAACGCGGATCAGCGGCTGCGGATAAAGGCGCTGACTTTCGGGTAGACCTGCTCACGCCAGCGACGGCCGCTGAAGATACCGTAGTGGCCGGCCCCGCGCACCAGGAAATGCTGCTTTTTCTGTTCCGGCAAGCCCGAGCACAGGCGATGCGCAGCCTGGGTCTGGCCAAGGCCGGAGATATCATCGAGCTCGCCCTCGATGGTCAGCAGCGCGGTGTCGGCGATGGAGGCAGGATTGACGCGCTCGCCGCCAACATCCCACTCGCCGCGCGGCAGCAGATGCTGCTGAAACACGATGCGGATGGTGTCGAGGTAATACTCGGCGGGCATATCGAGCACGGCGTTGTATTCGTCGTAGAAGCGGCGGTGGCTGTCGGCGTCCTCCAGATCGCCGCGCACCAGATCGCAGTAGAAATCCCAGTGCGACTCGAAGTGCCGGTTCGGGTTCATCGCGACAAAACCCATGTGTTGCAGGAAACCGGGATACACCAGACGTCCGTTGCCGGGGTAGGCATGCGGCACCGGAAAGACGACGTTGTTCTCGAACCAGCTCAGGTGCTTGGTGGTGGCCAGCGTGTTGACCTGGGTCGGGCTTTCGCGGCTGTCGATCGGGCCACCCATCAGGGTCATGGTGCGTGGCGTCGGCTCGCCCTTGGCGGCCATCAGCGCGATCGCGGCGAGCACCGGAACGGTGGGCTGACAGACCGAGATCACATGCAGATTTTCGGCGCCGATATGACGGATGAAATCCTGGATCGTGGCGACGTAGTCGTCGAGCGTGAAGCCGCCCTCGGACGTCGGCACCATGCGCGCATCGACCCAGTCGGTGATGTAGACCTTGTGGTCGGCGAGCAGGGTGCGCACGGTGTCGCGCAGCAGGGTCGCGTGATGGCCGGATAGCGGCGCAACCAGCAGCACGATCGGGTCGTCTTTCAGGTCGTCGATGGTGTCCGGGTCGTCGGTAAAACGCTTGAAGCGCAACAGATTGCAGAACGGGCGGTGCAGCGCCTGAACCTCGACGATCGGTACCTGATGCCCGTGCGCGGTTACCGAGCGGATCCCGAACTCGGGCTTTTCGTACTCCTTGCCGACGCGGTGCAGCAACTCGTAGCCGGCGGCCATGCGCTGCGCGCCGGGGAAGTACGACCACCAACTGCCCGGTGCGCTCAATATCCTGGCGTGCGCGTGCGATAGATGCGCCAACGGCGTGAGCCAGGAACGGTACAACTCGTGTGCGTGGTAGAGCATGAAACCTCCGGAACCGCCGATGCCAGCAAATGCTGCGCTGCCGCATCATAGCGCGTGCGTGGCCGGAGTGCCGATACGCCCATCGCAGGCGGTGCGGATCGGCTGACTTGTACATCTCTCTCGCCAACGGCGCCGGTGAGCGGCGCCGTTGGTGGATCAGCGCCGCCGCAGCGTTCAGTTTTTGTCGGTGCCGATGTTCCGCTGCAGGAAATCCAGCATTTTCTGGTAGGCGGTCACGTTGTGATCGGTCTGGTAAAAACCGTGGGCCTCGGCGGGCTCGAAATACCAATCGTACGGCTTGTTGGCAGCTTTCATGGCATCGCGCAGTGCGTATGCGTGCCCCGGTGGAACGCGTTCATCCTGGCCGCCGTGGATAATCAGCACCGGGTGTTGGATATCGGCCGCACGCAATGCCGGAGAGCGCTCACGCAGCCACTCGGGGTCGGTGCTCAGAATGTTTGCCAGGTAATCGCGGCCGGCGGCAGTATCGTCGATGTCGCCGCGCTTGGTCATCATTCGCAGATCGTACACACCGGCGTAGCCGATTGCGCATCGATACAGATCCGGCTCTTGAATCAGCCCCATCAGCGCCGCGTAACCGCCATAGCTGGCACCGTAAATGCAGATGCGTTTGGGGTCTGCTACGCCCTGTTCGACCGCCCAGCGTGTGCCGTCGGTCACGTCGAACTGCATCTTTCCGCCCCATTCGCGTACACCGGCGTCCTCGAATGCCTTGCCGTAGCCGCCCGAACCGCGGAAATTCACCTGCAATACTGCGTAGCCGCGACTCGCGAACAACTGCACATCACTATCGAAACCCCACTGATCCATGACACCGTAGGGACCGCCATGCACCATCACCACCATCGGCCAGGGTCTGGCTGCACCCGTGGGCGTAGTCAGGAACCCATGGATCGACATCCCGTCGCGGGCCTTGAAATTAACCGGTTCCATCGTGGCGAGTTGATCGGCCTTCAGCTTGGGACGAGCCGAAATCAGTAGCGACAAGTTCTTGCTGTCACGATCGAACAAGTAATAGCGGGTGGGGGTGAGATCGCTGGTCATGCGCAGAATGGCGAATCGACCGTCGCGTGAAAAGCTGTTGGCAATGACCATTTCGCCGGGGAAACTTTCCATCACTGCGGTGGTGAGCTTGGCTTCCGGTGCGTTGGGATCCAGAAACGCGTAGCCACCGCGCCCTTCCATCACATGCACCGCATAGGCGTCGCGCTGATCGGCGGTCAGCACCACGTCGTCGATGGAAACCGCGGTATCCCGGTACAACTGCTTTTCTTCGCCGGTTTCCGGGTTCCAGCGAACCAGCGCCGCCGGCCCTTTGTCGTCTTCCACCTTGGCATAAATGGTGGTTCCATCACGCGTAAAAGCCAGCGGGTAGATGATGCGGCCGGTCGTAGCCTGATCATTGACCAGCGTCCAGTCGGCACCCGCGCTTGTGCGATAGAACAGCTTTTGCTGGCGGTTGGATTCGCTGCCGCCCAGAAAACGCAGACGTTGGTCGGCGTCGGAGAGTACCGAATCCACGTAGCGCACCGGGGCGGTGCCCTCACGCGCCACACTTCCGGTGCTGATGTGCATGCGTCCCAGTTCCATTAGCGGCACTTCGCCTGTGGTGCCCCAGTGGCTGATTCCTACCAGAATGCGGTCATCGGCATCCGCTTTGCCCTCCAGTACCACGGCGCTGGCGTTCTTGCGTAACCCCGTCTTGATTGCGGTGCCGGTGCTGTTTTTGCCGCGATAGCCGAACAGGTATTGCCTTTTCTTGCCGTCGGCGTTGATGCCGTAGAGTTCGCCGGTGGACACCGGCTGGTCGAAGTCGCCCAGACGCTGCGCCAGGCTGATCACCAGTCGTTTATCGTTGACCCACCAGTAGCGACCGATATATTCGTCGCGGCTCAGTGTCAAGCTGGCGGAGGGCTTCATGGTCGCGCGATCGAGAACCAGCAGATCGGAATGATCGTCGCGCGGTATGACCATTGCGATGTATTCGCCGCCCGGTGAGATACCGACCGAATCGACCATCGGTTTTTCGACGAAATCGATCACCGGCGGTAGCGCCGGTTGGGCTTGTGCGGACGCAAAGGCCAGTGTGATAAGCATGACGAATGTACGCATCGGCAATATCCCCATGACAGAGCGACCCAGACAATAACGTGTGCGCGATAAAATATCGAGCCCGCGGCGTCAAGCGGCTCAATTGCTGCCCAATGGATTTGGCGACACGGCGTTGAGCGCTGATCCGTCAGCTAGTCGGTTGCTTCAGGCCGAACGCCAGCCGAACGTCTGCTCGGGGATCGCTCGCACTGCCGGGCGCTTGCGATTATCCTTGCAGCGCTGATCTGCCGGTTGTTCCGAGGAAATCGTTCATGGGTCATAACTCTCGTGCGTCACTGCCGCGTCGTCAGGCCGGCTTCACCTTGCTGGAGATGATCGTGGTGCTGGTCATCATCGGCCTGATCATGGGCTTGGTCGGGCCGCGGTTGTTCGCGCAGGCGGACAAGGCCAAAGTGCAGACGGCGCAGACCCAGATCAAGATGCTGCGCGGTGCGTTGCAGACCATGCGTCTGGACGTCAGTCGTTTTCCGACCGAGCAGGAGGGTCTGGCAATGTTGATGCGGCCCCCGGCCGATGAACGGGTTGCGCGCGCCTGGGCTGGGCCGTATCTGGAGGATGGGGTGCCGATCGACCCGTGGAACAACCCGTACCAGTACGCGCCGATACCGAGTGGCGATCAGGCCATCACCCTGTACTCGCTCGGTGCCGACGGCAAGCCCGGCGGCGAGGGCTATGACGCCGATGTGGGTTACGTCCCTGCGCAATGACGTGCGCGCAGCTGGCGAGCGAGGCTTTACCTTGCTCGAACTGGTGGTGGTACTGACCATCATCGGGCTGGTCACCGCCATCGCGGCGCCATCGGTGTTCAACACCATCGGCAGTTGGCAGCGGCAGGCCCAGGTCGATGCGCTGGCAGACCAACTGCGCGGCTTGCCGGCGCGTGCCCGCAGCAGCGGCAAGCGCATCATGATCGATGATGAAGCCATGCAAGCGGCCGATGCGCCGCTGCGGCTGAGCGAGGGCTGGTCGCTCACGGTGCCGGCGCCGTGGCAGGTGAATGCCAATGGTGTGTGCCAGGGTGGCCAGGTAGTGGCCAGCGATGGCGTGCGGCAGGTCGCCATCGAAGCGCAATCGCCGTTTTGCGAGCCGCGGTTGCTCGTGCAGGACGGTCAATGATGCGGCCCGCGCGTGGCTTTACATTGCTCGAAGCGATCGTCGCGCTGGTGATTTTCGCCATGGGCGCGTTCGCGCTATATGGCTGGCTGAGCACCAACCTGATCACCCTGGAGCGGGCGCGTGCCGGCAGCGAAGCGCTGGTGATGCAGCAGTCGGCGCTGGAAATGCTGCGCGATGTCAATCCGATGCTGACCCCGAGCGGAGAGCGCGAAGCGGGTACGCTGCGGGTGCAATGGACCGCGGAGCCGTTGCAGCCGGCCCGACGCGGCAGTGTTCAGGTGGGTGGGCCCAGCTTTTATGAGGTTGGCCTATACAAGACGGCGGTGAGCGTGCGTGTAGGTGAGCGCGAGGTCGGGCAGTTTTCGATCCGCCAGCTCGGGTATCGGCTGGCAGGCAATTCGGGGCGATGAAAGTGGCTTGGGTCAGGTCTTGCCTTTTGCCTCGCGCGAAACCGGGGTCAAACGTGGCACGTGCGCGGCCATGCGTGCGAGGCAAAAGGCAAGACCTGACCCCATCTGCCGCATCTGCCGTTGCCGGCTTCACCTTGATGGAAACGCTGGTGATGCTGGTGCTGCTGTCGTTCGCGGTATTGCTGATGTTCCAGATGCTGGGCAGCTACCGGATCGCGAACGAGCGCGTAGGCGCGCAGTCCGAACGGATCGCGCGCGGGGCCTTGTTCCACGCCTGGCTGGCGGAAACGCTTGCCGGCCAGTACGCACTCAAGGACACGCCGCTGCGCGGTGAGGGTCTGAGCCTCGCCGGGGTCACGCTGAATCCGTTGTATGCAAGTCCGGGCGCGCCGACGCCGTTCTCCTGGCGGTTGGATTTCACTGCCCGCGATGGCTGGCAGGTGAGCTACCGCGAATACGACAAAGCGCTCTGGACTGCGTCGTTCCCCGATCTGGTCGATCCGCGCTTTGTCTATTTCGATGCGCAGGGCGAGGAGCAGGATCGCTGGCCACCGGCGCTCGGCGTGCAGGTGGAATTGCCGCAGGCAATCGCGCTGGTGGATGGCGATGGGCGCAGTGGCGTGGCCCAGGTCAACTATGTTGCGGTACACGGCCCGAGCAAAGAGCAGTTGGCGTTTTTCCAGCCGGAGGAGGACTGAATGCTGTCGCGGTACAGCCAGCGAGCGCACGGCTTCATCCTGATCATGGTACTGGCCATGCTGGTGGTGCTGGCGTTGCTGGCCAGTACCGTTGCCTTGATCAGCGAGCGCGTGCGCGATGAGCAGTTCGATCGCCAGCGCCAGTTCCAGGACGCGCTGGACATGGCCAGCACGCAGGCCACCCTGGGCTATTTGCTGACCAGTCAGCGGATGACGTTCGCTGGCCTCACCATCGACGATCAGGTCGTACGCACCGCCGATGAGGAGCGAATGCGCGACGATGCATCGGGCCAGTTTTCGTTCCTGCCGGTCGGCAACGAAATCCGTCTCGATGGCACGGCGTACCAAGGCATTGGCCGGATTTCGTTTGCCTTGCAGGACGATCGCGGCCTGATCGGCGTCAACTGGGCCTGGCCGCCGTGGATCGAGCGCGTGTTCGAACAGGCAGGCGTCGCGCCAAGCGCACGCAATACCTTGCCCAGTCTGTTGCTCGATTATCAGGATCCCGATGATCTGTACCGACTCAACAGCGCCGAGCGCGATGCTTATGTCAAGGACGGCAGGCCGCCGCCGAGCAACCGAACCCTGGCTACGCCGCTGGAATTGCGCAGGGTGATGGGCTGGGACAAGGCGTTGTCATCGTTCGATGATTTGGCGATCATGGACACCTTCACGGTGGCGCGCTCGCCGAGTATCAATGTCAATACCGCGCCCGTTGGCGTTTTGCGCGCCTTGACCGGGGTCGATGAGGCGGCCGCACAACGCATTGTCGCGGTGCGCTCGGTGGCAACATTGATGAATATATCGGTGTTGGGGCAGATTCTCGGTACCATGCCGCCCGAGGCCGAGATGTTGTTTTTGTATCCAAGCGGTAGCGGAGTGCTCAAGCTGTGGTCCGCCGATGGCGGTACCGTGCGCGTGCTGCACTGGACAATCACCCCAACGGACGATGGCAGCCAGCCGTGGCACCTGCGGCAACCCTGGCATATCGATTATGAGTTCACCCTTCCTCAATCGAAGCGCGCAGATCAGGCAGTGGCGCGACCAACTCAAGCAGCGATTTTCGCCGAGTCGGTACCTGCGCCGTAGCGATGGCTTGCGCCTGCTCGCTGCCGGCGGCGCCGGCAGCGAGTGGGTGATTGCGCGTGGGCGCTGCGCGTACACAGTGCTCGACGGTAGCTCGGTGCCGACGACAAAACGGCGCGCTTTCGTCACCATGGCGGTGAGTCGCTGGGCGCCATTTCCCGACCCGCAGGCGCATGTGCAGTGGGCGGGCGATAGCGCGATGGTGTGGGCCTGGTCGCAAAAGGATGCCCATGCCGTGCTCGATGAGGAAGCGGGCGAGTTACCGCGCCGGATCGTGCCCGAATCGCTGTTCGTCGGAAGCGCGCTGGCCGATGCCGCCGTTCTCATTGCCATGGACGAGGGTTTCGAGGGACGAGCCTGGCGACACAATCTGCTTGTCGCCAGTGTGTGGTGGCCCGAATCGCCGACGCTCGCGCAATGGAATGCCTTTTTGCGCGGTGCCGGACGGATGTCGGTGGATGCGCTGCCTGCGCTCGAACCGTCAGGCGTCGCCGATACGCCATGGCATTTGCTGCAAGGGGCAAGCATTCAGGACATGTGGGGCCGGCATCGCGTGCTGGCGCTGCAAATCGCCGCCGCCCTGGTGTTGGCGGCCCTGTGTTATCCACTTGCCGGAATCGCGCGATTGGCGTTCGCGCAAGCAGGCGTCGAGCGGGAAATCGCCTCGCAGGATGCCGGCTTGCAGGCCATTTTATCGGCACGCGATCAGGCCGAGCGTGACGCCCAGGCGACGCAGGCATTGCTGGCGCTGCGTCCGCCGCAGAGCCAGATTGCGCTGTTCGATCATGCCATCGCGGCCATCCCCGGCAACGGCTGGACCCTGCTGGAGTGGCGGATGCCGAATCGCGACGCGCTGGAGGTGTTGCTGAACATGCCGCGGCCCGATCCGCGCGCGTTGGTCGTTGCGTGGGAGGGGTCGGGCTTTTTTTCCAACGTCACCGCCGAGTTGGGTCGCAATGCCGATGAGGTGGTGATTCGCGCCAGCATCGTGCGTCCGCGTTTCGACCGCGTGGAGCCTTCGCCGTGAGTGCGCTGTTGGCAACGCTGCTGGCGCAGGTCCGCGCCGAATTTCAGGCCAATGCCCGGCTGCGCTGGGGCGGCTTGTTGATTGCCGCGATCACGGTGTTCTACCTGTGGCTGGTGCTGTCGGACCTGCGCACGCAGATGCAAGCCGACTATGTGCAGTTGGTACAGCGGCGCGACAAAATCACCTCGCTGGCCGGGCAGGAGGAATGGTTGCAGCGTGCCGAACAAGCCCGTGTGTTGCGCGATGCCTTGCAGGCGCAGATCCCGAGCGTGGAGACGTTGGGGCTGGCGCAGGCGAGTGTGCAAAGCCTGGCGCGTGACCTGATTTCGGCCAGTGGCAAGCCGTTGCGCGTGCAGGCTGAAACCGCGACCGAGGTCGGGCGCGATTCGGGCATCTGGCGGGTACCGGTGGTCATCAGTGGCGGAATGGCGCCGGCTGCCGCGTTGCAGTTGATTCAGCGCATCGAGAGTCAGCCCAATCTGGTGGTCGTCGAGCAGGCGATCGTGATCAACCGCAACGCTGGCGTTCTGACCTTGACCATGGCCGCCTTTTTCCGCGTTCAGGAGGCCGCCAATGAGTCCGATTGAATTGCTGCGCCGGCGGCCATTGATCGCCATTGCCGGGCTGGGCGTCAGCCTCGGTGCGGTCCTGGGGCTGCTGCGCCCGATAACGCCGGGTACGGTGGAGCGTGCCGGCAGCGATCTGGCTTGGCAATTACCGCCGAATGGTGTGGTGCAACGCTTCGACGACAAGCAGTTCGCACGTGTGAACGGCAGGCGCATCTGGGGCGCGTCGGCGACCGGTGCCGCTGACGACAATCTGGGTGCGGACGGTAAACCTGCACTGCCATGGCGTTTGACCGGTATCATTCTCGAGCCGGTGCCGATCGCGCTGGTGCTGGCCGAAGGCGCCACCTCGGTCGGCCGCATTGGGGTGGGGGAGCGATTGCCCGATGGCAGCACGTTGCTGTCGGTAGCAGCGACCGGTATCGCCTATCAGCGCGAAGGCTGCACACTGGAGCGCCGTTTGTATGACGACCCGGCGCAGCAACCCGCGCCGGTTTGCGCTACGGAGCCGGCCGAGCCGGACGCGACCGAGGCCGAAGCGCACTGAGCGGCGATGGATTCAGTCATGGACGTGCTGGCATCAAACACAACGAGTATCGAATGAACGATTTGCGCACCATTCTGGCAGCACTGGCGATTACCCTGATGGCTTCGGCCTGCGCCACGCAATTCAAGCGCGTGCCACTCAACGAGCCGTTGCGACCGGCGCCGGTTGCCAGCGCCGGGTCTACCCAGGCCTTGGCGAGCGACGAGTCCTCGGCGCCGAGCGCATTGCGGCAGACCGCTACGCCGCGATTGCCGGGTTCGGGCAGCGCAATGTCGGGTCAGGACGCCGATGAGCGCCTGCCGGTGCTGTCGGGCGATCCGGTCGATGCCAATATCGAAGGCTTGGCATTGCCGGCATTCATCGATGAGGCATTCGGCAACCTGCTCGGGATCAGCTTCCAGATGGACGACGCATTGCTCAAGCAACGCGATCTGGTGACATTGCGCACCTCGGGCGCACAGAAGCCGGCCGATTTCTATCGTTTGGTGGTGCAGGTGCTGCGCACCTACGGTGTGTCGGCGCAATTGGAAGGCGAGTTGGTGCGGTTGTCGTCGATCACCAAAGGCACCAGCGACGAGCCGCCGCTGGTGTTCAGCGGCCGCACCCTGCCCGAGGTGCCCAATAGCCACCGCCCGATATTCCAGTTGGTCGAGCTCAAATCCGCGCGCATCGCCGATGTCAATCAGTGGTTGCGGGTGGCGTTCAAGCTCGATGGGCTGCAAATCCAGGACGACCCCAACCGCAATGCGGTGATCCTGATGGGCAAGCCCGATCTGGTGAAACAGGCGGTCGCTGCCATCCACGTGCTCGATCGGCCATTCATGCGTGGCCGGGTCAGCACCCGCCTGGAGCCAGCGTTCGTCGGTGCCGACGAGCTCGCCAAGCGCCTGGTCGATGTGCTGACCGCCGAGGGCTATGGCGCGATGCTGCACAACAGCCAGGGCGTGCTGCAAGGCAGCACCATGATCGTGTTGCCGATCGCCGGCGCCAACAGCGTACTGATTTTCGCCGCCGATCAAGGCCTGCTCGACCACGCCATCGAGTGGGCGACGACCATCGACCGGCCCAATCCGTCGGCGAGCGGGCAAAGCCTGTTTTATTACCTGGTCAAGAACACGCGCGCCGAGGACATCGCCCGGACGCTCAATGGGGTGCGTAGTGCCGATGCCGCGCAAAACGCGCGCAATACCGCAACGCCTGCTGCTGGCGCCGCAGCGCCTGCGACCGCCGGCGCGGGGACGGGCGCCAGCGCCGGGTTGTCGCAGGGCAGCCTGATTGTCGATGAGCCGCGCAATGCGTTGATCTTCCAGGGCGCGGCCGCCGAGTGGGAACGCATGCTGCCGCTGCTCAAGCAGATGGATCTGCCGGCACGGCAGGTGGTGATCGAGGTCACCATCGCTGAAGTGTCGCTTGACGATGGCCTGAATCTCGGCTTTGCCTGGCAGCGGGTCGGTGGCAACAGTTCGATCAGTTCCGGAACCGTTGGCGCTACAAACAACGACGCCGACAGCAGCGCCGGCGGCAGTGGCCTGAACTACCTGATCAATACCACCGGTGTGATTCGCGCGCAGTTGAACGCATTGGCGCAGGCGAGCCGGCTTACCGTGCTCTCGACGCCGCGGTTGATGGTCAAGAGTGGTGAGGAGGCGACCATCGAGGTCGGCACCGAGGTGCCGGTACTCTCGTCGCAGACGGCCGCCGTACAGCAGAGCGCGGGCACGTCAAACATCCTGCAATCGATCCAGAACCGCAAGACCGGCATCATCCTCAATGTGTCGCCAGTGATCTATTCCGACAACCGCATCGACCTGGTCGTGCGTCAGGAAGTGAGCAATGCGTTGCCAGTGGGATCTGATGCGGCGATTCAGTCGCCGGCGATTTCCAACCGCGTCGTCAGCACCAGCCTGACCCTGCGCGACGGCGGCTCGGTGCTGATGGGCGGGCTGATGTCGACCCAGCAAACCGAGTCCGAGAGCGGCGTACCCGGGTTGATGAACATCCCGTTGCTCGGGCGCTTGTTCAAGAACACCAGTACCAGCACCACCAAGACCGAACTGTTGGTGATGATCGTGCCGTACATCATCGAAACCGACGCCGACGCCGAATCGATTACCCGGGCGGTGACCAGCCAGATGCAGAACTTCGAGATGCCGGCATCGCTGCAGGCCGAGCCGGCGCAGTAGCTGGGTAGCGCTGTTGGTGGGTTCCATCCTGCGGACTGCGTTTTGCCCGAGCGGTCGCCCACAGGGTGGGCTCCCACAGAATAGCGGTTGTGCCCACCTGTAGGAGCCCACCCTGTGGGCGACCGTCACAACGGGATGCGGCGCGCGATGGGCACGATGCCCGAGTGCCGCGCAGCGCATGAATGTGCGAGAGCGGCTTCAACCTCTGGCGCGGGCCAATACCAGGCACGACAACGAAAAAAACGCAAAATGCGCGACGTTCATTGCGCTTGGCAGCAGATAGACGCCAATGGCCGGAATTGCAACGTAACTGACGAATACCGCCGCCAGCAGCGCAAGCGGGCTGAACGCCGCCATCCAGCGCGGATAGAGCGTGTGCCGGCTCAGTACGGCGCCGACAAACAGCAGCGACGCCAACCCGATCACCACACGAACGACCTGGATCAGAGGTTCGTTGTGGGCGGCGGCCTGTGTCAGCAGGGCAGCCAGTGATTCGCTATCGAGTCCGGTCGCCTGTGCCTGCACGATCAGGCCCAGGTACACCCGCGAACCGAGCCAGACATCGCCGATCATGAAGCCATAGATGCCCAGCAGCAACACCGTGACGCGCAGCCACGCGGGCGCGGGACGCATCGCCAGAAAGACGTGCACGTATCCGGCGAGATACAGCGGCGCGGCCAGCACGCCGAGGAAATGTCCCCACGTCAGCCGCCATGGCGGAACGTTGGCGAAATAGCCGTAATCGGCCGCCTCATAACCACCGGCCGGCGAAAACTGCATCGCAAACTCGCCGATGCCGACCAGCAATGCGCCCAGTGCACCCAATGCGCCGGTGGCCAGCAGCAGGCGGCGTGTCGGCAGGTTCGCGATGATCCCCTCGCTGCCGGTCACGGGGTGTCCGGCGTTTCGGTTTGCGTGGGGAAATCCACATGCAACACGCTGCGCGGCGGCAGGTGCCGGTAGTGCTGGCTGCGGCCATCGCCGAACCGTACCTGCACATCCACTTGTCCGGTGCTGTCGCCGAGGCCGAATTGCAGGGTTCGCGATTGCTCCGAGGCCAGACCTTCGCCGCTGAGCCATTGATCGTGCAGCACCATGCCGTCGGCACGGGTGACCGATACTTGTGCCGTAAGCGCTGGCGCGGCATTGGGCAGCACGACTTGCAGCCAGGCGGAATCGCCGCCGGCACTGATGAATGCACGCGCCGGCTGGGTGAGATTGGCGAACAGCACGTCCGGCCAGCCGTCGCCGTTGAAGTCCGACACCAGCGGGGCGATGCCGAAGTTGGCGTTTTGCAGACCGGCCGATTCTTCGGCAGCGGCAAACCTGCCCGGCTCGACCTGGCGCAAAAAATGACCGCGATACAGGCGCAGCATCTTCACTCCCGGGAAGCGCGCGTAGTTCTGCGCGATCAACAGGTCCTGATAGCCATCGTTGTCCATGTCGTGCATCACCGTGCCCCAGCCGAAGCCGAGTCTGGCGGCATTGGCGGCCGCGCCCTGATCGCTGAAGCGCAGGCTGCCTTCGTTGTGCAGCAGGATGTAATCCGTGTTCAGCACTTGCTCCGGGCGCAGATCGCCACGCACCATCAAGTCCGGCAGCGTGGTGCCGACGTTGCTGAAATAGAAATCCAGGCGGCCGTCGTTGTCGTAATCGCCGGCGCCGATACCCATCGGATAGCTGAAGTAATTGCTGCTCGGATTGCTCAGCGAGCCAAAGCTCAGGTCGCCATTGTTGCGCTGGATTTCCACCACGCCGGTGTCCTGGGCGATCACCAGATCGGCCCAGCCATCGTTGTCGATATCGGCAAACACGCCCATGAAGGTGTTGTGCTGGCGACGCAGGCCAGCGGCCGCGGTGATGTCCGTGAACGTGTTGTCGCCGTTGTTGTGCAGCAGGTAGCTGTAGCCGCCATAGCGCTGGTTGAAGATCGTTTCGCCCTGCACCTGATCCTGACGGATGTAGCCGGCGACATACAAATCCACCGCGCCATCGTGATCGATATCGGCCAGCGTGATCGCCAGCGGCGAGGTGTTGTCATCCAGCGCGAAGGCGATTCGCTCGCCGGCAAAGCGGGTGGCGGCATTGGCACCGAGATTGCGGTAGAAATACACGCCACCGCTGCGCGCAATGAACAGGTCGCTCAAGCCATCGCCGGTAGCGTCTATTACCGCCATCCCGAACGTCGCTTCGCCGGCCGGTTTGTCCAGGCCGCTGTCGGCGACCGGCTCGAAGCGGGTGCCATCGAAGCGCAGCAGCACGTCGGCTTGCTCGCCACCGCCGCCGAGAACGACCTCGTCGCGGCCATCGCCGTCGATATCGATCGCCGCCGAACCCATGAACGGCAGGTCACGGGCCAGATCGCTCCGGTGGCTGAACGCGACCGGCACCTCGTTGAAATGCACCGGCGAGGCGACTTGATCCGGCGCCGGCCCCTGCATGCGCACGATGGCAATGCCCGCCGCAGCCGCGATCAACGTCACACCCAGAACGATTCCCCATAACCAGCGTTTCATCTGCCCTCCTGGATAACGTGGATCAAGGCACGATCATGCGTTGCGCAACGGTGCGTGGCAAGGTGCAAAAGTCTGGCCGACATCGAGCGTGGGTTTCGTGTACTCAAAAGCAATCTGGACATCGCGCCGGTATTCCATTGACCACCCGATCGCATCCGTGCCCATGCGCTGATCTGTTTTCTCGCGCTGGTGTTGTATCGGGTGATGCGCCCGCGGCTCAAGGTCAGCGGCAGCACCGCCAGCCCAACGATCGCGCTGGAACACCTGCGGCGCCTGCAACAGCACCGCGTGCAGATCGGCTCGCAACAGCTCGCCGGCATCGGCAAGGCCACCACAACCCAACTCGAGCTGTTCGAGGCCATCGGCATCCAGAAACCCGAAAACGCCACCGTGGAGTCACATTTTTTGCTGTTTCGGTGTAAACAGATCAAACACTTGCACGATTAGCTGCGGAACTTGGGAGCCCCGGTGCATGAGCTTGCTGTGGTTCCAGCACAACCCGCTGCCGACCGACAGGATGGCGCAGCGGCAGGTGGTGAAAGCGTTTGATGCCTGACCGGCTACTAGCCCTCGATCACCCGTGCCACATCACCGTGGCATTCGGCGCACTTGCCCACCAGCAACACGTCGCCACCCTTGATGCTGCCGCTGAAATTGGTGATCGTTGATTCGTGACGGCACTGGCCGCATCCGATGTTGGACAGCAGCCGCTGGCGGATGTCGGCAGGGATGGTTTCCCAGCGCTGATGGGCGGGTTTGGTGAAAGTCGGCAGTGATTCAATAGGCATGGTTCAGCAGACCCAGCGACGGGCGTCCATAAAGAGCAGCAGCAATTGCTGTTCGCGCAGCGGTGACGCGATGAACCCGAACCGGGTGTAGAACCTCGCCGCTTCTTCATCGATAGGGTGGGTCAGCAGGGCACGGATGCCGGCCTGCTCGGCAATCAGCATCGTGCGGCGAATCGCGTCCTGCAGCAGGCCAAAGCCTATACCTCGCCGCTGATCGTGAATTGATACTGCCAGCCTCGCCAGGATCACCACTGGCAAAGGGTACTGCCCCATCCCCTTGCGAATGCGCTCCGGCGCCACCAGCGTGTCGACCTGCCCCACGGTCAGACTGAAGTAGCCCGCCACGCGACCATCGTCCTCGGCAACGACGAAGGTCTTGGCCGAGCCACTGCCCTGAGCCTGGCGGGCGTGGCGCAACAGCCAGTCATTCAGCGCGGGCTTGCCGCACTCAAAACCGTCCAACCGATGCTGCGCGGCCAGGGGCTCCGGTGCGCGCAACGTCACTTCGCGTCCCAAGGGGCCGTGCGAGCAAACAGGTCACGCAAACCCTCATTGGCCTGTTCGGGGCGATCCAGCAGATCCATCAGCGCCTGATACCGGCTGCCCGAGACCATGAACAATCGTTGATCGAGCAGGGTCTGCTCGGCGGCCAGGCAAGCGCTGTCAAGAATGAAGTCGGTCAGTGACTTGTGGGCCACCTCGGCGGCACGGCGCAGCACCACCTCTTGTTCGGGGGTGGCGCGCAGCCCAAGTCGGGCGGAGCGGGCGGAAGGCGACGACGCAACGGCAGTCATGGCAGCACCTCTTTTGTTGGATCAACTATCGCAATGTTAGTACAAGCGACGCACATCGTCTAGTTGCACTGGTGCCCGGAGGCCTCGGTTGACAACGAACCGGCGCGCGTAAGTCGTTGATTTTTTTGCGACAGACATCTGCGCCTACCCGCAGGCCAAACGGAGAAAAGAGACGGCTCTGGCGGGGAAAGTGGCCGATTCCGGGCGTTTCGGCCGGTGGTCACCCGCAGCACGGGTGGCCGGAACCCCGCGTGGTGCGGGGATTTCAGGCAAGAAAAAGGGCCCGGAGATTATCCGAGCCCTTCAATTTGGTGGAGCGGATGGGGATCGAACCCACGACCTTCGCATTGCGAACGCGACGCTCTCCCAGCTGAGCTACCGCCCCACGAAAGACCGGCATGATACCGGGCAATGCAGCGATGCGCCAGTGCTTTGGCGGCGATCAAACCCGGTCAGCGTGAGTTGCGGGACTTGCTCTGGGCGGCGGGCTTGCCTGGCGGGTCGGTCTTGATCGAGCCCAGCAGGCCCTGTTGGAATTGTTTCCACAGGTCCATGTTGCGCTCGGTGAGCTGGTTGAGCATCGACCACGGCGCCTGACCCAGCATGTTGTTGAGCTGGCTGCGGAACTGCTGCTGCTGTTCGAGGAAGGTCTGCATGCTGCGTTCGAGGTAGCTGCCCATGAAGCCCTGCAACGAGTCGCCATAGAACCGGATGATCTGGCTCAGCAGTTCGGTGGACAGGATCGGCTGACCGTCCTGCTCCTGGTCGGCGATGATCTGCAGCAATACCGAGCGGGTGATGTCTTCGCTGGTTTTGGCGTCGCGCACCTCGAACGGCTCGTTATCGACGATCAACTGGCGCACATCCTCGAGCGTGATGTAGCTGGAGATGTCGGTGTCGTACAAACGCCGGTTCGGGTACTTCTTGATGATGCGTGTTTGGGCCATGCGTCGCGAATTCCCATCGGATGATGCAGTGCAAGAAAGTGCAGCATGACGCAGCATGCTGCACCGTGCAAGTGGCATCCGCGCTGGATGTCAAGTGAGTTTCCGATGTTGTGGTGGTGATCGTGTAATCGCAATCGATTGCTGCACCAAAATGCGCAGCACCACATCACGCGCACTCGCGTGCACGGCGCAGCAAATGTGGTGCTTACCAGCCCATGTAATGGCCGCCGTTGACGGACAGGTTGGCGCCGGTGATCCAGGCGGCTTCATCGGGAACGAAGAACGCCACGGCATAGGCGATTTCTTCCGGTGTGCCGAGCCGACCCGTCGGGATTTGCGCAACGATCTTGGCGCGCACGTCTTCGGGCACGGCCATCACCATGTCGGTGGCGATGTAACCCGGCGAGATGGTGTTGACGGTGATGCCCTGGCGCGCGTTTTCCTGCGCCAGCGAAATGGTGAAACCGTGCATGCCGGCCTTGGACGCCGCGTAGTTCGCCTGGCCGTACTGGCCCTTCTGGCCGTTGATCGAACTGATCTGGATGATGCGGCCCCAGCGGCGTTCGCGCATGCCTTCGATTACCGGCCGGGTGACGTTGAAGCAGGCGTTGAGGTTGGTGTTGATCACTTCCTGCCACTGCAACGCGCTCATGCGGTGGAACGTCGAGTCGCGGGTGATGCCGGCGTTGTTGACCAGAATGTCGATCGGGCCGAGTTCGCTGGCGATCGATTCGACCAGCGTCCTGGCGGATTCGACATCGCTGACGTCGCCGGGGAATACCGATACCGCGAAGCCCTCGGTCTTCAGTTTCGCCTGCCATTCCTGACCGCGCTCGAGATTGCGGCTGTTGGTGGCCACCTTGTGGCCCATCGAGACGAGACGTTTGCAGATGGCGGTACCGATGCCGCCGGTGCCACCGGTTACCAGTGCGATCCGTGACTGCATGTTCATCCCTCCCAGGAGAATGGCGTTGTCGGTCGATTGTACGCACCGGCGCGGGTCGTTGCAGAAAGATTACGCAGGTATGGAGTCGAAGGCGATTCCGGCGGAGTGCGGAAGCGCCGCGGGCCGGAACGCGGCCACCGCTTCGGCCAGCCAGGCTTGCACGTCGGTTGCGCCAATCGACGCGTGCGCCGACTGCCCGAGCAATGCCCACAGTCGATTCAGCACGTCGACCGGGTCGCCGCTGTCGATGCCGTCGCTGCGTGCGGATTTGCTGAGCTTTTGTCCGTCCGCGCCGAGCAGCACCGGTACGTGCGCGTACTGCGGTGTGGGCAGGTCGAGCGCGCGCTGCAAGGCGATCTGGCGCGGCGTCGAGTCGAGCAGGTCGCAGCCGCGCACGATATCGGTAATGCCCTGCGCGGCATCGTCCACTACCACCGCCAGCTGATACGCCCACAAGCCATCGGCGCGGCGCAGCACGAAATCGCCGCCGACTTCCGCCAGCGATTGCCGGTAATCACCTTGAATCGCGTCGTGCAGGACGATCACGTCGTCATCCGCGACACGAAAGCGGATCGCCGGCGTTGCCCGCTGGCGTTTGGCCAGGCAATGGCGATGCACGCCACCCGAATCGGCAAGATCGCTGCGCGAACAATGGCAGGCGAATGCCTTGCCGCTGGCCAGCAACCGATCCAGCGCCGCCTGGTACCGATGGTGACGTTGGCTTTGCCGCAACACCGGCAGGTCGGAGACCAGCCCCAGCCGCTGCAATGCGTGCAGTTGCGCGGCGCTGGCGCCGGCCACTTCGCGCGGCGGATCCAGGTCCTCGATCCGGATCAGCCATTGGCCGCCTGCCTGCCGCGCCAGCAGCCAGCTTGCCAGCGCGGTGAATGCCGAGCCCAGGTGCAACGGGCCGGTTGGCGAGGGGGCAAAGCGGCCGCGGTAGGTGGGGTTGGGCATGGCTGGGTGGTTCAGGTACGGGTTGGCACAATCGTTCGGAACCCGTGCAGTCTACCCAATCATGCCCGGACGCCGCGGCGTGCGTCGGCGGGCTTGAATTGGCGTAAACCGGCCGCAGATGGTAGGGGCGCACGGTAACCGCCGTGGTCGAAACATCAACGAATTTCTGGAGCCTGGCCCATCATGAAGCGCATCCTCCTGCTTGTCGCAACCAACTTCGCCGTCGTGGTTCTGCTCGGCGTGGTGCTGTCGATTCTGCAAAGCGTGTTCGGTATTCGTCTGGGCGAGAACAGCGTCCTGCTGTTGTTCGCCGCAATTTTCGGGTTTGGCGGCGCGTTCGTGTCGCTGGCCATTTCCAAATGGATGGCCAAGCGCGCCACCGGCGCCCAGGTCATCGGCCAGCCGCGCAACGAGCTGGAGATGTGGCTGCTCGGCACCGTGCGCCGTCAGGCCGAGGCGGCCGGCATCGGCATGCCGGAAGTGGCGATCTACGACGCGCCGGAAATCAACGCCTTCGCCACCGGCATGCGCCGCGATGCGGCGCTGGTGGCGGTATCCACCGGCCTGCTGCGCGCGATGAGCCGCGATGAAGCCGAGGCGGTGCTCGCGCACGAAGTCAGCCACGTCGCCAATGGCGACATGGTGACCATGACCTTGCTGCAAGGGGTGCTCAACACCTTCGTGATCTTTTTCGCGCGGGTGGTCGGGCGCGCGATCGACGCCTGGATCAGCGGCAACCGCGACAGCGGCGGCCCGAGTTTCGCCTACTACATCATCGTGTTCGTGCTCGACATGATTTTCGGCCTGATCGCATCGGTGATCGTGATGGCGTTCTCGCGCTGGCGCGAGTTCCGCGCCGACGATGGCGGCGCGCGGCTGGCAGGCCGGCAGAAGATGATCGCCGCGCTGGAGCGCCTGGCACAGACTTACGGCGTCAGCACGTTGCCCAACGAGGTGCGCGCGTTCGGCATTTCCGGTGGGGTGGGCAGTGGCCTCAAGCGCCTGTTCATGAGCGGTCGGATCAAGCGCCGGCCGCTCCAGCGCATCCTGCGATGTGCATGGATGCACAAGTGGTGCGGGAGGCAGGATGCCGGAAGCACCCGCCCGCGGCACGTGAACATCCGTGTGCATCGTAGGCGCGGATCCGACAATGGGCTCGTGTGATCGGGCACCACGCTCCGCATGATGTCGGCTCCGGCGCAAGCGCCTTGAGCCGACCTACGACAGCACGCATCGAACGTTGGCGCACGCGCATGCCAGGTCGGATCATGCGGCGGCGCATCAATCGCGGTGCGCGGCGCTGCGGTCGCGGCCGGCACCGAACCGGCGATCGAGAAAACCGGCAAGGCGCTTGACCAGCCGCGACAGGCGGCCGCGTTTGGTCTTGCGCAATTTTTCTTTCTCGCTGGTCAGCCACGCCACCTGGATCACCCGCCGCTCACCCTCGAACGGCAGGTGGCCGTGAAAGGAATTGTCGGCGCGGCGGAAGGCTGCCAGTGTGCCGTACAGCGGCCGGATCTCCGGCGCCACCAGCGCATCGACATCGTCGATACGATCCAGAAAGCGCAAACACCCCTCGCTGATCGGCGGCCAGTCGCGGTTGAGGTAGAGCAGGGCAGTGACGACCTTGGAGCGGCTGTCGGTGTGGATGGTGCCGTGGCGTTTGTTCAGCGAGCGGCACAGCGTAACCAAGGTTGGGTATTGCCCCAGGTTCGCTACGCCGAGGTGCTGACCGATGCGGTCGGCGAACGCCGGCGCGGTCAGTTCGGCCACCAGTTCCTGCACGCGCTCGCCGCAGTCGGCCGGGTCGTAGGGGAAAAATCCGGCGCCGTGGTAGTTCGGGAAATCGGCCTCCAACGCGGCGTATTGCGACTCGGGCAACTGGTTTTCGGCGACCAGAAACGCAAATGGCGAGGCGTACACACGGGTGTCTTCGCTATCCAGGCCGCGGTCGGTAAGCAGGGGCATGATGGGTTCCAGAGGCGTGCGATGAACGGGCTTGCGCTTGCGCAAGGATACCTGCGCCGGAGCCATCGCGTCACCGCAGCACGCGCGGCGTTTCGACGCCAGCGCTACGGATGGGCGTGCGAAAAACGACACTAGGCGCGTGCGCTGCGAACCGGTAATCTTGCGAATGGCTCGTGGCGGCGCGATCAGGCGCGTGTTGCGATGGCCGGTATCAGGAGGGTTTTTGGCGAGCACGGCGGCTTTGACGAGTACCAGGCATCCGGCAACGATGCTGCTGATGGCGATTGCGCTTTTGCTGTCGGCGTTGGCATGGGCAGAGCCTGGGGTATTGGTTCTCGGTCGTACCAGCAACGATCCGGCTCGCCATTACGGCCAGCTCAAACCATTGCTCGACTACGTGGTGCCGCGCATGGCCGAAGTCGGTATTCGCGAAGGCCGGATTCTGATGGCCAACGACGTGCCGATGATGCAGAGTTACCTGCGTCGCGGTCGCGTGGATTGGGTGACCGAAACCACGGCAGCGGGCATGTTGCTGGCCGAGCGCGCCGGCGCCGGGTTGTTGTTGCTCAGCGAACGCAGCGGCCGCTCGCAATATTCCAGCGTCGTTTTTTCTCGCAACGACAGCGGCATTGGCTCGCTTCTGGATTTGCGCGGCCGCAGTATCGCGTTCCAGAACCGGGCATCGACCAGCGCCTATATCGTGCCGGCCGGGTTGTTGCTGGATGCGGGGTTGACCCTTGAGCTACTGGCTTCGCCGCTCGATCAACCGGCCGCCGATGCGGTGGGATATCTGTTTGCGCGTAGCGACGGCAATGTGGTGGCCTGGGTCGAGAAGGGCCTGGTGGCGGCTGGCTCGGTAAGCGACATCGACTGGGAGCGTATGCGCTCCGAGCAGCGTTCGGAGCACAGCGGTCTGCGCGAAGTGATGCGTTCGGAACCGTTTCCGCGTGGTGTGGAAATGGTACGTGCGGGGATCGCCGCCGACGTGCGCGAACGTCTGCGCGCAGTGTTGTTGGCCGCAACCGACGATGACGAGGGCCGCGCGGCGCTCAAGGCGTATTTCGGGACGACCGGATTCCACAACGCGGATGCGGACGAATCCGCGGCGCTGGCGCGCATGCGTACACGCGTGCTGCGGGTAAAGGCCGCGCTCGAATGAATTTTCGGCTCGGTTTGCAGGGGCGCTTCATGTTGGCGATTCTTGCCGGCCTGCTGGTTGTCGGTGGGCTTGCCGCGACGCTGTGGCAACGACAGACGCGTGCGTTCGCCGAAATGGCGCAGGTCAGCAGCGAGACAGTGCACGAGTTGACTTTCGACGCGTTGGAGCGCCGCGGCCGACTGCTCGCATCCGACCTGTCGCTGCAACTGGTCAACCCGATGTATTTCGTGGATCTGGAGCAAATTGCCGAACGTGCCGCCGCGGCCGGTCGCCAACCCGGCGTGTCCTCGGTGTTGGTATTCGACGATCAGTTGCGAATCGTGCATGACGGAACACCAGCGGTGCTGCGCTACGGCGAGCGCATTCGCGATAACCGGGAGAAGCCCGGGAGCGAGGTGCAGGTGCAATGGGGGGACGGGGTGATGGAGGTTCGCACCGCCATCATGCTCGCCGACGATGTGATCGGTGGTCTGCGCATCACCTTCGATCTGGCTGGGGTGCAGGTTCAGCAACGGACCGCGCAGCAGCGCCTGGCCGAACGTCAGGCCGCTGCCACGGCCACCTACCGGATCTGGCTGGCCGGGTTATTGGGATTGCTGGGTTTGCTCGGTGTTGTCGTGTCATGGCTCGTTTCCCGCGGTCTGGTTGCGCCGATTCGGGTGCTGGCGGATGCGGCCCGCGACATCGAGGCCGGGCGCTATCGGCAGATTCAGCTGGCGTCGTCGCGCAACGATGAGATGGGCGAGTTGATCCGCTCGTTCGCGCGCATGGCCGATGGCGTCGAAAAGCATGAGCGTGAGGTGCGGCGTATCGCCTACACCGACAGCCTCACCGGTTTGCCGAATCGCCTCGCGTTGCGCGAGTTGCTGGACATCAAGCTGCTCGCGCAAAGCGCAGGTGGTCGTGCGCTGGTCCTGATGTTCATCGACCTCGATGATTTCAAGCGGGTCAACGACACCATGGGGCATGAGGCGGGCGACCGGGTGCTGATCCAGCTCGCCGACCGGATTCGCGAGCACGCCGGCAAGGCGGCGGGTGTTGCGGTGCAGGTGGCGCGTTTCGGCGGCGACGAATTCGTTGCGGTGATGGAATGCGACGAGCCGCGGCTGCGTGCCGCGCGCGTCGCCGACGCGATCATCGACGCGTTGCTGGCGCCGGTTCGCCTGCGCGGCCGCGAGCAGTTTCTCGGTGCCTCGATCGGCATTACGGTATTCCCCGACGATGCGCGCAGCGCCAGCCAGTTGATCAAGAACGGCGACATCGCCATGTATCAGGCAAAGCTGGCGGGCAAGAATTGCTACCGTTTTTACAGCCGCGCACTGGATGACGCGATGGCGGATCGGGTGCAACTGGAGCACGACCTGCGCGGCGCCCTCGAACGCGACGAACTGAAACTCTATTATCAGCCGGTGGTATCGACCAACGATCACACGCTGTGCGGGGTCGAAGCGTTGCTGCGCTGGGAGCATCCGGCACGCGGGTTGCTGATGCCGGCCGAGTTTATCGATGTGGCCGAACAAGGCGGGCTGATTTCGACGATCGGCGCCTATGCGTTGACACGCGCGTGTGGCGACATGGCAACGCTATCCGGCCCGCACGCTGCACCCGACCTGTTCGTATCGGTAAATGTCTCGGCGCGGCAAATGCGCAGCGGCGATCTGGTAGGGCATGTCGCCAGCGCATTGGCGGCATCCGGCCTCACCCCCACGCGTCTGCGTTTGGAGCTGACCGAAACGGCGGTGCTGAGCGATGAAACGCTCGCCATCTCGCAGTTCACGCGGCTGCGCGCAACCGGCGTGCGGGTGTGGCTGGATGATTTCGGCACCGGGTTTTCAGGATTGAGCCATCTTCGCCGGGTGCCGGTCGATGGGGTGAAAATCGATCGCAGCTTTGTCGCCGACCTGCTCGATGACCCCGACGACGTTGCCTTGACTTCGGCCATCATTGCGTTGGCGCACTCGCTGGGAATCGGCGTGGTCGCCGAAGGCGTCGAGGATCTGGAGCAACTGCGCGTGCTCAGCGAACATGGCTGCGAAATGGTGCAGGGCTTCCTGATCGCCAAGGCCATGCCGTTGTCGATGTTGCGCGACTGGATCGCACATCGGGCGGCATTGGGGGTTTGAGCGACGGCACCGTGAAGTACGTAGCGGAAGGATGGGTAGAGCATGGCGAAACCAATCATGACCCCGAAAAGCATTGGATCCGCGGAGGACGCAAAGCGAATGGGTCCGCAAAGGGCGCAAAAGACGCAAATCAAGCAACAGTATCAACGGTTGAAAGCAACTTGCCTCAGAGGATGAATGGTGTCTGTAGCGTCGTCATGCTCGTGGAGGCGGGAATCCAGCGCCGTTCGCTCTTGCTCAATCTCTTGAAGTCGCAGGATTCCAGCTTCCGCTGGAATGACGAACCAAGAGAGTTCCGACTTACACGAGCGCCCTTGCTCAGACCAGCGACAGCTTATCCTGACCTTCCTTGAACGTCTTTGCTTTTCCTTTGCGTCTTTTGCGTCCTTTGCGGACCCATTGCTTTTTGTGGGGGGGCTGCCAGATCAAGTCCGGGGGCAACCTCTGTGGGCGACTGCCGCGACAGTGCCGGCCACTACCCCATCCACTGCGTAACCCAGCCGGCGGCGGCTTCCGAAAGCAGAGCAAAACCCAGCACCGTCGCGACGCCTGCGCTCCATCCCAGGATCAGCAGGGTGCCGTCACGCTCCAGCAGGCCCAGCGCATACGCCATCAGCAACACGCCGAGCGGGTAGTTGGTGAACGGGATCGGCAGGCTCAGCAGGAACCCCAGCAACAGCAGTTGCAGGCCGGTGAAGGCGCTGGCAACGGGCTGCGAGATCACCATGTCCAGCCGCGGGCGTATCCGCCGCTCGAGCCAGGCAAAGATCTTATTGCTGTGCTTGAGGAAGCGCTGCAGCGCGCCACGGCTCGGTCCGCGCCGGCACAGCCAGTGCGGCAGCCAGGGCTTGTTCAGGGCCAGCATCATCTGCACGCCGACCAGCATCACCAAGGGTCCGGCGATCGCGCCGGCGCCGGCGGGCAGCGGGATAAAGGCCGGCAGCACGCTGATGAGCAACAGCGGGCCGAATGCGCTGCGCCGGAAATGTTGCAGCAGCGTGTCCAGGCTCACGGTCTCGTCGGGGTTGCCGTCGGCAAGTTCGCTCAGCAGTTGATATGTGGTTTTGCTATCGCTGGTCATGGGCGACAGTATCGGTCAGCGCGTCTGCAACGGAACTGAATGGGACGATCTGACAAGTCCATTCTGCAAGTCAGCCCACATGAAGTCCGGCACAGGCCCGTACTCGAAGCGTTTAATGGTCGGCAGCATTGGGCGTAGCGATCGGACTGTCATAAAATGGCAACATTAGTGAAATATTCTGTGCTGAGACCGGGTGATGGTACAGGCCACCGACCCGGGCGGTTGTGCGCTCACAGCGCACTGGCTTTGCCAATTGGAGATCACGATGAAACATTCGAATGCATGGGTGGCGCTGACAATCGCTGGTGTGCTGGCAGGCTGTGGCGGGCAGCGCGAGGAGCAGGTCCTGGTCAAGATCGACGGATCGAGCACGGTGTATCCGGTGACCGAGGCGGTGGCCGAAGAGTTCCAGGCCGATACCGCGGGCAGTGTGCAGGTGACGGTCGGTGTGTCCGGTACCGGCGGCGGTTTCAAGAAGTTCTGCCGTGGCGAGACCGACATTTCAAATGCCTCGCGGCCGATCCTCAGCCAGGAAATCGAGGCCTGTCGCGCTGCCGGCGTCGAATTCATCGAGTTGCCGGTCGCATTTGACGCGTTGACGGTAGTGATCAACCCGGCCAACACCTGGGCCGAGGAAATGACTCTCGCCGAACTCAAGACGCTTTGGGGTCCCGAGGCGCAGGGCACGATCATGCGCTGGAATCAGGTCAACCCGGCGTGGCCGGATGAGCCGGTTTCGCTGTTCGGCGCCGGTGCCGACTCGGGCACCTTCGATTACTTCACCGAGGCCGTGGTCGGCAAGGCCAAGTCGAGCCGTGGCGACTTTACCGCCAGTGAGGACGACAACGTGCTGGTCACCGGCGTCGCGCAGGACACCAATGCACTGGGCTTCTTCGGTTTTGCCTACTTCGAGGAAAACACCGCCCGCCTGAAGGCAGTGAAGATCAAGCTGGATGCCGACGCTGCGGCAATCGGCCCATCCGCTGCGGGCGTGCTCGATGGCAGCTACCAGCCGTTGTCGCGCCCGATCTTCATCTATGTCAACGCCAAGGCGGCGAAGGAGAAGCCGCACGTGACCCAGTTCGTGGAATACTACCTGAGCAACGCGGTTCCGCTGATCGAAGAGGTCAAATACATCCCGTTGCCCGCCAAGGCCTACACGATGGCGTTGGCGAATTTCCGCGCCGGGAAATTGGGTACGGTGTTTGAGGGGCACTCCGAAATCGGCGTGCGGGTTGAGGATCTGTTGTCGCGCGAAGCGCGCTGATAAAGCGGGAAGCGATGGCCGTGAGCACAGCGCAGGGAGCAGCAAGCATCAGGGTGTCCCTGCGCCCGGTGCGCGGCCGATGGTCGAAGCTGCGCGAGCGGATGGTCGAGGTTTGCCTGTTTGCTGCCGCCTCCTCGGCGGTGTTGATCACCGCCGCCATCGTGGCGATTTTGCTGTACGAATCGTCGAGCTTCTTCGAGCACGTTTCGCTGGTCGAGTTTTTTACCGGGACTCAGTGGACGCCACTGTTCGAAAACCCGCGTTACGGCATTTTGCCGCTGGTGTCTGGCACGCTGACCACCAGCCTGGTGGCGCTGCTGGTGGCGGTGCCGCTGGGCACGATTCTGGCGATTTATCTCAGCGAATTCGCGCGGCCGCGGGTGCGTGAGGTGATCAAGCCGATCCTTGAGCTGATCAGTGGTGTGCCGACCGTCGTGTTCGGTTATTTCGCGTTGCTGTTCATCACCCCGATGCTGCAAAAGCTGATGCCCGGCCTGCCCGGGTTCAACATGCTCGGCCCGGGCATCGTGATCGGCATCATGATCATTCCCTACATCAGTTCCCTGTCGGAAGATGCGATGCGCGCGGTGCCCATGCACTTGCGCGAGGCGTCGTATGCGATGGGCGCAAGCCGCTTTCAAACCGCGGCGCGTGTGGTAACGCCGGCGGCGTTGTCGGGCATCGTGGCGTCCTACATCCTGGGTATTTCACGTGCGGTCGGCGAAACCATGGTGGTGGCCATCGCTGCCGGCCAGCAACCCAATTACACGTTCGACCCGACCCAAGCGGCCGCCACCATCACCGCATTCATCGTGCAGGTAGCGATGGGCGACCTGCCGCATGGCTCGATCGGCTACCAGAGCATCTTCGCCGCTGGCCTGGTGCTGTTCGCCATGACCATGGTGTTCAACCTGATCGGCCACTGGGTACGCAAGCGTTACCGGGAGGCTTACTGATGGCCCTGAATCCGCAGCAGATCCAGGCGTTGATCCGCCAGCACAAGCGTCGCGACATGCTGTTCGACATGCTCGGGTTGGCGGTGATGTTGCTGGCAATCCTGGTGTTGTTCGCCTTGTTCGCGCAACTCGTGATCGATGGCGCATCGCGTCTGAATCTCGATTTTTTCACCCATTTTCCGTCGCGCCGTGCGGCGCAGGCGGGCATCCTGTCGGCATGGGTGGGCAGCGTAGCGGTCATGTTCGTGACCGCACTGGCGGCGGTGCCGGTCGGTGTCGCGGCAGGCATCTATCTCGAAGAGTACTCGGGCAAGGGATTGCTGGCCGAGATCATCGAGGTCAACGTTTCCAATCTCGCCGGCGTGCCTTCGATCATCTATGGCTTGCTGGCGCTGGGCCTGCTGGTGTATCAGATCGGGCTGGGCGAGAGCATCCTCACCGCCGGTCTGACCCTGGCGATGCTGATCTTGCCGATCGTGATCGTATCCACCCGCGAGTCGATCCGCGCGGTGCCCAACAGCATCCGCGAGGCGGCGTATGCGCTCGGCGCGACACGCTGGCAGACGGTGCGCGATCACGTGCTGCCGTATTCGTCGGCGGGCATCATGACCGGCGTGATCATCGGCCTGTCGCGCGCCATCGGCGAGACCGCGCCGATCATCACCATCGGCGCGCTCACCTTCATCGCGTTCCTGCCGCCGCCGATGGTCACCGGCGCGCCGCCGTTCTTCAACCTCGACTGGCTGTCCTCGCCATTCACCGTGATGCCGATCCAGATGTTCAACTGGATTTCGCGTCCCGACCCGCAATTCCATGTCAATGCCGCTGCTGCCGGCGTCGTGCTGGTGGCAATGACCCTGATGATGAACGCGTGCGCCATCTGGCTGCGCTACCGTGCGCGCCAGCGCATCAAATGGTGATTCGATGAACTCTGAAGACAACAAGGCGGAAGTCCGCAACCTGAGCTTTTACTACGGCGATTTTCGCGCGCTCAAGGATGTCAGCCTGCGGGTGGTCGACAAGGAAGTCACCGCGTTGATCGGCCCTTCGGGTTGCGGAAAATCGACGCTGCTGCGCTGCTTCAATCGCATGCACGACCTGTATCCGGGTAGCCGTTACGAGGGCGAAATCCGCTTGTATCCGGATGATGTCAACCTGCTGGCTGCGGACGTCGATCCGATCGAGACCCGGCTGCGCATCGGCATGGTGTTCCAGAAGCCCAACCCGTTTCCGAAGTCGATCTTCGAGAACGTGGCCTATGGCCTGCGCATCATGGGCGAGCGGCGGCCGGCGGTGCTGGCGGAGAAGGTGGAGAAGGCGTTGCGCGACGCCGCGATCTGGGACGAGGTGAAGGATCGCCTGGACAATCTGGCCACGAGTCTGTCGGGCGGCCAGCAGCAGCGGTTGTGCATCGCCCGCACGCTGGCGACCGAGCCGGAGATCGTGCTGTTCGACGAGCCCACATCGGCGCTCGACCCGATCGCCACCGCCAATATCGAAGAGCTGATCATGGAGCTGCGCAGCAAGGTCACGATTCTCATCGTTACCCACAACATGCAGCAGGCCGGGCGCGTGTCCAAATACACCGCCTTCATGTACCTTGGTGAACTGATCGAATACGGCGAAACCGAACAGATATTCACCAAGCCGAAAAAAGAGCAGACTGAAAACTACATTACCGGCCGGTTCGGCTGAGCAGGAGGACAGCAGATGTCCATGACGACGGGCGCGCACACGCTCAAAAAATTCGATGAAGAGCTCGCCACCCTTCGCGATCTCGTGCTCCGGATGGGCGGCGAGGTGGAAGAGCAGGTCGCTCGCGCGATCGGCGTGCTTGAAGGCGGCGATCCGGCGGTGGCACGCGAGGTGATCGATCGCGACCGCGACATCGACCGGCTCGAACTCAAGGCGGACGAAGAGGTGGCGCAGTTGCTGGCGCTGCGTTCGCCGCTGGGCGTCGACCTGCGCACGGTGCTGACGCTTTCAAAAACGGTCAACGATCTGGAGCGGGTCGGCGACGAAGCCAAGAAGATCGCGCGTATTGCCCTGCAATTGCACGAGGAGGGTCGCGAAGCCGGCGATATCGCCCAGTCCAGCCAGGTTTCGGCGTTGTCGCAACATGCGTTGAGCATGTTGCGCGGCGCGCTCGATGCACTGGTTCGGCTGGATCTGGATCGTGCAGCGCAAGTGAAATCCGCCGACGATACCCTGGACGATGGCTACAAGGCGATCATCGCCAACATCAAGGACTTCGCCAACCGCCACCCTGACGCGGTGGGGCAGGTAATTCAGGTGATGTTCGCGATGAAGGCGCTGGAGCGCATCGGCGATCATGCCAAGAACATCGCGCAGTACGTGTTCTATCTGGTCGAGGGGCGCGATATCCGGCATCCGAAGTCCAACCCGGCTGCCGATCGCGAGTGAACCCTGCGCCGCGCGCGACGCTTTCGCGATAGTGCGCGGGCGCTCAGTCGGCGGTGTTGAACACAGCCTTTATTTTCTCCATGTCGACGTGTTCGTTCAGGCTGGCGAGCCCCTTGGCAACCTCGGGGCTTGCGAACAGTTCGCGCCCGGCCACTCCACCCAGCACTTCAAAGCCCTGCTCGATGGCGCCGTTGCCTTCGTATTTCACCGCGTCACGCGTTTCGGCGCGGCAGGTGTCGGTCATCAGGCGTTCGAACAACATGGCCATGTTGCGGTCGATTTGATCTCGCTGCGCCGGCGAGATCGTCGCCATCTGTGAAATGCCCGGATTGAGCGCGATCGCCGAAAAAATCCAGGTCATCAGCGTGGCCTTGTCGTCGTTCGTCGTTTTTCCGACAAGGCATTTGGCCAGATCGTCCGAGTACGGCCCCGCAACCGCTGTGTGTGCAGCAAATCCCAGCACCAGCACCATAGCGCCAACAAGCTTGTGCATCGTCGTATTCATCGTTCCACTCCGGGGTTCGGGTCGAGAGGTGCTATGGACAGTGGCGCTTGAGCCCAACGGCGGGTCCGTGCGCCAGCACCAGATCAATTTTACGGACATTCGCCTTGTACAGGCAGGGCGTGCGGGCCTGCGCGAACTCCAGCGTCGATCAGGCACGATTCGAGGATGCTTTGCAGTCGTTGTTTGCCGGTTGCGTTCATCAGCGCGATGTTGCGCTCGGGAATTCCCGCAACATCGGGGTGACTGGCGATGGCGCGCTCAAGGCTGTCCTCGCGCAGCAGATGCAGCAGCGGGAACGGCGAGCGATTGGTGTAGTTCTCCGCGTCGTCCGGAGCGGTGCCGGCAAACCGGTAAGCTGGATGGAAACTGGCGATCTGGTAAACACCGTCGAGTTGCATGTCCACCAGCAGATTGTCGGCCACGTCCAGAAACTGGTTGTAGTCGTCGAAGCGTTGAAGCACATCGGGATGAATCAGCAGGGTGGTTTCTACCGACGAATCGCACTCGAGCCGTTCCAGTTCGCGTTGCAGTGCCAGCAGCAGTTGCTCCGGCGTTCGCGCGTCCGCGACCACGAAGCGAACGCGATCCTTCACCAGTTCGCGCTTGGCGAACGGGCAAAGGTTCATGTCCACGACCAGTCGCTGCACCCAGAGTTGTACCGATTCGACGATGTGCGCGTTCAAATGTTCATCCGATCCAAGGCCGGTGGCTGCGAGTCTGCTCAACAGTCTACGGTTAAACCGTTCCCTTGCTCGCTGCGGTGAAGATAGCCGCCGCACCGGCTTCGGTCAGCGTCACCGGGTTGCCTGCCGCGGAGGGATCTTCCACCGCCATTTTCGCGATCAGTGCGGCGTGGCGGTCATCGACGCCGAGGTCGGGCAGGGTATGCGGCACCCCGACTTCGCGGCGCAGATGCAGCACGAACTGCAGGAAGCTGTCGAAGTCGTCCGGCAGCGGCAGGCCCAGATAGGCGGCGAGGCGGGTGATGCGTTGCTCGATGGCGCTGCGGTTGAAGTCCAGCACGTACGGCATCAGGGTGGCGTTGGTCATGCCGTGGTGGCTGTCGTACAGGGCGCCGATCGGATGGGCAAGGGCATGCATGCCGCCGAGGCCCTTCTGGAAGGCGGTGGCGCCCATCACGGCACCGGCCATCATCCGGCCGCGCGCGTCGAGGTCGGTGGGCTCGCGCATCACCCGCGGCAGCGCGCCGGCGATCAGGTGCATGCCTTCCAACGCGATGCCGTCGGCCATCGGATGAAAGCCGGGCGCGCAGTAGGCTTCCAGGCAATGCGAGAACGCGTCCATGCCGGTGCCGGCGGTGATTCTGGCCGGCATGCCGATGGTGAGTTCGGGGTCGCAGATCACCAGGCGCGGCATCATCTTCGGGTGGAAGATGATGCGCTTGGTATGCGTGCGCTCATCGGTGAGCACGCCGGCGCGGCCCACTTCCGAGCCGGTACCGGCGGTGGTGGGCACGGCGATGATCGGGGCGATGCCGTCGGCGTCGGCGCGTGTCCACCAATCGCCGATGTCCTCGAAGTCCCAGATCGGCCGGGTCTGGCCGCTCATGAACGCGATCAGCTTGCCCATGTCCAGGCCGCTGCCGCCGCCGAACGCGACCACACCGTCGTGATTGCCTGCACGATATGCGGCCAGTCCGTCGATCAGGTTGGCTTCCACCGGATTGGGCTTGATCTGGGCGAACAGCGCTGCACCGAGGCCGGCGGCGTGCAGCGATTGCAGCGCAGCGGTGGTGATCGGCGCGTTGGCGAGGCCAGCGTCGGTGACCAGCAGCGGGCGCGCGATGCCGTGGGCGCGGCAGTGCGCGGGCAGTTCGTTGATGCGGCCGGCGCCGAACTTTATGGGGGTGGGGTAGTTCCAGTTGCCGATCAGGCTCATTGGGTAGTGCTCCTCAAGAAATGGAATCGATCCGTCGCAAACACCAGGGCCAAGTGCGGAGCGCGATTGCGCAAAAGCCTGTAGGGTCCGCAAAGTACGCAAAGTACGCAAAAGGAAGGCGAAGTGAATGCAAACGCCATAGGCCTCTTTACGGCATCAGCGCTTTGCCTGTGCATACGGATGTGGATTGCCCTAAAGGACTCCGATCCGCTATGGCCTGAAGGCCATGCGGAATCGTATGCCGCATCGCTCGCTCCTCGCAATGACAGCTTCCTCAGAGCGTTCCTTGCGCTGCGGTGACGCCACCTGATGGGTTATCGTTCAAACCATCTGTATTCGCTTTTCCTTTGCGCCTTTTGCGTCCTTTGCGGACCTTTGCTTCTTCATGAGTCCCTTGTCCACGCGAGGGGTTGGGTTGTTCAGATTTGGTGGCGAAGGTGGAAGGATTTGGGCCGGGTCAGGGTTTCGTAGCCGACGCGCGAGAGGGTCGCGCCGCGGCCGGTGTGCTTGACGCCGGTCCAGGCCAATGCGGGATCGAGATAGTCGCATCGGTTCATGAACACGGTGCCGGTGGCGACGGCATCGCCGATGCGCTCGGCAGCTTCGAGATCGCGCGTCCAGATCGAGGCAGTGAGGCCGAACGCGCTGTCGTTCATCAGCGCGATCGCCTGCGCCTCATCGGCCACCGGCATGATACCCACCACCGGGCCGAAGCTTTCGTCGCGCATCACCGACATGCCGTGATCGACATCCACCAGCACCTGCGGCGCCATGTACGCGCTGCCGGGTTGATCGGCAGGGAATGCCTTGGGATCGAGCAGCGCCCTGGCGCCCTTGCTGACGGCTTCGGCAATCTGCCCGCGCACGAATTCGGCTGCTGACGGCTTCACCAGCGGGCCGAGTGTGGTGGATTCCTCCAGCGGATTGCCGAGCACGTACTGCCGGGTGAGGTCGACGAAGCGCTCGACGAATGCGGAACAGATCGCCTGATCGACGTAGATGCGCTCGATGCCGCAGCAGCTTTGCCCGGAATTGAAATAGCTGCCATCGACCAGATTTTCGACCGCGTGCGCGATGTCGGCATCGCTGCGTACGTAGGCCGGGTCTTTGCCGCCCAATTCCAGCCCGACGCCGAGGAAGTGACCCGCCGCCGCCGCTTCCATCGCCTGGCCGCCGGCCACCGAGCCGGTGAAGTTGACCTGCTGCACCTGGCCCGAGCCGATCACGCGTGCGGCCTGCGCGTGGTCCATCAGCAGGTTCTGGAACAGACCCGCCGGCAATCCGGCGTGCTGCGCGGCCTGCGCGAAGCGCTCACCCACCAACAGGGTTTGTGTGGCGTGCTTGAGGATCACCGCGTTGCCTGCCATCAATGCCGGGATGACCGAATTCACCGCGGTGAGGTAGGGGTAATTCCATGGCGCGATCACCAGCACCGTGCCCAGCGGTTCGCGGCGGATGAAGCGCTTGAAGCCGGCTTTGGCTTCGGGTTCCATCGGCGCCAATGCCTGCGGCGCGATGGCGATCATGTGCCGCGCACGTTCCTCGAATCCGCGCAGTTCGCCAGCACCGTAGCGCACCGGTCGGCCCATCTGCCAGGCCAGTTCGGGCACGATCTGCTCGCGCATCGCCAGCATGGCATCCACCATGCGCGTGCACAGTGCGGCGCGCTCGGCGAGCGGGGTGTGCTTCCACTGGCGTTGCGCGGCCGTGGCCGCAGCGAGCGCGTGGGCGATCTCGGCATCGCTGGCGCAGTGGCGTTCGGCATAAATGCTGGCGTCGACTGGGGAAATGAGTTGGATGGATTGGGTCATGGGGTGATCGCGTCAGGTGATGGAGGTTGTCGTTTCGGCAAAGCGACGACATTCTCGAGGGACGGAGGCGGGTCGCGCACAGGGTGCGCTCCTACAGGGGAAATCAGCGACTGTTGTAGGAGCGCACCCTGTGCGCGACCCTATGGCCATCAATACCGCTCAAAACCACGTCGCAGCTCCCAGTCGGTGACGCGGCGGTCGTATTCCATCTGCTCCCAGCGTGCGGTGTGCAGGTAGTGTTCCACCATCTCCTCGCCGAAGGCGGCGCGCAGCATCTTCGAGCGTTCCAGTGCGGCGATGGCGTCGCGCAGGGTCTTGGCGACTTCGGGCAATTCCTTGCGGTGGTAGGCGTCGCCTGCGAAGGGCTTGCCCAGCTCCAGGTTTTCGTCGATGCCGGCGAGGCCGGCAGCGATCAGCGCGGCGAACGCGAGATACGGGTTCAGATCGGCGCCGCCGATCCGACATTCGATGCGGATGCCCTTGCCGCCCTCGCCGCACAGGCGGAACCCGGCGGTGCGGTTGTCGCGGCTCCACACCGCGCGGGTCGGCGCGAAAGTGCCCACCTGAAAGCGCTTGTAGGAGTTGATGTACGGCGCCAGGAACAGGGTGATGTCGGGCGCGTACTTGAGCTGTCCGGCCACCCACTGCCGCATCAGCGGGGTCATCGTGAACTCGGCCTTGGCGTCGTAAAACAGCGCCTGCTTGCCGTCCGCACTCCACAGCGAATTGTGGATGTGGCTGCTGGAACCGGCGAGGTCGTAGCGCCACTTGGCCATGAAGGTGATGGCCTTGCCCTGCAACAGCGCGATTTCCTTGCAGGCGTGCTTGATGATGCTGTGGCGGTCGGCCATGCTCAGCGCGTCGCAGTAGCGCACGTTGATTTCTTCCTGGCCAGGCCCCCATTCACCCTTGGAGTTTTCCACCGCGATGCCGGCCGCCTGCAAGTGCTTGCGGATCGCCCGCATCACCGGCTCCTCGCGGGTGGTCTGCAGGATGTTGTAGTCCTCGATGTAGTAGCCGGCGGTCTTGGGCGCGAGGTAGTTGCGCTGGTGGATCGCCTCGTAGCTTTCGTCGAACAGGTAGAACTCCAGCTCCGAGGCGAACATCCCCTGCATGCCGCGCTCGGTGAGCCGTGCCACCTGCTTTTTGAGAATGCCGCGCGGGCTGTGCGGCAGGTCGTGATGATGGTGATCCTGAACGTCGCACAGCACCAGTGCGGTGCCCTCCAGCCACGGCACCACACGCAGGGTCGAAAGATCGGGCTTGAACACGAAATCGCCGTAGCCCTTGTTCCAGCTCGCCGCCGCGTAGCCGGGCACCGGCTCCATGTCGATATCGTTGGCCAGCAGGTAATCGCAGCCGTGGGTTTCCTCGTGCGCGCTGTCGAGGAAGTATTCGACCTGGAAACGTTTGCCGATCAACCGCCCCTGCATGTCCACCAGGCAGGCGAGCACGGTGTCGATGGTGCCGGCGGCTGCCATCTGGCGCAGCGCGGGAAGTGTCAGTGGAGCGGTCATGGTGATGTCCCGGTTGCGTGAAGGGCGCGCAGCCATTGGCCGCGCGCCCGATATCGGCAGCCTCAGGCGCCGGTCTTCTCGCGTTGTGCCATCGCGAACTCTTCTTCCGGCGACAGGATCAGCCGATGCCGGCCGACCAGCGCGAAGTAGGCGATGCATACACCGAACCACAATGCCACCCACAGCACGCCGCGGGTGTAGGCCGGGTCGCCGGTGAGCTGGTAGTACAGCGTCACCAGCGCGATGAGCATGGTCAGCGCGGCGCCAGTCACGCCCAGCGGGCTGCGGTAGGGGCGATCGATGTCCGGCAGCTTCTGGCGCAGCAGGATGAAGCTCAGTGCCTGCATGAAGTACGAGAACATCGCGCCGAATACCGCCATGTTCAAAAGGGTGCCGCCAATCAACGCGCCGCCTTTTTCCGCGCCGAAGCCGAACCACAGCCCGAACATGATCGCCAGCGCGGTGACGCTGCCCATCACCATCGCCACATGCGGGGTCTTGCGCCCGCCGTGGGTGATCGACAGCCACGGCAGGAAATACCCGGCACGGCTGAGCGAATAGATCTGCCGGCCCTTGGCGAAGATGATGGTGTGAAAGCTCGCGACCAGACCCAGCACCGCCACCAGCGACAGCAGCTTGGCGATGTCGTCGCCGTAGATCGCCTTGAAGCCGTCCAGCAGCGGCTCGCCGGAGGTGCCCAGCGCATGCGAGCCGACGCCGGCCAGCGACGGGTTCAGCCACACGATCATGAACGCCGAGACGATCAGGGTGAACATGCCGGCGATGATGCCCTTGGGCATGTCGCGTTTGGGATCGACCGATTCTTCCGCCGCCAGCGGCAGCTGTTCGATCGCCAGGAACAGCCACACCGCGAACGGCAAGGCGGCCAGAACACCCTTCAGCCCCATCGGCAGGAACGGCCCGCCACCGTCCGGCAGCGCCGAGCCATCGCTGGCCACGTTCATCGCCCAACGCGAAAAATCGATATGCGGCAACGCACTGAACCAGAACACCACCAG
>PGZC01000082.1 GCA_002839995.1 Gammaproteobacteria bacterium HGW-Gammaproteobacteria-4 | reverse complement strand
CGCGCGCTGGGCTTGCGCTTGCACGTTGATACTGCGGCTTGATGACACACCCGCATCATGCGCGGGGTGCGACAATTGCAATGTGCCTGGCTTCGCGCGGTGCGACGCTGCAAACCCGAGCGAAGCGAATGCGTAGCTCACAGCCGACGCTACCATCCCTTCCAATGAGATAGCCAATGGACCACGTACCACTCACCACCGATATTGCGCTGCCCACCTTGAGCGCCATCGAGGCGCGCATCCTCGGTTGCCTGATCGAGAAGCAGGCGACGACCCCCGAGAATTACCCGCTGACCGCCAATGCGGTAGTGCTGGCCTGCAATCAGAAGACCAATCGCGATCCGGTGCTGGAATTACAGCCAGGTGCGGTCGGTCATGCATTGCGCGAGCTTGAGGATCGCCGGCTGGTGCTTGCCAACCATGGCTCGCGTGCGCAGCGTTATGAGCACCGGTTTGCGGCGGTGTACTCGCTCACTTCGAAACAACAAGCCGTGCTGGCGCTGATGTTGCTGCGTGGCCCGCAAACCCTGGCCGAGCTGCATGCGCGAAGCGAACGCCTGGCCACATTCAGCGATATCGAGGACGTGCAACAGACGCTGGAACGCTTGACGCAGCGCAGTCCGGCGCTGGCGATTCGTCTCGGTCGGTTGGGCGGGCAGCGCGAGGATCGCTACATGCACCTGCTGTGCGGGCCGGTGGATGTGGAGCGCTACGCGCAGGCCACAGCAAGCGCCAGCACCCCCCGACGCGGCGAGCTTGAAGCGCGGGTCGAGGCGCTGGAACAGGCGCTGGATGAACTGCGCGAACGGCTCGATGCGCTCAGCGCAAACCGCTGATCCGCGGCGCGCTCGATCGGCTCAGCCCACAACCCGCACGAACAAGGCCTTGCCGCTGCTTCCGGGTGCAGTGCGTTCTTCCACTGCGAAGTATTTTGGTTGGCTCTTGAGCAGGTCGCTGAGCTTGCGATAGCCATAAAGCCGGGCATCGAAATCCGGCCGGACCTTGGTCAGATAGCTGCCGACCGGCGCCAGATTGGCCCAACCCAGCTCATCGGATGCGTCCTCGATCGCCTGACGGATCAACGCCAGCGGCGGTGGCAACGGGCCCGCGGAAACGGGCGGCTCGGCGGCAGCCTCGGTCGTTGCTGTTGCGGTTTTCTTGCCGGGCTTGGTGGCTTTTGCGGCCTTGGCCGGGCTGGAAACGGCCGTGGCGGTCGCCGACTTGCCAGCCGACGGCGTCGCCTTTTCGGATGCCGGCGTCTCCGCGCGCAGCACCTCGGTGTAGATGAACTTGTCGCAGGCCTGCACGAACGGATCGGGCGTCTTGCGTTCGCCGAACCCGTAGACGGTCAGTCCCTCCTCGCGCAGGCGCTGCGCCAGCCGGGTGAAATCGCTGTCGCTGGACACCAGACAGAAACCATCGAAGCGGCGCGTGTACATCAGATCCATCGCGTCGATGATCAGCATGCTGTCGGTGGCATTCTTGCCGCTGGTGTAGGCGAATTGCTGCACCGGGCTGATCGAATGTTTGAGCAGCGCCTTCTTCCAGCGCGTCAGTTGCGGCGAAGTGAAGTCGCCATAGATGCGCTTGACGCTGGCCACCCCGAACTTGGCGACTTCGGCCAACAAGCCTTCGATTACCGAAGGCTGGGCGTTGTCGGCATCGATCAGTACCGCCAGATGGCGTTGTTCGTCATCCACGCTGCGCGACAGGTTGCCGTTGGTTTTGCTTGCGCTGGTCATACCGCGAGGCTTTCGCGAGGGAGTGGCGCGCCCGACGGGCGATAGCCCGCCGCGATGCGAGGTCGAAGCGAGATGAATGGCGCGCCCGACAGGATTCGAACCTGTGACCCTTGCCTTCGGAGGGCAATACTCTATCCAGCTGAGCTACGGGCGCGTTTACGCTTCGAATGGTGCAGTTTAACGTGCAACCGTCCATGGTGCTTGACGCCTGCCTCGGCCTCCATGCCTCGGCGCTCGCCGGCGCGAGATGCGCTTCAACGCATCTCGCGTAAACCCCGGCTTGCCCAGCTGAGCTACGGGCGCGTTGGTGCTTGGGATATTGTAGCCCGGGTAGAGGCCAAACGGGCCGAAACCCGGGACTGCGTGGGGCTGGAGTGGCATTGCACAACACCGTGTTGCGCATGCGCGCTCATGTCCCACGCGGTTTGGCGCGGTGGGTCGGTGTGGCTGACCACGGGTCGTCGGGCCAGGGGTGACGCGGGTACCGGCCCTTCATTTCCTTCTTTACTTCCGGGTACGTCCGCTCCCAGAAACTGCGCAGATCCTGGGTGATTTGCAGCGGCTTTCCGCCGGGCGAAACCAGGTGCAGGGTAAGCGCAACGCGGCCGTCGGCGATGCGCGGGGTGTCGGCCAGGCCGAACAGTTCCTGCAACTTCACCGCCAACACGGGGGCGCTGCCGTGCGCGTAGACGATGGCGCGCTCGAGCCCGGACGGCACGCTGATGCGGCGCGGTGCGAGTTGGTCGATGCGCTGCCGCGTTACCCAGTCGATGTTGCTTTTGAGCGCCTCGCCGAGATCGTCCTCGCTGAGCGTATCCAGTCGCGTCTTGCCGGCGAATGCCGGCTTGAGCCACTGCTCGCGCGTCGCCAGCAGGGCGTCGTCGGACTGATCGGGCAACCCGAGTTCGGGCATCCAGTCGCGCAGGCAGCGCACGCGTTCGCGCCATTGCGTGAGCGCTTGGGTCCACGGCAGCGCGTCGAGGCCGAGTTCGCCCACCGCATCGCACAAAGCCTGCGCCGCCTGCGCGGGATCGGGGCGTCCGGCCGGTCGGCTGTCGAGCACGATGCGATCGAAGCGGCGTTCGCGGCGTGCGATCAGGGCGCGCGCGGACACATCCCAACGCACCGTGTCCTGCTCGACGAACCGGTCCGGGAAGTCGTGCCGCAAGCGCGCTTCGTCCACCACAGCGGCGCGCAGGATCAGTGCGTCCTTGCCCTCGTGACGGAGCTCGACGATCACCAGCCAGTGCTCGCCGAACACCGCGCTGTCGTCGAACAGCCGTGCGCTGCGTCCATTGGCAAGCTGGTAGCGGCGCGGATCGCCGGGATTTTGATGGGCGATGCGATCGGGAAACGCGTGCGCCAGCAGGTCGCCGAGCGCGTGTGCGGGCACCGCATCGGGCGCGGTAGCCGGACAGCGCATTCGACGGCGCCATTGCGCGGCGGCCTGATCGATCGCGGCCAATGCGCCGCGACTGGCGTCGCCCGCCACGCGCCCGCTGCGAAACGCGGCCAGGGCTTGCCAACGCGCCGCCAGCGAATCGCTGCGGCTGCGCAGCGGGTCGCGCGCTTCCACCAACGCGGCAAGATCGCACGCCAATGCACGCGCATCGCCGACCGCGGCATGCAGCATCGCGGCCAGGCGCGGGTGGGTGCCCAGTTCCAGCACGCGGCGGCCGAAGGCGGTGATGCGGGCATCGGCATCCAGCGCGCTGAGCCGGTTCAGCAAATCGCGCCCGGCTGCCAAAGCACCGCTTGGTGGCGGATCGAGGAAGCGCAGCGCGTCGCTACCCCAGGCGGCGAGCTCCAGCGCCAGTGGCGCCAGTTCGACCTGTGCGATCTCCGGCGTGCGCGCCGGCTCCAGGCGCTGCGAGGCCGGCCATAACCGGTAACACCAGCCCTCGGCCACCCGCCCGGCACGGCCGGCGCGTTGATCGGCCGACGCCTGCGAAATGTTGACGGTGCCCAGGCGGGAAAATCCGGAGTTGGGGTCGTAGCGCGGCTCGCGCGCGAGGCCGCTGTCGATCACCACACGCACGCCGGGCAAGGTCACCGACGATTCGGCGACGTTGGTTGCAAGCACGATGCGACGACCGCCGTTCGGGTCGCTGACCAGCGCCGCGCTTTGCGCCTCGATGCCGAGCTCGCCATGCAGTGGCAGTACCGCCACGCCGGCCTCGGCCAGATGCGCCAGTGCCGATTGCGCCTGCGCAATCTCGCGCTGGCCCGGCAGGAATACCAGCACATCGCCCGCATGCTGCGCCAGCGCCTGATCGATGCAACGCCGCAGCTGCGCCAACCCGGACTCGTCGCGACGCGACGGGAAATGGCTCACCTGCACCGGGTAGCTACGGCCGGCACTGCTCAGCCGCGGCGCGTCGAGAAATGCCGCCAGCCGCTCGCCATCCAGCGTCGCCGACATCAGCACGATGCGCAGTTCCGGACGCAGCTGTGCCTGCACGTCCAGCGCCAGCGCCAGGCCTAGATCGCCAGCGAGATGGCGCTCGTGAAACTCGTCGAAGATCACGGCGGCCACGCCATCCAGGGTCGGGTCGTCCTGGATCATGCGGGTGAGGATGCCCTCGGTCACGACTTCAATGCGGGTTGCTGCGGAGACCTTGTTTTCAAAACGGATGCGGTAGCCGACCGTGGCGCCGATGGCTTCGCCGCGGGCGCTGGCCATGAATCCGGCGGCGGCGCGCGCCGCCACCCGCCGCGGTTCCAGCATGATGATGCGGCCGTCGCCGCGCCACGGCGCTTGCAGCAATGCCGGTGGCACCTGTGTGGTCTTGCCGGCGCCGGGCGGCGCTTCCAGCACCAGACGCGGGTGCGCTTCAAGGCTGGCCAACACCTGCGGCAGCAGGCTGTGAATGGGGAACGGCGCTGAACTCATCGCACAAGGATACGGTGTGCACGCACTACAATTACCGAGTCCTCAGTCCGTAGCTCGGGACTCGGGAAGGGCAAATGGTCCGCAAAACAAATCAAGACGCTGGATTGCTTCCCGCCACGGCCTTCGGCCTCGCGGCTAAAGGCTTGAACGCTCGCAATGACGCCAGATGTGGCTTATTCAGAGGTTCCAAAGAAAAGCCCATATCTTGATTTGTTTTCTTTGCGTCCTTCGCTTCCTTGGCGGACATCCGCTCTTGCTACTGCGTTGTTGCTCTGGCTTTTCCGAGTCCCCAGTCCGTAGGATGGGTAGAGCGCAGCGACCGAAGCAAAGGCGTAGTTCGCGCAGCGAACGCTGTCGCGAAGCGACCGAAACCCGTCAATCGCTGCGTCCCCAGCCCCACTCCCGGATTTTTACATGCACCTGATCGACATCGGCGCCAATCTGGGCCACGAAAGTTTCGCCCATGACCTCGATGCCGTGCTGGCACGCGCGCGCGCGGCCGGCGTCGTGCAGATGGTGGTCACCGGCGCCAGTCGCGAGGGCTCGCGGCACGCGCTCGCGCTGGCCCAGGCGCATCCGGACCGGCTGCATTGCACCGCCGGCGTGCATCCGCATCACGCGCTCGAATACACCGACGAAGCCGATGCCGAGCTGCGCGCCCTGCATGCCGATGCACGGGTGTGCGCGGTCGGCGAATGCGGGCTGGACTATTTCCGCGATTTTTCGCCGCGCGCGGCGCAGCGGCGCGCTTTCGAGCGGCAGTTGCAGCTCGCTGCCGATATCGGCAAACCGCTGTTTTTGCATCAGCGCGATGCGCACGCGGACTTCGTCGCGATCCTGCGCGGGTTCGATGGCATGATCGGCCCAGCGGTGGTGCATTGCTTCACCGGCAGCCGTGAGGAGCTGTTCGAATGCCTGGATCAGGACTGGCACATCGGCATCACCGGTTGGCTGTGCGACGAACGCCGCGGCACCCATCTGCGCGAATTGGTGCGACACATTCCGGCGAACCGGCTGATGATCGAAACCGACGCCCCGTACCTGCTGCCACGCACCGTGCGGCCGCAACCGGCGCACCGGCGCAACGAGCCGATGTATCTGCGCCATATCGTCGAGGAACTGGCACGTGATCGCGGTGAGGACGCCGCGGTTACCGCCGCCACCACAACGGCGACGGCGCGTGCTTTTTTCCGCTTGCCAGCGCTCGGTCGGTAGCGCGGGGCGTCGCCCCGACGCTCGGTCGGTCGCTTCGCGACACTGGCTGCGCCAGTCCCGCCTTCGCTTCGCTCGGTCGGTCGGTCGCCCACAGGGTGGGCTCCTACAGGTAAGCGCAGCCGCTTATCTGTAGGAGCCCACCCTGTGGGCGAGACCTGCCAGAGTAATCGGTTGGCGTGGATATAGGCCACGCTTCAACTACGCAAACCCACACCGCGCTTGAGCAGCACCAGTCCGAGCCAGCTCAGCGCCACCACAAATCCGATCATCACCGCATAGCTCAGACCCAGCGGCACGTCGCTGACACCAAGCAAGCCGTAGCGGAACGCGTTGACCATGTACAGGATCGGATTGGCGTGCGAGGCGTTGGCCCAGAACTCGGGCAGCAGATCGACCGAATAAAACACGCCGCCGAGATAGGTCAGCGGGGTCAGGATGAAGGTCGGCACGATGGCGATGTCATCAAACTTCTTGGCATACACCGCGTTGACGAACCCGGCCAGCGAGAAGATCGTCGCGCCCAGCAGCACCGTGCTCAGCGTGATCAGCGGATGCGGAATACGCACCTGGGTGAAGAACATCGCGATCAGCAGCACGATCGCGCCGACCATCAACCCGCGCAGCACCGCGCCGGCGACGTAGCCGCTCAGGATCACCCACGGCGGCATCGGCGCCACCAGCAGCTCTTCGACGTGACGCCCGAACTTGGCGCCGAAAAAGCTGGAGCTGATATTGCCGTAGCTGTTCTGGATGATGCTCATCATCACCAGGCCGGGCACGATGAAATCCATGTAGGTGAACCCGCCCATGGAGCCGATACGGCTGCCGATC
>PGZC01000015.1 GCA_002839995.1 Gammaproteobacteria bacterium HGW-Gammaproteobacteria-4 | reverse complement strand
AAAGGCCCCGGAAATCTCGAACTTCCGCGCCCCGAGCTTGCGGAGCAGGCATTCGTGTTGCGACCGATGGTCGATATCGCGCCGCAATGCGTTCACCCGGTCATGGGTCGCACGCTCCGGGAAATCTGGGAATCGATGTCTATAGGTGATCGCGAGTCGGTCAGGATGAGTCGCATTTGTTTCGATCATGAGGGCTGGGGCGCATCCAATCCAGACCCGAAACCGAAAGAGCCGTGACGGCAAGTGTCATGCCTGCGCTGGTGGTGTAACCGCTGGCTGAGCGATGGACGATGATCCCTCGGGATTGGTTGCAAGCAATGGCGCGCACTCTTTCATGAACGAGGCGATCATCAGTACGAGGTCGGAAATGAAAGCATATGTGGCCGACGAATTCCAAAGGAACTCGTCGGAAACGAACTCACGCCTGAGTATCAGTTTGCGCATGGGCGATCCGCCAATGCTCTCGGAAATCTCCACGGGATCGACGACATAGCCGCCGCTGGTTCTGGCGCCGTGCAGCGTGGAAGGGCAATAGTCGGAGATGCTCTGACCCGTCGCGAGGTTTGAGGAAGGTACAAACAAACAAATCGTCGCCTGACTGAGCTTCAAGTCCACTGTAAGCCAGAGTTTCAGGTGTTTGTCGAAATGAGTCGCTTCGACCGAGTAGTAGGCGTTGGATGCGTTTCCAGTCAGACTGACCGCGACTTTCGCAGGGACATGCTTTGGTTTCAGTCGCGAGGCGCGGAGGCGTCGGCCTCGATATTCGATCATGCTTTGGGAAAAATCATGGTAACACAGATCGAGTTGACTCAATTTTTTGGGGATCAAGTCAACAAAAATTTCGGTGATCTTGTTCTCGATTGCGCGAAATCCAGAACGAACGGTGGCCAGAATAAGCGCCAGCGCGAACAGCGGAACGCCCGCGCCGAGGGCGTAAGCCGCTGCCTGAATGAGTTCAAGTCGCGTTGCATCGGACTGCAAAAACAAGTAGCTGCAGAAAGCTCCGATTGCGACCTGGAAGCCAACCAGCAGAAATATGATGCCTTTGGTCGTGCGGGGTGCCTGGGTTAGTCGCAATTGCCTTAAATCCATGATTTCACGCTCCTCACTGTTCAGCTTGAGATCGTTCGGCCACCATCGACGACGACGATCTGCCCGGTGACGTAACTTGCCTGCATCAACAGCCACGCGACGGTGGATGCAACCTCATCAGGTTCGCCGATGCGCCCCAGTGGCGTGCGTTGCATCATTTGCTCCTGATCGCCATGCCCGACCTCGGGCGCAGGCCAGAGGATGGCACCTGGAGCGACACCATTGACCCGCACCTGCGGCGCCAAACTGACCGCCAAGCCCTTGGTCAGAGCCTGAAGTGTCGCTTTTGAGGCCGCATACAGCAACAAATCCGGACGTGGATGCTCTGCATAAATATCGATCACATTGACGATGGCGCCGCGGCTGGAACGCAGGTGCGGCGCGGCGGCCTTGGCCAGAAAAAACGGCGCCTTGGCGTTGGCATTCATCAGCTCGTCCCACTGCGCCTCGGTGGCTTCGGCCAGCGGGGTGGCATAAAACGCCGAGGCGTTGTTGACCAGGCCATCGAGGCGGCCAAAGTGGTCGATGACGCACGTGATCAGCGCGCCCAGCTTCGCGGTATCGGTGAGGTCGGCTTGCAGCAACAGCGCACTGTCGGCGCGAATCGCATTCAGTTCGGCGGCCAATGCGGTTGCATCGGCCTCGGAATGCCGGAAGTGCAGGGCGAGGCGGCAGCCCTGCGCGTGCAGGTGGCGGGTAATCGCGGCGCCAACGCGCCGGGCGGCGCCGGTAATCAAAATGACGGGATGCGGATCGGTCATGTCGGCGGCTCGCTGCGGGGTCGGCCATCATGCTGCCTTGCTTGTCGCCGCAATGCCAATATTGCCGTGCGGACCGGGTACCTGCGGCCGCGTGCAGCGGTTACCCTTGTCGCATGGACATGATGAATACATGGCTGGCACCGCTTCGCGACTACCCCTGGGCGGTGACCTCACTGCTGTTGCTCGTACTGCTGCTGGCGGCGCTGCTGGCCGACTGGGTCGCCCGCCGCGTGTTGGTGCGTGCCGCAACTGGCCTGGCGCAGGCGTCGGCGATGCAGTGGGATGACGCGCTGTTGGCGCGCGGGGTGCTCGATCGCCTCGCCCATGTGTTGCCGGCGCTGGTGATCTATGCCGGTATCGTGCTGATTCCAGGCCTCGATGAGGGTTTGGAAACGGTGGTGCGCAACGTCGCCGCCGCCTATATCGTGCTTACCGTCGCGCATGCGATCAGTGCGCTGCTCAACGGCATCAACGATCTGTACCTGTTGCGCGATCCGGTTCGGGCGCAGGCGCGGCCGATCAAGGGCTATCTGCAGGTGGTCAAGATCGTGCTGTTCATTGCTTCCGCGATCCTGATCGTGGCGATTCTGATCGAGCGCTCGCCGTTGCTGCTGTTCTCCGGCCTTGGCGCCATGACGGCGGTGCTGATGCTGGTATTCAAGGACACCATCCTGTCGCTGGTCGCCAGTGTGCAGCTCAGCAGCAACGACATGGTGCGCGTTGGCGACTGGATCGAAATGCCGCAACTGGGCGCCGATGGCGATGTGATCGACATCGCCTTGCATACGGTGAAGGTGCAGAACTGGGACAAGACCATCACCACCATCCCGACCTACCGCCTGATCAACGAGAGTTTTCGCAACTGGCGCGGCATGAGCGATGCCGGGGGCCGGCGTATCATGCGCGCGCTGCTGCTCGATCAGGGCTCGGTGCGTTTTCTCAGCGACGCGGAGCGCGACGACCTGCGCCGCATCGCCCTGATCGATGGCTATCTCGACAAGAAACGCAGCGAGCTCGAAGCGTGGAACCGGACCCTGCTGGCCGAAGGCAAGGATCCGGTCAACAGCCGGCGTGTCACCAACATCGGCACATTCCGGGCCTATGTCGAGGCGTATCTGCGAGCGCACCCGCGCATCCATCAGCAGATGACCCTGCTGGTGCGCCAGCTCGCACCGGGTGCCGAGGGCCTGCCGCTGCAAATCTATTGTTTCACCACGACCACCGATTGGGCCGCGTATGAATCGATCCAGGCCGATATCTTCGATCACCTGCTCGCCATTCTGCCGCGATTTGGCTTGCGGGTATTTCAGAGCCCGAGCGGTGCTGACGTGAGCGCCGCGCTGCATCAATTGGGCGAGCGGCGACAATCGGGCGAGGCTGGGTAAAGCGCGCGAGGCAGCGCGCTCAGCGCGCAGGCGCGGCACAGCGTTCGCCGGGGTCTTCCGTGTAGCGTCGGTTGAGTGCGCGCAGCGCCGGCAGCAACGGGCCGTCGCTGCCATCGAACTGGTACAGACCGCCGTCCTGGACATGGTCGAACAGCATGACGTTGCGTAGCGTGACGGTACTGTCCACGGCGCGCAACGCAAGGGTCAGCGTGTCGTTGTCGGGCCGCGCGGCGATCGGTGCGCACAGCCGCTGCTCGCCACGGCCATCGAATGCGAGCACGGTTGCCTCGCCGCCGGCAGCAACATGCAACTTGCCGGGCGAATCGCTGCGTGTATCGATACACACGCGATCCGCGAGGCCATCGTCAGCCTGTGGCAGGCGCCCGCGCCGTGCCGGAATCTGCTGGCGCAGCTCATCGCCCGCCTCCAGGCGCAGGTCGAAATCGCCGGTGGGCGTCGGGTGCAGGCGTCCCTCAACCGGCGCACCGTCATGTGTGCGCAGCGACCAGCCGTCGAGGCCATAACCGAACGCCGGATTGTAGATCGGGCTTTCGGCATAGTTGATGCTCGTCCACCAGGCGTAGCCCAGCACCGCATGTGCGCGCATGACGCAATACGCGCCGGCCATGAACGGGTCCAGTGCGTCGGCGCGCAAGCGGGCGTTGCGCTCGAAGCCAAGCGTGTTGTCGATCACGTTGAACTGATCGATGAACAGCGGCAGTTGCCCGTTGCCGTCGCGCACCTGCGCCAGCAACACGTCGAACAGATGCAATGCCTGCGCAGCATCGAGCGTCTCACCCTCGTTGCGCGCACCCCAGAATGGCGCCCAGTACAACGTGCTCAGGGTGGCACCAGGTGCCGCATAGGTCGATTCGTGGCCGATCCAGTGCGTGCGCGTGCTGCCGTCGGGCTCGATCACTGGCAGTGGATCGCGATCGATGCGCGCCTCGAAGCCCAGCGGTTGCAGGCGCTGTGCCGCTGGCCGGAACAGCTCGTTCATCAGCAGCCAGTCCCAGTAGGCATTGAACAGGGCGGCGTCGGGCGATGCGGCGCTGGGCAATGCGCCGCCGTGTTCGAACCGCACGCGGTGCGCGTCATCGCTGGGCAGGGTGCGCAGGTAGCGTTCAAAATCGGGCCGCGCCAGCGGGTCGATCACATGCAGCCACAGGTCTTCCCAGGACAGCAGCGACAGGCGAACCACCGAACGCTCCTGAACCACGGTGTTGACGCGATCGAGAAACGCGAAAAACGCCGCGCGTACGTCGCGTTCATTGAGCAGGCGGTGTATGCGCTCCGCCATCGCTCCGGCGTCGGGATGAAACGACCAGCCGTAGCCGACACGCAGCACCACGCCCAGCCCGGCGCGTTGGGCTTGGTCGAGCAGAAAACCCAGCCGCTGCCATGCCCGTTCGTCATCGCTGCAGCACGGCTCGAACAGCGGCTGAAAATCGCCCCAGGCCAGCACCAGCACCACGGTGTTGAAACCATCCGCGCGCAGGCGCGCAAAATCGTCGGCAACGTGCTCGCGACGGAAACCGGCAATGAAGTTCTTCGGCCACTGCCGACCGAAATAATGGGCGCCGACAATGGGCTCGGCATGCCGCATCGCGTTGGCGGAAACGGTGGCGGGGCGGGGGTTTTCCGGTTCGATCCGAAGCAGGCGCCACGCTGTCGCGGCCGCCAGCGCCAGCAATGCGACGACCATGAGCGTGCCGGTGATGCGCGACGACGTGCTGCTGTTCGGGCGCGGCTTCATGCTGTCGTTCCGGTTGGATATCGCTATGCTATGCCGATGAGGCGCCGCCGCGTGGCGTGATTGCCGCTGCGCGCGCCGCCGCGCCGCGTGCCCCGACCGACCCCGAGCAAGAATAGCGCATGAACGCAAATCCGTTTCCCGCGCCCGAACCGCATGCGCTGGCACACAGCGCGATTCTCGCGCGGCACATCCGAGCCGAGATCGCCGCCAGCGGCACGATTCCTTTTTCGCGCTACATGGAGTTGGCCTTGTACGCGCCGGGCCTGGGTTATTACAGCGCCGGGGCAACCAAGTTCGGCGAGGATGGCGATTTCATCACGGCGCCGGAACTCGGGCCGCTGTTCGCGCAATGCGTGGCGCAGGCGGTTGCGCCGATACTGCGGACGCTGGGTGAGGACGCGGTGTTTTTCGAGTTGGGCGGTGGCAGCGGCGCCTTTGCCTGCGACGTCATGCAGGCGCTGGCACAGTGCGATGCCGTGCCGATGCGGTACGAGATTCTCGAGCCCAGCGCCGATTTGCGTCAGCGTCAGCGCCAGCGCGTCAGCACTGCGCTGACACCCGATCTGGCGGCGCGCGTGCATTGGCGCGATGCCCCGCCGGAACAACCATGGCGCGGCGCATTGTTCGCCAACGAAGTGCTCGATGCCCTGCCGACGCCGCGTTTTCAGATGCGCGAGCGCGAGGTGCTGGAAGTACACGTCGCCTGCGCCGACGATGGCCGGTTCATCGACAGCCTGCGTCCGGCTGACGCCATGCTCGGCAGCGCGGTGCGTCATGTCGAGCAGTATCTCGAAGCGCCATTCGCCGGGGGCTATCGCTCCGAATTGCTGCCGCAATTGCCGTACTGGATCCAGGCGGTTGCTGGATTGCTGCATGAAGGCGTGATGCTGTTTGCCGACTACGGCTATCCGCGCAGCGAATATTATTTGCCTGAACGTTGCGATGGCACCCTGGTCTGCCACTACCGGCATCGCGCCCACGCCGACCCGTATCTGCTGCCCGGCTTGCAGGATCTCACTGCATTCGTCGATTTCACCGCGCTGGCCGAAGCCGGTTGCGGCGCCGGCTTCGATTTCGCCGGTTATTGCAGCCAGGCCAGCTTCCTGCTCGGCAATGGCCTCGGCGACCGTCTGGATGCGGCGCAGGCGTTGCCGGAGCGGGAACGCCATCGGCTGGTGACGGCGGCCAAGCGGCTGACGCTTCCCGGCGAAATGGGCGAGCGCTTTCAGCTCATGGGTTTCGAGCGCGGCGTCGATTTCAGCGGCGCGTTCGCGATGGGCGACCTGAGCCGGCGGCTGTGATGCGCACGTTTGCGTATCCGCGTCTGTGGCTGCTCGGCTGGTGCATGGGCTTGGCGTTGTTGCTGTGGTTTTCGCTCACGCCGCTCCCGATGATGCTGCCGGTGGCGCAGGGCGACAAGCTCGAACACGTATTGAGTTATGCGCTGTTGGCCTGGTATGCCGGCGCCTTGTTCGTCGCGCACGGCACGCGCATCGCGGCGACGCTGGGATTGATCGTGCTCGGTATCGTGCTGGAATGGCTGCAAGGGCAGACCAACTATCGCCTGGCCGATCCCTACGACGCGCTCGCCAACGCCATCGGCGTGGTGTTTGGCATGGTGCTCGCGTTCACCGCGCTGGGCGATGGTTTGCAACGGTTGGATGCGTGGCTGGCGCGGCGGTTGCGTTAACCCGCGCAGCACGAGAGCTGTGAAACGTCCTTGCGGAAGGTTTGCGCGCACAGTTTCAAGCCCTCGACCATGGTCAGGTACGGGAACAGTTGCGCGGCCAGACCGTCCACGCGCATGCGCTGGTGGATCGCCAGCGCCGCGCTCTGGATCAGCTCGCCGGCCTCGGCGGCAACAGATTGCACGCCCAGAATCTCGCCGCTGCCGGCGGCGGCAACGATCTTGATGAAGCCGCGGGTATCGAAATTGACCAGTGCGCGCGGCACGTTGTCGAGCGTGAGCAGGCGGCTGTCGGTGTCGATGCCCTTGTGTCGCGCTTGCGCTTCGGACAGGCCGACGGTGGCGATCTGCGGATCGCTGAACACCACCGCCGGCATGCTGCGCAGATCCAGCGTGGTGATGTCGCCCAGCATGTTCTTCGCTGCCCGCGAGCCGGCTGCCGCCGCGACGTACACGAACCGCGGCTGGTCGGTGCAGTCGCCCGCGGCGTAGATGGTTGGCACGCTGGTTTGCAGGTGCATATCCACCGCAATCGCGCCGCTTTTGCCGGTGCGCACGCCGATGCCGTCGAGGTTCAGCGCCTCGATGTTGGGCGTGCGGCCGGTGGCGATCAGCAGCGCCTCGCCGCTGAGCGTGCCGGCGCTGGTGTCGAGCACGAACTCGCCGTTGGCGTAGGCGACGGTGCGGGTTTGAGTCTGGCGCAACACCCGGATGCCCTCGTCGGCGAACACTTCCTCCAGCGTTTCGCCGATGGCTCGGTCTTCACGCGAGAACAATTCGCTGCGCGCGATAAGGGTCACCGCGCTGCCCAGCCGCGAGTACGCCTGCGCCAGTTCCACCGCCACCACCGACGCGCCGATCACCAGCAGGCGCGGTGGGATGGTGTCGCTGGACAGGGCTTCGCTGGATGTCCAGTACGGCGTGCCGGCCAGGCCGGGAATCGCCGGAATCGTCGGGCGTGCGCCGGTGGCGATCAGGGCGCGATCGAAATCCACGATCTGTTCGCCGCCATTGCCGTCGACGACGGCAAGCGACTGTGCAGCGATGAAACGCGCCGCGCCGCGCAGCAGGCTGATGTCGGGATTGTTGGCAATGATCGCCTCGTATTTGCCGGCGCGCAGTGCATCGACGCGGGCCTGCTGCTGCGCCAGCAGTGCCCGGCGGTCGATGCGTGGCGTCGCCGCGTCGATGCCGTCGTCGAACGCGCTGCGCCGGCGCATCTGCGCGACATGCGCGGCGCGGATCAGTATCTTCGACGGCACGCAGCCGATATTGACGCAGGTGCCGCCGATGATGCCGCGCTCGATCATCGTGACCTTGGCGCCCCGCTCGGCTGCTGTGATCGCCGCCGCCATCGCGCCGCCGCCGGTGCCGATGATGGCGATGTGCAGTGGGCCGGTCGCCGCGCAGCAGTCGCTCATTTCCGGTCCCCGGTGGCGCACTGCGCATCATCGCAGCGGCGATTGGCGGGCGAGAACAGATCCCACAGCGAAACCGCCAGCATCAGCGCGATGCCGGTGTAGGTGGCATAGCTGCTCCAGCGGTACTGAAACCATGGGTACAGCGACAGCAGCAGGATCGTCGGCCCGAGCATGCCGAGCCCGCTGCGATGCCACTGTCGGTGGCTGAGCCAGCCCAGTGCATTGATGAGCAGCGCCAACCAGGCAAACAGTGGCAACAGCGTGTTGACGAAAAGACCTTCCCATTGACTGAGAAAGCCCAGGCCGATGGCGGCGCCGAGGCTGGCGATGGCGGGGAAGCACATCGCGCAGCCCATGGCCGATATCAGGGCGCCGAACGAGCCGGCTTTTTCGCCGATGCGGGTGAACAGCGACAGGTGATTGGTCATGGCGGCTCCGGAATGGCGCGATGCGCGTTGCAGGCGGTAACCTTACGACCGTACCGAAGTACGGAGTCAAGCGATGTCGAACGACAATGCAGCGCTCACCATCGGCGCGCTCGCCGCCGCTGCCGGTGTCGGCGTCGAGACCATCCGCTTCTATCAGCGCCGCGGCTTGCTGCGCGAGCCACCGCGGCCGCTGGGCGGCATCCGCCGTTACCAGCCCGCCGACGTGTCGCGCCTGCGCTTCATCAAGCGCAGCCAGGCGCTCGGGTTCCGTCTCGACGAAATCATCGACCTGCTGCGCCTCGCCGATGGCGCGCATTGCGACGAGGCGCGCATGATCGCCGACGACAAGCTTGTCGGCGTGCGCGAAAAACTCGCGCAGTTGCAGCGCATCGAACGCGAGTTGACGGCGCTGGTGCATGCCTGCGATGTGGCCGGCAGCGAGGTCTCGTGTCCGTTGATCGATACCCTGTTGGCGGATGCCGAGCGAAGTGCTTCGTAGTTCGCAGGTTGGGTTGAACGTAGGATGGGTAGAGCGCGGCGAAACCCATCAACCCTGCAATCGGTGTGATGGGTTTCGGTCGTATCGCGATAGCGCTCGCTGCACTCGGTCGCTGCGGACGGCCGAACCTCAGGCGCTACGTCGCGCCATAAAGTCTTCAACGGGTGCAATCGGTGCGCCCTGATTCGCTTCCGCTTGTTCAACCTCATGCAATCGCTCGTGCAGGATCGTCTTGATCTCGGCCGTTGCGAAGCGATGCAGCAGGTCGCGGATCATTGGCTGATAGCCGATGCCATGCAGAGCGGCAATTTCCTTCAGATCGCGCAGAAGCGACTTTTCCAGACGGATCGAAATCATCTGCAGGCCCGTTGCGTCGTCGGTTTCGCGGGAAGCCTTGGCATCCAATACTGCGGCATGGGCCTCGTCGCGGCCCAGCACGCCGCTTTCCCACGGACATTCGTCTTGTGCGAGATTGCTACTGCGCTTGGTCGTCATCAGCGTGTCTCCACCTTATTTGTTCGTTGTCTTTCGTTGTCTTTCGTTGTCTTTCGTTGTCATTCGATGTCTCCGCCGTGGCGGCCGTAGATCGACAGTTCATTCTCGTTCGGCTCATAGGCGGTTCGGATGTGGATTTTGCCGTCGCGCGGCACATACACGACCTTGAGCAAACGGCAATGATGGGTTCTCGCGATGAACCATCTGGTCGGTGGGTCGGATGCGTGTTGCTCCCTGCTGTCGGTCAGCTCCGCTCCGCAGCGGTTGGCGAAGCATTCCTCAATCTCCCTGATCGTCACATGGTGCTTTTCGACAAGCTTGTCCGTGATTTTTTGCGACATCCGGATATCCATGATCAGGCAAGACCTTCCGTGGAGATGACCTATTGTATATACGTGTCATGACGGCCTGCAACGCCTTTGCTTATGGGCATATTCGCAGAAAGATGGATTTGCAGCAATACAATGTATCGCGAGGCCCGCCGTGAGTCCGGGCAAACGGTGCCAGACCCTTTCGGTTCAACGAGTTGGCGTCATCGGTTCGCGCCGGGCCTGCACGGGATGTCGTTGGTCGGCGCATGGGGGTTGTTCATCGCGCGTCGCTCTACGCGACGTTGTTGCCCACCACAGCAATCGCGGCGATGCGCGCGCGGCGCAGGTGCTCGCCCACCGCCGGGCCGGTGATGCCGCGCGCGACGATGGCGCGGGCGTCGATGGCCAGCGCGGCGGCATGGGCGCGGCGCAGGCGTTCGGCTTCGGGGTAGGGCGTGTCGGCGCAGCCGAGGCGGCCGCGTTTGTCGGCTGCGCAGACGATGGCGAGTCGATCGATGCGCGCCGGTTTGCGGAAACCGTCGCAGCGCGCGATCAAATCGTGCACGGTGGCGGCACGCAGTTCGCCGAGGCGATGCACGTTGAGGTGTTCGCGGCAGGCGATCAGCGCCAGGTCGCGGTGTTCGGCCGGCACCTTCAGCCGCGCGCATACCGCTTCCACCGCCGGCAGGCCGTTGTGCTCGTGGCCGATGTGCCGTGGCAGTTCATCGGCCGGCGTCAGCGCCTTGCCCAGATCGTGCAGCAATGCCGCCAGCCCGATCACGCTGTCGCCGGGCGCCAGTCGCGCGGCCATGTCGCAGACCATTTCGACGTGGGTGCCGGTGTCGATCTCGGGGTGATACTCGGGCCGTTGCGGGATGCCGTACAGCGCATTGACTTCCGGCAGGATGCGCGCCAGCGCGCCGCAGTCGCGCAACGTGCGTACGAACGCCGCCGGACGCGGTTCGCGCAGTGCGCGTTCGAGTTCCTGCCAGACCCGCTCGGGGACCAGGTGATCGACCTCGCCGTCGGCGACCATGGTGCGCATCAGCGCCATCGTTTCCGCCGCCACGCTGAAGCCCAGCGGCACGAACCGCGCCATGAAGCGCGCCGCCCGCAGGATCCGCACCGGGTCTTCGGCGAAGGCGTCGCTGACATGGCGCAACACGCGCGCCTCGATGTCGCGAACACCGCCGAACGGATCGATCAGTCTGCCATCGACGTCCTCGGCGATGGCATTGATGGTGAAGTCGCGTCGTTGCAGATCCTGTTCCAGGGTCACGCCCGGGTCGGCATCCACCACGAAGCCGCGATAGCCGCGCCCGGATTTGCGCTCGGTGCGCGCCAGCGCGTATTCCTCACCGGTTTGCGGGTGCAGGAACACCGGAAAATCGCGGCCGACGGCGCGAAAGCCTTGCGCCAGCATGTGCTCCGGGGCGCTGCCCACCACCACCCAGTCGCGGTCGCCGGGCGGGCGGTGAAGCAGGCGATCACGTACCGCGCCGCCGACCAGGTAGGTGTTCATTACGCGTGCGGAACGTGCGTCAGGCGGTTTGCCGGCGGTAGCGATCGAGCCGCTTTTGCCGGCTGTCGGCGCTGCCGAGCAGGCGGTCGATGCGTGCGCTCAATGGCGTCGGGGTGATTCCCAACCGATGCAGGCCGTCGATGCCGCCGACCGAATCGGTAGCGAGCGAGCGGAAGTTGTCGCGCGAAAACGGCTTGCCCGGTATCCACTCGGCGATCATCGCCTGCATCCAGCCGAGCGCATCGGGCAGCGGCAGCACCAGCCGCCGCCAACCCATCACCTGCGCAATCCGCCGCACCAGCTTTTTCAGCGTGATGATTTCCGGGCCGTACAGCTCGTACACCTGGCGGATCGTGGCCGGGTTGTCGAGTGCGCGGACGAAGGCTTCGACCACGTCCTTGATGTAGACCGGTGCCAGCTTGGCGTTGGGGCGTGCCAGCGGCAGCACCGGCGCGAGGCGCAGCAGTTCGCGAAAGCGGGTGAGCAGGCCATCGTCGGGTCCGAAAATCACCGAAGGCTGGAAGATGGTCCAGTCCAGATGACTGGCCTTGACCACGTTCTCGGCTTCGCCGCGGGTATGCAGGTAGTGGCTCTGGCCGCGCCCGGCATTGAGTGCGCTCATCTGCAGCAGGCGCTTCACACCGGCATTGCGGCAGGCGCTGACGACGATATAGGTCAGTTCGGAATGGGCACGCCGGAAGCCCTGGCCCGAGCTGCCTTTCTCGTTGAGGATGCCGACCAGATTGATCACCGCGTCGGTTCCGGAAAACGCCCGTGCCAATGCCGCGCCATCGTAGACATCGCAGGTGACGAGCTGCGAGCCGGGCGGCAGGTAGCGCACGAAATGCGCATCCAGGTTGCGGCTCAGCACCGTCACCAGGTGGCCCTCGGCACACAGGCGCGAAATCAGGTGACGGCCGACGAAGCCGGTGCCGCCGAGTACAACGATGCGTTTGCTGCTCATGGCGTGGTGCTCCCTGCCGTAGTGGGACAGACGAAGTGACGGTGGTGAACCTCCTGCCCGTGCAGCCCACGCATGCGTGCACTGACCGGGGTTGCCTGGCCGCTGATCCGCCAGTCGTAAATCACGCTGAATGCCAGTACGCGAGCAACATAGTCGCGGGTTTCCTTGTACGGGATCGTCTCGATCCAGATATCCGCATCCAGATCGGGCCGTTCATCGCGCCAGCGCGCTACCGGCGTCGCACCTGCATTGTAGGCGGCAATGGCGACGTACGGCAGCCGTTGGTGGCGTTCGAGCATCTGCGCGAGATACACGCTGCCCAGGCGGATGTTGGTGCCGCCCTGCAACAAGGTGCGCTCGCCGCGCCAGGCGATGCCGAGCTGCCGCGCCAATGCCTTGCCGGTGCCGGGCCGCAACTGCATCAGGCCGAGCGCATTGGCCGGGGATCGCGCATCGCGCATCCACGTGCTTTCGGCGCGAATCTGCGCGGCCAGCCAGGCCGGGTCCAACGCGTTTTGCTTGGCTTGTTCACGCAGCAATGAGGCATAGGGCAGGGGAAAACGCAGGCGGTACAGGCGCAGCGCATCGGGGCCGTTGCCCAGATCGAAAATCCGGTTGTGCCAGCCCACGGCGCGAGCCTGCCGGACCGCTTCGCGACGCTCTGCGTCGTCCAGCGTCGGCAGCAAGGCGCGCCACTCGCGCTCGGCCCAGGCCGGATGATCGAGTCGGAACAAGGTGAGCGCGCGAATCAGTGTCGGATGTTCAGCCAGCGCGGCACGCACCGGTTTGGCGGTATCGACCGCGAGCGGGCAAAGCGCATAGTCCTGGTCGAGCCGGTCGGCGGCCAGAAAACCGTGGAAATTGGATTCCTGCGCCACCTGTCGGTACAGCGCCGTGGCAGCGGCGGCATCGCCGCTGCGCTCCAGCAAACGCGCCTCGAAATAGCGCCAGCGCGAATCGCCGCGTTGCGTCGCCGGCATGGCCTGAAGCGCCGCCAGCGCAGCGGCATCATCGCCGCGCGCCAACGCCTCGCGCACCCGCCATTCGTGCAGGCGCTCGTCGTAGGCCGATGCAGGCACCCGCGCCAGGCGCTCGGCAGCGCCGGGGTCGTACGATGCCACCGTCCACAACGCGAGTTGATAGCGCACTTCGCTGATTTGCTCGGCGCTCAGCGCCAGCGGCGCGGCCAGCGTGTCGAGCAAGGTCTCGGCGGCATCCGCGTCGCGTCGCGCCAGCCGGTTCAAACCGATCACCGCGATGGTTGCGTTGCGCACATCCTTTGGCCAGTTGCGTGCGCTGGCATCCGGTGCGGCGATAAACGCTGCGTAGGCCTGCGCCTTGTCCGCATCGGCGCTGGGCAGAGCGCGTGCGACAAAGCGCATCAGACCGGTTTCACCGGCCGCCGCCGCGGCCATGATCCGCTGCCAGCGCAGCGCATCATCGATTACGCCGCGTTGCTGCGCGATTACCCAAAGCGAATCGCAGGCGGCGGGAAGCGAGCGCGGGCTCAGCCACAGCGCGCGCACCGCGGCTGTCCATTCGGCATCGTTGCCGCGGCTGGCGCTGCTGGCGCGCAGCCAGGCGCAATGAATCGCGGTGTCGCCTTGCGGCCGGTACGCGCCGAGCAGGCCGGCATCGTCGCCGCGCCGCACCAGCTCGCGCAGCCAGTCGCTGCGCATCTGGCCGGCAACCGGCTGGCCGTCATGGCGCTGCAAAAACGAATCGACGGCCTTGGCATCGGTCTGTGCCAGATCACGGCTCAGGTGGACGTATTCCAGCCACGGGTGCATGGGATGCTCGCGCAGCCGCTTTTCGACCTGTTCGTAGCGCTTGCTGGGCGCGTCCTGCGCCAGCGCAAAGGCCTCGCGCAGTCCGGCGATGTCGATTTGCGCGGGCTGCGCACGCGCGAGTGAAACCGGCAAAGCGACCAGAAACAACAAAAAACAGAGAGTGCGCATGGCGTCAGTGTATCTGGCGATGACTGGGTGGATCGTGAATACGGGCCGGTCAGCGCATTGCCGATCGCGATGTTGCTTCGTGCATGGCGGTTCGCGCAATCAGCCTGTGCCACGCCACTGCTGCGCGGCGGTCGATTCAGTTCAGATCGAGTGAGGCTTGTGCGGTGTCGGAGTCGAACAGATCGCCTCACAATGACGGCCGATGGCGGTTGTTCAGAGCATCCTTAATCGTGCGCCGTAACTATTTGGGCTCTTCGTGGAAACATGTGGGTGATTGGATGGGCCTTATCGTGCCATGACTCATGCGTGGCAAGGGTTTTCAGGCTTCAGGACCGCTACGCGGCTTGAGCCGACCTACGCCAAGCGCTGCGCGTGGCTGACGTAGGTCGGATCAAACGCCATCGGCGTGGATCCGACATGGACATGCCCGTGCATCTGCATGCGGGTGGAGCGGTGAAAATGCACGAAACTACCCACACGACTTCACGAAGAGCCACTATTTGTTTGTTTGGTGTTTCAATGGGAATGCAGTGGTTAAGCGTAGTCCGCTGTGCTTAACCCGGCGCGTACCGAAAACACATCACCCGCGAACCGGGAGGCTACGGCGGAGCGACGTTGCTTTTGGGCGGTTTCCGCGGCGTTTTTGCCGAGACCGCCGGCAGCAGCGAGGTCAGCGCCTGATAGCGCTGGAACAAAAACGCCACACGCTCGGCATCGCTGCCGAGTTTTGGCGCTTTGCGGCCGGCTGTCTTTTCCGCCGCGAGGTAGGCGGCATCGACGGCGCGGTCGAGCACCTGATGTGCCTTTACCAGCGCCGGCGGCATGGTCAGCGGGTCGTAGAGGTCGGCCAGCGTGCTGTCGGGGAATTTCGCGCGCGCGTCGAGCACGCCCTGCGCGGCGGCTTCGATGGCGGTGCGGTGTTTGTCGATTGCGACGCCCGAACCCTCACCCGACCCTTCGGGCCACCCTCTCCCGGAGGGAGAGGGGGAATGCGACCTCAGTGCGTTACTCCCCTCTCCCTCCGGGAGAGGGGTTGGGGGTGAGGGTTCGGATTCGCCCGCGTCCTCGTTCAGCGCGAGCCAGATCGCCTCCAACACATGTGTTGTCTCCTTGAACACCGCATCGTTCCAGAATCGCAGCACCCGGATGCCCTGCGCTTGCAAGAACTCGTCGCGCTGGCGATCACGCGCCGCCGTTTGGACGTGTTGACTGCCATCCAGTTCCACCGCCAGGCACTGCTCTGCACAATAAAAATCCAGCACGTATGGCGGCAGCGAATGCTGCCGACGGAACTTGAATCCGCCCAGCCTTCGCGCGCGCAGCAGATACCACAGCCGCGCTTCGGCGTCGGTTTCGTGTCGGCGCAATTCGCGTGCGAAGGTGAGGGCGGCCTGCGGGAGTGGGGGATTGCGCAAGGCCGAACCCTCACCCCCATTGCGCAAGGCCGAACCCTCACCCCCATTGCGCAAGGCCGAACCCTCACCCCCATTGCGCAAGGTCTCCCGGAGGGAGAGGGGAGCAAAGCACCGCCCCGTGGGGAGAGGGGTTCAAGCGGCAGTTCCGGCCACGGGAAGTTGTTGTAGACGATGCCGGCGGAGTAGCGGTAGTCGCTCTTGAGCCGTCCGCATACGGCACGCACCCAGGCCATGTGCATGGTCGAGTTGAGGATGCCGAAGTGGTAGAGGGTTGCCTCGCGAACGATCAGTGCAGAATCGCTTGAAAAAGTTGCTGCATCCATGAATCCGACAGGAATAAAGGCTCTGCGCTCGGAAGATACGCGCGGGATCAACAGGTAGGTCGAATGCGGAAAGTTTTCAACATGAAACCGCGTTGCGGTGTCGGCGAGCTTGCGCGTTGGCGCGCTCTTGCTGGCAAGGCGAAACGCGCGCACCGCCTGCACCCGCTGCATCGCCAGCGGCAGCCGCCGCAGCACATCCGGCGGGCACTCGCCCAGCCACAGGCACCAGCGCTCCCAGCCGTTGATGAACTCATCCGAACCCAGCCAGCGCCGGAACCACGGCGCGGCATCGGGTTCGGCGGCGATGAAGGCATCGCGCTCATCCGTGCTGAACAAATAGTTGCCGCCATCGATGGGCTTGTTGCCGATACCGATCTCCGGTACATCGCAGATCGGCTTGCTGCGGTTGGGCAACAACACATCCGCTGCATCGACCAGATACGGGTTGATGTTGCCGGCGGTCAGTTCGTGCGGGTCGGACTTGATGGTTTCGTAGTCGAACAATCGCTTGGGCCGGATGTCTTCGGCGCTGAAGCCGACGATCACGCAATGCACGGCGGCAACGCCACGCGCTTCGTTGTTCCAGCTGAAGGTGCGGTGCGCAAAATGGATGCGCAAGCCGTGGCGCAGCATCTGTGCCCAGAGCACGCCGACCTGTTCGCCCTGGGTGATGGAGTTGGTGGACACGAAGGCGCAACGGATGTTTCCCTCTCCCCTCGGGAGAGGGTGGCCCGAAGGGCCGGGTGAGGGTTCGGCACTGGCGTAGCGGCTCGATTGCACCGAACCCTCACCCCCAGCCCCTCTCCCGGCGGGAGAGGGGAGCAAAGCCCCATCGGCCCGAAGGGTGTTTCCCTCTCCCCTCGGGAGAGGGTGGCCCGGAGGGCCGGGTGAGGGTTCGGCACTGGCGGGCATGTATTGCGCGGCCTTGAGATACCACGCCGAAACGAAATCGAGCAGGCCAGCGCCTTTGAGATTGCCGGCGACGGCGAGCAGGTCGTCACGCTGCGCAGGCGACATCATTTTTGCGCCGACAAACGGCGGATTGCCCAGGATGAAACCCAGCCGTTCGCGCGGCACCACCGCGTTCCAGTCGATGCGCAGGGCATTGCCGTGGACGATGGTCGGTGACTTCACCAGCGGCAGGCGGGCGAAGTACTCGCCGAAGCGTTCGGCCACGCGCAGGTTCATCTGGTGATCCATCAGCCATAGCGCGACCTGCGCGATTTGCGCCGGAAACTCCTCGATCTCGATGCCGTAGAACTGATCGACGTCAATGGCAACGTGTTCGCTGATGCCGCTGAATACCGAGCCCTGGCGCGCATACAGGCGCTCAAGCAGCTCCAGCTCCAGCAATCGCAGTTCACGGTAGGCGATGACCAGAAAGTTGCCGCAGCCGCAGGCCGGATCGAGGAAGCGCAGGTTGGCGAGCTTGATGTGGAAGCTCTTGAGCTTGCCTTCGTGGTTGCCGATACGCGCCAGCTCGGCCTTGAGGTCGTCGAGGAACAGCGGGCCGATCAGCTTGAGGATGTTCTTCTCGCTGGTGTAGTGCGCGCCGAGGTTGCGGCGGGCCTTGGCGTCCATTACCGACTGGAACATCGAACCGAAGATGGCCGGGCTGATGCGGCTCCAGTCGAGAATCGAGGCATCGATCAGCAGTTCGCGCATGCGCGCGTCGAACGCCGCCAGCGGCAATGGTTCGGCGAACAGGCGGCCGTTGACGTACGGAAACTCGGCGAGCTGCGCATCCAGCGTGGTCTGGCGCTTTGTCGGCGCGGTGTTGAGCACCTGAAACAACTGCCCCAGCCACGCACCGAGATCGGCGCCATCGACGCTGCTGCGTTGCGCGATCAGCTCGTGGAAGCTGTGCCGCGCGAAGATGCCGGTGTCGTCGGCAAACAGGCAGAACAGCAACCGCACCAGCAGCAGTTCCAGCGCGTGGCCATCGTAGCCGGCCGCCTTGAGCGCATCGTGCAGCTTGCCCATGCGCTCGGCGGCAAGCACGTTGACCGGATCTTCTTCCTTGAAACTGCGTGCTTGATAACCGGCGACGAAACCGAAGCGACGCACCTGCTTGTGCAGTTCGGCGATGCCGAACTCGACGGGCTCGGCATCGCCGTCCAGATCGTAGAGACGGAAGCGCGCGAAGTCGGAGACGAGCAAGTATTTCGGCAGTTCGGCGTCGCTCAGGCCATGAAAATAATCGCGCGCCTGCTGATGCGCGCGATCAAGATCCTTGCCGCGCGATTTGTGCTCGATCAGCAACACGCCTTTCCACAGCAGGTCGATATAGCCGTCCCTGCCGTCGAGCTTTTTGACCTTGCGCTCGAAGTTGGCGACGCGACGGCGCGAGACGCCGAAGACATCGAAAAACCCATCCCAGAACGACTTGGCCTCGGCATCCTCGGACGTCTCATGTGCCCATTCGCGCGAGAAGCGCAGGGCGCGATCCTTGATTTCGTTCCAGCTCAGCGGCATGAGGCGGGCGGTGCCATGGCGGTGGTGTCGTCCATTACTGCGGGTCGTGATCGCCATCATCGGCGATATCGGGGAGCACCGGACAGCCGAACGGCGGCACGCGCGCGATGCCATTTCGCTGCATCCGCGCATTGAGCGTTTCCAGCAGTGCCCGCGCCTGCGCTTTGGGCAGGTAGCGGATGCGCAACCGCGGTTGCATCGCGTTGGCGCCGGCGGTGTCCAGCCACAGCGTGGCCATGCCGTGGCGGCGATCGAATGGGGTGCTGCTGATGCCGATCACCTGCAATTTGCCGATTTCGGCCAGTCGCCAGTAGTGGCCCGGCCAGCCGCCGCGAATGGCGATCACCGAGTCGGTGAGTGCGTAGCCAGCGAATTGCGCGAGGCGCCGTGCGCGCAGCCACCACCACGGCAGTGCCAGCAGCGCGAACAACGCGACGTTGCCAAAGCGCAGCCACAGTGCGGCGCATGCCAGCACGGTCACGACGATGGGGATCATCAGCATGCGCCGCCAGGCGCGCGGATGCAGCGGCTGCCACGCCAGATCGGGCCAGCCGGCGGCAGGCAACAGGCGTTGCAGCAAGGCGGTCACGGTGTGTGGCGGTGCGATTGGCGCCAGGTCGCGCAGGCTGCGTTGATTGTTGGCGGCCTGCACCACCGCGCTGTCGACACTCAGGCTTTGCCGGTGCAGCCAGCGTTGCAACAGCGATTCGCGCAGCGTCCATGCCTGGATGCGATGGCGTGGGGTGTGTGCTCTGATCCGGGTCAGTAGCCCGGCTTCCACGCTCAGTCGCTCGCCCTGCTCGTGCAGGGTGTAGCCGTGGAATTGCAGCACGGCGAGCAGCATCGACAGCAGCCGCAGCACCGCGGCGAATGCGATGAACAGGCTGATGCCGGCCAGGGCCCAGCCGATCCAGCTCAGGTGCTGGCCGTTGGCCCAGCCGAACAGGCTTTGCGCGATGCCTTTCAGGGCGATGGCGAAGGCATCCGAACCCGATTGCGCCAGCACGCCGATGCCCGCTGCCACCACCACCATGCCGCGGTTGGAAATCAAGCCCAGGCGCAGCAACTCGCTGGTCGATAGCGACAACAGCAGCGCGGCACGTTCGGGTTCGCTGGCGGCTGCCGTGGGCGATTCCGGCTGATTGCCACGGCTTTGCACCAGCGCTTCCAGAGCATGCGCGTCGGCCAGCGACAGCACCCGCATCTGCGCCTCGGGCTTGACGCCGCCGGCCGATTCCAGATGCACTTCGGCGACGCCGAACACGCGATGCAGCAGATTCTGGTGCAGGCTGACATTGTGGATGCGACGAAACGGGATATGCCGCCGGTTGCGTTGCAAGATGCCGCTGCGGATCACCAGTTCGTCGTCGGCGATGCGAAAGCGGTAGCTGAAATACTGCGCCACTGCGATCAGCGGCAACGCGAGCGCGCCGACCGCGCCGTACAGCTCCCAGCGGTCGCCGCGTCCGCCGGCGAACACCAGCACGATCAGCGGCACCGCAAACTGGCGCAGTTGCGCGAGCAGCACGAACAGCCACGACAACGGATGCAGGCGGCGCTCATCGGCCGCCAGCGGCGATGGGCCGAGCTCAGACCGCATCGTCGTGCGCACCGTTTTCGCTCGGCAGCAACGCGTCGCGCAGCGCCTGTGCGCGCTGTTGGTCGAGTCCGGCCAGGCGCACCGCATTCATGCGGGTGCCGGCGGTGTGGATCACCAGCGTCGCCAGGCCCATATTGCGCTCGATCGGGCCGCGTTCCAGATCCAGGTGCTGCACCCGGCTGCGCGGCAGCACGATTTCGTGCCAGAAACACAGGCCGCGGCGGATGCGCAGCCCTTCGCCGAGCAAGGCATAGCGCACGCGGCGGGTGCGGCGACGATTGAACCAGCCGCCGAGCGCCGCAAACAGCACAAGTAGCGACAAGGTGAGTGCGATTGCCGCGCCACGACCCAACAGCATGTGCCAGACCGAATACAGCGGCAGCGGTGCCCACCAACTTGCCAACGCCCCAACGCCGGTTGCTGCGGTCAGCGCATCGTCGGGCAAATGCTCCCAGCGGATGCCGGCAGATGTGGTCGTTTCCTGCGCTGCTGCCTGTTCGCTCATGGCATCGTGATCCGTGGCCTGATGCCGAATGATAGCCGTCTAGCGGCGCAGGTAGGGGTCGGATTCTCCCGAGCCGTCGGGGCGCGCGTTGAAGCGTTTGTAGTTCCACTGGTATTGCAGCGGATCGCGTTGCGCGATGGCCTGAATGCCGGCGTTGAGCGCCGCCAGCGCCGCGCCATCGTCCGCGCCGCCGATGGCGACATCGCCCGCCAGGAAATGCACGTCGTAGCGCGCATCGGCAAAACCCGGCCGACGTTCGGCGAACGCGAACAGGACGGTGGCGCCGGTACGCTGCGCCAGCCGTGGCAGCAGGGTCATGGTCAGGGTCTGGATGCCGAACAGCGGCGCGAACGCGCCTTCGCCAGCTTTCGGTCGCTGATCGGGCAGGATGCCGACCATGCCGCCAGCGTGCAGGGTGCGCAGCAAGGCGCGTACGCCGCTGCTGCGTGCCGGTACCTGGGTGACGCCGGGGCGGCCACGTACGCGCAGCAGATAGCGATCGGCGCCGGCGCTTTCCGGCGGCCGGTAGACCAGGGTGATCGGCGCGCAATGCGCCAGAAATTGATTGAGCAGCTCCCAGTTGCCGTAATGCGGGGCGGCAATGATCAAGCCGCGCCCGCGCGCCAGCGCCGCGTGCAGCAACGCCTCGCCGTGCACCTGCGCGATCAGTGCCCGATTGCAACGCTCGGGGCGGGTCCAGAAGCGCAGGGTATGCAGGCTGTTGCGCCCGACTGCGCGCAGGATCGCCGCCGCCAGCGCATCGCGCTGGCGCGCGCCGATGCCGGGCCGCACCAGTTCCAGATTGCGCCGGGTCACCTGCACTTCGCGGCCACCAAGCCAGTACACGCATTGACCGATCGCGGCACCGATCGCATTCAACGCGAAAAACGGCAGGCGCCCGACCAGCCAGCTCAGCGCATAGGCAATGGCGGCGGATTGGCGAGCATTGAGCATGGCTCGCAGTTTTGGTTACCGGTGCCGTGAACGCAAGCATCCACCCAGGGATAGCAACCCGGAACTGCCGCAAGTCCCCGGGATTCGGCCTTGCGGCCTCGACCCCTGGGTTTCGCCGCTGCGCGGCTCTACCTGGGCGACGACACGCACGCGGTTTCCTGGAGGAAAAAAAGACCGGCCCTTGCGGGCCGGTCCGGGCGTTGCCTTGGCGTGGATGACGCCGAATCGACGCTGACTTACTGGTTGCCGATGTTGTGGGTCCAGCCGGCCGTCCAGTCGTTGCTGGCGTTGGGGCCAGCAAACGCGCCAGCGTAGTCGGTTGGCACAAACCAGTCGTCGGTCGGGGCAAACACTTTGCCGAACACCGGTGAGCTGGTCGCCGGCAGGAAGCCGCTGAGTTGCGGGTCGGCGGCGACATTGCCGGCTTGCGAGGTAAACCAAGCCTGGGTGTAACCGGCGGTGACGCCGCTGTCGCGGAAGCTGTTGGCGCAGTCGATCACGGTGTTGTTCATGGTCAGCAGACCACTGAGCGAGCCTACCGGGCCGGATGCGGCTTGAGTGGCGGCATCCTGCACCGATACGCACGAGCGCTTGAAGTTCACGGCGACGATATTCCAGAAGTGGCCGCCGGTGCCTTCCTTGAGGTTGAAGCCGTCGCGGCTGCTGGCGCTGGCCGCGCCGCCACCGATCGCAGTGACGTTGGCGATGGTGCCACTGGCGCGCGGGCTGGCGTCGAAGTTGTTCGGATCGTTGGCCAGTTCGAAACCGTGATCTTCACCGGCGCAGCCGAACTGGTGGAGCAGGGCAAACTGGATCTTGCCGCTGTAGCCTTCGTCCCAATCGATCGAATCGTCGCCGCCGCAGATATCGACGAAGTAGCGCACGTTGGCGGTACCGCCGAAGAACTCGATGGCATCATCGGCACCCTTGAACGATTGCAGATGATCCAGCACGGTGCCCGATCCGACGGCATTCATGGTGAACGAGTTCAGCTCGCGATTCGGCGCGAAGATGAAGCCGGCATAGCGCACTTGCACATAACGCAACACGCCGCTGTTGTCGCTGGCGTTAGTGCCGCCGTAACGCAGTGTCGGATCCCATTCGGCGACACAGTTCGGTACGCAAGTGGCGGGTGCGTTGCCGGCGAGCACGATGCCGCCCACGTCGCGCGGCTGCGGGTCGCCAAAGCCGGACAGTTCGCCGGGGCTGGTCAGCACGATCGGTGCCTTGGCGGTGCCTTCGGCAAAGATCTTCGAGCCGCGCGACACCGCGATGTGATCGAAGGTATCGCCCGAGCTGACCAGCAGGGTGCCCGGCTCGATGGTCAGCGTGCTCGAGTTGATGTTGTCGCCGCCGATGCCGACCTTGCCCTCGACCACCCAGGTGATCTCGTTGCTCAGGGTGATGTCCTGGTTCTCGAAGTTGCCGGTGATGGCGCAGGCGCGATCGCCAAATGCCGGTGCCGGGGTCGCGAACGACGGGCAGGCAGTGAACTCGCGCTGGAACGCGCAATCGCCCTGGCCAGTGCCATTGAGCGGTTGCAGCGATTCGTTGCTGAGGTCGGCGAGGCCCGACTCAGGCGTCATGTCGAGCGACACGGTGATGCTGGAACACGAGTTGACGGTGATGCTGCCCGAGCCGACCACGCTGATCGCCGTTGCGCCTGGGGCGATCGGACCGGCGAAGCTGCCGCCGGTGACCTTCAGCACGTCGAACGCCGTAGCGCTGTAACCGAACTCGGTGATGACCGGCTGAAACACCAGCCAGGTCGGTTGGCCGTTGGCGTCGTAAGTGAAGGTAGCGCCAAACAGCGTGCCGGATTTGCCGGTGACATCGGGGATGTAGTCGAACGAGATACCGCGTCCGTTGGCAGCGGGATTGAACCAGTTGCCATCGAACGAATCGCTCAGGCGCACGGCCGCCGACGCCGAGCCGGCACCGAAGGCGCCAATCAGCGCGGCGGCAATGGCGCACTTGCGGAATGTGGTAGTCATGAAAGCAGCTCCTGAAGATTGCGAGGGATTGCCCGGCCGTCGCGGCACGGCACACGTGGGTCCGAAGCGACCCGCAACTAGACTAGGTGGCGCGTGTTACAGCCGTGTGGCGATTCGGTTACCGTTCAAAACGGCGAGCATTCGAATCTCAGTGCCCGATTGCCGAGTTCCCGTGATAGGTGCTGACGTTTGGGAAGCTCTTGGAACCATGGCGAGCGGCGGGGTGCGGGTTGGGCACCAGCTGCGATGAGCGTGCTTGCTTGACGGCCGTACCTAATTAAGTACACTGACCGTATGCTGCCGATCTTGTCCGTACGCTTCCATGCCTCCGGCAACGGCAGCGAACCCGTTCGCGATTGGCTGAAAAGCTTGCCGGTAGACGCACGCAAGGTGATCGGCGAGGACATCAAGACCGTTCAGTTCGGCTGGCCCTTGGGCATGCCGCTGGTGCGCAAGATGGAGGCGGGCCTGTGGGAGGTGCGCAGCGCCATCCCTGGCGGCATTGCCAGGGTGCTGTTCACGACGGAGGGGCCAGCGATGGTGTTGCTGCACGGCTTCGTGAAAAAGTCGGACAAGACCCCGCAAGCGGATCTGAAACTGGCAAGGCAGCGCAAGAGAGAGGTACACGATGAATAAGCACAATGCCCACATCGGATCGGACTTTGACGATTTTCTGGCCGAGGATGGTCTGCTCGAAACGGCCACAGCGGTAGCCATCAAGCGCGTGATCGCCTGGCAGATCGCCGAGGCGATGAAAGCGCGCGGCCTAAGCAAAAAGGCCATGGCCGAGCGGATGCACACCAGCCGCTCGCATCTGGATCGCCTGCTTGATGCGAGCGACACTGGTCTGACGCTCGACACCCTCAGCCGTGCGGCGCAGGTGCTGGGTTACCGGGTGCGGCTGGAGTTGGCAGCGACGTGAGGAAGCCCGTTCAAAACGGCGACCACTCGAAACTGAGCGCAATCTCGCGGCCCTTGCGGAACGCGCGCGTGGTTTCACCGCCCTGGGTGAACTCGACCTTGGGGTCGAGCAGGTTGCGCAGTTTCAACCGCACCGACCAATCATCACCAAGGCGCTGCTTGAAGGTGAAGTCGAGCTGGCAGAAGGGTTGCTCAAAGACATCGGGCAGTCCGGCAACACCAACCTGCACGATGCGCTGTCCCGAGGTGTTGAACAACAGGTTGGCTTCTCGTCCACCGTCAGCCGCCTGATAGCCCAATTGCAGGTTGACGATGTAGGAGGATTGTCCTTCCAGCGCGCGGCTGAGGTTGGTATTGAAGCCCGATTTGGCCGGGTCGAGAGTCACATCCGAACTGATATAGGCGTAGTTGGCGGCAAGGTTCCAGTTGTTCCAGTCGATCTTGTCCATGCCGAGCCAGCGCATCGGCGTAAGCTGCTTGGCCCAGCCGTTGACGAAGCCCAGTTGGGTATAACCATCGAGTTCCACGCCTTGGTTGGTGGCCGACTGCGCATTTTCCAGAGTCAGCAACCGCTTTCGGTTGGCGAGAAGTAATATTCCCAACGCGCGTCATAGTTCTTCAGCGCAGTCGGCTTGAGCGCGGCATTGCCGAAGGTAACGATGTCGAGCAACGGGTCGATGAAGGTGGATGCGCTGAGCTCGCGAAAATCCGGACGCGACACGGTTTCGCTGTAGGCCAGTCGCAATTGCTGCTTGTCGCTGATCAACCACGTTGCCGCCAGTGCCGGCAGGTTGTCGTTGGTGTCGAGCAACGCCACCACCGGCGGATCGTTGGGGCGCAGCACCGAGAACGTGGTGACGTTCTGCAGGTTGCTTTCCTTGCGCACGCCCAGATCGAGGTTGACCGTCTGCCACAGGCTCAGGTTCAGCGTGTAGCCCTCGGCATCGAGGCGCTGTTCGGCGAAATAGGTGTCCGATGGTTGCGTGATTTCGGTCAGGCGAAAGCCGTTGGGGCCGATGCTGTCGGGATTGAGAATCGCATCCAGCGAGTCCAGCGCCAGCAAGTCCGGGTCGCGTGCGTCGCGGCCGTTGGGCGCAAAGAAGAAACGACGGACAAAGGAATCGCGGCTGCGGTTGATCCGGTTGACCTGTACCCCGAACTCGCCATTGATGTTGTCGCTGAATCGAAACGGCAGATGCAGACCGACATCCCAGGTATGGCTGGAATCGTTGAGGTCGGCGAAGGTGGTGGTATTGCTGTCGTTGTTGAGCGAAAACAGGCGGCTGCCGTCATCCTGGACATCGAAGCGGTATTCGCGGGTAAACGGCGCGAAGCGCCCGGCCTTGACAAAGGTGTACAGCCAGTCGAACGACGCGCTTTCCAGCAGCGGCAGTTCGCCCACGATCGGGAAAACATGTTCGCCGGACACCTGCCGCGATTTGAGTTCGTTCTCGATCCATTCGATCAGCGAACGCTCCACATCCTGGTTGGTTTGCGTACCGGTGCTGACGCGTGCCTCGTTCTCGGTCTGGCGTACGATCATGTTGGTGATGCGCAGCTTGTGGTTGTCGCCGTAATCGATGCCGGCAACCAGAAAGCCGCTGGCATCGATCTCGCGGATGGTGCGTTGCACGTCCAGATCGTTGCGCAGCGCAAGGCCGCTATCGCTGGCCTGAAATTCGCGGCGCACTTCGTCGTTTGTGTCCCAGCTTTGCGCGTGCCGGAACGAGGCCAGAAAGCCGACTTTCCACGTGTCGGCGAACGTCCAGCTATTGCCGCCGGCCAATGCAAAGTTGGTGTCGGGGCCGATCTTTTTCCGGTTGATGTCGTAACGGCCGCTGGCGAGGTCTTCGCCGACCGCTTCCAGTTCCACCGGGGTCAGGCCGTTGGGATTGGCGGGCGTGCGCGGGCGCAGGAAAATGCCGCGCCGGCGCAGGTCGTCGAGCGCGTCGGGCAGGGCGCGGCGGCCATCGTCGAACCCGCTGATGTCGCTGCCGCTGCCGATTTCGCGCAGCCCCTGCTTGCCGGTGGTGCCATCGATCCAGCCGGCACCGGCCGACACCTTGAACAGCGGCGCATCGGGGAAGCCCTTGGTGCGCAACTGGATGGTGCCGCCGCCGAATTCGCCGGGCATGTCGGCGGAAAAGGTTTTCTGCACCACCACGCCTTGCAGGATTTCGGTGGGGAACAGATCCAGCGGAATCACGCGGCGGGTGGGGTCGGGGCTGGGGATCTGCGCGCCGTTGAGCAGCACGCTGGAATAGCGTTCGCCGAGGCCGCGCACGAACACGAACTTGCCATCGACCAGGGTCAGGCCGGTGACGCGCTTGAGTGCGCCGGCGGCATCGGAATCGCCGGCGCGGGCAATCTGCTCGGCGCCGAGGATGTCGGTGACGGCCCCGGAGTTGCGACGTTCTTCCACGAACGCCGCCAGCGAGCCCTCGACGAAGGGTTCCAGCACCACGAACTCGGGCAACTCCATGCCCGCTGGCGAGAGCTGCACATCGCGTACCGTGTTTTGTTCGGCAGCGATGGCGATGCCGTCGAGGGTTTGCGCGGCGAAGCCGGGCGCGAGGATCGACAGCGAATAGCTGCCGGCAATCAGCTCGGCCGTGAACTCGCCGTTGATATCGGTGACGACATCCAGCGGTGTGCCGCTGACGAACACGCGCGCGCCGGCGATCGGCTTGCCGTCCTCGACGCTGACGATGCGCCCGCTCAACACGCCGGGCGGGCCGGCGCTGACCGGGGCCTGCGTCACCGAACCGCCGCGCTTGAGTGCGCTGTCCAGAAACAGGCTCGGCGCCGCATCCGGGTACAGGGTGCCGATCAACTCGGCATCTTCGTTTTCCGCCAGATCGAGATCGAGCGCCGCCACCTCGGCATCGTCGCGACGAATGCTCAACCGGTGCGTGCCGGCCGGCACGCTGACGCGCAGCGCACCGTCGCCATCGGTGCGGCCCAGCGATTGACCATCGATCACCACTTCGGCCTGCGGCAGCGGTTTGTCGCCATCGAACACGATGACCGACAGCGCCGTCGGCTCGGCGGCAAACGCCATGCGGATGCCGAGGGTGAGCGCGGCGAGTGGCAGCAGCAGACGGTGCCGCGCGGGTACACGGCGGGTTGAGCGATCAGTTGGCATCAGGCACAGGTCCAGCGCGCGTCGGCGCACTCTTGCATCAGGCGGCGTAATTCGGTGGCTTTGCGGAACAGTTCGGGGCGCTGCAAATGCACCAGGTTGCGCTCGGCGGCGGCGTGATCGCCGATCCGATACCAGGCATAGGCGAGGGCGTAGCGCAGGTCCTCATCGTCGAGCAGACCGGCGCGCCCCAGCGCGCCTTCGCTGGCGGCGACTTCGTCGTAGCGGCGTTGTTCGATCAGGATGCCGACGCGTTGCTTGAGCTTGGCGGCCGGATCGGCAATCAGCGCATTGAGGCGCAGTGCGCGAGCGTGGTGGCCGGCGCGGCGGAACAGCTCGGCGGCTTCCAGATTCAGCGCCGGATCGTGCAGCGCAGCGGTTGCCAAAATCTCGGCAGCAGCGAGCGGATCGCCCTTGCCCAGCCAGGTCTGGGCCAAGGCCTTGTCGATGCCGGCGTCGCCGGGAAAGCGCAGGCGCGCCGACTCCAGAAAGCGCAGCGCTTCATCGATACTGCCGGCGCGACGCAGCGCAGTACCGATGGCGATGTAATCCGCGCTCTTGCCATCGGCGCGGGCGATGTAGCTGCGGCCCAGCGCGGCAGCCTCCAGGTTCAAGCCGGCGTCGATCAGGTAGAACACCTGCCGGCGCATGAATGACAAATTGCCGGGAAACTGGCTGCCGGCGGCGCTCAACGTGTCCATCGCCGGTTGCCGCTCGCCCAGCATCCAGTGCGCATGGGCGCGCATCAACCAGGCGCCCGACAGCGCCACCACGCCGTCGCCGGCGTTATCGAGTGCATGCAATGCATCGCGATACTGCTCCAGGCCGAAATGCGCCTGCGCCAGATACAGATACACCAGCGGGTCGGTCTGGCCAGCGGCGATCGCGGCGCTGAAGGCGGCCGCGGCGTCGGCCATCTTCTGCTGTTCCAGCGCGAGCAGGCCGCGCACGGTGTGATATTGAATCAAATCGATGCCTGCCGTGGTCGGGTCGATCTGCGCCAACGCCTGTTCGGCGCGGGCGTACTCGCCATCGCGGGTAAGCAAGGCTGCAAGGCCGAGGTAGTCCACTTCATCGTTTTTGCTGGCCGCAAATGCAGCAAGGCTGCCAAGCAACAGCACGATCGGTAAAAATGCGCGCATCACTCAGCCCCGGCTCAGATCAAAACGCACGCGCTGGCGCGCCCACACCCGAACCTGCTCGCCCTTGTAGGTGGCCGGTTCGAATTTCCAGTTCTGTACCCCGGCGGCGGCGACATCGTCGAACACGCCGGCGGGTTGCGCTTCGAGCACCTTCACTTTCTCCACCTGCCCGGTCGGGCTGATCAACACGCTGAGCAATACATAGCCGGTGATGCCCTGCGCCTTGGCGCGGGCCGGGTATGCCATCGGCGTTTGCAGGATCGGCCGCGGCGCCTGATCGACGCTGTCGTCGGTCATCACCACATCGCCGCCGTCGCCGAGCAGGCCCTGGCCGAGATCCAGCTCGGAACTGTCGAAAGCGGGCAGGCCGAAATCGAGCCCGGACAGCGACGCGTCAAGGCCCAGCAGCGGCGTCGGCGCCGCCCGCGTTTGCCGCTTCGGCGGTTCGGGCTTGCGCACCGCTTCCTTCGGCTTGGGCTTCTCTTTCTTGATCACGGCGATGCTTGAGCCGATCAGTTCGCCGGCCTTGTCGCGCTGGGTAAACGGGTTGTTCATCAGTACCACCAGCGCCAGCACCAGCACCGAACCGGCGATGGCGGAAGCGACACCGACCGCATGGATGCGCGACCGGGCCATCAGCCTTCGCCCGCCTCCGCGACGGTGGCGACGCCGACATCATCGGCACCGGACAGGCGCGCCTGATCGACCACTTCGACCAGCCGGCCCGACGGCACCGCTTCATCGGTCACTACCAGCACCGACTTGCCGGTCGTGCCCTTGAGCAGATCGCGCAGCCGGCCCTGCAACGCCCATACCCGTACCGGTTCGCCGTCGAGAAACACCTCGCCGAGCTTGCTGATGTAGACCCGCACCGCCTTGGTCGAGGACACCGTCTGGGTCTTGGCGCCGGGGCGGTTGATGTCGATCTTCATGTCCTTGACGAATGTGGTGCTGACCATGAAGAAGATCAGCAGGATGAAGGTCATGTCGATCATCGGGGTGAGATCGACCGAACTTTCCATCGCCTTTTTTTCGCGCCGTCGCAACATGATCAGTTTCCTTGCCCGGCGGTGGCGCCGGGAACGTCGAGGTCGGCGGGGCTGCTGACCAGAATGTCGGTGATCTGCGCCAGATCGAGTTCGATCTGATGTTGGCGGCGGTCGAGTACCGATTTGACGATCACGCCGGGAACCGCCACCACAAGCCCCATCTGGGTGGTGAACAGGGCGGTGGAGATGCCCGAGGCAATGCCGCCCGATTGCGAGAACAGGGTCATGTCGCCAAGCGATTCGAAGGTGACGATCATGCCCATCACGGTACCGAGCAGTCCGAGCAGCGGCGCGATCATCACCAGGGTGGTGATCAGCACGCTGCCTTGCTTCAACTCGCGCTGGAACCCGGCAAACGCGTCGTCGAGGCGTCGGCGCAAGTCGGGCAGGCCGCTGCGCTTGAGCGCGATGCCGCGCGCGACCGCCTGATCGACGATGCCGTCGGGCGCATTGCTGCGCCCATCCAGACCGCGTTTGAGCAACACCCGCACGTTCTTGCGCGAGCCGCGCCGCAACAGCATCCAGCGCACGCCGAGCGCGTACCAGAGCAGCACCGTCACCAGCAGCAGGATCGGCATCACCAGGCCGCCGGCCTGCAGGTAGCTGGCGATCAGGCTCAACGCGGTGTCCTGGCCGTGACCGCCCATATGCGCCTCAGGCGGCCTTGCGCTGGGCGCTGAACTGCGCTTCCTGCTGCGCATTGACCACGCGCAGCGCCGCTTGCTCCATGTCGTCCTTGATCCGCTCGGCCCAGCCGCCCATCAGGTTGCCCAGCAGCAGCATGGGAATGGCCACGATCAGGCCGAGTTCGGTGGTGACCAGCGCGGTCGCGATGCCACCGGACAGCAGCTTGGGATCGGAGGTGCCGAACTCGGTGATGATGTCGAAAGTCTGGATCATGCCGGTGACGGTGCCGAGCAGGCCGAGCAGCGGCGCCACCGCGGCAATCACCATGATGAAGGCGCCGAACCGGTTGAGGTGCACCGATTCGTGCAGGATCGATTCGGCAATGATGTCTTCCAGATGCTCGCGATCGCGATCGAGGTTGCGCAGCGCTGCCGTCACCACACGCGCTGCCGAGCCCTTGTGCCGCTTTGCCGCCACGATTGCGTCATCGATGCGCTGTTCGGCCAGTGGCCGCAGCACCGCATCGATGGTCGGCGCGACCGCCGCGCCGGCATTTTTCAGGAATGCGGCGCGCAGCGCGACCAGCGCCAGGCCGAGCGTGCCCAGGGCCAGAATGATGTAGCCGATGAAACCACCCTTGCCGATCTCGCCGGCAATGGTTTTCGCTTCCGGCTCGGTGACCGCGGTGTTGATGTTCTCGAACAGGTACACGCCGAGCGGCGAAATCCGGTTGCCCTTGGCCAACGCCAGCGCGCTGTCGCCGCCGTTCTGGCCGGGCGCATCCCACAGCCGCAACTGGCCGCCGCCGGCCGGCACCAGTGCGCCACTGTCCTTGGCCGAAACGCCGTAGGCGGCGACGTTGCCCCAGCGAATGATGTTGCCTTTCACCTCGGTGCCATCGGCACGATAAAACGTGCCCGGCTGCTGGCGCAGGCGGCTGAAATCGACCAGGGTGCGTTCGGCGCGCGCGAAGACCTGCTTGAGCTGCGCGGATTCTTCCAGTTCGGCGAAGCCGGCCGTGGCCAGCGATTCGTCGCCGAAACCGCCGAGGGTGGCGCGCGCCTGCTCGATGGTGACATTGACCAGTTCGCGATTGTCCGCGATGACCTGCGCCTGCTCGTCGCCGCGCAGCAGTTCGGCGCTCAATGCTTCAGCCTGCGATTTGGCCGCCAGCAACCGCGATTCCAGCGCGTTGATCTGGCCTTGCGCGGCGTCGCGGTCGCGGTTCAGCGCGTTGCGCGTTTGCGCCACGCGCTCGCTCAGTTCGCGCTTTTGCGCCTGCAAGAAAGCGTATTCCTTCTTGTACGCCTGCTCCAGCGAAATCGTCGGCGGTGCCGCGACAGGTGCCGGCGACGGCGCCGCTGTGGGCGTTGCCGGCGCGGTTTGCGCCAGCGCCGGCAGCGCCAGGGCCAGTGCCGCCATGGCGATGAGGTGACGGGCGATGCTCATTGCGCACCTCCGGCGGCGGCCAGCGGCAGTTCGAACCAACCCTGGCGAATCTGCTTTTTCAGCGCGTCGTAGAGGGTGTTGATCCGTGCGATGTCGTCGCGGTTGGCAAGGCCGACAAAATGCCAGCCATCCGCGCCCGGCTGTGCCTGCCCGACGCGGCCATCCTGGGTGCGGAAATACAGCGCCATGCTGCCGATCTTGGCCACCTCGGCGAGTACCCGCTCATCGCCCAGCGTTATCGTCTGGCTGTGCAGGCCGTTTTCGCGGGTGATGCGAAACTCGTCTTCGTAAAACGCCCAAAGCCGGTTGACCGCGCGCGGTACCGGCAGCGCGCCGCTTTCGACCTGGGTGCGAAACGCGTCGAGTTCGCCCAGACGCTCATCGCGCTTGAACGGCAGGCCGGCGGCAACGTAACGGCGCAGATCGAGCAGCGCACCCAGCAACAACGGCGTGAGATTGTCGGCGACCAGCCCGGCATCGCTCTGTTGTTCGGCAGCGGCGGCCAGTTTTTCGCGCAGTTCGCGCGCGGCCAGTTGCTGTCGCTCCAGATTGGCCTGCAATTCCGCTTTCTGGGCATTCAAGGTGCCCAGCGTGGTGCGCTGTTCATCGCGCAGCAGGGTCAGCTCGCCGTTCAGCGCCTCGACTTCGGCGCGCAGACGAATCAGGCCTTGCGACAGGTCGTCGGCGTCGGCGGCCGATGCCGGTTGGGGTGCTGCCGCGACGAGTGTCAACAAGATCGCGCACAGTACCAGTGCAGACAGGTGATTCATGGCGTGACGTGCTCCGAGTGATGCCGGCCCGGCCGGGCGAGCGGTTCACGGAGCAGGATATGACCGCGCGGTTACCGATTTATGACGGTCATGACCGCCACCGGCCGGCGGCTGGACTTGCAACCAACCGACAATCGCGCCGGCAACCCGGTAAAATGCCGGGTTTTCCGTGTGGGTGTCACTCCCGTGAAAGACCTGTTGCACGAATTGGTGGCCCAGGCGCTTCTGGATCTGAAGCGTGATGGCGTGTTGTCGGCGGATCTGGAACTGCCCGAATGCGCGATCGAGCGCAGCCGCAGCCGCGAGCACGGCGACTACGCCTGCAACATGGCGATGCTGCTGGCCAAGCGGACCGGCCGCAAGCCGCGCGAGTTGGCGCAGCAACTGGTCGATACCCTGCCCAAGTCCCAGCATGTCGAGCGGGTCGAGATTGCCGGCCCCGGATTCATCAATTTTTACCTGACCCAGGCTTGCCGCCTCGGCGTGATCCGGCGCGTGCTCGATGGCGGCGAAGACTATGGCCGCGAGCCGGAAGGGTCGCGCGAACGCCTGACCGTCGAGTTCGTCTCCGCCAATCCCAACGGCCCATTGCACGTCGGCCATGGCCGTGGCGCCGCGTACGGCGCATCGTTGGCCAATGTGCTCGAAGCCTGGGGCCACAAGGTGCAGCGCGAGTATTACGTCAACGACGCCGGCCGCCAGATGGACATTCTCGCGGTCAGCGTGTGGATGCGTTATCACGAACTCGGCGGCGTCAATGTGCGCATGCCCGATAACGGCTACAAGGGCGAATACGTGGTCGAGATCGCGCGCGAGCTGCGCAACCGCGAGGGCGATCGCCTGCGCCGCAGCGCGATCGAAATCAGCGACGCGCTGCCGGCCGATGCCAGCGAGGGTGGCGACAAGGAAGAACACGTCGATGCGCTGATCGCGCGCGCCAAGCAATTGCTTGGCGACACCGATTATCGCCGGGTGTTCGAAGCCGGCCTGACCTGGTGCCTTGCCGATATCCGCGCCGACCTCGGCGGGTTCGGCGTGCATCACGACGTGTTTTTCTCCGAACGTTCGCTGATGGATGAGGGCTACGTCAGCCGCGCCATCGACACCTTGCGCCGCAATGGCCACCTGTACGATCAGGATGGAGCGGTGTGGTTTCGCGCTACCGCATTCGGCGACGACAAGGATCGCGTCGTGGTCCGCGACAATGGCGTCACCACCTATTTCGCCTCCGATCTTGGTTACCTGCTGAGCAAGTTCGAGCGCGGTTTCGAGCGTGCGATCTACGTGTTCGGTGCCGATCATCACGGCTACATCGCCAGGCTCAAGGCGGCAGCCCAGGGGCTTGGCCTGAATCCGGAGCACATCGAAATATTGCTGGTGCAGTTTGCGGTGTTGTACCGCGGCGGCGAGAAGGTGCAGATGTCCACCCGCTCGGGCAGCTTCGTCACCCTGCGCGAGTTGCGCGAGGAAGTGGGCACCGATGCGGCGCGCTTTTTCTACGTGATGCGCAGCAACGATCAGCATCTGGACTTCGACCTCGATCTGGCGCGCAGCCAGAGCAACGACAATCCGGTGTACTACGTGCAATACGCCCATGCCCGAGTCTGTTCGCTGTTCAGGCAGCTTGAGGAAAAGCAACTGAGCTATCACCGCAGTGCGGCCGAAGCCGCGCGTGGCCGTCTGGTGGAAAGCCAGGAGCTCGACGTGCTCAACGCGATGATGCGATTCCCCGAAGCCATCGAATCGGCGGCAGTGAATCGCTCGCCGCAGATTCTGGTGACCTACCTGCGTGAACTGGCAGCGTCATTCCACACGTTCTACAACGCGCATCCGATTCTGGTCGCCGACGAAGCCCTGCGTAACGCCCGGCTTGGTCTGTGTGCGTCGGCGCGGCAGGTGTTGGCCAATGGCCTGAAATTGCTGGGTGTCGGCGCCCCGGAGAAAATGTGATGGCAGCGCGACGCGGCAGGAAATCGCAGGCGAGGCGCAGTGGCGCGCCGCGCGGTGTGCCCAGTCTGGTCTGGCTGCTGGTGGCGGTATTGCTGGGCGCGGTGCTCGCTGGCGTGGTGTTGATGCGCGATCGCATCGGCGACAGCCTCGGCGTACCGCGGCCCGATCCCGCGGCCAAGGCACCACCGCCGGGCGATCCGCCGGTAGCGCAGAAACCGGCAACGAAAAAACCCGGCTACGACTTCTACACGCTGTTGCCGGGCAAGGAAGTGGTGATCCCGGATTCGGAGCTCTCGGCCACCGCGCGCAACGAACGCACGACACCCAAGCCGGCGGTAGCCGGCGACGCGCGCTACCTGTTGCAGGCGGGCGCGTTCAGCGAATCGTCGCGGGCGGAAGAAATCAAGGCGCAGATCGCGTTCACCGGCGAGTTCGCGCGCGTCGAGCCGGCCGATATTTCGGGGAAAACCGTCTATCGGGTAATGCTCGGCCCGTACCCGAATGCGCAGGCGCTGGAAGCGGCAAAAGGCAAGCTCACTGCCGCCGGCATCCAGTCGGTGGCGGTACGCGCACGCTGAGTTCGCGGCGGGACCCGGGAAGCGCATGGGTCCGCAAAGGACGCCAACGACGCAAATGGAAGCGGTGGCATTTGCTGTCGCCACCAATGGAAATATGTCGCAACGGGTGTCGGTTCCGGCGCGTTGCGCCTTGAACCGACCTACGGGCGCAATGCTTTTGGCTCTCCCCAGTCCCCAGTCCCGGCTTTCGTGCGATGCCCCATAACGACATTACGTTGAGAGCAGCACGCGCCAGCGACCTGCCGGCATTGCTGGCGCTGGAAGCGCAGTTTCCCGGCGACCGGATGTCGGCGCGGCAATTCCGTCGGCACCTGTGCAGCGCGTCCGCGCGGATGCAGGTGGCGCTGCGTGGCGATACGCCGATCGGTGCGAGCCTGTTGTTTTTCCGTGCCGGCAGCGGTTCCGTGCGCCTGTATTCGCTGATCGTGGCCGCAAGCGCGCGCGGGCAGGGCATCGGCGCGCGCTTGCTGGCCGATGCCGAGCAGGCCGCGCGCGATCGTGGCTGCCGGTGCATGCGCCTGGAAGTGCGTGTCGATAACGCCGCTGCCATTGCGCTGTACCAACGCGCCGGTTACATCCGCTTCGACGAAGCGCCGGGCTACTATCACGATGGGGTCGCGGCGCTACGGATGCAGCGCGAGTTGTAGCCACGAACTCAGACCGTCTTTCCGTTACCCATTTCCGGCGGCGCAAGCACGCACGTAATCCATCCGGCCTTGGGTTGCAAGGCCATGTGCTCGGTTTCGAAACGCAGCTGCCCGCGTTCGGTGACCGCGAACAGCAGCATCGGCGTGCGCAGGCAACGCGCCGTGAAATCGGTCCAGCCGAAGGTATCTGTGAGGCGAGTGGTTTTCAGCGTCCAGCCCTCACTCATCCGGCGTGCGATCTCGGCATGGGTGACGGCATCGCCGAATAGCGCGGGGGCTTGCAAGGCGGTGGATTGCGCCTGTTTGGGGGCCTCGCCCGGTGCCAGTACACGCAACCGATAGACGTGGTCGCGGCCGAATTCGGGCTGATAGCGGATGCAGGCCAGGGTGTTCGTCTCCACCCGTGTCGAAAGCGCGAGCAGCCAGCCCATGCCGATCAGATCAAGGCGCCGATCGGCGTGCTCGGATACCGGATTGCCATGAAAGGTGCGCAGGCCGGCCATGCGTGCGGCACGGATCCCAGGCCCGGAGTCGTCGGCGAGCAATGGCGCGAACCCGAGCTTGTGCAACACTTCGGCAATGCCGCGCGCGATCTCCGAGCTGCCCACGATCAGCACGCCACGTGGCTCGGGCTCCGCCACGCCAAGCCGCAGCGCCAAGCGGCGCGCGGTGGCGCTCTGGATCAGCACGGTGCCGATGATGATAAGGAAGGTGAGGGTGACCAGCATTTGCGCGTCGGCAATTCCGCGCTCCTCCAGCTTGAGCGCAAACAACGCCGAGACCGAGGCGGCAACGATACCGCGCGGCGCGATCCACGCGATCAGGGCGCGTTCGCGCCATGTCAGTTTTCCGCCCAACGTCGAGACCAGTACGGCCAATGGCCGCACCACCACGATCGCTGCCGCCAATACCAGCAATCCGGAACCGAATACCTGCAGGCTCGGCCAGTCGAGTCGCGCCGCCAGGACGATAAACAACATGGAGATGACCAGAGTCGAGAGGTTTTCCTTGAAGTCGAGTATGTCCTCCATGTGCAGGCCGCGCAGATTGGCGAGTGTCATCCCCATTACGGTCACTGCCAGCAGCCCGGATTCGTCGGCGAAGGCGTTCGATACACTGAAGGTCAGCAACACCAACGCGAGTGTGGCGTAGTTGTGCAGGTATTCGGGCAACAGGTGGTGGCGCAGGACATAGGCCAGCGCAAAGGCAGCAGCCAGGCCGATGCCACTGCCCAGGGCCACGGTCCAGACGAATACGGCGACACCCTGATGGCCGTGGCCCAGAGCGAGCGCCTCGAACACCAGCACTGCCAGCAAGGCGCCGATCGGGTCGATGACGATACCTTCCCAGCGCAGTACGTTGGCGATCCGCTCATTCGGACGCACCGAGCGCAGCATCGGCACGATCACCGTCGGGCCGGTCACGCTGCATAGCGCGCCGAACAGCAACGCCAGCGGCCATGACAGATCGGCTACCGAATGCACCACCCAGGCCAGCCCGAACATGGTAATCAGTGCGCCGATGCTGACCAGGCGCAGGATCGATGGACCAAGGCCGCGGATTTCGCTCAGGCGCAGGGTCAGGCTGCCTTCGAACAGGATAATGGCAACGCCGAGCGACACGAACGGAAACAGGAGATCGCCGAGCAGCGCGTCGGGGTCGAGCAGGCCCGTTGCCGGGCCAAGCATCAGGCCAGCGACCAGCAAAAACAGTATCGCCGGCAGCTTCAGGCGCCAGGCCAGCCACTGGCAGGCCAATCCGAGCGCCAACAGCGAGGCCAACATCAATCCCAGAGTCATGGTCGTCACGTGATTACTCGATGCGCCATTGTACGGGGCTATCCGGCACCGCCGGTTGTCGGAGATTGCGCACGCTTGTGCGTCGCGACGCAAGCTTGCAAACCGGCCGATATGTTGATGCGGATCGACGCAATCAGGTCATGTGCGACGCCGGCGCGCGTGCAGGCGTTGCAGCAGGCCGGGCTTGAACTGGGCGCCGGCTTCGGCGCCAAACACCCGGCTGCCGACGCCGACGAATTTCAGGCCGACTTGGCTGACGCGTTCTTCATCCAGTTGCCGGACGATCAGCATCGCCTGGCCGAGCGTCAGGCGGTCGCCGATCTGCGGGTTGCCATCGAAGCGCTTGTCGAACAGCTGTGCTGCAGTACTCGCGTGGTGGCGCTCGGGAATCGGCAGACCGTAAAACTCGGCGAGATCGCCCAGCGGGACATCGCCGGCCAGCGCGAACGCGCCGAACATTTCGCGTTCGGCTTCGGCGGCGTCCTGCCCGGCCGCGAACAACCAATCGAGTCGGTACACCCGGCCCGGCGGTGCCAGGAAGTACGCGTAGTCGTCGGCTTGCAACGTACCAGCCTGGCTTGGCAATGCGATGCTGCCGGCGCGCACCACCATCGCCGGCCGTGCCCAGCCCGGGGGCGTCGCGCCGCGCAATACGGCGCTTCCTTCCATTACCCGATAGCCAACCAACTCGTATTCGAGCTGACCGGGCAGGTCGAGTTCGACCCGACGCATCGGTGGGTCGCGGCGCGACAGGGCAACGCGGAACAAGGTGGCTGCGGGGCGCATGGTCCAGCCCTGGATCAGCAGCGATGCGCAGACCACGACGAAGGCAACGTTGAAATACAGCAACGCATCGGGCAGTTTCGCCAGCATCGGGATCGATGCCAGGAAGATACCGACCGCGCCGCGCAGACCGACCCATGAGATGAACCCGATTTCGCGCAGGCGGTAGCGGAACGGTGCCAGGCACAGCACCACTGCCAGCGGCCGTGCCACCATCATCAGAAAGCCGGCGATCGCCAGCGCCGGCCACAGCACATCGAGCAGGCTGCGCGGGCCGACCAGCACACCCAGCAGCAGGAACATCACGCCCTGCCCAAGCCAGGTGGCAGCGTCGTTGACCGCCAGCACGTTGGCATAGGCGCGCAGCGGACGGTTGCCAACCACCAGGCCGGCCAGGTAGGCGGCGAGGAAACCGCTGCCGCCGAGCAGATTGGTCAAGGCAAATACCGCGATCGCGCCGGCCAGCGCAAGCAACGGGTGCAGCCCCGATGGCAGGGTGAGGCGGTTGAGCGCCAGCGCGATCAGCATGCCGCCGCCGGCGCCGAGGCCCAGGCCCAGGCCGACCTGCAACAGCAATGTGCGCACAACGGACGCAGCGCTTTCGCTGCCATCCAGCGCCAGCCAGCCGGTCAGCAGCACGGTCAGAAATACCGCGACCGGATCGTTGCCGCCGGACTCCAGTTCCAGCGTCGCGCCGACCCGGCGGTTCAGGTGCAGACCGCCCGCACGCAGCAGGAAGAACACCGCGGCGGCGTCGGTGGAAGCCACGATCGCACCGAGCAGCAGGCCCTGGATGGGGTTGAAATCGAACAGCCACATTGCCGCTGCGCCGGTCAGGCCGGCGGTGATCAACACCCCGACGCTGGCCAGCAGTCCCGCCGGCAGCAATGCGCCGCGGGTCTCGCTGATGCGGGTGCGCAGACCGCCGTCGAACAGGATGATCGCCAGGGCCAGCGAGCCGACCAGATAGGTCGCTTGGTAATCGTGGAAGCGGATTCCGCCCGGCCCATCGACCCCGAGCAGCATGCCGAGGACCAGGAAAATCAACAGCAGCGGTGCGCCAAAACGGCGTGCCAGCAGGCTGGAGGCGATACCGATCAGTACCAGCAGGGCGCCGGCAAGCAGGGGGAGGTTGCTGGTGTGCAGGTAATCCATCGCAACCCATCATAACGAGCGCAGATGTCGCTCGGTTGTATCACGACGCGATTGCGTTGGTGCATGCGCAAGCTGCCGCACGCGATCAGGGCATGGCGGCGTTCGCCTGGCCACGATCCAGCCGGCGATAGCCGATCGCTTCGGTGAGGTGGCAGGTTTCGATGTGGGCGCTGCCGGCAAGGTCGGCGATGGTGCGCGCCATGCGCAGAATGCGTTGCATCGCTCGTGCCGAGAGTTGCAGGGCATCGAGTGCGCGTTCGAGCAGGCGCTGATCGCTGCTGCCGAGCCGGCAATGTTGCTCGGTCTCGCGCTGGCTGAGCGCGGCGTTGGCCTTGCCGGCGCGGGCGAGTTGCACCGCACGTGCGGCGATCACCCGTTCGCGCACCTGCGCCGTGGTTTCGCCGCGCGCCGCGTCCGGGCGCAACTCGCTGTGCGCGGGGCGCGGCACCTCGACATGCAGGTCGATGCGGTCCAGCAATGGGCCGGAAAGCTTGGCACGGTAGCGGGCAATGTGTTCGCTGCTGCAATGGCAGCGCCCCGAGGGATCGCCGGCCCAGCCGCAGGGGCAGGGGTTCATTGCTGCGACCAGCAGGAATCGCGCCGGAAACTCGGCCTGGCGCGCGGCCCGAGAAATGGTGACGGTGCCCGATTCCAGCGGCTCGCGCAGCACTTCGAGCGCACGCCGGTCCCATTCCGGCAACTCGTCGAGAAACAACACGCCACGATGGGCCAGACTGATCTCGCCGGGGCGCGGCTCGGCGCCGCCACCAACCAGTGCCACCGCACTGGCGGTGTGATGCGGCGAGCGGAACGGGCGTTCACGCCAGCGCGAGGGGTCGAATGGGCGGCCGCTGACCGAGGCGATGGCTGCCACTTCCAGTGCTTCGGCGTCTTCGGCTGGCGGCAGCACGCCGGAGAGGCGCGAGGCGAGCATGGTTTTGCCGCAGCCGGGCGGGCCGATCAGCAGCAGGTGGTGGTTGCCGGCTGCCGCAATTTCCAGCGCGCGCCGGGCCAGCGCCTGACCGCGCACGTCGGCGAGGTCGTTGCCGCCGGCAAGGGCCGGCGCGCTTTCGGGGGCATGCGCCAGCGGCAAGGCGCGGACGCCGCTGAGGTGCGCGCAGGCTTCCAGCAACGTGCGCGCGACCCGCACTTCGACGCCATCAACCAGCGCCGCTTCGACGGCGCTGGCTGGCGGCAGGATCAGGCTGCGCCCGGCTGCGCGTGCGGCCAGGGCGGCGGGCACTGCGCCATCCACGGCACAGATCTCGCCGGTCAGGGCCAATTCGCCCAGGCATTCGGTTGCGGCCAGCGCAGCGAGCGGAATCTGGCCGCTGGCGGCGAGGATGCCGAGCGCGATCGGCAGGTCGAAGCGGCCGCCTTCCTTGGGCAGGTCGGCCGGGGCCAGGTTGACGGTGACGCGGCGACTGGGAAATTCGAGTTGTGCGCAGTGGATGGCGGCGCGCACCCGATCCTTGCTCTCGCGAACTGCGGCTTCGGGCAGGCCGACGATCGACATCGCCGGCAGGCCGCCGGCCAGGTGCACCTCGACGCGAACGTGCGGGGCATCGACGCCGACGCGGGCGCGGCTGTGCACCAGCGCCAGGCTCATGACCGAAAACCTAGTGACTGCGGCCGGTCAGCGCATCGATCCGCGATTCGAGCACGGCGACGACACGCTCCAGCAGGTCGAGTTTTTCGCGGGTCCGCAGCAGCACCGCGCGCTGTACGTCGAACTCCTCGCGGGTGACCAGCTCCAGCTTGCTCAAGCCCGATTGCAGGGTGGCGCGGAAATGCTGTTGCAAGTCGTCGCGCGCGTTCTTGAGGTCGGGCGGCACCATCTCGCTGAGCTTGCGGGCGAGATCGTCTATGGATTTGAGGTCGATCATGGCGTGGTCTCCGTTGGGATGGCCATTATCGCCGCAGCGCAGCATCCGCGCAGTCGGAAAAATGCGCATTGTGCAGTAGGAAAATGCTTACCCCCGCCATCGCGCCATGCCGTCCACAACCGGATCAGGCCGCCCAGTATGGTCATGGGCGTGTCGAGTAATCAAGCCAGAAATTCGTGCTGCACTGCAACACGCATATCTTCTGGGGAAGCCAATCATGCGATGTCCATGTGTACTGCGTCGATTTACCCTGCCTGTCTTCAGCTTGTTCGCGCTCGCCTCGCCAATGGCACAGGCCCAGGCACAGAGCGCCGATTCAGGCGATACCGCCTGGCTTTTGGTGGCTACCGCGTTCGTGCTGATGATGATCATTCCCGGTCTCGCCCTGTTCTACGGCGGATTGGTGCGTAGCAAAAATGTGCTATCGGTTTTGATGCAATGTTTCGCGATCACGGCGCTCATCAGCCTGCTCTGGGTCGTCTACGGGTACAGCCTCGCTTTCGATACCACCGGCATGGCCGAGGGTGAGTTCAATTTCGCTTCGGTGATCGGCGGCCTGGCCAAACTTGGCCTGATCGGCGTCGACCGGGAAGCTCTGACCGGCACCATTCCCGAGTCGCTGTTTGTCGCCTTTCAGCTTACCTTCGCCGCGATCACGCCGGCGCTGATCGTGGGCGCCTTTGCCGAACGCATGCGCTTCGGGCCACTGCTGGCCTTTGTCACCCTCTGGTTCACTTTTGCCTATCTGCCGGTTGCGCACATGACCTGGGCCGGGCCGGGCGGCCTGTTCTGGGACTGGGGTGTGCTGGATTTCGCCGGTGGCACCGTGGTTCACATCAATGCCGGTGTCGCTGGCCTGGTGGCGTGTCTGGTCGTGGGTGCGCGTCGTGGCTGGCCGCATCAGCCGATGCCGCCGCACAACCTGGGTTATACCGTGATCGGCGCCAGTCTGCTGTGGGTTGGTTGGTTCGGGTTCAATGCCGGCTCGGCGCTGGCCGCCAACGGCAGTGCGGCAATGGCGTTGTTGGCAACGCAGATTGCCACCGCTGCCGCGGCGCTGGCGTGGATGGCGATCGAATGGCGGCTGCACGGCAAGGCGTCGGTGCTGGGAATCGCCACCGGTGCGGTAGCCGGCTTGGTGGCGATCACACCCGCCGCTGGCAGTGCCGGGCCGCTGGGCGCGATCGCGATCGGTGCGGTCAGCGGCGTCGTGTGTTTCCTGGCGGCGGCGCGACTCAAGCGGAGGCTGGGCTATGACGACTCGCTGGACGTGTTCGGCGTACACGGTGTCGGCGGTATCGTCGGCGCCCTGCTCACCGGCGTGTTTGCCGACGCGGCATTGGGTGGCGTGGGCCTGGCCGAAGGCGTGAGTATCGGCAAGCAGGTTCTGGCACAAGCAGCGGCCATTTCGGTGACCATCGTCTGGAGCGCGTTGGTGGCGTGGCTGTCGCTGCGCCTGATCGCGCTGTTCAGTCCGTTGCGGGTGGATGCCGAGGGCGAGACCGAAGGTCTCGATCTCAGCCTGCACGACGAACGCGGCTACAACCTGTAAGCGACGGCGCGGCCGAATTTTGCGGCCGCGCTATGCTTGTGCCATAGCGATTAGGAGAATACGCATGAAAATGGTCACTGCGATCATCAAGCCGTTCAAGCTGGACGACGTGCGCGAAGCGCTGTCCGAAGTGGGTGTCACCGGCATCACCGTCACCGAGGTCAAGGGCTTCGGTCGCCAGAAGGGCCACACCGAACTGTATCGGGGCGCCGAGTATGTGGTCGATTTCCTGCCCAAGATCAAGCTGGAAGTGGCGGTCACCAGCGATCAGGTGGAGCGCGTGGTCGAGGCGATCATGCAGGCCGGCAATACCGGCAAGATCGGCGACGGCAAGATCTTCGTGTACGCGCTGGAGCGGGTGGTGCGTATCCGCACCGGCGAACTGGACGGCGACGCATTGTAGTCGGCGGTTTCGCGGCACGGCGGGAACGCCGCCGCGCCGCTGCCGTTCCGGCGTGCGTCAATCCAGCGCTTCGAGCACGAACGGCGGCAGGCTGATCGCGGCGCGGTGGATGTCGAGATTGTAGTAGCGGGTCGCAAACGCCTTGCTGGCCGCGCCGCGCTCGCGAAACACATTCAACTCGCCGTGCTTGCGTGCCATGGTGCAGCTCCACCAGCCGGTCGGGTAGCACGGCTGCGGAAAACTGATGGTGCGCAACGACTGGAAGCCGGCATCCTTCATCGCGCCGCGCATGGCACGGATCAGCCCAATCTGCGCCAGCGGCGATTCGCTCTGCTGCACCAGGATGCCGCCCGAACGCAACGCACGGTGACAGCTGGCATAAAACGCCTGATTGAACAGCCCTTCGGCCGGGCCGACCGGATCGGTGGAATCGACGATCACCAGATCCAGGCTTTCGGGCGCGGCATTCTTCATGTAGGCGATGCCATCGTCGAACAGCAGCTCGGCACGCGGATCGGCGTTGCCATCGCACAGTTCGGGAAAATACTTCTCGGCCATGCGCGTTACCTGTTCGTCGATATCGACCTGGGTAACGTGCTCCACTTCCTTGTGCTTGAGCACCTCGCGCAGCGTGCCGCAATCGCCGCCGCCGATGATCACCACGCGCTTGGGATTGGAGTGGGTGAACAGCGCCGGATGCGACATCATCTCGTGATACAGGAAATTGTCGCGGCTGGTCAGCATGATCGCGCCGTCGATCAGCATCAGATTGCCCCAGTCGGTGGTCTCGTAAATCTCGATCTTCTGGAACGGCGATTGCACCTCGTCCAGCTTGCGCACCACCCGAAAGCCCACGGCCGAGCCGGTGGCAGCGAAGTCTTCATGAAACCAGGTGCTGTCGGAATTGCTCATGGGCGTTGGCTGCGATGTAGGGCGAATGGGTGATTCTAGCAGTCTGTCGGGTTTTACCGATCGTCGCGAGGGCACACCGGTATGGATGTGCGAGTGCCGCGAGTGCATGGACGCACACGAGCGGCCGCTTCGCTCGCTCGGTCGCTTCGCGACACAGGCTCCGCCTGTCCCGCCTTCGCTTCGCTCGGTCGGTCGCTTCGCGACACAGGCTTCGCCTGTCCCGCCTTCGCTTCGCTCGGTCGCCCACAGGGTGGGCTCCTACAAATAGCGGTCGCGCTCACTGTAGGAGCCCACCCTGTGGGCGACCTGCCAGACAGTGACGGTACAATGAGCGCCTTGTTGCGCCCACACCTCAGCGGAGTCCTTGATGCCCTGGTCCCTCGACCGCGCCCGCCGCACCTATGCCATTGCCCACTGGGGCGAGGGTTATTTCGATATCGATGCGCAGGGTCGGGTCTCGGTGCAGCCGCAGGGGCCGGACGGCCCCGCCATTGCCCTGTCCGAAGCGGTCGAACGCGCATTGGACGATGGTCTCAAGTTGCCCGTGCTGCTGCGGTTTTCCGACATTCTCGGGCATCGCCTCGGCGCCTTGCAGCAGGCTTTTGCGCAGGCAATGGCCGAGCAGCGCTATGGCGGTGGCTACAGCGCGATCTATCCGATCAAGGTCAACCAGCATTTCGGCGTGGCCGGTGAACTGGCGACACAAGGTGGCGATGGGTTCGGTCTGGAAGCGGGTTCCAAGCCGGAGCTGATGGCGGTGCTGGCGCTGTCGCGGCCCGGCGCGCTGGTGATCTGCAACGGCTACAAGGATCGCGAATACATCCGTCTGGCGCTGATTGGCCGTCTGCTCGGCCTGCGCACTTACATCGTGATCGAGAAACCCTCCGAACTGGCGCACGTGGTCGAAGCCGCGCGCGAGCTGGGCGTGACGCCGGGCCTCGGTGTGCGCATGCGGCTGGCGTCGCTGGGCGCCGGCAAGTGGCAGAACTCGGGCGGCGACAACGCCAAGTTCGGGCTGTCGCCAAGGCAACTGCTGGATCTGGTGGAACAGCTCAAGGCAGCCGGACTGCTGCATTGCCTGGAACTGCTGCATTTCCACATGGGCTCGCAGATTTCCAACGTGCGCGACATCGCCAACGGCATGCGCGAAGCCACCCGTTATCTGGTCGAAGTCAGCAAGCTCGGCTGTCAGGTGCGCTACATGGATGTCGGCGGCGGCCTTGGCGTGGACTACGAAGGCACCCGCTCGCGCAGCGAGTGTTCGATCAACTACGGCCTGCATCAGTACGCCGCCAACATCGTGCAGCCGCTGGCCGACGCCTGCGCCGAGCACGGCCTGACGCCGCCGATGGTACTGACCGAGTCCGGGCGGGCGCTGACCGCGCATCATGCGGTGCTGGTGGCCAACGTCAGCGAAGTGGAACGTGCGCCGGAAGGTGCAGTGCCGGTGCCGCAGTCGGGCGAGCCGGCGGTGTTGCGGCATCTGCGCGAACTGCATCAGGCGCTCGATCTGCGCCCGCCGCTGGAGCTGTTCCACGAAGCCCAGCACCATCTCGCCGAAGGCCAGGCGGCGTATGCGCTCGGGCAGATCGATCTGGCGCAGCGTGCGCGCATCGACGATCTGTTTTACGCCATCGCCCACACCGTGCGCGGTCGCCTCAGCGGTGAGGAGCGCAGCCATCGCATGGTGCTGGATGAACTGAACCAGCGTCTGGTCGACAAGTACTTCGTCAACTTCTCGGTGTTCGAATCGGTGCCGGATGTCTGGGCCATCGATCAGGTATTTCCGATCATGCCGATCGCGCGCCTGCACCAGCAGCCGGAGCGGCGCGGGGTGATTGCCGACCTTACCTGCGATTCCGACGGCCGCATCGACACCTACGTCGATGAGCAATCGCTCGACACCTCGCTGGCGCTGCACGCACCGCTGGCCGGTGAGAGCTATCGCATCGGCTTCTTCATGGTCGGCGCCTACCAGGACACGCTCGGCGACATCCACAACCTGTTTGGCGACACCTCGGCGGTGAACGTGCGCCTGACCGGTGATGGCTTCACCCTCAGCCGCTCGCGCCTGGGCGACACTTCGGACGTGATGCTCGACTACGTCGGCTACGATCTGGCGATGTTGCGTTCGCGTTATCAGGCGTTGATCGCCGCCGCGCAGCTTGCGCCGGACAAGGCCGCCAACATTGCCGATCAGTTGGAGGCCGGTTTGACCGGATACACCTATCTGGCCGATGAGGCGCAGGGATGACGCTCTGCTGCGGTCGCCCACAGGGTGGGCTCCTACATCGGTGCTTCGAGGCGCATTTGTAGGAGCCCACCCTGTGGGCGACAGTAACCAGCCATGTCGCACGATATGGCCGGCGTACCGCCGGCCCGGAACACGCGCCGACGGGCAGGCCGGGGCAAACCATCCCATCTGCTAACGCGCTTCTTCAACACCAATCGCATCGCCAACCGGAGGAGCAACACATGAACGTCGGTTTCATCGGACTTGGCGCGATGGGCGAACCCATGGCGCGGCACCTGCATCGCCACGGCCTGCTGACGGTGGTGGGTAATCGCACCCGGTCGAAGGCAGAACGTCTGGCGCGTGAATTGAATGCGCGCGCGGCCGGTGCTGCCGCCGACTTCGCCGATTGCGATCTGGTGGTGCTGTGCGTATCAGCCGATGCCGACGTGCTGGAAAACGTGGCGGTGCTGGCGCCGGTGCTGCGCACGGGAGCCGTGGTGATCGATCATTCCACGGTGTCGGTGGACACCGCGCGCGCTGCGGCCGAACAACTCGCAGCGCACGGCATCGGCTTTCTCGATGCACCGGTATCCGGCGGCGTGGAAGGCGCGCGCAACGGCAAGCTGTCGGTGATGGTGGGCGGCAGGCAGACCGATCTCGATCAGGCCGACACGGCGCTGCAAAGCTACGCCGCTCGCATCACCCTGATGGGCGACAGTGGCGCCGGCCAAGCCACCAAGGCGGTGAATCAGGTGCTGGTGGCCGGCATCAACGAAGCGGTGTGCGAAGGGCTCGCTCTGGGCGAGCGGCTCGGTCTCGATCCCGTCCGCCTGCTACCGACGCTCGCCGCCGGCGCCGCCGGTAATTGGTTCCTCGACAAGCGCGGCGCCACGATGTTGCGCGATGAATTCGTGCCCGGCTTCAAATGCGCGCATCTGCTCAAGGATCTGCACATCGTCCAGGGCATGGCGCGCGCGGCCGGCACCAGTACCGCGGTGATTGACCAGGCGCTGGCCGACTACGCGGCCCTCACGCAAGCCGGCCACGGCGACGCGGATACGTCAGCGCTGATCCTGCGCAAGCGCATGCCGTAAAGCGGGACCTCGGGACTCGGGGCGGCAAGCTTGCCAACGCAGGAAGCGCAGGAGCGGTCGGCCCTGCGGGCTTCACCCCGGGCTACGCGCTTTTGCTGTGGCTTTTCCGAGTCCCGAGTCCCGGCTTCATCGAGAAACTTCAGCGCGCGCGCGGCACGATGATGGCGGCATCGATTGCGCGCAAGGCGGCAGCCAGCACGCGTGGGTAGGGTTGGCGTGCATCGATGTCGAGCACGTTGGCGCCGTTGAAGCGCAGGCGCGGCATAATCGAGCTCTTGTCGCGCAATTCGGACAGGTGATGGTCCGGTTTGCGCGCGTAGGCGGTATCGGCATCGATGTTGAGGCGGATGATCAACGCGGGTTTTTGCTCGGACATCCACTCGTACAGCTTCTGCTCGCGCGCCGCGAGCTTGCGCACCAGCCAGTTGTTGGTGCGGTGGGCGGTCAGGCCCGGGCCGTCGTAGTTGAATCCGGGGATTTCGGCCTGCGGGTAGCGATCCGCGATGACCAGCACGCCGCGCTGCGACAGCCGCATCACCCGCCGCAGTTGCGCGACACGCCACAGCGAGAGCAGATACATGACGACCGCGGTAAAAGTGCCCGGAAGCTTCTTTTTCATGTCCTGCGCGCGCCGCGCCTTGGCCGCGAGGTAGCGCTCGAGCCGGACACCGATGAATGGAAGGCGCTTGATCTTGTCGCCGGTCTCGCCGGAGACCAGGCCCATGTAACGGCGCACTGTGGGGCCCTTGCTGCGCAGGTTGGCAAGCAGATCGGCGGTCAATGTCGATTTGCCGGTACCGTCGCAACCGACAACGGCGACGACCCCGGTCAGGGGGGCATGCAGCTTGTCGGTGGTAACACTGAGTTCAAGCATCGGGCGCTCTGCTGGCAACGTGACGAGGACTGACACCGAATCATAATCCGCATGCCATGTGAATGTCACATTGTTGCTGTAGGGCCGCTAAAGTCGCGTTAAGTTCCTTGCCGACGCAGCGCCTGCTGATGAAGCGCAGTCAACCAGGACGCGAGGCGATGGTGGTGCGGGCTGCGCTCAGCGCCGCCTGCAAAACCTGCGGGTACGGGTCGCAGCCGTCGAGATCGAGAATCCGCGCGCCGTTGAAGTGCAGGGTCGGGATCACCGTGACCTTGTCTTGCAGCATCGACAGTTTGTGATCGGGCTTGCGCGCGTGCGCGGTGTCGGCATCGATATTGAGACGAATCACCAGCGCCGGCACGTGGCCGGCCATGCGTTGGTACAGGCGCAATTCGCGTGCCGCCAGCCAGCGTACGACGGCATTTCTGGCGTCGCGGGCGGTGAGGCCCGGGCCATCGAAATAGAAGCCCGGCACCTCGGCCTGTGGATACCGATCGGCGATTACCACCACGCCACGGCGATCGAGTGCCAGCATCCGCCGGAACTTGTGCTTGCGCCAGCGCGACAGCAGGTGGATCACCAGCGCGGTCGGGATGTCGGGCGATGCGGACGTTTTTTCCTTGGCGTGCGCGCGTTCGGCCTTGCGCACCAGGTAGCGCCCGAATGCGGCACCGATCAGCGGCAGGCTGCGTATCCAGTCGGCGATATTGCCCGAGGACTGGCCGAGGTAGAGCAGTTCGGTCGCCTGTTCGTCGCGCAAGTGCGCGAACAGGTCTGCGGTCAGGGTCGATTTGCCCGAGCCGTCGCAACCGACTACGGCGATCACACCGGCAAGCGGCGACATTTGGTGCGTACTTTTCACTGGCAGCAATCCGGGAACTTCGTTCAACAGGGCAGATTATGACGATTTTCCCTCTGCGTACACGGTTCCGGGCGCCGGGTGCGCCAATGCGCGCCGCGATCAGGTCGGAGCATGGCATTTTCCAAACCCTTGACGGCACGCTAGAATGCGGAATTGCAGCGAAACACCGCGCCGGCGCCGGTTTTCTTGCGCTTTGCCATTTCATCCCGAGGAGCAGCACCCGATGTATCAGCACGAACTCGCGCGCAGTGGCGAAGCACTGTTCAAGATCCGTGGCCACTATTTGACTGCCGTCGTCATCGTTGGTGCGATGATCGCCTATCACTTTCGCGCGATCGGCCCGTTCGCCACGGAAAGCGCCAACCAGGCCTGGTTCTGGGTGTCGCTGGCAGTGGCCTCGGCCGGTGCGCTGATCCGCATCATCACCAGCGGTTTTGCGGCGCTGGGGACGTCGGGAAATTCCAAGGACGCGCCGGTGGCGGCGGAGTTGAACACCACCGGCCCCTACTCGTTGGTGCGCAACCCGCTCTACGTCGGCCGCATCCTCAATTTCACCGGCATTGCCATGCTTTCGGGCAGTTGGGTGTATGGCGCCCTGGTATTCCTGATTTCGGTGATCGTCTACGAGCGCGTTGCGGTGTTCGAAGAGGAGTTCCTGCGCACGCAGTTTCCGGAAGCGCACGCCGCCTGGGCGGCCAAGGTGCCGTTCCTGCTGCCGCGCCTGCATGGCTGGTTGAAGCCGAAATACCCGTTCTGGGTGCGTCGCTGCATTCGCCGCGAAAACAAGAAGCTGTTCTGGCTGGCGACCGCGTTGCTGGCGTATGACTTTGCCCGTCGCGGCTTCGACTTCGGCCAGTTGCCGGAAAACCCGGTGTGGTACTACGCGTGGGCGGTGCTTGCGTTGGTGTCCCTCGCGATCCATCTGCTGCGCCGCTTCACCAAGACCTTCGCCGACATTTCCTGATGGCGTCGGAGCGCGCCGTCCTGGGCCCGCTGATCGCCGTCATCGGTTGTGACGGTTCGGGCAAGTCCACCGTCAGCGCTGAAGTGCTGGCGTGGGCCAGCCGTTTCGGCCCGGCGGCGGCCGCGCATCTGGGCAAGCAGGCGGGCACGGTGGGCCGCGCGGTGGAGCGTTGGCCGCTGGTCGGCGCGTGGCTTGGTCGCGTGATCAAGCGCAAGACCGACAGCACCCGCGCGCAGCGCGACAAGAAAGCCCCCGGCTTGCTCACGGCGCTGGTGCTCACCGTATTCTCGTTGCGTGCCGCACGCCGCTTCCGGCGGATGATGGCATTGCGGCGACAGGGCCTGATCATCGTGACCGATCGCTATCCGCAACTGGATGTGCCCGGCTCCTACGACGGCACCGGTCTGTCGGTGACCGCGTCGGGCAGCGCCATTGTGCGCTGGCTGGCACGGCGCGAGCGCGCCAACCACGAGCGGATGACCAGCCATCGTCCCGACCTGGTGCTTCGCCTCAATGTCGATCTCGACACTGCCTGTGCGCGCAAGCCCGATCATCGCCGCGAGTTGCTGGCCGAAAAGATCGCGGCCACGCCGCTGTTGAAATTCAATGGCGCGCCGATCGTCGATATCGACGGCACGCAGCCGCTCGACGAGGTACTGGCGGCGGCCAGGGCCGCGGTAACGAAGGCGCTACGCGCGAAGGGCTATGCGGCACCCGCAGCGTGATCCGGGGTCAACGCGGGCTCGCGGTTGCGCAACGGGCGGTCGGTCGGCATATACTGGCTGCGCTGGCGCGTTCGGCCAGAACGGAATCGCGAGGAGCCATTCATGAATGCGCTTGGCAATAGACTTGCGGCGGTACTCTTGCTGGTGTTTGCCGTGGTGTCGTCGGCACGCGCGCTCGACAAGAACGATTGGGACGACATCAGCAATGTTGGCGCACTGTCGCTGATGGGGGCGGCGGTCATCACCCCGACCGCCAAGGGCGATTGGGATGGTTTGGGCCAGGCGGCGCTCAGCATCGGCAGCGCCGGTGCGCTGGCCGAAGTGCTCAAACAGACGTTCCCGGAGCGACGCCCCGACAACAGCGACAACAAGAGCTTCCCGTCCGGGCACACCGCATTGTCGTTTGCCTCGGCAACCACACTGCACCGCCGCTACGGTTGGCAGGCTGGACTACCGGCCTATGCGCTGGCGACCGTGGTTGGCATTGGTCGTGAGCGTTCCAATGAACACCATTGGTATGACGTGGTTGCTGGCGCCGCCCTTGGCACCGCCAGCGGCTGGTTGTTCACCGATGCGTTCAACGACAAGGTAAAGCTGGTGCCCTGGGCCGACAGCAAGGGCGGCGGCGTGATCGTTGCCGTTACCTGGTGACGCATTCGTTGCACGACTGTCGATAACGCCATCGCGGCGCGATGGCTGCCCGCGACGGCACGACCGATCAACCCAACCCGATCGCTTTTTCGTGCTGTTCCTTGAGCCGCTTTTCCAGATAGTGGATGTTCATGCCGCCGAGCTGGAAGCCGCGGTCGGCCATGATCCGCTGCTGCAGCGGCACATTGGTCTTGATGCCATCGACGATCATTTCGCCGAGCGCAACCCGCATGCGGGCGATTGCCTGGGTGCGGTCGGCGCCATGCACGATCAGCTTGCCGATCATCGAGTCGTAGTTCGGCGGCACCCGATAGCCCTCATAGATATGGCTGTCGACGCGCACGCCGGGGCCGCCTGGGGCATGGAAATGATTGATCAGGCCAGGGCAGGGCATGAACGTGTCCGGATCTTCGGCATTGACCCGGCATTCGATGGCATGGCCGCGAATGACGACATCGCTCTGCCGGATCGACAGCTTGTGGCCGGCGGCGATCAGCAGTTGTTCGCGCACCAGATCGATGCCGGTCACCCACTCGGTTACCGGGTGCTCGACCTGGATGCGGGTGTTCATCTCGATGAAGTAGAACGCCCCGTCTTCGTATAGAAATTCGAAGGTGCCGGCGCCGCGATAGCCGATGCGCAGGCAGGCTTCGACGCAGACGCGGCCGATCTGCTCGCGCTGCGCGTCGGTGATCCCGGGGGCAGGGGCTTCTTCGACCACCTTCTGGTGGCGGCGCTGCATCGAACAATCGCGCTCGCCCAGGTGAACCGCCTGGCCTTGGCCGTCGGCCAGAACCTGAATTTCGATATGGCGCGGGTTTTCCAGGAATTTCTCCATGTAGACCTGGCCGTTGCCGAACGCCGCCTTGGCTTCGCTCTGGGTGGTGACGATGGCATTGAGCAGCGCCGCATCGGTGTGTACCACGCGCATGCCGCGCCCGCCGCCGCCGCCTGCGGCCTTGATGATCACCGGATAACCAATCTCGCGGGCGATGCGGTGATTCTCGTCGCCATCCTCGCCGAGCGGCCCACCGGAACCTGGCACGCACGGCACACCGGCTGCCTTCATCGCGCGGATCGCCTCGACCTTGTCGCCCATCATGCGGATCACGTCGGCAGTGGGGCCGATGAAGATGAAGCCGGATTTTTCGACGCGCTCGGCAAAGTCGGCGTTCTCCGACAGAAAACCGTAGCCCGGGTGGATGGCCTGGGCGTCGGTCACCTCGGCCGCAGCGATGATCGCCGGGATGTCGAGGTAGCTGTGCGCCGACGGCGGCGGCCCGATGCAGACCGATTCGTCGGCCATCGCCACATGCTTGAGGTTGCGATCGACCGTTGAATGCACCGCCACCGTCTTGATACCCAACGCATGGCAGGCGCGCAGGATGCGCAGCGCGATTTCGCCGCGATTGGCGATGACGACTTTCTCTAGCATGGCGGCTCAGCCGATCACGAACATGGGTTCGTCGAATTCCACCGGCTGACCGTTTTCGACCAGAATGGCGACGATGGTGCCCGAGACATCGGCTTCGATCGGGTTGAACATTTTCATCGCTTCGATGATGGCCAGGGTGTCGCCCGCCTTCACGCTCTGGCCGACGCTGATGAACGGCGATGCCTCCGGGTTCGGCGACGCGTAATAGGTGCCGACCATCGGTGAACGCACCACGTGGCCGTCGGGTATCGCGCGGTTGCCGTGTTTGCCGTGGGGCTCTTCGGCAGGCGGTGCCGGGCGCGGATGCTCGACCGCGTGCGCTACCGGCAGCGGGGCGGCAGCCGGCGCGGAGCCGGTGCGCGGCTGGCGGGCCAGACGTACCGATTCCTCGCCCTCCTTGATCTCGATTTCAGTGAGCTGCGATTCTTCCAGCAGATCGATCAGTTTTTTTATTTTGCGAAGATCCATATCGGCCTCGAACGTGGTGAGCTGTGGGATTAATCGGCCTGGCTGAGCCGGGCAATCGCGGCCTGCAGGGCGTAGCGGTAACTGTCGGCGCCGAACCCGGCGATCACGCCGACGGCCAGATCGCTGAAGTACGAATGCTGGCGAAACGGCTCGCGCGCATGCACGTTCGACAGGTGAACCTCGATAAACGGGATCGCCACCGCCGCCAGCGCATCACGCAACGCCACGCTGGTGTGGGTGAAGGCGGCCGGGTTGATCAGAATGAAAGCGGTGCCATCGCCACGCGCGGCATGCAGCCGCTCGATCAGCACATGTTCGGCGTTGGACTGTACGCACTGCAGCCGATGGCCCGCGGATTGCGCCTGCGCGCTCAGTGCGGCATCGATTTGCGCGAGCGTGGTGTGGCCGTAGAGCGCCGGCTCGCGCACGCCGAGCAAATTCAGATTGGGGCCGTGGAGAACCAGAATCATCGATCGGTGCGCCTTGATCCGGGGCGCACAGTCTGAGCGAACACTCGGCACTTTGTCCAGACGTTAGCATCCGTTTGACCGAAGATCGCTGCTGTTTACCCCGAGCGATCGCAGTGGGCGAGCATTATCGCGCGGCCTGGCCGGTCCACTGGGCAAGGGCTTTGTGGCTGAAACTACCCGCTTTTTGTGCCTGAACGCGCCCCTGGGCGTCGATCAGCACAGAAAACGGCAGCACGTTTTGCCGGTTGCCCATGCGCACCGAGCTGTCGTTGCCGGAGGGGATTTCCAACGCAATCCGATAGTCCACCGGCAGCTTCGCCAGGAACTCGCGCACCGCATCTTCGCTGTCGAGCGCGATACCCAGCACTTGTATGCCGTGCTCGCCCTGCTCGGCGGCGAAAGCGTCGAGCACCGGCATTTCCTTGATGCACGGCCCGCACCACGATGCCCAGTAATTGACCAGCACCGGCCGCCCACGCAGGGCCATGAGTTCAGTGATGGAGCCGTCGAGCAGCGGCCACGACAGCGCCGGTACCGTGTCGCCGACACCGACGATGCTCACTCCAGCGGGCGCCGCCCGCTCGGGCGCCGCCGCAAACCGTTTGCCGACCAGCAGTCCGGACAGTCCGCCGAGCACGGCAATCACCAGCAGGATGAGCGTATTGCGCATTACCGCGTTGCCTTCTGTATCCGTTGCACGAATGGCGCCGCTTTTTCGAAACCGATCAGGCGCAGGTGGCGTTGCTCGATGCCGTCAAGCCCGAAAAACAGGGTGCCCGGCGGGCCAATGATACCGAATCGACGCATCAGTTCCTGATCGATGTCGTCGTTGGCGGTCACGTCGGCCTTGAGCAGCACATATCCACGCAGCGCCTGATGCACGGCCGGGTCGGTGAAGGTGTACTTTTCCATTTCCTTGCAGCTCACGCACCAGTCGGCGTAGAAGTCGAACATGACCGGCTGGCCCGCTGCGTTGGCCGCGGCGATGGCGCGGTCGAGATCGGCCGAGGATTTGATCGTGGTGAAGTGCAGCTCGGCGGCCGCCGGCGCCGCGCCGCCGAACACGCCCTTGAGCGGCTGCATCAGATCGCGGCCGCCGGCCAGTGCGCCGAGCATCTGCGCGCTGCCGATCAGCAGCAGCAATACGCCAATTGCCTTCCACAACCGCTTCCAGCCCGAAGCCGCGAGCGCCACCGGCTCCAGTGCGCCGAGGTAGATGGCGCTGCCGATCAGCAGGCTGCCGCTCAGCGCCAGCGTCACCGCCGGATCGACGATGCGGTCGAGCATCCAGATCGCCAGACCCAGGAACAGCACGCCGAACACCGCCTTGACCGCGTCCATCCAGGCGCCAGCACGCGGCAGGATGCGCCCGGCGGCTGTGCCGAACGCGAGCAGCGGCGCGCCCATGCCCAACGCCAGCGAAAACAGCGCCAGGCCGCCGAGGATCGGGTCGCGGGTCTGGCTGATGTACAGCACTGCCGCGGCCAGCGGCGGCGCAACGCACGGGCCGACGATCAGCGCCGAGAGCACGCCCATGATGGCAACACCGAACAGCGAGCCGCCGGATTGCTTGTTGCTCAGTTCGGTCAGGCGCGTTTGCAGGCGGCTGGGCAGTTGCAGCTCGTAAAACCCGAACATCGAAAAGCTCAATACCACGAACAGCAGCGCGAAACTGACCAGGATCCACGGCGTCTGGAACACGATCTGCAGGTTGGCGCCAGCCAGGCCGGCGACGACGCCAGCGATGGTGAACACCACGGCCGTTGCCAGCACGTAGACCAGCGACAGCACGAAGGCGCGGCGCGTGCTGATGTTGCCGGCGCCGGCGATGATGCCCGAGAGGATCGGCACCATCGGGAACACGCACGGCGTGAACGCGAGCAGCAGGCCGAAACCGAAGAAGGTGAGCAGCGTCCAGATACGATCGGGGCCGGACAGCGCGGCGGCCAGGCGGCTGTCCTCGGCCTGCGGCGCGCTGGTGTCGGTCGCCGCAGCGCCGCCGGCGGGCAGCGATACCGCCACCGTGCGCGTCATCGGCGGGTAGCAGATGCCGTCGGTCTCGCAACCCTGGAAGGTGACCTTGAGCTGGATGTCGCGCGCCGCGCCATCGGCGCGTTGCAACGGCACCGCCACGTCGATCGGCTCGAAATACACCAGCTGCTGGCCGAAATGTTCGTCTTCATGGTTGACGCCAACCGGCCAGCGCGGTTCGCCAAGGCTGATGTCGTCGGCGTCCTCGACGCGCATACGGGTGCGGTCGCGGTACAGGTAGTGGCCTGGTGCCGGGCTGAAGCGCAGCAGCAGTTCGTTAGCGGCGCTGGCGATGGCCTCGAAGCCGAATGCCTGTTCCGGCGGCAGCGGCAGGCCGGCATCGCCATCGACCAGACTGGCCGGCTTCAGCAGCGCGGCGAGCGGGTTGCCGGAATCGGCGCCGGACGCGGCGGCGGTGGCCACAGTCGGCAGCGCAACGCGCTGCGGCACCTTGTGCGGCGGGTAGCACACGCCGATATCGGCGCAACCTTGCGAGGTGACCACGAACGATATTTCGCGTGCGTTGGCGTCCGCCGCGATCGGCATGGTGACGACCAGTTCGTGGCGGTAGGTTTCCACATCGCCGAAAAATTCGTCGTGCTTGCGCTTGCCGGGCGGCAGTTCCAGCTCACCCGGGCGGAACCCTTCCGGCGTCAGGATCTTGATCCGGTGGCGGTACAGGTAGTAGCCATCGGCGATCTGCCAGCGCAGCTCAATCGTTTCGCTGTCCAGCGCGCGCGTGCGGAGCGCGAAGGCCTCCTCGACCGGCAGCAAGTCCGATTCGTCGATGGCGGCGCGGGCGGATGGGACGAGCGATGCAGTCAGGGCGAGGACAAACAACACCAGGCGGGGCAACAACAGGCGAGCGATCACGCAGAATCCTTCGGTTTGCAGGGTTTCGATCAGGGATGCTCCGAACAAGCTGTCATTGCGAGGAGCGGCCGCTCTTGCGCATCCATGCGCCTGCGGCACTTGCACGTCCCTGTGCAGCGAAGCGACGCGGCAATCCAGAGTGTTCGGGTAGACAACGAGCTGGATTGCTTCCCGCCACGGCCTTCGGCCTCGCGGCAAAAGGCTGGAGCGCTCGCAATGACGGTGGATGGCGGTTGTTCGGAGCTTCCTTGGGTGTTCAGCCGAGCAGCGATCAATCGTGGCCGGAGCCGATTCGACCACCAGAACATGACGAAGTTCAAGCAGATACGCGCTTCCCTGCGGCGCGGCGGGCGACCATTGGATACGGCTGAGCTTCCCGGTTCCGTCCGCCGGTATCGCGCCAGCCAGCGTCGATTGTAGCGCCGGGGTAGATTGCGTGCAGCCGTGGAGCCGAAAATGCGCCCGGCCCTTGAAATCGCCGGCGGCTCCCCCACCTTGGCTGGAGCAGACGCGCCTTCTACCGGGAGGCGTGTCGCGCTATCATTGGCACTCACGCGGGGGGAGTGCTAACAAGTCTCCCGCAGGTTATTCAAAATCAATCGCTTAAATGAGGAATACCATGAGCATCCAGCCGCTGTACGATCGCGTTGTCATCAAGCGCATGGAAGAAGAGAAGCTGTCCGCCGGTGGCATTGTCATTCCCGACTCCGCCACCGAGAAGCCGCTCAAGGGCGAGGTCATCGCCGTCGGCGAAGGCAAGGCCCTGGATAACGGCAGCGTGCGCGCACCCAAGGTCAAGAAAGGCGACAAGGTCCTGTTCGGCAAGTACGCCGGCACCGAGGTCAAGCTCGACGGCGTCGATCTGCTGGTCGTCAAGGAAGACGACATTTTCGCCATCCTCAACTGATCCCGTTGGCGCTTGCTCCGGCGCGGCCGTGAGTGCCGCTGCCGCTGCAAGCCGCTACAGCGCAATTCCAATCGCAACTCAGAGGTAACGCAATCATGGCAGCTAAAGAAGTTCGTTTCGGTGAAGATGCGCGCGCACGCATGGTGCGCGGCGTAAATATCCTGGCCAATGCGGTCAAGGTGACGCTCGGCCCGAAGGGCCGCAATGTGGTGCTGCAAAAGAGCTTCGGCGCGCCGACCATCACCAAGGACGGCGTGTCCGTCGCGCGGGAAGTCGAGCTGGCCGACAAGTTCGAGAACATGGGCGCGCAGATGGTCAAGGAAGTCGCGTCCAAGACTTCCGACACCGCCGGCGACGGCACCACCACCGCCACCGTGCTGGCGCAGGCGATGATCCGCGAAGGCATGAAGGCGGTCGCCGCCGGCATGAACCCGATGGATCTCAAGCGCGGCATCGACAAGACCGTCACCGCCGCTGTCGCCGAGCTCAAGAAAATCTCCAAGCCCTGCGCCACCAGCAAGGAAATCGCCCAGGTCGGCGC
>PGZC01000081.1 GCA_002839995.1 Gammaproteobacteria bacterium HGW-Gammaproteobacteria-4 | reverse complement strand
CAATGCCTGGATTTTTTCCTCGACCGTACCGGCGCAGATCAGCTTGTACACGAATACGGGTTTGTCCTGGCCGATGCGGTGGGCGCGATCGGTGGCCTGGGCTTCGGCCGCCGGGTTCCACCACGGGTCGTAGTGGATCACGGTATCGGCGGCGGTGAGGTTGAGGCCGACGCCACCAGCCTTCAGGCTGATCAGGAACAGCGGTACGGCGCCGTCCTGAAACTGTTGCACCAGATCGCTGCGCAGCCGCCCCGGGGTGTCGCCGGTGAGCATCAGGTAGGGTGTTTTTCGCGCGTCGAAATCGGCGGCCAACTTGCCCAGCATTTCGGTGAACTGCGAGAACAACAGCACTCGCCGGCCCTCGGCCAGCAGGCCTTCGAGCAGTTCGTGCAGGGCCTCGCGCTTGGCCGAGGCCTGCACCTTGCGTGCACTGGCGAGCTTGACCAGCCCCGGGTCGCAGCACACCTGGCGCAGCTTCAGCAGCGCGTCGAGCACGATGATGCCGGATTGGTTGAGGCCGCGTTCGCGCACCGCTTCGCGCACCCGCTCGTGCTGCGCCAGACGCAGCGATTCGTAAAGGTTGCGCTGATCGCCTTCCAGCTCGATGCGGCGCACGATTTCGGTTTTCGCCGGCAGGTCGGCGAGCACGTCTTCCTTGCGCCGGCGCAGCAACAAGGTGCCGATGCGCTGGTTCAGTCGTTGCTGACGTTCGTTGTCGCCCTGCTTCTCGATCGGGGTGCGGTACAGCCGCGTGAACTGGCGCTCGCTGCCGAGCAGGCCCGGCTCGACTGCATCGAACTGCGCCCACAATTCGCCGAGATGATTTTCCAACGGCGTGCCGGTCATCGCCAGGCGACGGCGCGCGGGAATCTCGCGCACCACTTGCGCGGCCTGGCTGCGTGCGTTCTTGATCGCCTGCGCCTCATCCACGATCAACAGGCTGAATTGCTGTGCGATCAGGCGCTCGCGATCGCGCGGCAGCAACGGATAGGTGGTGATGATCAGGTCGTTGCTGCCGATGTCGTCGTAGGCATCGGCGCGGCCGGCGCCGTGAATGACCAGCACCCGCAGTTGCGGGGTAAAGCGGGCGGCTTCATCGCGCCAGTTGCCGACCAGGCTGGTCGGGCACACCACCAGCGCCGGTTGGTCCAGGCGGCCACCGCGCTTTTCCAGCAGCAGGTGCGCCAATACCTGCACCGTTTTGCCGAGGCCCATGTCGTCGGCCAGCACCCCGCCGAGGCCGGCTTCGGCAAGGAAGTCGAGCCAGGCCAGGCCTTCGCGCTGGTACGGCCGCAGCGGCGCGGTGAAACCGTCGGGGGTGTCGATTTCGCTGCGCGCAGCGGCACGCAGGCTGGCAATGCGTGCGCGCAGGATGTCGCCGCCGCGCCAGTGCAGGACATCGCGATCGGCGAGCCGGGCCAGATTCTCGGCTTGCGTGCGATGCAGGCGCAGCGACGGACCCGATTCGGCTTGTAGCCATTCGAGCAGCGGTTCGGTCAACTCGCGCAAGCGTTGCAGCGGCAGTTCGGCACTGCGTTGCTCGTCGATCAGCACCCGCCAGGTGGCGTCGGGCTTTTCGCCGGGATAGGGCTGCTGCGGAAACTCCGGATCGGCCAGCAGCCGGCGCAGGATGGGCAGCAGGTCGATGCGCTCGCCATCGACCTCGATACCCAGCTGCAGATCGAACCAGCCATTGCCGTCCACCGCCAGTTCGGCGTGCCAATCGCCGGTGGCTACCAGGCGATCACGCGGGAAATCATCGGCAAACTCCAGCTTGAACCCGGCCAGTGCGAGCTGTTGCAACACCGGCTGCCACGCCTCCGGTGCCGCCGGCGGCTTGCGTTTGCCCAGCGCCAGCACCCAGTCGCCTTCATCGACCACCGCAAAGCCGCCGAACTGTTCGTAAAACAGCTCGACCGCATCCATCAACCTGGCGCCGAGCAATTGCTTGATCGCCGCTTCCTCGGGAGCGGTTTGTCGCAGCACTTCATAGACCGTGCCCCGATCCATCCGGCGCAACACGCGGCGATAATCCAGCGGATCGATGCGCGCCGGGCCGTAGTCGAAAAACAACCGCGCACAGCCCACTTCGACGCGCTTGTTTGCCGTGTAGCCGTGACTGATCACCGGCCAATTGCGCACCCGCCGCAACACCAGAACCGGCGTCGGTGCGACCTCCAGCAACTCGACTGGGCCGCGCGGATTGGGCGCCGGCAGTTCCAGCGCCGCGCCATGGCTGGCGAGGTGCGTGCTGAAACTGGCGACCTCCTCGGGCTCCAGGCTGGGTGCGTTGGTCAGCGCCTCAAGCACGCTCGCGTTGCCTTGCACTCGACCGTAACTGCCGGCTTTGGTGTCCACGTACCAATACCGGGCGCCGCGCAACAGTTGCAGGTGATCGCCGTCGGCGATGGCTACGGCCAGCCGCTGCGAACCGTCGGCCTGGTCTTCCCAACGAAGCTGCAACTGGCGATCCTCGGCCCGGCGCAATGCGCCGGCGCTGGCCTTCTCGAAATACACCGGGTAGCGTGCCATCAGTTGTTCGAGGGCGTGTTCGTGTTGCCGTGCCGCGATGGCGGTCAGCCGCAGCGCGCCATGGCTTGCATCGGCATCGCGCAACAGCACGCTCAGCGCGCCGAGCACGTCGTCTGGCCAGCCCTCGGGTGGCGCCGGTTCCGCGCCGAGCGCACTCAGATGCAGGCCCTGCGGGTCGACCAGCGCATCGTTGCGCTTGCCTGGGCGCAACCATACCGGTGCCGCCAGCAGGCGACTGATCGACGCCAGATGCGATTCGGGTTCGCGCCACGGGTCTATCGCGGCAAACTCGCGCGCCGCCTGTGCGCGCAACATCAGACCGAACACCCGTTGCGCGGCAGCAGTTGCCGGCCGGCGTACGTTCGTTGAAACCTGATCGAGCCAGCGGTCCCAACGCGCCAGCGTGACGCCGCTGCCGGCAGGCCCGGCCCCATCGTCGTCATGGAACCAACTGGTCGCCGGAACAAGGCTCATGTAAGTGAGCAATGCCGCTGCGTGCTCGCACAGTGTCTGCCGCCGGCAGCCGCAGGAAAAGCGGATTCGGCCCTGGCTGCCTGCTTGCGGCGCCTCGATCTGGCATTCGAAGCTGTTGCTGACGTTGCGGCCGATCCGCGCCAGCCAGACATCGTTGCCGTCATCGCTGGTGATGTGCTGCAGCACCCGCACCTCGCCGGCGCGCACCAGATCCAGGCCACGATGCAGCAGCGACGGGTCGAAGTGCTGCCGCCAAGGCTCGCGCGTCAACAACCGATGCAATTCCTGACTATCCATGCGATGCAAAATCGTACAGGCAATCGACAAGCATAGCGCGGATGGGTGCCATCCAACGACGCTTTCCCTTCGCCGATTGCCATGGTCTGCCCAATGGCGAAGATTGCCGCTTCACCTCGGGCGCAGGAACCGCGACAATGGTGCGCTTGTCCAACGACATTCACCGCAGCATTCAACCGCGCCAGTGGCATGGACGCGGCTCAGTTCAACCCCGGGAGGACCCCATGGCCAATTTCACCCCCGTAGCGCCCGCAGGCGGCGCCAGGATCACCCTCAGCGGCGGCAAGCTGCAGGTGCCCAACAATCCGATCATCCCGTTCATCGAAGGCGATGGCACCGGCCCGGACATCTGGCGCGCCAGCGTGCGCGTGCTCGATGCGGCGGTCGCCAAGGCCTACGGCGGCGAGCGCAAGATCCACTGGCTGGAAATCTATGCCGGCGAAAAAGCCAACAACACCTTCGGCGACTGGCTGCCCGATGGCAGCGTGCAGGCCTGCCGCGATTACCTGGTCAGCATCAAGGGCCCGTTGACCACGCCGGTTGGCGGCGGTATCCGCTCGCTCAACGTTGCCCTGCGCCAGTTGCTCGATCTGTACGTCTGCCTGCGCCCGGTGCGCTGGTTCGAGGGCGTGCCCTCGCCGGTGAAGAAGCCGGGCGAAGTGGACATGGTGATCTTCCGCGAGAACACCGAAGACATCTACGCCGGTGTCGAATGGGCCGGCGGCAGCGCCGAGGCGCAGAAGATGCTCGACTTCGTCGCGCGCGAGTTTCCACAGGCGTTCGACAAGATCCGTTTCGGCACCGCAGAAAAAACCGCCGCCTGGCAGAAGGCGCTGGAAGGCATCGGCGCACCGCACCGCGAGCTGCCGGTGCAGGTCGGCATTGGCCTCAAGCCGGTGTCGTTCCTCGGTACCGAGCGTCTGGTGCATAGCGCCATCGGCTACGCGATCGCCAACAAGCGCGCCTCGGTGACCCTGGTACACAAGGGCAACATCATGAAGTTTTCCGAGGGCGGCTTCCGCGACTGGGGTTACCAGACCGCCCGCGATCACTTCGGCGCGGTGGAGCTCGACGGCGGCCCGTGGCACGTCATCCCCGAGGGCAAGCCCGGCGCCGGCATCATCATCAAGGACGTGATCGCCGATGCCTTCCTGCAGCAGATCCTGCTGCGCCCGGCGGAATACGATGTCGTTGCCACCCTCAACCTCAACGGCGATTACCTGTCCGACGCGTTGGCCGCACAGGTCGGCGGCATCGGCATCGCGCCGGGCGCCAACATCAACTACGTCACCGGCCATGCCATCTTCGAGGCCACCCACGGCACCGCGCCCAAGTACGCCGATCAGGACAAGGTCAATCCCGGCTCACTGATCCTTTCCGGCGAAATGATGCTGCGTTACCTGGGCTGGACCGAAGCCGCCGACGCCGACGAGCTGATCAAGGCGATGTAGGGCGAAACCCGGATGGCGCTGACGTTGGCGTCGTAGGTCGGCTCAAGCGCCGCAGGCGCGGAGCCGACACGGTTGGAGACGGCTCGGATGCGCGTGTGCCGCGCAGCAATTTCCCGGTAGCGCAACGTCGGCTTCGCTGCGCTTGAGCCGACCTGCGGAACTCGTGCTCGCCGGAGCCCCCCGCCGAGCCGCATTCGCGCGGCTTGAGTACTGGCGCAGATGGGGCGGCCAGGGATGGTCTGAACAAGACCGATCCGCCGTCATTGCGAGGAGCGAAGCGACGTGGCAATCCAGTGTCTTGATGCTCAGGACACTCTGGATTGCCGCGTCGCTTTGCTCATCGCAATGGCAACACCACCGTAGGTGGGCCGCCATGGCCGCCTGCGCCAGCAACCTCGCGCGTGATCTGTTGCACGCCCTGCGCAGCGACGTGGTTTCCGCGCCGCCAGCCGCGTGCGCCTGCGCGACGTGCTGGCCGAGGTCGCCAATGGACAGCGAGGCAGGTGAGGGGTACATTATCACCAAGTATTACCATGTAATGAGAGGCCCGGCTATGGCAACATCCCTCAAGATCGACGACGGCTTGAAAAGCCGCGTCCAGCAGCTCGCCAGTCAGCGCCAGCGCTCGGCGCACTGGATCATGCTCGAAGCTATCGAACAGTACGTGCTTGAACACTTGGGGCACCGATGACGAAAAGGCGGTGCCTGAGTGCCACAAGTGATCGTCACGGAAGGCGCAGCGCAGGGTTTGGAGCGCTGCCGCCGGTCTCTGGCCGTCAAGGCCCCGGAAGCGGCCAGGCGGGCCGGCCAGGCTATCGACCGGCAATTCCAACTCCTGGAAAAGACACCGGACATAGGCCGGCCGTTGCCCGAGCTGCCGGAGCTGCGCGAGTTGGTGATAGCGTTCGGGGATTCTGGCTACGTGGCACTGTATCGTCATGAACCGGTCGACGACGCGGTTTATGTGCTGGCCTTCCGGCACCAAAAAGAAGCGGGGTACTGAGACGCCGTCACCGACCCAGGTGCAGAACGGGTCACGCCTCGGCCTGCATCTGATTGTGCAGCGCCTGTCCCCTTCTCACACGGCCGCCTGCTTGTTCTGCGTTTCGCGCGCAAGGCGCGTAGCCGGTTCGCGCGCAGCGCGCGGCCCGGGAATTCGCAAGAACGCCACCACGCCATCCCGGGTTTCGACGCACATGGAGGTGCAAGTGCCGCGAGCGAATGGACGCACAGGAGCGGCCGGCCGGCACCCGCTACCCCGGCCACGACCCCTTGGTGGGCCAACCCTGTGGACGATTCGGCGATGTATGGCCAAAGGCGATCTCGCTACAACCTGCTGTTATCTTGGCCGGCCTCACCGATGGCACCAAAGGGCGTCTGCCTAACGACCGCACCCACACCTTCAAGCTGTTCGGTTCATACGAGTTCAATGAGTACTTCAGTGTTGGCGCGAATATCCTGGTGCAATCGGCTCGTCATTTTGGCTGTCAGGGTGTACATCCAACCGACGATATCGCGTCGCAGTTCGGCGAAGCGTCGTTCTTCTGTGACCCGGATGGTATCGACGGGCCCTTGCCGTCGGTATTTACACCGCGCGGATCTGTGATGAAGAGCGAGTGGGTGAAGCGGCTCGACCTGAACTTTGCATTCACACCGCAGATTGACCTGCCGGAAGACATGAACCTCACACTCGGCGTTGACATTTTCAATGTGCTCAATTCTGAAGACATTACCGATCGTAACGAGTTCGGCGAGTTCGATAATGGTCAATTGCGAGAAACATTCGGCGATCCGACCGGCTTCGTCGCGCCGCGCACGGTTCGCTTGAGCGCGCGTCTGGAATTCTAAGGCCACCGCGGCACAGGAAACATGCGAGCCGCCTTCGGGCGGCTCGCGTATTTGCAGCGCCGATTGGAAGCCTCGGTGAGTAAACATCCGCCGACGGAACCTGGTCTCCCGAGTTCACCGACACGTGACGGGTGGTCTAGTGCGGTGACAGCAACAGTGTTGACGCGTCTGCCATTGCCACCGTGCATTGGAGTCGCGACACAGGTGCAAGTTGAGACGCGCGCGGCGATACTGCCTGCATGAGCCAGCGTGTCGCAAGCGCCCCACCCTTCGCCCGTCAGGCCGCCGAACTGCTGGTGGATGCCTTTGCCGACTACAACGCGCGTTTTTCCGATATCACCCGGCGGGCGCAACGCCATTTCGAAAAGCGCGACTGGCCGGCGGCGCGCCGTGATGCGGTGGCGCGCATCGAGTTGTACGACCAGATCGTGGCGGAAACCTTTGCCCGCCTGGAACAGCGCATGGGCGAGCGGATCTTTGCGCACGCATTGTGGGTGCAGGTTGCGCGCGAATACGCCGAGCTGATCGCACCGCTGCTCGATTCGGAGTTGTACAAGACGTTTTTCAATACGTTGACGCGGCGATTCTTCCGCACCCGCGGCGTCGATCCGAGTATCGAGTTTGTCGCGTTGGACATCGAGCCGACCGATCGCATCACCCATCCGGTGGCGCGTCACAGTTATGTCGCTTCGGCCGGGCTGGCGGCATTGTTCGAGCGGGTGCTGGCCGACTACCCGTTTGCGGTGCCATTCAGTGATGCCAGCGGCTGCGCGCGCGCGATTGCCGCGACCTTGCAGCAGCGTTTGCAGGCATGGGGCCCGCTGCCGGTGATCGCGGTGGAATTGCTGGAAACCGTGTTCTATCGTGAGCGCCGCGCCTATCTGGTCGGCCGCGTGATCGGCCGAGAACGGCATGCGCCGTGCGTGATTGCGCTGGTGCACGAGGACGCTGGCCTGCGCGTGGATGCACTGCTCACCGCCACCGACGATGTGGCGGTGTTGTTCGGTTACACCCACAGCTACTTCCATGCCGACTTGCCGACGGTGGGTGATGCGGTGGTGTTCTTGCGCACGCTGTTGCCGAACAAGCCGGTCGATGAGCTGTACACCGTGCTCGGCCGTGCCAAGCAGGGCAAGACCGAGCGCTACCGGCATTTTTTCCGGCATCTGGAATTGCGCCGCGACGAACAATTTCAGGCTGCCGACGGCGTGCGCGGCATGGTGATGGCAGTGTTCACACTGCCCAGCTATCCGCTGGTGTTCAAGGTGATCCGCGATCGCTTTGGCTACGGCAAGTCGGTGATGCCCGAGCAGGTACACGAAAAATACCGGCTGGTCGCGCATCATGATCGTGTTGGCCGTCTGGTCGATGTGCAGGAATTTCGCCATCTGCGGTTTTCGCGCAGCCAGTTCCACGATGCAATGCTGGCGGAGCTGGAGGGCGAGTGCAGCCAACGGGTGTTGCGCGATGGCGATGACCTGGTATTGCTGCATTGTTATGTCGAACGCCGTCTGCGACCGTTGAACCTGTACTTGCAGGAAGTGCCGTCCAGCGAAGCCGAGCGGGTGCTGCTCGACTATGGCCAGGCGCTCAAGGATCTGGCGCGCAGCAATCTGTTTCCGGGAGATCTGCTGCTGAAAAACTTTGGCGTGTCGCGCAGTGGCCGGGTGGTGTTCTACGACTACGACGAGTTGTGCCTGGTGACCGAATGCCGCTTTCGCAAGTTGCCGATAGCGCGCCATCATGAAGAGGAAATTGCCGATGGCGCCTGGTTTCATGTCGGCGAGCACGACGTGTTTCCGGAGCAGTTCCCGCGTTTTCTCGGCCTCGGTGCGCAGCACCGGAAGGCATTGCTTGCGGCGCACGGCGAAACCTTCGATCCCGCCTGGTGGCAGGCACTGAGTGCGCAACTTCAGTCCGGCGCCTACGTCGATGTGCCGCCGTATCCGCAGTCGGCGAAGGTGTTGAAGGCTGGTTGAAGAGTAGGGTCGATGTGGGAACACCCATCGTGCGGACTTCGCGCTCTTGTAGGAGCCCACCCTGTGGGCGACGGTCACGCGATAATGTGGCATCGGGTCGCCCACAGGGTGGGCTCCTACATGGGGTACTTCAAGGCGCACTGACGGGCTGTGTTAGGCTCTTTCGCCACAGACCGGCGATACGCATTGCCGGCATCCTATTCACACCGGGAGATAGCCATGACTCGCACCACCCTTGCTTTGGCGATGATCGCCACGCTCGCCGCTTGTTCGCCGTCGGGCGAACCTGCCGCCAGCACGGAAGCGGCGCCACAGGCCAGCACCGCTGCCGCCGAGCCGGCGCAATCGCCGTTCGACACCGTGCTCGCGGGGAGCTGGCGCGATCCGGCCAATGCGGCGCGCGACAGTTGGCGGCACCCGGCACAAACATTGGCGTTTTTTGGCATTGCGCCCGATCAGACGGTGATCGAAATCACCCCTGGCGGCGGCTGGTACACCGAAATTCTGGCACCACTGCTGCGCGAGAATGGCCACTACATCGCCGCCGTGATGGACCCGGAAAGTGCCACCAGCGAAGGCGCCAAGGGGTTTTACGGCAAGCAGATCGAAACGCTGAAGGCCAAGCTCGCCGCTTCGCCGGACGTATATGGAGCAGCAGAAATCCGTGCGTTTGATCTGGCCAAGCCGGTATTTGGCGAGCCCGGTTCGGCCGATGCGGTGCTGACCTTCCGCAACGTTCACAACTGGCAGCGTTCGGAAACCGCCGAGCTGATGTTCCAGGGTTTCTATGATGTCCTGAAGCCCGGCGGTACCCTGGGTGTGGTCGAACATCGTGCCAATGGCGATGTCGCCAAGGGCGACAGCAGCGGTTATGTCGGCCAGGAGCAGGTAATTGCCATGGCCACGGCCGCTGGTTTTGCGCTGGACGAGGCGAGCGAGATCAATGCC
>PGZC01000080.1 GCA_002839995.1 Gammaproteobacteria bacterium HGW-Gammaproteobacteria-4 | reverse complement strand
GGGCGTGATGATGTCGCGCGGGCGCAGGTTCGCGGCCAGCAACTGCATCAACAGCTCACCGCAGCGTTTGGCAGCGGCCGGCTTGTCGGTGTGGGTGGCCGGGATATCGTTCAGGCCCATCGGCGACAGCCCGAGCGTGGTCAGCACCATCGCCATCGTGTTGGCGGTGTACTGGCCGCCGCAGGCGCCTGCGCCGGGGCAGGCGCTGCGTTCCACCCGCGCCAGTTCGGCATCGTCGATCCGGCCGGCGGCATGCGCACCGACCGCCTCGAACACATCCTGCACCGTTACCTTGCGCCCGCTGCAATGGCCGTGCGCGATGGTGCCGCCGTACAGCACCAGACCGGGCAGATTCAGCCGCGCCAGTGCCATTGCCGCCGCCGGGATGGTCTTGTCGCAACCCACCAGCACCAGCACCGCATCCAGGCAATGGCCGCTGACCGCCAGTTCGATCGAATCGGCGATCGTCTCGCGCGACGGCAGCGAGCAGCGCATGCCGTCGCTGCCCATGGCGATGCCGTCGGTGACGGTGATGGTGTTGAACTCCACCGGCGTGCCGCCGGCGGCGCGGACGCCGGCCTTGGCGTGTTCGGCCAACGCACGCAGGTTGAGGTTGCACGGCGATACATCCGACCAGCTATGCACCACCGCCACCAGCGGCCTGGCGATGGCGGCATCGTCGAGCCCGGTGGCGCGCAGCATGGCGCGGGCGGGTGCGCGGGCGGGGCCGGTTTTGATTGCGTCGCTGTTCACGAGGGTATGGTTTCCATTTGGTGAAGCGCAAAAACAAAAACCCCGCACCGTTGCGGGTGCGGGGTTCGTTGCAGGCTGGTGTTGAAAGGGTGTTTCAGCCGTCTACGATCCCGCACTCCCGGTAATAACGACCAGGACTAGGACGACGACGGTAATGACGGTTGCCGCGACACGCGCTGACGACGCCAGTTGGAGCGCTGGCGTGTTGGAGAGAGTTTGCGGCAGTGCGACAAAGGTCATGGCTCAACAAAACCACAGACCGGCGCAGGCTGTCAAGCAATTTTGTTGCGGCGCGCTATCGTGGCTCAGCGACGGCAACATAACATGCTGGTTTTAATTGTGTTTTCCGTCAATGCGCGGCGTCGAACAACGGCCGTCCCGGCAAGCTTTCGGCACGTTTTGCGCGCAACGGCCAGTTCTTTTTCTTGCGCAGTGCACACCAATGCTGTTGTGTCGGCTGCGGGGAACCTCCTGGAATCGTCGCGCAGTCGTAGGTCGTCTCAAGCGCAGCGGAGCCGGCGTTGTGCGTGCGGGATGGTGATGTCGGCTCCGCTGCGCTTGAGCCGACCTACATCAAGATATCGCCAAATCGCGGGTGCGTTTCCGCATCAAGGAAATGCCGTTGCTCAATGACCCGGTGTTTTTCTTGCGCGGCGCATCGCTTGTTGCGCCGCTGCTTATCGTGTCGAAGTGGCAAGGTCCAGCCCGATCAGCAGCGGATCGTGATCCGATGCCCGCCACGGGCCGGGCTCGCCGGTGGGGTAGCCTTGCGCGGTTTCCTCGTCGGCGTTGTTGTGCCATTCGGCGGCGCCGCGCACCGCAGGCGCCAGTGCCGGGGTGACCAGGGCGTGATCGAGGCGGCCGGCCATGCCGTCCCAGAGGTAGCTGTATGGCTCGGCCACACCGCTCAGTGCCAGTGCATCGCGCCAGCCCGCTGCGGTCAGGGTGGTGATCGGGTCTTCCATCGCGTAGCTGTTCAGATCGCCGATGATCAGCGCACGATCACCGCCGATATGCGTAGGATCGCTGCGAATCCACTGATCGAGCTGGCTCGCTGCGGCCACGCGCGCGGCGTTCCAGCAACCTTGGCCATCGCCGCTGTCGCGGTCGGCGCCGGTGGCTTGCGGACAACTGCCCTTGGACTTGAAGTGATTCACCACCACCGTGAACGCCGGGCCGCGGTCGACGCGAAAGCGCTGCGCCAGCGGTGGCCGGCTGCCGTGCGCGAAGGCGCCGGTGGTGATCGTGGCGGGCCGACCGAGCGCTGTCACCCGGCCGGAGCGATAGATCAGCGCCACCCGGATCGCATCGTTGCCGGGGCCATCGCCGGCATCGACGAATTGCCAGTCGCCGGCGCTGCCAGGCGCGGCGTTCAGCGCGACAACCAGTTGCGCCAGCGCCGAGTCCGGGCCGAAGCCATCGTTTTCGACCTCCATCAACGCGGCGACGTCCGGTTTCAGTGCCTGGATCACCGCCACCAATTTGGCTTGCTGCAACTGGTATCCGGCCATATCGCGGGCACCGCGCGCGGTGGGAAAGCCGCCGCCATTGCCGTCGCCGTTGAACAGGTTGAGCAGGTTCAGGCCAGCGATGCGCGTGTTGCCGGCGACCGCGGGCGGCGGTGGCCGTTCGCTGCGCACCACGCCGTCGGGCGCCTGCGTGAGTTGCACGCGGTAGCGGCCGTGGCGCTGATCGAGCACGCCGTGCACGCCGATGATTTCGCTGCCCGCACGCAGCGGTGTGTTTGCGTCCGTCAGCCATGCGACCGACGCGGGGTTCTCGGCATCGCTGCCGTCATCCAGCAGCAGGCTGCGCCGCGCATTTTCGGCGGCAAGCCGACGCGCGGCATCGCCCGGCGCGGCACGTTCGGTGGCTTGAAACAGCCGCCCGCCGAAGCTGACGCCGACGCTGCCGTAGCGGCGCAGTTCATCGTTGCGGCCCACAGTGAGCGGCGCGCTGATGCGCACCAGCATGCCTTCCAGTGCTTCCCAGTTTGCTGCCGGCGCGTTCAGTGTTACCGGTGCAATCACGGCATCGCCGATCGCCTGTGCCGTAACGGAGCCCAGCGCGGTAAGGCTGCTGCCAGCATCGCCCAGTTCCAGCACCTGCCCGCGAACGCGCAGACGTTGCCCCGGCTTGAATGCCGGTGCGGTGTCGGGCCACTGCACGAACAGGCCGTCGGCGGTGGCGGCATCGCCGTCCTCGGCGCCGCTTGCCGATTGCATGAAAAAGCCGCCGAGGCTGCGCTCGTACGTGGTGCTGACCACACCCTCGACGACGACGGTTTGCCCGCGCAAGGGACTGACCGCGCCGCTGCCCTGTACCGTTCCGATCGGTAGCACCTTGCTGCCGGTTTCGCCGCTACAGCCGGCCAATACAGCGGCAAGGCACAACGCGCCCAGCGGGCACAGACCACGAAACGGCAACGCCATGACTCACTCCCGACGTATTGAACGAAGACGCCGCCCGAAGGCGGCGCTGCTGCGCATTGGGCGCAGCTTACTGCAAGTCAACGATTGTCGGGATGACGCCGGGAGCCTGTCGGACGTGACTCATCGTAGTGAGAGAAAACCGGGCTCTTGACCGCTGCGCGGCTCGCTCAGACAGTTGCTTCGTAACAGCGCATCGCTGTGCGAACGCCGGCTTCGCTTCGCTCGGTCGCCCACAGGGTGGGCTCCTACAAAAAAGCGTTGTACACACCTGTAGGAGCCCACCCTGTGGGCGACCAAACGCTGGAGTGAGCGATGACGCGACATGGTGGCTGCGCCGCGCGGTTCCGCCGACCGCAAGATTTGGCTGGAACGGAAAACCTATCCAAATTCAGCTTTTCCGCTGACTATCAGCGTCAAGTCCGGGTATCTCTCAAAACTTCGGCTTGTCCGCCGCCGCGTTGTAGCGGGTCACCGAGTCCATGATGATGGCGCGCGCCTCCTCGGCACCGCCCCAGCCATCGAGCTTCACCCACTTGCCCTTTTCGAGATCCTTGTAGTGCTCGAAAAAGTGGCCGATGCGCTCCAGCCAGTGCGGCGACACCTGGCCGATGTCGTGGATATGCGAATAGCCGGCGAATACCTTGTCGTCCGGAACCGCCAGGATTTTTTCATCGCCACCGGCCTCGTCGGTCATGCGCAGCACGCCGACCGGACGGCAGCGGATCACCGCGCCGGGGATCAACGGCAGCGGCAGAATCACCAACACATCGGCCGGGTCGCCATCGCCGCACAGGGTGTGCGGGATGTAGCCGTAGTTGCAGGGGTAACGCATCGGCGTGGACAGGATGCGGTCAACGAAGATCGCGCCGGTTTCCTTGTCTACTTCGTACTTGACCGGCTCGGCGTCTTTCGGGATTTCGATGACGACATTGATCTGACGTGGCAAATCCTTGCCGGACGGGACGAGGTCGAGGCCCATGGCTGCTCCTTGATTCAGTTGCTGGCGGGGGAAAGGCGTAGAAGGATACGCCATCGACTGCTGCGGCGCAGCATTCGGGGCAGCGCGTGTCAGTTGCAGGTTCGCTCAAGCGCTTCCGTGCGCGGCCCAAAAATCGCTCGGATGATGGGGTACGACGACGCGAGCACCAGCAGGTCCTTGTCGCCAGTGACCAGGTAATCGGCAGCGCTGCTTTGCAAGGCCATCAGCAACGTGCCCAGCACCGGCCGGTCGTTGAGGTCGCGCAATCGGGGTTCGTTCGCCGCGGCGGGCTCGATTATTTCAGCCTGGATCGAAAGCATGTCCACCAGGTCGTCGATCTCGGTGGATGACAGCCCGTGCCGGTGCGCGAGCTTCGGCAGCACACGCCGGAGTTCATCGAGGATATAAGGCGACAGAAGTACTTCGACCGAGCCGTGACGCCACGCCGCCAGGATCTTTCCGGGCACGCTGGCCGGGTAGGCCAAGCCGGACAGCAGGACATTGGTGTCCAACACGATCCGCAATGCGGCCACGCCGGCTCAGCCCGCCTTTTTGCCGGCCCGGATTTCGGCGACGGCCGCATCGATCTCGGCCATCCCGTCGGCCTCGGGCGTGCCCGCAAACCCGGCCTCGATACGCGCCGACAGGGCGTCGAAATGCGCCTGCATGCGGCGGATGCGAGCGAACAGGCGCGCGTCGACCAACGCGGCGACCGGCTTGCCATCCTTGTTGATCACGACACAGTCGCGACGGTATTGCACTTGGTTCAGCATCTCGCCCAGGTTTTGGCGAAAGGTGACGGCGCTGGTTTCGGTGATCATGGTGGCGTCCTCGATGACCGTAGTGGTCATTATGATCGATATGGTAGGTCTGTCAAGCGCTGTGCCCGACAAGGTCTCACTCGAATCACAATGTGCATCGCCTGTCGTTGTGAAGCATGGATAGCAGCCCCCTGCGGTTCCCGAAACTACCCCGCCAATAAAAGTCAGGAACTCGGTCCACGCCAACCGGTCGCGAAAACGTGTTTTTGGCGGCAAAGCAGGTGAACGTCGCTCACATGAAAAAGTGTGTAGCCGCGAAATCAACAAGACAGCAATCAGCGTGAGTGATATTCACCAGGTTGCTGAATATTGCTCACCTGCTGAATATCGCTCGCCCCGGTGGGCGCCATCGCCTGCCTGCAGCAAAAACGAAGCCCCGCACTGAGCGGGGCTTCGCACATACCGCTATCACGCAACGCTTACAGCAGCGGCACCAGCAGCAGGGCCACGATGTTGATGATCTTGATCAGCGGGTTCACCGCCGGGCCGGCGGTGTCCTTGTACGGGTCGCCCACGGTGTCGCCGGTAACGGCGGCCTTGTGTGCTTCCGAGCCCTTGCCGCCGTGGTGGCCGTCTTCGATGTACTTCTTGGCGTTGTCCCAGGCGCCGCCGCCGGTGGTCATCGAAATGGCCACGAACAGGCCGGTGACGATGGTGCCGATCAGCAGGCCGCCGAGCGCTTCCTTGCCAAGCACCAGTCCAACCACCACCGGTACCGCGACCGGCAGCAAGGATGGCACCACCATTTCCTTGATCGCGGCGCGGGTCAGCATGTCCACCGCGCGCGAGTAGTCGGGCTTGGCGGTGCCGGCCATGATGCCGGGAATCTCCTTGAACTGGCGGCGTACTTCCACCACCACCGAGCCGGCGGCGCGGCCGACCGCTTCCATCGCCATCGCGCCGAACAGGTACGGGATCAGGCCGCCGATCAGCAGGCCGATGATCACCATGTGGTTGGACAGATCGAAAGCGAACACTTCGCCGGGGTTGGCGGCGCGCAGGTTGTGGGTGTAATCGGCAAACAACACCAGCGCGGCGAGGCCGGCCGAACCGATCGCGTAACCCTTGGTCACCGCCTTGGTGGTGTTGCCCACGGCGTCGAGCGGATCGGTGACCGCGCGCACTTCCGGCGGCAGTTCCGCCATCTCGGCGATGCCGCCGGCGTTGTCGGTGATCGGGCCGTAGGCATCCAGCGCCACGATCATGCCGGCCATCGACAGCATCGCGGTGGCGGCGATGGCGATGCCGTACAGGCCACCGAGCGCATGACAACCCCAGATCGCCGCGCACACCGCGATCACCGGCGCGGCGGTGGATTTCATCGACACGCCGAGGCCGGCGATGATGTTGGTGCCGTGGCCGGTGGTGCTGGCTTCGGCGATGTGCTGCACCGGCTTGAACTGGGTGCCGGTGTAGTACTCGGTGATCCAGACGATGGCGCCGGTCAGCACCAGACCGATCAACGCGCAGTAGAACAGGTTGCTGGCGCCCAGCGGCGAATCGCCCATCAGCAGGTTGGTGATCGGGTAGAACGCGATCGCCGCCAGCACGCCGGAGACGATCACGCCCTTGTACAGCGCGCCCATGATCGAGCCGCCGTCTTTCACCTTGACGAAGAAGGTGCCGATGATCGAGGCGATGATCGAGACGCCGCCCAGCACCAGCGGATACAGCACACCGTTGGCGCCGACATCGGTCACCATCAGCAGGCCCAGCAGCATGGTGGCGATCACCGTCACCGCGTAGGTCTCGAACAGGTCGGCCGCCATGCCGGCACAATCGCCAACGTTGTCGCCGACGTTATCGGCGATTACCGCCGGGTTGCGCGGGTCGTCCTCGGGAATGCCGGCTTCGACCTTGCCCACCAGGTCGGCGCCGACATCGGCACCCTTGGTGAAGATGCCGCCGCCGAGTCGTGCGAAGATCGAGATCAGCGACGAACCGAACGCCAGGCCGACCAGCGCGTGCAGCGCTTCTTCGCCGCCATGGCCCATCTTCAGCAGCGCCAGGTAGTAGCCGGCCACGCCGACCAGACCCAGGCCGACCACCAGCATGCCGGTGATCGCACCGCCGCGGAACGCCACGTCCATCGCCGGGCCCATGCCCTTGCGTGCGGCTTCGGCGGTGCGCACATTGGCCTGCACCGACACGTTCATGCCGATGTAGCCGGCGGCACCGGACAGCACCGCGCCGATCAGGAAACCGATCGCGGTCAACCAGCTCAGAAAGAAGCCGATCAGCACGAACAACACCGCACCCGCCACCGCAATGGTGGTGTACTGGCGGTTGAGGTAGGCGCGCGCGCCGACCTGGATCGCCGCCGCGATTTCCTGCATCCGCTCGTTGCCCGCCGGCTGCGCCATGATCCAGCGCGCCGACACGATGCCGTAAATGATGGCCAGGCCCGCACAGGCCAGCGCCAACTCCAAACCAAATTGCTGCAACATGAACCTCTCCCCAGGTTGATTGAACGGCCATAGCCGACGCGGGAGTATCGCAAATCTTGCCGCCGGGCGGAAATCGGGCTTTCGCAGCCCTGGCTCGATGCAGGCATGGTGACGTGATTGGGGCTGACGCCGCGGGCAAACAGGGCGTGGCGCGGCATGGGCGGCGCAGCGGAATTGAAACCGCACGGATCGGCGCCTATTGTTCGGGAAACTCCGCGAGCAGGCGTTCCAGCGTTGTCAGCAGATCCGGTGCCTTGGCATTGGCCGCTTCATAGACGATGCTGTGGTCCAGAACGGCGTAGCCGTGCGCAAGTACGTTTCGGAATCCCACGATGAGATCGCCATCCCGAATGCGTTTGAACAGATCGGGATCGCGCTTGCGAATCTGGCCAAGCGCGTCGCCGGCGATCTCGAGTTGGCGTTCGACCGCCGACTGACAAAACTCGTCGACAAGATAGGCATCCAGCGAACGGCCTTGAAGGAAACGCGGCAGCTTGCGCAGCGCGTTGATGGCAAGGTCCAGATAGACGTCAGGCCGCCGCTGCATAGACGGGGACTTTGGTCCGCTCGATGATGCGCTTGAGCCGGGTGTCATCCATGGCGTCCAGCATGACGATGTCAACCGGCCGGTTCAGGACAGCCTCGAGTTTGGCTTTGACATCGAAGTAACGACGCAAAGCGTTACCGGGTGCCTGCGCCTCAAACTCGATGACCACATCCACGTCGCTGCACGCTTCGTCGAAATCCACGCGCAAGGCGGAGCCAAAAACATCCAGCCGGCGCACGCCATGTTGTCGGCAAATGGCGGCGATCTGTTCGCGGCGATCCTCGATGAGCGGGTTCATGGCGGACCCTTGGTTGCCGGCAGTGACGCGTGCATTGTACCAGCCGAATCAGCGCATCCATAGCCACTATGGAAGCTCTGAACAAGTTGTCATTGCGTCCATGTACGCAATGACCTGGTGAAGCACTTGTTCAGACCATTCCTGTGGCCTTTGGCGGGCGCTGGTCGCCAATTCGCACTCGCGAACGAATACGAAACCAAACCGCTGGCGGGGTGCGTCTCACCCCGTGAGACAGCCATCGGGCAAGCTGGGGTTGCCTTGATCCAATCGGAGCTTGCAGATGGCTGAGAGTCCCTGGGGAGCGCGCGCGGCGTTGGTGGCAACGTTCCTGCGGGCATTGCAACCACTGGCCGCGCGCATTCGCGCCACGCTCGCTGGCGAAAGCGGCGATGCCGACGCCAGCGAAGGGCTCTCATCGGACGAACTGCGCCAGCGCCATTTGCTGCTGTGGTCGTCGGCAACCTTGCATCTGGTCGATGCCCTGCAGGCGCTCAACCGCGACGTGTGGGAGGCCGATGCGCCGGATGCGGCTGCCATCCACCGCGCCGCCGGACGGGTCGAAGGCGTGGTCGAGCGCTGGCTGCGCGGCTTCATCGAGGTGCGCGATGCGTATCCCGGGGTTGAAGCCGCATCGGTGCGCGCACTGTTACTTGCCCTGTATCGGCACTCGCTGGGTGAATTGTGCGACTGGCTCGAGCAGTTGTTCAATACCTTGCAGTACCCGCTCGCCCGGGTTGCACCCGAGCGCCTTGCCGGCCCCGATCCGGTACATCTCGAACTGGAGTGCAGCTTGAATCTCACCGCACCGCCGGAGTTGATCCAGGCGCTATCGCCGACACCGCGTCCGGATCGCCGCAGCAGCCTGTGGCCGCTGGCCGCTGCCTTCGGCATCGGCTGGATGCTCGGCGATGACGATTGAGGCGCAGTGGCGTGCGCAACGCGAGGTGTCCCTGACCGATGGCCGGATTCGAACCGGCATCACCACGTCGCGCTGACCGCGACATGTCCCTCACTACCTGACGAGGGCTCTACCCGGGCAGTGACCGGGCCATGGTACAAGCGTGGCGCATCCGCCGCACGCGGGGCGTCGCCCACAGGGCGGGCTCCTACAGCAACGCGCGGTCGTGCTGGTGTAGGAGCGCACCCTGTGCGCGACCGATCGGACCCAGGCGCTGGGCACCCTCAGGTATAGTCGCTGCTGGCGCCGGCACCACGGCGCGGCCATCGATTGCGCGGGAGCGACACATGCCGGAGTTGCATTTCAAGGGCAAGGAATTCGTCTACAACCATCATCTGACGGT
>PGZC01000079.1 GCA_002839995.1 Gammaproteobacteria bacterium HGW-Gammaproteobacteria-4 | reverse complement strand
GGTGGCGAGCATCTTCGTCAACCCGACCCAGTTCGGCCCCAACGAGGATTACGCGCTGTATCCGCGCACGCCCGATGGCGACATCACCGGTCTGGCCGGGCATGGCTGCGAGGCGCTGCTGCTGCCCAGCGTCGAGGAGATGTATCCGTTCGGCACCGCCGGTTGCGTGCAGATGCATGTGCCCGGCATCACCGACATCCTCTGCGGCCGCCACCGGCCCGGGCATTTCAACGGTGTCGCCACGGTGGTGGCGCGCTTGTTCAACATGGTGCAGCCCGACGTCGCGGTATTCGGGCGCAAGGATTACCAGCAATTGCAGGTCGTGCGCTACATGGCGCGCGAGATGGCGTTTCCGGTCGAGATCGTTCCGGCGCCGACGCTGCGCGAGGCCAGCGGCCTGGCGATGAGTTCGCGCAATCGCTACCTCGATTCCGGTGAGCGCGTGACGGCAGACACCATCTATCGGGCGTTGCAGGCGATGCGCGATGCGCGTCGTCGCGGCGATCCGCCGGGCCGCATCGAAGGCGTTGGTGAGCGCATGCTGCTCGACGCCGGTTTTGTCGTCGATTATGTCGAAGTGCTGCGTGCCGATCTGTCGCGTCCACGCGAGGGCTCCGAGCCGGGCCTGATCGGGTTTATCGCCGCCCGTCTGGGGCGCACCCGCCTGATCGACAATCTGGATTTGCAGTAACCCCTGCCTGAGTGAGAAGCCGATGCGAGCCCACCCCGTGCTTGACCAGCTTGGCCCGCATGCGGCCCGTCTGATCCATACGCCCATTGCGCAAGTGCTGGCTGCCGAGCCCGAGCGCAGCACCGGGTTTTCGCTGCGCGCGGGGCCGCTTTATGCCACCTTCGCGCGGCAGAAGTACGATTGCGCCGCCCTCGATGCCTTGTTTGCGGTGGCGGAACAGGCCGATCTGAAGCAGGCATTGCAACGGCTGGTGGATGGCGAGATGGTCAACGTCTCAGAACGGCGGCCGGCGCTGCACACGGCACTGCGTTCGGACCTCGGCCAGTCGGCGACGGCGCAGGCGGCGCAGCGCAGCGCGAATGTGCAATTGACGCAGATGGCCACGCTGGTGCACGAGCTGGAGGCAAGCGCGGTCACCGATATCGTCAATGTCGGCATCGGCGGCTCCGACTTGGGTCCGCGGCTTGCCGTGGACGCGCTGCACGCGGCCGGCAGCGGCCGGTTCCGGGTGCATTTCCTGGCCAATGTCGATGGCCATGCGCTGGATCACCTGCTGCGCACGCTGGATCCGCAGCGCACCGCCGTGTTGCTGGTTTCAAAGAGCTTCCGTACCCAGGAGACCCTGCTCAACGGCGCGGTGTTGCGCGACTGGCTTGGCGCGCAGGGGCTGGCGCGTCTTTACGCGGTCAGTTCGCGGCCTGATGCCGCGGTCGCGTTCGGCGTGCCCGAGCGGCAGGTGCTGGCGATGGCCGAGACGGTTGGTGGTCGCTATTCGTTGTGGTCCACGGTCGGTTTTGCGATCGCCCTGGCGCTCGGCATGGACGGCTTTCGCGCGCTGCTGGCCGGTGCGGCGCTGATGGATGCGCACGTGTTGGGTCAGCCGTTGCGGCAGAACCTGGCGGTGTGGCACGCACTGACCGCGATCTGGAATCGCAACGCCTTGGGCTATGGCAGCCATGCAGTGCTGCCATATGACGAACGACTCGGCTTTTTGCCCGATTACCTCCAGCAACTGGTGATGGAGAGCCTTGGGAAGTCCGTTCGCATCGATGGCAGTGCGGTCGAACACGCGACCGGGCCGGTGATCTGGGGCGGCGTCGGCAGCAGCACGCAGCACAGTTTTTTCCAGTCGCTGCATCAGGGCACCGACACGGTGCCGGCGGATTTCATCGGCGTGGTGCGTCCGGCGCATGCCCTGGCAGCGCATCACAACGCGTTGCTGGCCAACCTGCTGGCGCAGACCCAGGCGCTGGCCAGCGGTGAGGACAACGACGACGGGCATCGTCGCTATCCCGGTGACCGCCCATCCACCCTGTTCCTGCTCGATCAACTGAATCCGGAATCGCTCGGCGCCTTGCTCGCCCTGTATGAACACAGTACCTACCTGCAATCGGTCGTCTGGGGCATCAATGCCTTCGATCAATGGGGTGTGGAACTGGGCAAACGCCTCGCCGACCAGTTGTTGCCGGCGGTCAGCGACGATGCCGGCACCGCCAGCGACCCGGTGACGCGCGCGGCGTTGCAGGAAATCCACGCGCGGCGTTGAGCGCGTTATTCAGTCGCTGCAACTGGCATCCGGTTTCGCCGCTTCGACGCGGGGGCGGCCACCGACACTCACGATGATTTTGCGCAGAAGGCGGTCATCGTTGCTGCACAGGCGCAGCGACAGGTTGGTGCCGGTGCTGCGACCGTCGCTGCGATAGGCGATGCGCGGCCGGCCTTTGGATGTCAGTAGGCGAATGCCGCGCATGTCACCGGCCTGGATGACGGCGATGATCGTCTCACCGGCTTCGCGCTGGCCATTGCGATTGCGATCCTGAAAGCTCAGCAGCCCGACCGACCAGTCCAGATCGCGACTGCATTGCTCGCCATCCGGCGATGGACACAGCACCGCGTTGCCGCCGCTGACGATGGCGTTGCTGCGCACATTGAAAATGCTGGCCAGCACCTGGTTGCTCAGCGCGCTGGCGCGGTGGTTTTCCTGGAAGCGTTGCCAGCCGGGAACGCTCAGTGGGATCAGGATTGCGGCGATGGCCAGTGTCGTCATCAGTTCGATCAGGGAAAATCCGTGCTTGCGTGTGTGCATTGCCCCAGCCCCATGGATTGCAGTGTGACCATGCTCGGCAATCGCGTGCGGGCCGGAAATCGGCGAAATCGGGCTGTTGCTGTAAGAAAATGCCGCATTGCATCGTCAGCATTGCCGGAAGCTCACCCTGTGAGCCCCAGCGGGCGACAGAATGCTTTTGTGGGAGCCCACCCTGTGGGCGACAGGTGGCGCATGGCGGGTTGTGGTCGCGCACAGGGTGCGCTGCTACAGGTGAGCGCAACCGTTTTTTTGTGGGAGCCCACCCTGTGGGCGATTGCACTGCGATACTGAACGTATGACCGAACGTTTCCAGCTCATAGCCCCCTACCAACCCGCCGGCGACCAGCCGGCTGCGATCGCGCGCCTGATCGATGCCTTCGAGGCCGGTGTGGCGCAGCAAACCCTGCTTGGGGTGACCGGGTCGGGCAAGACCTACACCATCGCCAATCTGGTGCAGGCGGTGCAGAAGCCGACGCTGGTGATGGCGCCGAACAAGACACTGGCGGCGCAGTTGTACGGCGAGTTCAAGCAGTTCTTCCCGAACAACGCGGTGGAATATTTCGTCAGTTACTACGATTACTACCAGCCCGAAGCGTATATCCCGTCAACCGACACGTACATCGAGAAGGATTCCAACGTCAACGAGCACATCGAGCAGATGCGATTGTCGGCGACCAAGGCCCTGCTCGAACGGCGCGACGCGTTGATCGTGGCCACGGTCTCGGCGATCTACGGGCTGGGCGATCCGAACGAATATTTCCAGATGGTGCTGCACATGGTGCGTGGCGACCGCATCGATCAGCGCGAGCTGATCCGCCGCCTGACCGAGATGCAATACAGCCGCAATGATATCGAGCTGCAACGCGGCACCTACCGGGTGCGCGGCGAGGTGGTGGATGTGCATCCGGCCGAATCCGACAGCGAGGCGCTGCGGATCGAGTTGTTCGACGGCGAGATCGAGAACCTGAGCCTGTTCGACCCGCTGACCGGCGCGGCGCAGCAGCGCGTTGCGCGCTACACCATTTATCCCAAATCGCATTACGTCACTACCCGGCGCACGGTGCTCGATGCCATCGGCACGATCAAGGAGGAATTGCGCGAGCGCCTGGAAACGCTGTACCGCGAGAACAAGCTGGTCGAGGCGCAACGATTGCAGCAGCGCACGCAATACGACCTGGAGATGCTGGCGGAAGTGGGTTATTGCCAGGGCATCGAAAACTATTCGCGGCATCTGACCGGGCGCATGCCCGGCGAGCCGCCGCCGTGTCTGTACGACTACCTGCCCGCCGACGCGCTGCTGGTGGTGGACGAATCGCATGTCACCATCCCGCAGATCGGCGCAATGTACAAGGGTGATCGTTCGCGCAAGGAGACCCTGGTGGCATTCGGGTTTCGCATGCCGTCGGCGCTCGACAATCGGCCGCTGAAATTCGAGGAGTGGGAACGCCGCGCGCCGCGCAGCATTTACGTGTCGGCGACGCCGAGCAAGTACGAGCTGGCGCATTGCGAAGGGCAGGTGGTGGAACTGGTGGTGCGCCCGACCGGTTTGATCGACCCCGAGGTGGAGATTCGCCCGGTGGCGACCCAGGTCGATGATCTGCTCTCGGAAATCACCTTGCGCACGGCCATGGGCGACCGGGTGCTGGTTACCACCCTGACCAAGCGCATGGCCGAGAACCTGACCGAGTATTTGGGCGAACACGGAGTCCGGGTGCGCTACCTGCATTCGGACGTGGAGACGGTGGAGCGGGTGGAAATCATCCGCGACCTGCGCCGTGGCGTGTTCGACGTGCTGGTCGGCATCAACCTGCTGCGCGAAGGTCTGGATATGCCGGAGGTGTCGCTGGTGGCGATCCTCGATGCCGACAAGGAAGGCTTCCTGCGTTCGGCCGGCTCGTTGATCCAGACCATCGGCCGCGCCGCGCGCAATGTGCGCGGCAAGGCGATTCTGTATGCCGACCGGATCACCCACGCGATGGAGCTTGCGATGGGCGAAACCCAGCGTCGCCGCGAGCGCCAAGTGGCGTACAACACCGAGCACGGCATCGTGCCGACCACCATCGTGCGCCCGGTAACCGACGTCATGGAAGGCGCGCGTGGCGAGGCCAGCAACGATCGCGGCACGCGAGCGGGCAAGGCGGCGCGCAAGGTGGCCGAAGCCGAAGCCGAATACGCCGGTTTGCGTCCGGATCAGCTTGCTGCCCGGATGAAAAAGCTCGAGCAGCAGATGTACCAGCACGCCCGCGATCTGGAATTCGAAGCGGCCGCGCAGTTGCGCGATGAGCTGCAACGCTTGAAAGCGCGATTTGTTGCCTCGTAGCGAGGCCGCGCGCAACGGTACCGGTTGGCGGTGTTGGCTTTTCCCGAGTCCGGATACGGAAAAAGCAGGAGTCCGCAAAGGACGCAAAGTCCGCAAAGGAAAGCCCCGCGTGTGTAGCGCGGCTGGGGTGAGCCCGGATTCCTCTCGTTCGTCATTTCCGATAGGGAAACCCCCGGCTCTGCCGGGGGACTCACAGGGTTTGACTTTTGCGGCGGTCGGCTTCAAGCCCCTCTCCCGCCGGGAGAGGGGTTGGGGTGAGGGTACG
>PGZC01000014.1:28087-87631 GCA_002839995.1 Gammaproteobacteria bacterium HGW-Gammaproteobacteria-4 | reverse complement strand
AAGCGGCATTGCCGGTCGCCCACAGGGTGGGCTCCTACAAAAGCGGCATTGCCGGTCGCCCACAGGGTGGGCTCCTACAAAAGCGGCATTGCCGGTCGCTCACAGGGTGGGCTCCTACAGAAAAGCGGTGATGCGCACCTGTAGGAGCTCACCCTGTGAGCGACCGGGGTCCGCGATTCACCACCCTGTCGCCCACAGGGTGGGCTCCTACAAGAAGCATCGCCCACCCTGTGGGCGATGCTTTGTTGGAGCGCGCCGCGACGCGCGTATTGCCGATCAGCGCATGCGACCGGCGACGAAATCCCAGTTGACCAGGTTCCAGAACGCTTCGACGTACTTCGGCCGCGCGTTGCGGTAATCGATGTAATAGGCGTGCTCCCAGACATCGCAGGTCAGCAGCGGCTGATCCGGGCCGGTGACCGGGGTGGCGGCATTGGCGGTGCTGACCAGCGCCAGGTTGCCGTCGGGACGCTGCACCAGCCATGCCCAGCCGGAGCCGAACGTGGTCAGTGCGGTCTGGGTGAACTGCTCCTTGAACTGCGCGAACGAACCGAATGCCTTGTTGATGGCGTCGGCCAGCTTGCCGCTGGGCTCGCCGCCGCCGTTGGGCGACAGGCAGTTCCAGTAGAAGCTGTGATTCCACACTTGCGCGGCGTTGTTGAACATGCCGCCCTGCGCCCTGGCAATGATGTCTTCCAGCGCCAGGTCAGCGAATTCGCTGTCCTTGATCAGGTTGTTCAGGTTGGTGACGTAGGTCTGATGATGCTTGCCGTAGTGAAAATCGATGGTTTCGGCGGAAATGTGCGGCGCCAGCGCGTCGCGTGCGTACGGTAGTGCGGGTAATTCGATAGCCATGTCGAGTCTCCATGAGGGGGCACGCATCGGCGTGCCGAAGCTACGCCGAAGAACGTACAATTCTAACCCGGTTGCGGATCGCGCCGTATTCGATCAGGAGAAACGCAGTGGCAGTTCTGGAACGCATAGAAGCAATGGTGAAAGCGCACCCGGTGGTGCTGTTCATGAAGGGCACGCCGCAATTTCCGATGTGCGGGTTTTCCGGGCGTACCGCGCAGGTGCTCAAGCAGGCCGGCGCCACGATCCATCACATCAACGTGCTGGAAGATCCCGAGGTTCGCGCCAATCTGCCGCGCTATTCCAACTGGCCGACGTTTCCGCAGTTGTTCATCCAGGGCGAGTTGATCGGCGGTTGCGATATCTGCGTGGAACTGTACGACAGCGGCGAGTTGCAGCGGATGGTGAAGGAGGCGGAGCGCGGTGACGCCTGACGACTCGCCCGACGCGCTGGCCGGGCGCGTGATTTTGGTCAACGGCGCGCATGGTGGGCTGGGTGAGGCAGCAGCGCGGGCCTGTGCCGCGGCCGGCGCCAGTGTGGTGCTGCTGGGGCGGCGCGTGCCCAAGCTCAACCGGGTCTACGATGCGCTGGCCGCGATCGGGCCGCTGCCGGCGATCTTTCCGATCGATCTGGAAGGCGCCGGCCCGGCGGATTATGCCGACATGGCGCAGCGCCTGCGCGAGGAGTTCGGGCGGCTCGACGGGGTGTTGCATTGCAGCGCCGAGTTTCGCGGACTGAGCCCGCTGGAACTGACCGAGCCGGTCGATTTTGCGCGCACGCTGCATGTCAATCTGACCGCGCCGTGGCTGCTCAGTCAGGCGTGTCTGCCGCTGCTGCGCGAAGCCGACGATGCGGCACTGGTGTTTGTGCTCGATGATCCGGCGCAGGTTGCGCGCGCGTATTGGGGCGCCTACGGCGTGGCCGAACATGCGCTGGCCGGGCTGGTCCGGATTCTATCCGAGGAACTGGAAAACAGCCCGGTGCGGGTGTCGGCGCTGCAACCCGGGCCGATGCGCACGCCGCTGCGCGCACGCGCGCATTTTGGCGTCGATCCGGCGCTGTGGCCGGAACCGGCGGTGTACGCGCCGGCGCTGGTGCATCTGTTGTCGGCTGCGGGCGTGGATCGACGCGGCCAGATCTGGAGCCCTGTTCTGTGAGCGTTGCCGCTGCGGCCATCTTGCTGTTCCTGATTCTCGATCCGCTCGGCAATGTGCCGGTATTCCTGAGCCTGCTCAAGCCGCTGCCGCCGGCGCGTCGGCGCCGCGTGCTGGTGCGCGAGCTGTTGATCGCGCTTGGCGTGCTGCTGGTGTTTCTGTGGCTGGGGCAGTGGGTGTTGCAGGCGATGCACCTGCGCCAGGAGTCGGTCAGTATCGCCGGCGGCATCGTGCTGTTCCTGATCGGCCTGCGGATGATTTTTCCGACCGGTGAGGGGCTGTTCGGCGACAACCCGGAAGGCGAGCCGTTCATCGTGCCGATGGCGATTCCGATGGTCGCCGGGCCGTCGGGCATGGCCGCGGTGATGCTGCTTGGCAGCCAGGAACCCGAGCGGATGCTGGAGTGGACCGCGGCGCTGCTGATTGCGTGGCTGGCGACGGCGGTGATTCTGTATTCGGCGACCTATCTGTACCGTTTGCTCGGGCGCGGCGTGTTGATCGCGGTGGAGCGGTTGATGGGCATGTTGCTGGTGGCGCTGTCGGTGCAGATGCTGCTCGATGGCGTGACCGCGTATCTGGCGTCGTGATTTGCCGTGTTGGTGAGGGACTGCGGCCTCGATTCCCGGGTTTCGCCGCTGCGCGGCTCTACCCGGGCTACAACACCTCGTACACGCATTCTGAGTCCAATGTCGGATCCGCGCCCTGGGGGCGCTTGATCCGACCTACGCGCACGCGGGTGTAGGTCGGTTCAAGCCGCGTAGCGGCGGAACCGACAAACGCCTTACCTTTTTGCGTCCTTTGCGTCCTTTGCGTCCTTTGCGGACCCGACGTGCTTTACGCTTTTCCCCGAGTCCCGAGTCCCGAGTCCCGAGTCCCGAGTCCCGAGCCCCGAGTCCCGAGCCCCGAGCCCCGAGTCCCGAGTCCCGAGTCCCGAGTCCCGAGATTACAACGGCGTCAAACGGGCGCGGACCATGGCGTCGGCGGCGGCGAGATCGACCTGCTCGATGCGGCTGTGGCCGGTGCTGGCATCGATCAATATCTGGCGCTGGATACGGCCGCGTTCGAGCGCGACGGCATACGGTACGCGTTGGAAGCTGACCATGGTGTAGCGCGGTACGAACAGGCAGGGGTTGCGCTGCGCGAGCACGGTTTCGAGTTGGCGTTGCAGCGCGAAGGCCGGGTCGCGCACCTGGTCGCGCATCTCGCGGTAATTCTCCAGCGCCATGGTCTGGATCGCGATGGCATTGGGTTGGCGTTCGGCGCCGAATGACGCGAAGGCGCTGGCGATGTCGTTGTCGCGTTGCAGGTGTTCGGCCAGGGCGACGCAGTCCTCGAACGCGCAGTTCATGCCCTGGCCGTGAAACGGCACCATCGCATGCGCGGCATCGCCGAGCAGCACGGCGCGGTTGTCGAGGTGCCAGCGCTCCAGATACAGCGTTGCCAGCGGGCTGGTGGGGTGGGCGGCGAAGTCGGTCGCCAGGCCCGGCATTTGCGCGAACGCGTCGGGGAATTCGCGGGAAAACAGGGCCACCGCGTCGGCAGCGGTGGCGATGGTGGCAAAGCTGGTTTCGCCCTGCTGCGGCAGGAACAGGGTGACGGTGAAGCTGCGCTCGGTGTTGGGCAGGGCGATGCACATGTAGCCGCCGCGCGGCCAGATGTGCAGGGCGTGCGGTTCCAGGCGAAAGCCGCCGTCCTGTGCCGGCGGAATTTCCAGCTCCTTGTAGGCGTGTTCCAGCGGCTCGACGCGCTCGCCCAGTGCAGTATGTGCATTCATCGCACGGCGCACCGCCGAGCCGGCACCATCGGCGCCGACCAGAACCGCGAACTCCATGTTACTGCGGCTGCGGTCGTGGTCGTTGACCACGCTCAGGCAGCGGCGCTCGAAGTCGATTTCATCGATGCGGTGATGGAAATGAATGCGTGCGCCGGCGGCTTCGGCGGCATCGAGCAGGATGTGGTTGAGCCGGCCGCGATGCACCGAGTGGATCACGTCGCTGTCGTCGCTGCCATAGCGCTGCAACTGCACGCGGCCATCGCTGAAGTGCACCATGCGGCCACGCATCATCACCGAGCGCGCCAGCACGTCCTTGTCCAGGCCGGCGGCGCTCAGCGCATGCAGGCCACGTTCGGCCAGCGCGAGGTTGATCGAGCGGCCCGATTCGTAGCCGCGAATGCGCTGGTCGGGGCGCTTTTCCAGCACATCGACCTGCCAGCCGCGACGGGCGAGCAGGGTGGCGAGCAGGGCGCCGGCGAGTCCGGCGCCGGCGATGAGAATGCGGCGGGGTGTGATGGTCAACGCAGGTTCCAGTGGTCAGGCGTGTGCGCGCCATTGCGCGATGGCGAGCACCGCGCGCAGCACGTCGATGTAGCGGTTATAGAGCGGCGTCGGCGACAGCCGGATGACATCGGGCTCGCGCCAATCGCCCACGATACCGTGTGCGAGCAGATATTCGAAGAGGTCGCGGCCCTGGGCGCGCCCGGCACGCACGCGCAGGCTGAGCTGGCAGCCGCGTTGCAGCGGGTCGGATGGGGTGAGGATGTGCAGGGTGTCGTCGAGCCGCTCGCGGATCAGCGCTTCGAGGTAGCCGGTGAGGCGCACCGATTTGTCGCGCAACGCGCTCATGCCGGCGCGCTGGAATTGCGCCAGCGATGCGCGCAGCGGCGCCAGCGAGAGGATCGGTGGATTGCTGACCTGCCAGCCTTCGGCGCCGGGGCTGGGCGTGAACTCGGGCGCCATCGCAAAACGCGTCGCTGATTCGTGCCCCCACCAGCCGGCGAGCCGTGGCCGGCCGCTGTGCGCATGGCGCTGATGGACGAAGGCCGCGGCAATGGCACCGGGGCCGGCGTTCAGGTATTTGTAGGTGCACCAGACCGCGAAATCGGCACCGCTGTCGTGCAGCGCCAGCGGCACATTGCCGGCGGCGTGGGCGAGATCGAAGCCGGCGACGGCGCCGGCTGCGTGCGCGCTGGCGGTGATGCGGGCGATATCGAGCACCTGGCCGGTGCGGTATTGCACCCCCGGCAGCAGCACCAGCGCCAGCGTATCGCCGTGTTCGGCAATCGCGGCGTCGATCGCTTCGGCACTGAACAGGCCGTCGGGAAGATCGGGTTGCAACGTGATCAAGGTGCTGGCCGGGTCGAGGCCATGCCAGCGCAGTTGCGAATCCACGGCGTGATGATCGGACGGAAACGCGCCGGCTTCGATCAGCAGCTTGCAGCGCACGCCGACGGGCCGGAAAAAGCTGGCCAGCATCAGGTGCAGGTTGACGGTGAGGGTGTTCATCGCCACCACTTCCAGCGGCAGCGCGCCGACCAGTTCCGCCAGCGGTTCGCGGATGGCGTCGAGCGTGTGCAGCCACGGCCGCTGGCCGTGGAAATGACCTTCCACCGCGCGCTGCGACCAGGCGTCGAGTTCTTCGGCGACCGCATCGCGTGCGGCATGCGGCATCAGGCCCAGCGAATTGCCGCACAGGTAGATCTGCTCGTCGTCGCCGTGGCGTGGAAATGCGAACTCGCCGCGAAACGCGTGCAGCGGATCGGCGGCATCCAGGGCGAGGGCGTGGGATTCGCTGAACGGCGAGCTCATCGGTTCGACTCCGGGGCAGGATGGACATGACCGCACTGGCCGCAGGTGCGGTTTGCAAGCGAGGCATGAAAGCGCGCAAACACGGGCGGCAGGTCGGTCTCGATATTGCCCAGCGCGAAACGTTCCTCGTACAACATGTGGTTGCAGTGCGGGCAGAACCAGGCCAGCGCGTCGTGCTCGTGCGGCAGGCGTTTGCGCTCGATCACCAGCCCGATCGAGCCGGCCATGCGCTGTGGCGAGTGCCACACTTTCGGCGGCAGATAAAACAGCTCGCCGGCGCGGATCGGGATGTCGCGCACGGCGCCGTGTTCCTGCACGCGCAGGCGCATCTCGCCTTCGATCTGGTAGAAGAACTCCGGGCCTTCGTCGTAATGAAAATCGCTGCGCGCATTGGGGCCGCCGACCACCATCACGATGAAATCGCCATCGACGATGCAGCGGTTGCCGACCGGCGGCTTGAGTTGATCGCGGTGCGCCTCGATCCATGCGTGCAAATCGATCGGCGGCAACAGGGGCACAACGGGCATCGCGGTTCCGGATGAAAACTCAAAGGCGCCAGTGTAGCCCGGGTTGAGGCCGTAGGCCGAAACCCGGGGCGCATCGCGCCGGCGATCCCGGGCTACGACAGCTCGTGTTTTTGTAGCCCGGGTAGAGGCCCGCAGGGCCGAAACCCGGGACGGGCGGCGCGGAAACGAAAGACCGACATCAATACTCCAGCTCCAGCGCTGCGCACAGGTAATCGATCAGCGGCGCTACCAAAGCCAGGCGCTCGGCGATCGCCGGGACGAGTTTCGGGCCGGTGACGGTGGCATCGTCGAGCGCGCACACCGCGACGAAATCCTTGCGCTTGAGGTCCTCGATCAGCGGGTGATCGGCCGGGAAGCCGGCTGGCGGCCGCACCAGGGTGGCGCCGACCAGGGTGCAGCGCTCGCGGAACTTCGCGGCATGGGTGAAGCGCTTCCACGCCGCCGGGTTGTCGGCGATGAAACTGCGCACGCGCCGCGTGGTGGCGGTAGACGGATGCCACAGGCCGCCGCCGACGAAGCTGTCGCCGGGGGCGATGTGGATGTAGAAGCTCGGCGCCTCCACTTCGCGATGGCGCTGGTGGTACAACCGCATCCCGGCCCACGGTTTGTACGGGGTTTTGTCGGCGGCGAAGCGGGTGTCGCGATGGATGCGGAACAGCGAGCCGCCAACCGGGCGCGGGTTGGCGACGAATTGCGCGCTCAGTTTCGCCAGCGGCGCCTGCAGGTCGGCAATCAGTTGCAGGCAGGGTTGGCGCAGGTGCGCTTCGTAGTCGGCCTTGTGCGCGTGGAACCACTCGCGCTCGTTGTGGCGCGCCAGCGCGCGCTGGAAGCGAAAGGTCTGGTCGGAAAAATAGCTGCTCAAAAGGGGCTCCTCAATGCGTCAGGGTGAGGTAGGTCGGCTCAAGCGCAGCGGAGCCGACAGTGAACTCCAGTCTTGCGATGTCGGTTCCGCTACGCTTGAACCGACCTACGGATGCCGACGGGCTCATAACGAAGCTTCCAGTTGCGCGGCCCAGGCTTGCAGCGCATCGAGCAGGGTTTGCGCGCGGCCATCGTCGGCGTGCTGCCGGCGCAACTGCGCAATCTCGGCCGCGTGGCTGGCAAAGGTGTATTCCGACCAGCCGATGTCGGTTTGCAGGCGTTGGCGGCGGTAGTCGTCCCAGCGCGCGCGCTCGTCGGCGTCGAGGGTGTCGGGCCAGTTGCGCGCGCGGTAACGAAACAGCAACTCGCCCAGGCGCGGATCGGCGAACGCGAAGTGCTCGTGACCGAGGCGTTCGGGCGGAGTGGCGCGCACCCGATCGCAATGGCGGCGGTCGGCGTCGGCGATGAAGCCATCGTACAGCGAGGCATCGACATCGCCGGGCGGAAACGGCGAAGGCCGCGCGTACACCTGGCGCAGCGTTTCCGGCAGGTCGCTGGCTCGGCGGATCAACTCGGCATTGGCGAGGCTGCCCTGCATGTCGATGCCGAGCCGGGCGCAATCCGCGTCGCGCAGGTATTCCAGCGGCACCAGCGAGGGGCAGCGATTGAGGTGGATTTCCTTGAGCGCGATGCGCTGCTCGCCTTCGGGCAGGTCGGCGGCGGGCGTGTACAGGCGATCGGCGATGTCGTCGGCGCGCAGCGTCAGCAGCAATTCGGGATCCTGCGCCAGATCGAACGCGATGATGCGGCTGTCGATGTGCGGATGGCGGGCGATCGGCAGTACCAGCGCGGCATGGCGGCGACTGGCCGGAAACCGCCCGGACACGTGCAGCAGCGGCATCTGCGCGACGACGTCGATGTGCGCGGCGGCGCTGCGCTTGTTGCGCAGGCTCAGCGCGTAATCCCACAGCTTGGGCTGCGCTGCGCGCGCCAGCCGGGCGAGGCCGATCAGCGCTTGCACATCGGACAGTGCATCGTGCGCGTGTTCATGGCTGATGCCGTTGGCGGCGGCCAGATCCACCAGCTTGAAGCTGGCGAAACCGTCGTCGCGCTGTGGCCATTGCAGGCCGTCCGGGCGCATCGCATGGGCCAGGCGCAGGTATTCGAGCAGGTCCCAGCGCGAATTGCCGCGCGCCCATTCGCGTGCGTAGGGATCGTGGAAATTGCGGAACAGGCCGAAGCGCACGAACTCGTCGTCGAAGCGCAGGCTGTTGTAACCCACCGCACAGGTGCCCGGCTGCGCCATCAACTCGTGCATGCGGCCGATGAACTCGGCTTCCGGCATGCCCTCGCGCTGCGCCTGCTGCGGGGTGATGCCGGTGACCAGGGTCGCGCCGGGCGAGGGCAACAGGTCGTCGGCCGGCTTGCACCACAGCACGCCGGGTTCATCGAGCGGGTTGAGCTCGGCATCGGTGCGGATCGCAGCGAATTGCACGATTCGCGTCCGGCGCGGATCCTTGCCGAAGGTTTCGAGGTCGTACCACAGGAAGCTGTGCATCGGGCAGGCCCATTCGCCGGTCGATCGCCATTGTACGGCGCGCGGCGGTTGCTGCCATGCATGCGGGCTTGCGCTACCATTGCCCGGCACATCGCGGTTTGCCGATGTTGCCGCAAGGGGGTGGCCAGGGTGTCGTCCGGCGCAGGCGGGATTTTTCCGCGCGCCCTTGCAGGCTCGACGATCGCGGCCGCTTGGTCGGCCGCCGTCGGGCAGAGGGATGCGATGAACGGGGTCGATGCCCTGTGGGTCGATCACTGCCTGCGCCGACGTTCGCACGGGCCGATGCGCGAACTGGCTTCGGCGTGCCGGCTGGCGGTCGTGCGCGGCGATGACGGGTTGCTGGCAACGGTGCGCGAGATTCAACCGGCATTGATCGTGTTCGATTTCGATTATCCCGATACGCGCGGTTTGCGTGCGTTGCTGCGCGTGCGCAACGAACACGCCAACATCCCGGTGCTGATGCTGGTCGAGCCGTGTTACGACGGAGTCCTGCTGTGGGCCTTGCGCGCACGCGTCTGGGACGTGCTGATCAAGCCGGTTTCCGCCGACTCGTTGCTGCAGCGCATGCATTGGCTGCGCAAGGCGGCAACGGCGCGCGACGCGGACGGCAGCCGCGCGAATGCGATGCCGACCCCGGCGGTGCCGATGGGCGCGCGCTTTGCTGCACGGGATGCCGAGCAGCCGCGCACCGCGAAAGCGTGCCGTTACGTGGATGCGCATCTGCACGAGAAAATTTCCGAAGCGGACGTTGCGCGTTGTTGCGATTTGAGTCGAAGCGAGTTCAGCCGCGCCTTTCATGAGGAACACGGGGTGACCTTTCGCCAGTATCTGAGCGCACAGCGGATGCGCCGCGCGGTGGACATGCTCGAACGCACCGACGCGCCGATTACCGAAATCGCGTTCTGTGTGGGCTTTCGCGACCCATCGCATTTCGCCAGCCAGTTTCGTCAGCACGCCGGTTGTTCGCCCAGCGCGTTCCGCCACCGTCAGCGTGAGGTGGGTTGATTGAAGCCATTGGCGAGCCCAATGCCTGGTGTCGCCCACAGGGTGGGCTCCTGCAGAAAACGCGCGAACGGCAGCTTTTTGTAGGAGCCCACCCTGTGGGCGACCGATCGCAGAACACCGCGCACAAAAATCACGGTGTCGCGCACAAAATCCCGCGCTACCCGAATGCTGCGGCGCTAGGGTGCGCATTCGTCACCGATGCACGGGATGCGCAACGTGGAAGTGGTCGTACAACTCGATAGCGAACTCGCTGAACGCTGGCGCAGGGGGGCTGCGTCCGGTACGGATGCAGCGCAATTGCGGAATGTGCTCGCGCAGGCAGGGACGACCCTGCAATTGCAACATCCGGGCATGCCCGATCCCGAGTTGTCGCGCTGGTTCGTGGCGCAGGTCCGTGACGATGACGAAGGTGCTCGCCTGGCGGTCGCGTTGCTCGCGTTGCGTGGCATCGACGCGGCGTACGTCAAGCCGGCAGCGGAACTCCCCTTCTAGTCGGATCGAAGAATCGAGGTACATGTCATGGCCAAGAAATCATCGGATCGGGAATCCGGGTCCAATCCGTTCCAGCCGCCGTACGGGCTCGCACCGCGCGAGTTGATCGTGGTGGCACATAGCGAGGCGAACCTGCGGTCCCATCAAACCACCATCAGTTCGCTCAGCGGCGCCGACGTGAGCGATCTGGACAAAGTGCTCAAGAAGCTCGACGCCACCATGGTGCCGTTGTTCGGCGACAGCGAAGATCGCTTGCAGCAGGAGCGTGCCAGCATGGCGGCAGAAATGCCGGCAGCGGACGCGCAGACGCTGGGCGAGGTGCCCGATCTATCGCTGTACTACAAGGTCGATGCCGCCGACGAATCGCTGGATGAACTGGTGGCGCAACTGGCGCAGTGCAAATCGGTGGAATCGGCGTACGTGAAGCCGCCGGCTTATCCCTCGCAACAACGCGCGGTCGCGGAGACCGGGGGGGGCGCGACGGGCGGCGAGTGGGTCAACATCATGCAGTCGCTGGAGGCCGATGCGCCGCCGATCACCGCCAACTTCACCGCGCGGCAAGGTTACCTGAACGCAGCGCCAGGCGGCATCGACGCGCTTTATGCGGCCACCGTGGCAGGTGGGCGCGGCGCCGGTATCGGCATCATCGACATCGAGGGTGCGTGGCGGTTCGCGCATGAGGATCTGCACCAGAACCAGGGCGGCGTGGTCGGCGGTACACCGACGACCGACATCGGCTGGCGCAATCACGGCACGGCGGTGATCGGCGTGCTCGGCGGCGACCGCAACAATTTCGGTATCACCGGCATCTGCCCCGACGCGCGGGTGCGCGGGGTATCGATCTTCGGCGGCACCGGCAGTGCCGGCGCAATCCGGCAAGCGGCGCAGCTATCGAAGAAGGGCGATGTGATCCTGATCGAGTTGCACCGGCCCGGGCCGCGCTTCAACTTCAGCGCACCGCAGGGCCAGCGCGGTTTCATCGCCATCGAATGGTGGCCCGATGATTTCGCTGCGATCCGTTTCGCGGTGATGCGCGGCGTGATCGTGATGTCCGCGGCCGGCAACGGTGCGGAAAATCTGGACGATCCGCTGTACAACACGCGTCCGAATGGATTCCCGGCGACGTGGCGCAATCCGTTCAACCGCAACCTGGCCGATTCGGGATCGATCCTGATCGGCGCCGGCGCGCCGCCGCCGGGGACGCACGGGCGCAATCACGGCCCGGATCGTTCGCGTCTGGATTTCTCGAACTTCGGCTCATCCATCGACGCGCAGGGCTGGGGCCGCGAAGTCACCACCTGCGGCTATGGCGATTTGCAGGGCGGCGCCAACGAGGATCTGTGGTACACGGATCAGTTCAGCGGCACGTCGAGCGCATCGCCGATCGTGGTCGGCGCGGTGGCCTGCGTGCAAGGCGCGTTGCGTGCGCGGCAACGCCCGTTGCTGAGCCCGACCCGCGCCCGCGCATTGCTGCGTGCCACCGGTTCGCCGCAAACGGACGCCCCGGGGCGGCCGCGGACGCAACGGATCGGCAACCGGCCGAACCTGCGCCAGTTGATCGCATCGGCGTTGCAGCAGCGCGAATGGCTCGGCGTGCAGTTCACCGGTTCGCTGCCGGCCAACGCCACCCGGCGCTGGTTCACCCACAGCTGGCCGGAACACCTGCATGTGTTGTGGAACGTGGTGCCACTGTCGCCACGGCCCGGTGCGCCGCAGATCGACTTCAATGTGCGGGTCGAGCGCGCGTCGGATCGTTTCATCACCTACTGGATCGACATCAGCAACCTCACCAACGCGGAAGTGCAGATCGAAGCACGTTACGCGGTGCTGGGCTGGTAATCGGAGGAGCGGACATGAAAATCGTCATTGAAACCAGTGAATCGGAGCGCGCGGCACTACAGCCCCACGATCCGTCGATGGTGCGTCAGGCGGCTGGCAGCATGGCCGACATCGTTGCCGTGGATGCCGGTCCGCCGAGCGAGGCGTTGCTGCAATCGCTCAGCAATCGCGCGGACGCGCAGCAGGCATTTGCGATGAGCGATGGCGAAGGACAGGAAGGTTATCAGTCGGTGGTCATGGACGAGGCCGGTGCCGCGTCGTATTCGCGGCATTGATCCAACGCGTTGACCGACAGGGGACGCCGGGCGCAAACAGGGGTGCGCCCGGCGGTTGGGGCGGGTTGAACAAGCCCGATCCGGCGACATTGCGACCCGCCCATTCCAGCCACATCGGAATAGGCCTTGGCGTCGGTTCCGCCGCTGCGCGGCTTGAACCGACCTGCATGAGCTTGCGCGTAGATGAGCTTGCGCGTCATTGGAATAGGCATCGGCGTCGGTTCCGCCGCTGCGCGGCTTGAACCGACCTGCATGAGCTTGCGCGTAGATGAGCTTACGCGTCATTGGAATAGGCCTTGGCGTCGGTTCCGCCGCTGCGCGGCTTGAACCGACCTACATGAGCTTATGCGTAGGTCGGATCAAGCGCCGCAGGCGCGGATCCGACGTTGCCATGATGTTCACTAGCGGACACCCCGGTTCGGGAGTGGACGCTGGCATCAAGGCCGTCGTACGCAAGTTGTTGATCGGTAATGCGGCGATCGCTTGGCATGCCGGTTGCAATGCCGGGGCATGGATATTCATCGCCCCGATCTCAAACGACGCGCCCAGCGCCGTCGTGTCATCTACCTCGCCGCCGCTGCGGCTGCCGTGCTGCTCGCCGGTTGGGCGGTGGCGTCGCTGGAGCCGGCCGCGCCCGGCGTGGCGGGTTCCAGCCTGTGGCTCGATACCGTCAAGCGCGGCGACATGCTGCGCGAGGTGCGTGGCCCGGGCACCCTGGTGCCGCGTGAAATCCGCTGGATCGCCGCCGAGACCAACGCACGCGTCGAACGCATCGTGGTCAAGCCCGGTGCGCAGGTGCAGGCCGACACCGTCATCCTGGAGTTGAGCAATCCCGAGGTGATCGACTTGCAACTCGGCGCCGAGGCCGCGCTCAAGGCGGCCGAAGCCGACTATCAGGCGCACCGGATGACCCTGGAAAGCCAGTTGCTGGATCAGCGCGCCAATCTGGCCGGGGTGAAATCCGACTACGAATCCGCGCGCCTGCAGGCCGAAGCCGAGCGCGACCTTGCCGCGAGCGGCATCATCTCGCGCATCCAGGCGCGGCGCAGCGAACTGGCGACCGAGCAGCTCAAGCTGCGCACCGGCATCGAGCAGGAGCGCATCGCCAAGTTCGAACAGACCATCGCCGCGCAGTTGGCCGCCGACCGTGCACGGCTGGATCAACTGCGCAATGCCGCCGAGTTGCGCCGTCGCCAGGCCGACGGCCTGCATCTGAAAGCCGGGATTGCCGGGGTGCTGCAACAGGTGCCGGTGCAGGAGGGCCAGCAGGTGACCGCCGGCATCAACCTGGCACGGGTGGCCAAACCCGGCGATCTGATGGCGGAGCTGCGTATTCCGGAAACCCAGGTGCGCGATGTCGCGTTCGGCCAGAGCGTGCGCGTGGACACGCGCAACGGCATCGTGGCCGGGCAGGTGATCCGCATCGATCCGGCGGTGATCAACGGCAGCGTGCAGGTGGATGTGGAGCTGACCGGCGCACTGCCGGCTGGTGCGCGCCCCGACCTGAGCGTGGACGGCACCATCGAAATCGAGCGTCTGAGCGACGTGCTGTACGTCGGCCGGCCGGCCTATGGGCAGCCGGAAAGCGAGGTACGCCTGTTCCGGCTCGAAGCCGACTCTGATCGCGCGCTGCGGGTGCCGGTGAAGCTGGGCCGGGCCTCGGTGAGCCAGATCGAAATTGCTGGTGGCCTCAGCGTGGGCGACCGGATCGTTTTGTCCGACACCTCGCAGTGGGATGCCTATGACCGCCTCAAGATCGAATAGGGGCACGTGCAATCGCCAAAACCACGACGCCCCCTGTAGGAGCCCACCCTGTGGGCGACCCGATGCGGCGATATCGCTTGCCGGTCGCCCACAGGGTGGGCTCCTACAAACGGGCTTTACGATGCTTTTGCGGATGCTTTCAGGATACGGAAAATCTCAAGGAAACTTTCGATGAACAACGCCACGACCTACCTCATCCAGCTCACCGACATCACCAAGGTGTTCTACACCGACGAGGTCGAAACCCACGCCCTGGCAGGCGTGCATTTCGACATCGCCAAAGGCGAGTACGTGTCGATTTCCGGGCCGTCAGGTTGCGGCAAATCGACCTTGCTGGCAATTCTCGGCCTGCTCGATACCGCCAGCGCCGGCGCCTACACGCTCAACGGCACGCCGGTGCAGAACATCGGCGCCAGCGAGCGCGCGCGCATCCGCAACCGCGAGATCGGTTTCATCTTCCAGGCGTTCAACCTGATTGGCGATCTCAGCGTGTTCGAGAACGTCGAACTGCCGCTGACCTACCGCGACGGCGTCGGCAAGGCCGAGCGCCGCGAGCGCGTACACGAAGCACTGGAACGGGTCGGCATGGCGCACCGCCTGAAGCACTACCCGGCGCAGCTCTCCGGCGGCCAGCAACAACGCATCGCGGTGGCCCGCGCTCTGGTCGGCAAACCCTCGATCCTGCTCGCCGACGAACCGACCGGCAACCTCGATTCCAAGAACGGCGAGGCGGTGATGGCCCTGCTCGACGAACTGCACAAGGGCGGCGCGACGATCTGCATGGTCACCCACGACAGCCGCTATGCCGATTTCGCGCAGCGCAAGATATTCATGTTCGATGGCCAGGTGGTCGACGAAGAAACCCTGCATCGCCTGCGCCACGAAGAAGCATCGCGGCTCGATGCGCAGATTGCCCGCACACGCGAACCACGGGTGGAGTTGCAGGCGCGGGTCGCCGGTGCCGCGCAGGCTGCGAACAGCGAAGGCGAGGCACCATGAATGCCCTGCGTTTCGCGCTGATCGATGCCTGGCGCCTGCTGCGGGCGCGGCCGCTGGCCAATCTCGCCGTGGTTTTTGTCCTGGCTTGCGGCCTGGCGGGCGTCGGCAGCATTGCCGCGATCGTCGAAACGGTGTCCGGCGTGGCGCCGGAAGCGACCCGCAGCGAGGGCTTTTATGGCTTGGGTGCCGGTCAGGGTAGTGCCGGTTCGCTGTCGTTGCCGGGCGAAGAAGCGCTGGCACTGCGGCGCGACGTGCCGGGACTGGCCGATGCCGCGCTGCTGCGCTGGAACGACTTCAACGTCGCCAGCGAAGGCGCCGGTGACGACTCCCGTGCCGAGCGCGTGAGCGGCCTGTTGCTCGATGGCGATCTTTTTGCTGCTTTGGGCTGGCCGATGGCCTTGGGCCGTGGTTTCACGGCCGCCGATTTCGCCGCCGATGCCGCGCCGGTGGTGGTGATCGGCGACCGGTTGTGGCGTTCGCGCTTTGCTGCCGATCCGGCTGTGCTGGGAAGGATCATCCGGCTCGATGGAACGCCGGTGACGGTGGTCGGGGTATTGCCGCCGCAACGGGCCTTTCCGTTTCAGCAGCAGGTCTATCGCGCGGTCCATCTGCCGGCGCTCAGCGAACATTGGCCGCGGCCGTGGCAGGCAGTGCTGCGCATCGAGGATCCCACCCGTTTCGGGCCGATCGCGGCGGCATTGGCGGAGCGGCAAAGCGAGCGCGAGCGTCGCCTGGGCAATGCCGCGCGCGAGAAGCCGTTGCGCATCGAGTTGGTGTTCGACGGCACCGGCAGTTCCGATCCAGCTACCCAGATGCTGGCGCTGGTGTTGACCGTGGTCGCCGGCTTGGTAATGGTGCTGGCAGCCAGCAATGCCGGCGGTCTGTTGCTGGTGCAGTGGCTGGGACGCGGGCGCGATCTCGCCACCCGGCATGCGCTGGGCGCGACTTCGGGGCGGGTGCTGGGCAGCCTGCTGGTGCAGGGCGCGATCCTGGCAGCGGGCGGATGGCTGCTGGCGCTGCTGGCGAGTCAATGGGCGTTGGATGCGCTGAACCACTATCTGTGGACGCACGACAACGGTCAGCCGCTGTACATCGTGATGAAGCTGTCGCCCAAGGTGCTGGCAGTTGCCGGTGTTGTCGCGCTGCTGGCGGTGGGCGTATTGACCCTGCCGACCTGGCGCCGGTTGCGGCGCGGTGATCTGGCGCAGGATCTGCGCAGCGGCGCGCGCACGGCCGGTGGCGCGCTGTCGCGCTTCGGGCGGGTGATGTTCGGATTGCAGACCCTGCTGGCGGTGGTGACGGTGCTGGTGACGCTGCAAGCGGTCGAAGGCGCGCATATGCAGTTGCAGCGCGGACTGGGGCTGGATACCGGGTCGGTGATCGTGGCCCAGTTCAACAGCAGCATGCCAGCCGGAAAGGGGGCGTTCGCGCAGCGTCTGCGCGAGGCCCTGGCGGCGGATCCGGGCTTCGCTGCAGTCACCGTGTCGGGCAGCATTCCGGTCGCGCTCACCTCCAATCGCGACGTCGCCAATGGCGAGGTCACGGTGAATGCCGATTACGCGCCGGTAGACCTGGGCTACCGCGATGTCTATGGCTTCGGCCTGCGCAGTGGACGCTGGTTCACTGCCGAGGAAATCGACCAGCAGCGCAAGGTGGCGGTGATCGATCCGGCCTTCGCGACGGCGCTGTTTGGTACGGATGACCCGGTCGGGCGGCGCTTCGCGCTGCACGATTCGGGTGGAGAAGTCGAATATGTGGTGGTCGGCGTCAGCGAGTCGGTACGGCTTGGCGGCGTCGGTGGGTCGGATCGGCCCAGCGTGTTCGTGCCGGTGGCGAAGGCGCCGGTTTACGAACTGGCGGTGAGTGCGCGCGTCCGTGGTGATGGCGCGGCAATGGCGGCTCGCGTGGCCGAGATCGCTCGCGCCATCGATCCCGACATCGCGCTCACCGACCTCGGCAGCTTCGCCGATTTGCGCTGGCGCGCCAATGCCTGGACGCGCATGGTGCTCGGCCTGTTCGCCCCGCTCGGCGGCATCGCCCTGGTGCTGGCCTCGGCTGGGCTCGCGGCCCTGCTTGGCAGCCTGGTGACGCAGCGGGTGCGCGAGATCGGCGTGCGCCGCGCCTTGGGTGCATCCACCAGCAACGTGGTGCGCGTGTTGGCCGGCGGTCTGGCTGTGTGGTCCGGCCTTGGCGCCGTGCTCGGCATCGCGCTGGCCGTGCAGTTGGCAAGCCCGTTGAGCCAGTCGCTGTATGACGAAAGCAGCGTCGGCGGATTCAGCGTGCTCGGAACGCTGGCGGTGATGCTGGCGGCGTTGGTATGCGCCGCCATCGTGCCGCTGCGGCGGGCGCTTCGGATCGCGCCGACTGAAGCACTGCGCGAAGCATGAGAGGCGTCTGATGTTCGCTGATTTCATTGGCGAGTTCCGTCACGCTACCGGCACCGATCCTATGACGGCGCTGCGCTACGAATAGGGAGAAGCGGGCATGAACGTCTCGATATTTCCACTCGGCTATGCCTGGCGCGCGCTGATAAGGCGCCCGACGCTGGCACTGTTGACAGGGCTGGTGCTGGCGCTCGGTATAGGTGGATCGACGATGCTTTTCGCCGTGGTGTGGCGTTCGCAAATCGAGCCGCTGCCATTTCACGAACCGGAGCGGCTGGTGCAGATCGCGATGAGTCATCGCGAGCGGCCGCAGGAGTGGGAGGACATCTATGCCACCGACTTTCGCGAGTTGGTCGGGCGTGAGGATCTGTTCGAGGCGGTCGCCGGCTTTGGCATCGAGACGGTCGCGCTTGGCGGCGGCGAGCGGCCCGAGCGGGTCACCGGTGCGCGCATCACACCGGGATTGTTGCCGCTGCTCGGCGTGACGCCAGCGGTCGGGCGCGGCTTCGACAGCGATGACGCGATTCCCGGCGCTCCGGCGGTTGTGCTGCTCAGCGATGCGCTTTGGCGCAACCGCCATGCCGCCGATCCGGGTATCGTCGGACGCACCATTCGAGTCAATCGCAGCGACGCGACGGTGGTCGGAGTGATGCCGCCTGGCTTCGCGTTTCCCTACGACGAGCGGGTCTGGCTGCCGCTGGCGTTGCCGGTGGAGGCGAGCGCGGAGGCCGAACGACGGCTGATCGCTGTCGCCCGGCTGCGCCCTGAGGTTGGATTAACGCAGGCGGCTGCCGCGGTTGAGACAGCGTTCGAAGTGCAGCGCGCGCGCGCGCCGGAACTGTACCGCGGCTATGCTGCGATGTTGCAACCGCTGTCTTGGTTGTTCGTGGACTGGCAGTCGCGGCTGTCGCAGCGCGCTTTGTTCGCGCTGGTATTCGTGCTGCTGCTGATCGCGGCGGCGAACGCCGCTGGGTTGCTGCTGGCAGCGGGCATCGAACGTGGCCGCGAGTTCGCGGTACGTGCCGCGCTCGGCGCTTCGCCGGGACGCCGCGCCTGGACGGTGTTGTCGGAGGTGGCGTGGATAGTGGCATTCGCGACCGCCGCGGGCGTTGGACTCGCGCAGCTGGGATTGATTTGGCTCGATCAGGCGATTCGAAGCGCGGAGGATCCCCTGCCGTACTACTTGCGTTTCGACCTGCCGGCGCCAGCGCTTGGCTTCGCGCTATTGACCGGGGCGCTGGTCTGGCTGGTTGCTGGCTTCGCACCGGCGCGCCATGCCGCATTTCTGCCCACCGCCGATGTATTGCGCGCGGGTATGCGCGCCGGCGGCGACCGCCGCGAATCGCGGATCGGCGCGGCGTTGAGCGGTGTGCAGTTGGCGCTCTCGGTGGTTATGGTCACAGCCGCGCTGCTGATGTCGCAGTCGTTCGGGCGGATGTTGAGCTCGGACGTCGGTGCCCGCACCGATCACGTGTTGACGGCGCGCATTGCAGTGGCAGATTCCGTGTACGACGACGAGGCGGTCCGACGCGGCCTCGTCAATCGGCTTGGCGATGAACTGCGCGCCGCGCCCGGCGTCGTCGCGGCGACGCTCGGCACCGGAGTGCCGGGATTCACCGGCAGCGAGGACGAGATTCTGGTCGAGGACGTTCCCGCGGATACGACGGCGGGTCGGGTGCGCTCGGCTGCGGTCGATTTCGCCTATCTCGACACTTACGGCATCCGTCTGCTCGCCGGGCGCGACTTCAACGCCAGCGACGCCGCTGACTCCGAGCCGGTGGCAATCGTCGATAGTCGCTTCGTCGAGCGCCACTTCGGCGGTCGCGATCCACTCGGCCGTCGGATAGCGGTAGGCACGCAGAGTGGGACGCCGCGCTGGCTGCGCATCATCGGCGTGATCGAGCCCCTGCACCTGGCGCAAGTGGACGATCCGCGCCGGCCGGCCGTGCTGGCACCACTGGCGCAGCATCCCGAGCGTTACCTCTCTATTGCAGTGCGCACGCGCGGCGCGCCGGACGACTTTGCGCTACGGTTGAGTGAAATCGTCCGCGCGCTCGATCCGGAGTTACCGTTGTACTGGCTGCGCAGTCTTGACGACGCCATCGCGTATGGTCGTTCGCTCGTGACGATCACCACGCAGATGGTAGCCGCGCTGGGGCTGCTCGGCTTGCTGCTGGCCGCTATCGGCATTTACGGCCTGCTGAGCACGCGGGTGGCGCGGCGGTTGCACGAGTTCGGGGTCCGCCGGGCACTGGGTGCGCCGTCGCGCCGGATCGCGTGGTCGGCTTTTCGCAGCGTTGCCTGGCCGCTCGTGCTCGGGCTGTCCGGCGGGCTCGCTCTATCGATCCCTTTCGGCCGCCTGCTGTCCGACATCGAGCCCGAGCTGCTTGGTGCCGATGCCTGGACCGCGCTTGGCGTGCCGGCCCTGATGCTGCTGGTCGGTCTGGCGGCGGTGCTGCGGCCGCTGTATGTCGCGCTGCGGGTCGATCCGATGGTGGCGTTGCGTCATGAATGAGTGGGTCTGCACCGCAGCCGCCAAACCGCTGTGTATGCTCAGGCCCTGGCCATCACGGCGGCAAGGTCCAGTTCAGCACGGTGAGGCCGGGTACGCGCGTGAACACTTGGTCGGCGCTGACGATCACTGCATCGTGTTCGCTGGCGTGGGCGGCGATCAAAAGGTCCATCGCCGACAAGGTCACGCCGCTTGCTTCCAGTTGCGCGCGCAAGGTGCCGTAACTTCGGCTGGTGACGGATGTCCAGGGCAGGATGGTGCAGGCTGCAAGCAGGCTCTCTACCGCCTGCGCCAGGCGCGTGGCTTGGGGTCGGCGCGCCAGACCATAGCGCAGTTCGGCTTCGCTGATGACAGACAGGCAGAGCTTGCGTCCCCGCAACAAGGCATCGAGTTGCGCTGCCCGACCCTGGATCAGGCTGGATACGGCATTGGTATCCAGGATGTGGGGTCGGCTCACGGCCACTCGCGCTCGGTCGGCGGCGCCGGATCGCGGGGCACGGCAAAGGTTTGGAACTCGTCCGCTGCTTGGGTCAGCAGTTGGTCACGCAGCGCGATGAAGTCATCAAACGTGCCGTGGTACGGGCTCAGGATGACGTCGCCGGTCAGCGGGTCGCGGCGGATATGGACCGCGTCACCTTCGAAGCGGAACTCCGCCGGCAGGCGGACCGCTTGGCTGCGTCCATTTTTGAATAGTTTTGCGGATTTCATGCGTCCTCCACAAGCATGGAATATACCGCAGTATATACCGACGACGGGTCGAGAAAGATACGCCTTGACGAGGGATTATTCAAGCGCAACCAGCAGGCAGCGCAACCAGCAGGCGCTTTGCCGTAGCACGCCAACTTGGCGCCTCCACGATCAGGACATGGCTGAACGGTTGGACGCGTTGCGCGTGGCGTAGCGCGCCGCCGCTGGCAGCTACTGCGGAGTGCCGGTCAGCCGTCCGCCGCCAGTGCGGTACGCGAGCGCTCGCACACGTTCGCCTCAAGTATCTTCGGCGGGGAGCGCCACGGCGATCGCCTCAAGCTGGGTCAGGTGTTCGGGCAAGCGACTGTAGACGTCATGGGCGAGCTTTTCGTCGTAGGTATGCACAGTGAGGTTACGGTCTTCGAGCATCGCCAGCCAGCCGGTTTCACTATCGATCCAGCCAAGGCGCCAGGCGCTACGGCCGCATCCCTTTGGCGATGCGCAGTCGATACCTTCACCACGCGCTGCTTCCTGTATGGCTTTCCAACCAAGCTCGAAGCTGAACTCAAAGCGCTGAATTGCGGCGTCGCGGGTGATTGCAGTTTCGTGTTCACCAAGCACTTCCCGCATCCGATCCAGCGCTTGACGAAAAGCGATACGCCGCCGGCATCACAAACAGATGCCTCGGGTAACGGCACGCTCGCGCAGCTCCGCACCGACCGCGTTGAGATCGACAAGATCGACCATGTACAGTGTGGGCAATTCCTCGACCGCGCCGCGCAGTCGGCTGAGTTGGTCGAGCGGGATCGGCCGGCTGGCGATGATGCCGACATCGACGTCCGAGCGTTCGACGGCCCGGCCTTCCGCCCATGAGCCGAACCAATACACTCTGGTATCGGCGCCCAGCATACGGCGGGCCATGCTGGCGACCTGTTCGGCGACCTGCCGCGGTCGCCTTGATGATGGCTCGATCACTCTGCTCATGCGTTCGATTCTGGCACCGGCGCATTTTCAGGGTCAAGCGCCTGCAAGCGCGCGCATCCGCAATCGCGAGATCGGTTTCGTCTTTCAGGCCTTCAACCTGATCGGCGATCTCACCGTATTCGCGTACGTCGAACCGCCGTTGACCTGCCGCGCCTTGCCGATCAGCCGCCCGCCGCCAGCGCGGTACGCAAGCGCTCGCACAGGTCTGCATCCGGCACGTCGATGCGCTCGGTCACGTCGAGCAGCCGCGCCATGTCGTTGCGATCCTGCAGGTACTGGTGGGCGGCGCGTTCGTAGCTGGCGCGGGTTTTCGTGCAGATCAGGGCGTGCGGCGAGCCTTTGCGTTCGGTGCTGGTGGCGATGTCGAGCCGGTGGCTGCGAATCTGCGTTTCGAGGTGCCGGCGGCGGTCTTCGCGCAGGCGGAAGCGATGCGTTGGCGCCTGGCCGTTGCGGGCGAAATCCTGCAGGTCGCGGCAGTCGGCACAGTGGTTGGCCAAATCGGCCGTGCGCGCCCAATCGGGCGGCGGCTGCGGTGCGGTTTCGCTGCGCGCCAAATAATGCGCGCCGCAATGGCGCCAGAGCGCTGCGGATGCGGCGGCGGTGGGTGTGTTGCCGGCGATCCGCTCCAAAGTCGGCAACAAGATCGATTCCGCAGCGAACACATGGGGGTTGGCGGTCATGCCGTCCACGGCCTGTGCCTGGTGCGCGGCGAGGCCGCATTGCCCCAACGCGATCACGAATTCGGCGACGAGAGCGGGTGTCATCGTGGGTGCCGGCGGTTGCTCGCGATGGCTGCCTGGCGCCACCCGATCGATGTCGTCGTCATCGATGTCGCCAACCGGCCAGTCTTCGTTCGTGTGCATCTCGAAAGGGTAATGCTGACGTCGGCGGTCCGGCTCGCACGCGGCCAAATGCGCGACCAGGCAGGCGGCGAGGGCGTCGATCAACACCGGGTCGGCAGCGTTGGCGCGCGCCAGCAGCAACCACAGGGCGAGACATGCGGCGGGGCGTGCGGTGGCGTGGCGCTCGAACAGCGCCAACAACAACGGCAGGCAGCGCGTTGGATCGAGGTACTGTGTGCAAGCGTGGATTGCCGCGTTTTGCAGCCCGTCGTAGCGCGCCAGCAGCAGGCCCGAGAACAGCTGTTCGATCAGCGCGGCATCGGCGGTTGCCTGTGCATGGCGCAACAGTTGCGCCAGATGGATGCCTTCGGCGGGTGTATCGGTGCGCCAGCGCTCGGCGATGGCGGCGATCAGACGGATCGCGGCGGCGACCTCGCGCGCGCGCGGTTGGGCGCTCTGATCGGCGCCGTCCTGATCGGAGCCGCCGAGCAGGATGCACAGGCGCGCCAGCGCGGCTTTGGTGCCGGCCGACAGGCACACCGCGTCGAAGCGACTGTGCGGCCACAGCACCAGTGCGGCACGTAGCCAGGTGCGCTCGAAGCTGGCGCCCTCGTTGCCGGTGGCTTCGGAAAAATGCACGTCATCCGGCTCCTCGCCATCGAGGGCATCGGCGGGCAGCAGTTCGTCATCCTCGAACGCAATTCGGCCGAACTCGACCGGCTGGTCGTCGCGATCACGCCACGGACCCAGATAGCGGCGGTGATCGAATACTTCACCGATTTCGTAGTCCCGGTCGTCGGCTTGCCAGTGGCGGCTACCCCATTCACGGCCCGAGTATTCGGCGGAACCCGACTCTTCGATATGGATCATGCCAAGGTGGAAGGCGCAGGCCGCTTGCGCTGCGGCATCGCGCAGTACCGCGGCCTTGGCGGCATCGCCGTTCTTGAGTGCGGCGAAGCACAGCCCGGCTTCGGTGTAGTGGTGCTCCAGCGGATAGACCAGCTTCGGCGGGCCGTCGTTGCGTTGTGCCCATGCGTCCAGCAGACCGGTGCAGGCGTGTACCTGGGCGCGGCGATCCGGTGCCTGCAATAGCGACTGGTGTGATTGCGGCGCTTGCACCAGGTTGTAGATCAGGCACAGTCGGTAGCCCGAACGCAAGGCTTGCACTTCGTGCTCGCAGTCGGCGTAGAAAGCGGCGAAGCGCAGTTCGTCGGTCTCGCTGTTGGCCAGATCGACCTGCGCCTCGCGCCCGCCATGACGAATGCTCAGGGTGCCGCCGCCATGTTCCGAGGGCAGGGCCACCACCAGGGTGGCGAACATGCCGGCACATTTTTCCGAGTCGCGATGCGCCACGAAGAAATCGCCGGTCTCGTAGATCAGCAACTTGTAGAGCTCGGCGCGAACCGCGATGCCTTGGCAGCCGAGGCCTTCGGCTACCTGCGAAACGATACCTGCCAAGCTTGCCGCCCAGGCTTTGCCGGCCAGTTGGATGCGATTCGGCGTTACTTGCCACACCCGGCGCACGCGCTCGTCGTGCACAGTGGCGGCGCCGCGCCCATATGGCGCGCGCTCGGCGGCGTGCTCGATCAAGGCGCGGGCCTGTGCGGCCGGGACCGGAAACGAGATTCTGCCGACGCCATCGACGTGCAGCGACGGCATCGGCGTCTCGATCCGGCCGCTGGCGACGTAATCGCCCGGTCGGCGGACCTCGGCGAGTAGCGTCGCCAGGGCCGACCATTCGGGCATGTGGGTCGGGGTGTTCTCGGGCATGCGGGTGTCGAGCCAGTTTCAGATGTGGGGCTTCAGATGCGGACGACATCGAACACGCCGTAACGCGCGAAATCGCGCCAGTCGCTGGTGGCGATGCGCTTTACCCCGGCACGGTGGTAGCAGGCGGCGAGCAGGGTGTCGAGCAAGCGCTTGCGGTCGAGCCGGTGCTCACGCATCCACGCCAGAAATTGAATACCGGCCTCGGCATCGACCGCCACGGGGCGGCATTCGGTCGCGTTCCACCACTGTTCGCACAGGTCGAGTGCCGTAGCCATGTCGAGCGGATGTTCGAAGCGGCGCGGGTCGGTGACGACGTGCGCGAATTCGGCCAGCACCTGAGGGGCCAGCGCCAAGCTGCCGGGCTGGCCCAGAATGTCGCGTTCAAACAGCGCCCAGCAGTCCGGGTGCGACGGATGCTCGCGCACGGCCAAACCGACCAGAAAACTGGTATCGGCGCCGATCATGGGGCGAGCATTTCCGCCAGCAAGTCGTCGTCGTTCGATAGCGGTTGCAACACACGGCCCAAGGACTGCGGGCGAAAGCCGCGCAGATCGCGCTGCGGTCGCAGGCGATCGCGGCGATACCCTTCCATGGCTTCGCGGATCAGCTCGGACGTCGGGCGGCCAAGCGTTTGCGCGGCGCGGCGGAAGTCATCGTAGACCGGCTCGCTTACATTGATAGTGATGGTCTTCATACATTGATTGTAATGTATGATTGGCGGGTCAACAACGGCATCGGTTGCGGGCAGTCGGTGCGTTGCCGAGCCATTTCGCCTTACTGCCACGCACGCGCTTGACACGTCCGGATCGGGTAGTTACCGTTGATATCCATCAGCGTTCCCGGAGGTAGCCATGACTACCGCGGCCAAGCTTTTCATGTCCGGACGCAGCCAGGCGGTGCGCCTGCCCAAGTCACTGCGCTTCGAGGGCGATCAAGTGATCGCCAAGCGCTTCGGCAATGGCGTGCTGCTGCTGCCGGTGGAAGCGCCGTGGCAGGTGATGCAGGAGGCGCTGGACGAGTTCGAGCCAGGATTCGAGTTGCAGCGGGAACAGCCCGAACAGCAAACGCGCGAAGCCTGGCCGCAATGAAGACGGTGCGCTATCTGCTGGATACCAACACCTGCATCTACATCATCAACCGCCGGCCTGAGCAGGTTTTTGAACACTTCGTCGGCAGGTGTATTGGCGAAATCGCCATTTCCAGCATCACCGGCGCCGAGCTGGCCTTCGGTGTGGACAAGAGCGGCTCGGTGCGCAATCGGCAGGCGTTGGACAAGTTTCTGGCGCCGCTGGAAATCCTGCCCTTCGACGAGGCCGCGATGCGCCGTTACGGGCCGCTTCGCAGCCAGTTGGAACGGCAGGGACAGCCCATCGGTGCGCTTGATCTGCTGATTGCGGGTCATGCATTGGCGCTGGACGTGACGCTGGTGACCAATAATCTTCGCGAGTTCAAGCGCGTACCGGGACTGCGGCTGGAGAACTGGGTAGGCGATGGCGGTGTGGCCGAGCCGGCGGCTTTCTATAGCTGGTTGCAGGAAGACGCATGAGTTATGATTCTGTCTAGACTGTCTAGACAGAATTGATCGGAGGCCACCATGAGCTGGCAACTGCAAGAAGCCAAGAATCGCTTGAGCGAAGTCGTTCGCGCCGCGCAAACCAAGGGCGCCCAGATCATCAGCGTGCACGGCAAGGACACCGCCGTGGTGTTGTCATTGGCGGACTATCGGCAACTGCAAGTCCAGCATGAACCGCTGGGCACGTTTCTGATGCGCACCGCGCCGCGCGATCTGGATATCGATCCTGATGAGCTGTTCAAGCGCATCCCTGAAATCGACCGGCCCGTCGACTTGTGAGCGCGGGCTTCCTGCTCGATACCTGCGCGATTTCGGAACCAACGCGGACCAGGCCGGATGCGGCAGTCGTCGCATGGCTCGATCAAGACCATACGGCTAAGCAGTGCTACATCAGTGTAATCACGGTGGCGGAAATCCAGCAGGGCATCAGCCGGCTCGGCGATGTGGTGCGCGCCGGGAAGCTCCACACTTGGCTCAACAACGTCATGCTGCCGAAGTTTCATGGGCGCACTCTGGATGTGGACATGGACACGGCGAAATTGTGGGGAGATATGCGCGGCCAAGCGATGCGCCAAGGGCGGCCGCTGACCATGGTGGACTCGCTGTTGGCAGCCACGGCGCGCACCCACGGTTTGACCGTGGTGACACGCAACGTGCGGGATTTTGAAACCATGGGGGTAGAGGTTTTCAACCCTTGGGAAAGCCCTCGATGAACCCGCGCATCCTCATCGCCGACGACCAGCCCGACGTGTTGCAGGCGCTGCGCCTGCTGCTCAAGGGCGAGGGCATCGCCTGTGTGGTCGTGTCCACGCCGGAACAGGCGCTGGAACGGCTGCGCACGGAGTCCTTCGACGCCGCCTTGATCGATCTGAACTATAGCCGCGACACCACCTCGGGTATCGAAGGGCTGGAGCTGCTGGCGGCGCTGCGCAAACTCGATGCCGAGCTGCCAGTGGTGGTGATGACGGCCTGGGGCAGCATCGATATTGCGGTGCAGGCGATGCAGGCCGGCGCCGCCGACTTCATCGAAAAACCGTGGGACAACCGGCGCCTGCTCAACGTGCTGGGCGCGCAGCTCAAGCTGGCGCACAGCCGCCGCCGCGAGCAGCGTCTGGCTGCCGAAAACCGCCTGTTGCGCGGTGATGATGGCGAGCCGTTCATCGCCAAGGCGCCGAGCATGCAGCCGGTATTGGAGCTGTTGCGGCGGGTGGCACCATCGGATGCCAATGTGCTGATCCTCGGCGAAAACGGCACCGGCAAGGGCGTGCTGGCGCGGCAGTTGCACCGGTTGTCGCGGCGTCATGCACAGCCGATGATCTCGGTGAACATGGGCGGCATCGCCGCCAGCGTGTTCGAGTCGGAGATGTTCGGCCACACCCGCGGCGCGTTCACCGATGCCAGGAGCGACCGCATCGGCCGCTTCGAGCTGGCCGATGGCGGCACCCTGTTTCTGGACGAGATCGCCAACATTCCCGCCGAGCAGCAGCCCAAGCTGCTGCGGGTGCTGGAAGACGGTGAACTGGAACGTCTGGGTTCGTCGCGCACGATCAAGCTCGATGTGCGGGTGGTGTCGGCTACCAATGCCGAGCTGCCGGCGGAAGTGGCGGCCGGGCGTTTTCGCAAGGACTTGCTGTATCGCCTCAACACCGTCGAAATCCGCCTGCCGCCGCTGCGCGAGCGGCGCGAGGACATTGCCGCGATGGCCAATGATCTGCTGCTGCGCTTCGCCAAGCGCTACCAGCGCGACAGCCTGCGGCTATCGCCGTCGGCGCTGCGGGCATTGGAAGACTGGCACTGGCCGGGCAACGTGCGCGAGTTGGCGCATGTGGTGGAACGCGCGGTGTTGATGGCAAACGGTGCGCTGATCGAGCAGGTCGATGTGATGCCTTCGGTCGGCTCCAGCGCGTCGCAGGCGCCAACCTCGAGCGGCGGCGCCCTGAATCTGGAGCAATCCGAGCGGGCGATGATCCAGCAGGCGTTGACGCAGTGCGAAGGCAATATCCAGCGCACCGCGCAACGGCTGGGGCTGAGCCGCGGCGCGCTGTATCGGCGCATGGAGAAATATGGCCTGCCGTTGTAGGAGCGCTGTGTGCGCGACCGTAATCCATCATCAGCGCGTATCCGGGTCGCTCACAGGGTGAGCTCCTACAAAAAGACCTGCGCACACCTGTAGGAGCGCTGTGTGCGCGACCGTAATCCATCATCAGCGCGTATCCGGGTCGCTCACAGGGTGAGCTCCTACACGGTGAGCTACAAATGATCGGTATGCACGACCCGACGAATCGCTCGCAAGGTCATAATGCCGCCATGAACGCACCCGGCCAATCACCGCAGCGCGCCAACGGTGCACGCTTCGAACGGCGTTTGCTGTGGGATGTCGCGTTGGCATTGCTGCCGTCGCTGCTGCTGATCGCGTGGCTGTTGTGGCAACGCCCCGAGCCGGGCGCCGGGTTGTGGATGCTGGTCGGCCTCGCCGCATTGTTTACGTTCGCTCTGGTTGCGCGCTTGCGCGAGCGCGTGGTGTTTCCGCTGTATACCCTGTCCAATTTGCTGGAAGCCCTGCGCGAGGGCGATTACAGTCTGCGCGGCTCGCGCGCGCACCGCGGCGATGCCATCGGCGATGTGGTGTGGGAGGTCAACGCACTGTCGCACACCTTGCGCGAGCAGCGGCTGCGGGTGGAAGAGGCGAGCGCCTTGCTGGGCAAGATCATTGCCGCCATCGATATCGCGATGTTCAGTTTCGATCATCGCCAGCAGTTGCATCTGATCAACGCGGCCGGCGAGCGCCTGTTGCAGGTGCGGGCCGCCGACGTCGCTGGCAACTCGGCCAATGTGCTCGGCCTGCACGATTGCCTGCACATCGAGCAGGCAGCGGTGGTGCGCCGCGCTTTCCCCGGCGGCACGGGCAGCTTCGATGTGCGCCGTTTCCGGTTTCGCCAGAGCGGGCTGCCCTACGATCTGCTGGTGATCACCGATCTCTCGCGCGCCCTGCGCGAGGAAGAGCGGCAAACCTGGCAACGCCTGATCCGCGTGCTGGGGCACGAACTCAACAATTCGTTGGCGCCGATCAAGTCGATGGCAGCCACCCTGGCCGACCTCACTGCACGCCCGCATCTGCCCGACGACTGGCGCGAGGATGTGCAGGGCGGCTTGCGTGTGATCGGCGACCGCGCCGAAGCCCTGAATCGTTTCATGACCGGGTATGCCGCGCTTGCGCGGCTGCCGCCGCCACGCCTGCGCGCGGTCGAGCTGGCGCCGTTGCTGACGCGGGTGGCGCGTCTGGAACAACGCCTGCAAGTGGCATTGCACGAAGGACCGGCGCTGGTCTGTCGGTTCGATCCGGATCAATTGGAGCAGGCGTTGATCAACCTGCTGCGCAACGCTGCCGATGCCGCATTGCCGCAACACGGTGGCGTGCAGTTGCGCTGGTCGCAGGTACACGAGCGCTTGCACATCGAGGTCATCGACGAGGGCCTTGGACTGGCGGGGTCGGACAACCTGTTCGTGCCGTTCTTCACCACCAAGCCGGGCGGCTCGGGCATCGGGCTGGTGCTGGCGCGGCAGATCGTGGAAGCGCACGGCGGCAGCTTGCAGTTGCGCAACCGCACCGATCGCAGCGGCTGCATTGCGCGCATCGCGTTGCCGCTTGTGCCCGTGTAATGCGGCGATGTTTCGTTTCCCGGCTTGTTCTAGCCCGGGTTGAGGCCGGAGGCCGTAACCCGGGGGCGCATGGTGGTTTCGGTTGCATCGAGCGGATCGGGTTACCGCTTACACTGTGTCGTCCGTCGCCTTGAGCCGCAACGCCATGCCGCAATCGGAACTGCCCGCGCTTGCCGCCACGCGCCGCTATGCCTGGCTGTTCAAGCTGGTGGCGTTGATCGCGCTGCTTGCCGCGGTGCATTTCGGCGGTGGTTGGCTGATGCACTGGCTCGACGGCTATTTGGGCGAGACGTTCGCGCGCTGGGGCGACTGGGCGTTGCTGCTGTGGTTCGTGATTTATGTACTGGCACTGGCGACGCCGTTCGTGCCGGGCGTCGAGATCAGCTTTGCGATCATGCTGTTGCTCGGCCCCAAGGGGATCGTCGCCATGTATTTCGCGACCCTGGTCGGCTTGTCGCTTGCCTATGCCGTGGGCCGGCAGGTGCCGCTGTCCTCCATCGCGGCGATGCTGGCCTGGCTGCGGCTGGAGCGGGCCGGCAAGCTGGTGCAGACATTGGCGCAGATACCGCGCGATCGGCAATTGGACTACCTGTTGCAGATTGCGCCGACCCGGGTGGTTCCGTTTTTGCTGCGCCATCGTTATCTGGCGTTGGCGCTGGCATTCAACCTGCCCGGCAACGCTTTGATTGGTGGCGGTGGCGGCATCGCCTTGCTTGCGGGTTTGAGCCGGCAGTTCCGCTATCCGCACTATCTGCTGATGCTGTGCCTGGCGATCGCACCGGTGCCGGTATTGCTGTTGCTGACCGGCTGGCGGCCGGCGTGAGCGGTCTGTGGGCAGTGGCCGCTTCTCGTAGGTCGGCTCCGCTGCGCTTGAGCCGACCTGCATCGGGATATCGTCGAACCAGTGTATCGAGCACCGACATCGGTGGTGTGGTGCGTTATTCTTGGCGTGATCCCGTCGCGAGCCCGGCACTGTGTTGATTGACATCGATTTGCGCAGCGTGATGATGGTTTCGGTATTGCTGGGCATTTTGTTCAGCGGCGGCCTGCTGGCTGCGCGCACTTACCATGACGGGCGCATCCGCGCCAGCATGACGATCTGGGCGTCGGGCATGCTGCTGCAACCGCTGGCCTGGGCCTTGATCGCGTTGCGCGGCCAGATTCCGGATTACCTGTCGATCGTTTTCGGCAATTCGCTGAGCGTACTGGCATTTGCGCTGTTCGCACATGCGTTGCGCCGGATGCACGAACATTCGACCGTGCCGCGCCTGGTCTACGCGCTCAGCGCGGCCGTGTTCATCGGATTGAGCGCGGACGTGTTGGTCGTCCACCAGCCGCAGTGGCGCGTGTTCGGGCTGTCGTTGCTCATTGCGGTATTTCTGTTTCAGGTCGCGCGCGAGACCCTGGCTGGGCCGTGGCGAGTGCAGCAGGCCGGGGTTCAACTTACCGCGGCGGTGTTTTTCTTCGGCGCCGGGGTCATGGTATTTCGCCTTGTTTACGAAGGGTTTTTCGCGACGGCGCCGCGGGAAGTCTTCGCGCCAACGGTTTTGCAATCGGTGGTGTTCGTTTACGCCGCACTTGCTCCGGTCATCGCATCGTTCGGCTATGTCTTGATCTGCAATGAACAGACAGTGGCCGATCTGCGCCGGATGGCGGCGACCGATCCGCTGACCGGGTTGTTCAATCGACGGCCGTTCGAGCAGATGGGCGAAAAGCTGATCGCCGATGCCGCGCGCAAGCGGCGCCCACTGGCGTTGCTGATCATCGATGTCGATCACTTCAAGCAGTTCAACGACACCTACGGTCACGCGGTTGGCGATGCGGTGTTGCAGCGATTGGCCGACGTGTTGCAGGCACAATTGCGCGGTGCCGATCTGATCGGCCGCATGGGCGGCGAGGAGTTTGCCGCGCTGTTGCCCGATACCGGAGCTTCGCACGCGCTGCAGGTTGCCGAGCGGCTGCGCGAGGCGGTGGATGCCCTGGAGGTGCGCTCGGTTGGCGTGGTGGTGCGCATTCAGGTCAGTATCGGGCTGGCGATGCTCGATGAAAATGCAATCCACGACGACGAGCCGGGCGAATTGCTCGCGGCCTTGACGCGCGAGGCCGATCTGGCCATGTACGCCGCCAAGCGCGCTGGCCGAAATCGGGTGGAAGTGGCATTCTGAGGCACCGCACCGGGCGTCCATGCTGAGAGATAATGAAACCCTGAACAAGCGCCATCCGCCGTCATTGCGAGCGCTCAAGCCTTTAGGGATGCTCTGAACAAGCTGTCATTGCGAGGAGCGGAGCGACGTGGCAATCCAGAAATACTCGGAGAATCAATACGCTGGATTGCTTTTCGAACACCCCGGATTGCCACGTCGCTTCGCCGCACAGGGATGTGCAAGTGCCGCGAGCGCATGGATGCGCAAGAGCGGCCGCGCCCCGCAATGACAGCTTCACGGACATGCCATTGCGAACATCGGTTGATTTCGTCAAAAGGAGAACGGTATCGCTATCTATCTGTGGACAAAAACCTTTCACTTGTTGTTCGTTATCGGCTTCATGGCCTGCGTTTTTTATCTGCCGCGCATCCTGGTCAATCTGGCCGAGACGTCCGGGCAGGTCGCGGTGCAGCAGCGGCTGGTGTTGATGGGTTTGCGCCTGTACCGGTTCGGGCATGTGATGTTCGCCACCGCGTTGGTATTCGGCCTGCCGTTGTGGCTGGGTTTTCGGGTCAATCCGGTGTGGTTTCCGCCGATTGCCGCGAGCGGTAGCTGGATGCATGCCAAGTTGCTGCTGGTGGCGGTGATGTTTGCGTTCTACATCGCGACCGGGCGCCTGCTCAAGCGCAGTGCCGGCGGTGGCAGCCTGCCCAGCGGCCTTTCGCTGCGCTGGTACAACGAGATACCGTTGCTGCTGGTGGTGCCGATCATCTACCTGGTGCTTGCCAAGCCGTTTTGAGCGGCGCGGTGTGGCGGCGTCTTTGATGTCGCGTGCGAGGCGCGATGTTGTCGCCCACAGGGTGGGCTCCTACAGTGAAGTTCACGTTTTTTTGTAGGAGCCCACCCTGTGGGCGACCGCGACCGCGATACGGCGCGAAGCGTGTTTTCCGCTACTCGGGGTCGTAATCGAGTACCGAGGCCAGCCAACGTTCGGCTTGCGCAACCGGTACGCCCTTGCGTGCGGCGTAATCGGTCACCTGTTCGCGCGACAAGCGGCCAACCACGAAATACTGGCTGCCCGGATGCGAGAAATACAGGCCGCTCACCGAAGCCGCCGGGCTCATCGCGTAGTTGTCGGTCAGCGACATGCCGATGCGATTCTCCGCATCGAGCAGGGCGAACAGGGTGGTTTTCTCGCTGTGTTCCGGGCAGGCCGGATAACCCGGCGCCGGGCGGATGCCGCGATATCGCTCGGCGATCAGCGACTCGCTGTCCAGCGTTTCATCGTGGGCGTAGCCCCACAGTTCGGTGCGCACGATGTGGTGGATGCGCTCGGCGAGCGCCTCGGCGAGGCGATCGGCCAGCGACTTGAGCAAGATTGCGTTGTAATCGTCGTGCGCGGCCTCGAACGCAGCCACACGCGGGCCGATGCCAAGGCCGGCAGTGACGGCGAAGCCGCCAATCCAGTCCTCGCGGCCACTATCGGCGGGCGCAATGAAATCGGCGAGGCAGAAATTGGCGCGCTCACCGACCGGCTTGACTGCTTGCTGGCGCAGGAAGTGGAAGATGAAGCCGGGACTCGGGACTCGGGACTCGGGACTCGGTGTGAGGGCGGGAGCCGAAAGTGCGGTCGCATGCTCCTTGTTCTTTCCTCCGTCGGTGGGGGAATCCTCGGATGAGGGTGCGCTTGCGGGGTGCTGTCGTTGCTTCTCCGAGTCCCCAGTCCCCAGTCCCCAGTCCCGCAGTATCAACACGTCATCGCCATCAGCCTGCGCCGGCCACAGGCCGACCACGGCTTTCGCGGTCAGCCATTTCTCGGCAACGATCCGCGCGAGCATGGCCTTGGCATCGTTGAACAACGAGGTTGCCTGCTCGCCGACGATCGCATCATCGAGGATTGCCGGATAGCGGCCGCTGAGTTCCCAGGTCTGGAAGAACGGGGTCCAGTCGATCCAGTCCACCAGATCGGCAAGTGGATAGTCCTCGAACACGCTGATGCCGGGCTTGCGCGGCGTCGGCGGCGTGTAGTCGTTCCAGCCGCCATCGAAACGATTGGCGCGGGCGTCGCTCAACGCCAGCAATGGTTTGGCATCGCCGCGCTGGGCGTGGCGCGCGCGCACCTTGGCGTAGTCCTCGGCGGTGCTGGCGATCAGCGCATCGCGCTGCTCGGGGCTGATCAGTTGCTGCATCACCCCGACTGCACGCGAGGCGTCTTTCACCCACAGCGCCGGCGCTTGGTAGTGCGGCGCGATCTTGAGCGCGGTGTGCGCGCGCGAGGTGGTGGCGCCGCCGATCAGCAACGGAATGGCAAAGCCCTGGCGCTGCATTTCGCGCGCGACATGGCTCATCTCCTCCAGCGATGGCGTGATCAGCCCGGACAGGCCGATGATGTCGGCGCGCTCCTCGCGGGCGCGATCAAGAATGGTCTGCGCGGCAACCATCACGCCCAGATCGACGACATCGAAATTGTTGCAGGCCAGCACCACGCCGACGATGTTCTTGCCGATGTCGTGGACATCGCCCTTGACCGTGGCCATCACGATCTTGGCCTTGGGCTTGCCGGAAGTACCGCTGCGCAGTTTCTCCGCCTCGATGTACGGGATCAGGTGCGCGACCGCTTTTTTCATCACCCGCGCCGATTTGACGACTTGTGGCAGGAACATCTTGCCGGCGCCGAACAGGTCGCCGACCACATTCATGCCGGCCATCAATGGGCCTTCGATCACCTCCAGCGGCTTGTCGGCGAGCTGTCGCGCTTCTTCGGCGTCGGCCTCGATATGGGCGTCGATGCCGTGCACCAGTGAGTGGCTGATGCGCTCGGCCACCGGCAGCTTGCGCCATGCCTCGTCCTGGCTGCCTGGTCCGAGCGCGCGTTTGCCGCCGCGATAACGCTCGGCGAGTTGCAGCAGTCGCTCGGTGGCGTCCTCGCGGCGATTGCGCACCACATCCTCGACCGCATCGCGCAGGGCGTCGTCGATGTCGTCGTACAGGGTCAGCGCGCCGGCATTGACGATACCCATGTCCATGCCGGCCTTGATCGCGTGATACAGGAACACCGAGTGGATCGCTTCGCGCACCGCGTTGTTGCCGCGGAACGAAAACGAGACGTTGGAGACGCCGCCGGAAACATGCACCAGCGGAAACCGGCGCTTGATTTCGCGGCAGGCTTCGATGAACGCCACCGCGTAGTCGTTGTGGTCGTCGATGCCGGTGGCAATGGCGAAAATGTTGGGATCGAACACGATGTCTTCGCCGGCGATGCCGGCCTGCTCGGTGAGCAGAGCATAGGCGCGGCTGCAAATCGAGACTTTGCGTTCGAGCGTGTCGGCCTGGCCTTGCTCATCGAATGCCATCACCACCACCGCCGCGCCGTAGCGTCGCGCCAATCGTGCCTGATGCAGGAATTGCGCTTCGCCTTCCTTGAGCGAGATCGAGTTGACGATGCCCTTGCCTTGCACGCACTTGAGGCCGGCTTCGATCACGCTCCATTTCGAGGAATCGAGCATCACCGGCACCCGTGCGATGTCGGGCTCGGCCGCAATCAGGTGCAGAAAGCGGGTCATCGCCGCTTCGGAATCGAGCAGACCCTCATCCATGTTGATGTCGATGATCTGGGCGCCGTTTTCCACCTGCTGGCGGGCGACCACCAGCGCTTCGTCGTAGCGGCCTTCGCGGATCAGGGTGCGGAACTGCGCCGAGCCGGTGACGTTGGTGCGTTCGCCGACGTTGACGAAATTGGTGTCCGGGCCGATCACGAACGGCTCCAGCCCGGCCAGCCGGGTGCGTGGCTCGGGCGTTGCGAGCACGCGTGGCGGCATGCCGCGTACGGCATCGGCAATTGCGCGGATATGCTCGGGCGTGGTGCCGCAGCAGCCGCCAACGATGTTGAGCAGGCCCGCCTTGGCGAACTCGTGCAGCACCCGCGCCATGTCCTCGGGGCTTTCGTCGTAGCCGCCAAACGCATTGGGCAGGCCGGCGTTGGGATGGCAACTGATGTGGGTGTCGGCAATCGATGCCAGCGCATCGACGTGCGGGCGCAGGTCGCGCGCGCCGAGCGCGCAGTTGAGCCCGATCGCCAGTGGCCGGGCGTGGCGCAGCGAATACCAGAACGCCTCGGCGGTCTGCCCGGAAAGGGTGCGACCGGAGCGGTCGGTGATGGTGCCGGAGATCATCACCGGCACGCGCGCACCGATGGCCTCGAACACATCGTCGATCGCGAACAGCGCGGCCTTGGCGTTGAGGGTGTCGAACACGGTTTCCACCATCAGCACATCGGCGCCGCCTTCGATCAGGGCGCGCGCGGCTTCGCGGTAATTTTCCGCCAACTCATCGAAGCTGACATTGCGAAAGCCGGCGTCTTCCACCTTGGGGCTGATCGAGGCGGTGCGCGAGGTCGGGCCGAGAATGCCGATCACGAAACAGGCGCGGCCGGGATGTTCGGCTTCGAACGCGTCGCAGCTCGCGCGTGCCAGCCGTGCGGCTTCGCGATTGAGCTCAGGCACCAGATGTTCGAGTTGGTAATCGGCCTGCGAGATGCGGGTGGAATTGAAGGTGTTGGTTTCCAGCAGGTCGGCGCCGGCGTCGAGATAGGCGCGGTGGATGCCGGCAATGAGCTGCGGCTGGCTCAGGGTGAGCAGGTCGTTGTTGCCCTTCATTCGGCAAAGTGTTGTCCATCAAACCCTTCAGCAAAACGTGTACCGCGATAGCCGGCTTCGTCGAGTTGGTGGCGCTGGATCATGGTGCCCATGGCGCCATCGAGGATGACGATGCGCTCGGCGAGCAGGTCCAGCAGGCGTTGCACGCGTTGTGGTTCCTTCCATGGCAGTTCTGCCGCGCGTGTCGTATCGGTCGTTGCGTTATTCATGCCTTGAGCGCCAGCAGGTTGATCACTGCAAAGTGCGGCGGGCGTTTTTCGCGGGTGATTTCGGCGTTGGTGACGATGCTCAGGCCGGCGCGTTGGGCGAAGCGGGCAAGGTCGCGCGAATTGAAACCGAGGTTGACGTGCCCGAACGGTTCGACCGCGCTGCGATGCTCGTGCCGCGCCAGCGAAGTCACCAGCAGGCGACCGCCCGGGCGCAGCACGCGCGCGGCTTCGGCTACTGCTGCCGCAGGGCGCTCGGCGTAAGTCAGCGCGTGCATCAACACCACTAGGTCAAAGCGCGGCTCGGGGAACGGCAGCGCGTGCATGTCCGCTTCCATCACCTCCACGTTTTTGTAGCGACGCAGGCGCTCGCGCGCGGCGGCCACCACGCGCGGGCTCATGTCGGCGCAGACGTAGGTTTTTGCGTGCGGGGCCACCAGTTCGGCCAGCACGCCATCGCCCGAGGCGATATCGAGCACGTCGCCGGGTTCGAGCAGCGGCAGCGCCGAACGCGCCAGCGCCTCCCAGGTGCGCCCTGGCGAATAATGCCGCTCCATGTCGCCGGCCACCGAATCGGCCCAATTGCGGTCGGCAGCGCGCAGCGCCAACACCGCAGGCAGGCGTTGTGCGTCCTCGCGCAGCATCGGATCGTCGGCACCGGCTTCCAGTGCCTGCCACAGGGTGCGTTGTGCCGGTGGCAGCTCATCGCCGCTGAAACGATAAAACGCGGACACGCCGGAGCGGCGGTCGCGCACCAGGCCGGCCTCCTTCAGTCGCGACAAATGCGTCGAAACCCGAGGCTGCGCCAGCCGGGTAACAGACGCCAGTTCAGCGACGGTGAGCTCCTCGCGGGCGAGCAGGGCAAGCAGGCGTACGCGGGTGGCATCGCCGAGCACGCGCATGCAGTCAGACCATGCTTCAAGATCCACAATCCATCCCTTCATCGCGATCAAAGGATGAATTGTGGGCGGCGCACTGCGCCGGGTCAAGCGTGGCGGGGTACATTCAGGGCGTGATGCAGCACCGCGCACGCGAAGCGTTGGCAAGATCGTTCCGGCGGGCCAGCTCCCACAGAAGCATCGCCCACAGGGTGGGCTCCTACAGGTGAGCGTTAAGGATGCTCTGAACAAGCTGTCATTGCGAGGAGCGAAGCGACGCGAAGCGACGCGGCAATCCAGAAATGTTCGGAAAAACAAAGAACTGGATTGCTTCCCGCCACGGCCTTCGGCCTCGCGGCTAAAGGCTTGAACGCTCGAAATGACAGCGGATGGCGGTTGTTCAGGGCAGCGTTAATGCTCACCTGTAGGAGCCCACCCTGTGGGCGACGCTTTTACGCGCCGTGCCGGTGCCCGGTCCAGCCGCCCTGCGCCAGCACATCCTTGCCCAGTTGGGCCGGTTCGGCTTCCAGCGTGGTGGCCAGCGAATCGTTCCAGCGGTTGAGAAAGCCGTACAGGCAGACCACAGCCAGAATCTCGACGATCTGGTTCTCGCTCCAGTGCTGGCGCAGGCGATCGTAGATTTCCTGATCGACACCATTGGGTACGCTGCCGGCGGCGAGCGCGAAATCCAGCGCCGCACGCTCGGCTTCGCTGTACAGCGGCGAGCGCTGGTAGTCCCAGATCGCGGCCACTTTCGCGTCGCTGATGCCATGGATTTTTGCCGCCGCCAGCGAATGCGCCATGCAGTACTGGCAGCCGGCGGCGCGCGAGCAGAAATGCGCGATGACGCGTTTGAAGCCGAGATCGACTTCGCTGTCGGACGCCATCACTGCTTTTGTCAGCACGCCAAAGCCGAGCACCATGGCCGGCTTGCGCTGCATGGTCAGCAGCGAGTTGGGTACAAAGCCGAGGATGCGTTGGAATTGCGCGAAGGTGTCGGCCAGTTCCGGTGTGGTTTCCGGCGGCAGGGGTTCGAGAAAAGCCATGCTTACTCCGTTGCGGTGACGCGGTTGGAAGTCAGATCGAGCCAGACCAGATGATGATCGCTGGCGTCGATCCAGTCGTGGCCGGGTTCGCCGGCGGCAGGCCAGAACACGCCGCCATCGCGCACTGCGAGTTGGCGCGACGGCAATACGTAATCGATGCGCAGGGTGCCGGCCTTGGGGCCGAAGTCGCCGGTATGCGCGGCGGTGTTGCCTTCGTGGGCAAGGCCGTAACGCGCGGCTTGTGCGCGGGCGCCGGTCGACGTGGGCACGAAGCGCGCATCGATTCGTGGGTGATCGAGCAGCAAGCGTACCGGATGCCGGTAACCATCGCCATCGAACGGATCGGCGTTGAGGTCGCCGGCAATCACGAACGCGGCATCGGCGGCCAGGCCACCGCGTGTGCCGCCATCATCGTAGAGCCAGTCGATCGCGTTGCTGGACACATACTCGGCCCAGAACCGGATTTCATCGTGGTTGCGCAGGCCGTTGCGGTTTTCCGGGCCATCGAACACCGGCGGCGTCGGGTGCGACACCAGAAAATGGATCACCCCGAGCGGACTCTGGATCGGCACGTCCCAATGCGATTTCGACGACAGTCGCAACTGTTGCCATACCGCATCCGGGTAGAACGCGGCGCCGGTGTCCGGATTCCTGGGCACCAGCGCACCGGGCAGATTGGCCCAGCGGAAATGCTGGAAACGACGCGTCGCGGCGGCGTCGATCGGAAAGCGTGAGAGCAGCAGCATGCCGTACTGCCCGGGATGCCGGCCGAAACCCCAGGCATCGCCGGGGCCATCGCTGCGACCATCGCCATCCAGATCCAGGCCGCTGGCGACGCCGGTATTCACCGGGCCGCTGAAATGATGCGGGTAGTCGATCGGCTGCTCGCCGAACTGGCCGACGGCCAGATAGTCGCGCAGGAAAATCGCCGCCGCCTCGCCGTTGGCGTCGTAATCGAACTCGTTGAGCAGCAGCACGTCCGGGCGCTGGCGCTGGATGATTGCGGCCACCTTGCGCGCGGCCATGTCGTCGTTCGCCAGCCGCGCCACCAGACCGCCGTCGGTGTCGGCATACAGCGAGGTGTTGAACGTGGCGAAGCGCACCGCGGCGGGCGTGGGCATGTCATTGGATGCCTGTGAGCAGGACAGCAGCAGGCCAGAGAGGGCAAAAACAAGCAATCGGATCATGATGCAAAGACAGTTCCTTGGGCTTCGTAGGTCGGCTCAAGCGCAGCGGAGCCGACACCAACGTCCTGGAGCGGCAACGTCGGCTCCGCTGCGCTTGAGCCGACCTACGTCGAGATGTCGCCACATCGAATGCGTCACGGCAACCGGGCGACTGGGAGCAACGTGCAATTCTCGCATGGCGGATCGGCGGAGCGCGCGTTCAGTTGCGCCGGACCCAGCGCCCGTTGTGCAGGATTTCCAGCGGCGCGAAGCGCGCCTTGTATGCCATTTTCGGATGATCGCCGATCCAGTAGCCCAGATACAGGTGGCTGATTCCCGCGCGCTGCGCCCAGCGGATCTGTTCCAGTACGGCCAGGGTGCCGAGGCTGCGGGAGGCGAACTCCGGCTCGAAAAACGTGTACACCGCCGACAACGCATCGGGCAACTGGTCGGTCACCGCGACGGCGAGCAGGCGCTGGTCCTGGCGCAATTCCAGAAAGCGGGTCTGGCTCCAGCGGCTGCGCAGGAACTGATCGAAGTCCTCTGGTGCCGGGTTGTCCATGCCGGCACCGGCATGGCGTGCGGCCAGATAACGCTGGTACAGCGTGAAGTGCTCATCGCTGCGCTGCGCTGGTGCCACGCGCGCTTCCACATCGCGATTGGCGGCGAGGCAGCGACGCTGGCTGCGGCTGGGTGTGAACGCCGCCACCGGAACGCGGGCGGCGACGCAGGCCTTGCAGCCGGGGCAATGCGGCCGGTATACGTGATCGCCGCTGCGCCGGAAACCGCTGGACAGCGCGGTGGGGTAGGCGTTGGCCACGTTGGCATCGTGCGGATCGAGCAGCAGGTCGCGGGCGATGCGCTCGACGAAATAGCCGCAGCGATGCTCGCCCGTTTGGAACAGCCGGATGGTCGCGCCCTGTTGCATGTGCGCATCGTAACCGGTGGACGCCGCAGCCGGTGAATGCTGCGGCTGGCTAACCCGAGATCATATTGCGATATATCAGCAGGGTAAGGCCGGCGATGGCGGCCAGTATCAGCAGCCGCAGACGCAGTACCCAGGCTGCGCTCAGCGGCTTTTTCGCCGCTCGCGCCGGGTCCACCTCGGCCTCGGGCAGGTAGGTCGGTTTGCTGGTGGCGGTGAGCAGGCCGGCTTCGCGCAACAGTTCGCGCGCCCGCGGCTGATCCTCGGCGCGCACGATCCACACCGCCGGCCACTGCGAGGCATCGGCTCGGCCGCTTTGCGCATAGCTGAACGTGCCGCGGCGCTGGCCCTTGTAACTGCGCGACTGGCTGATGTGGGTGTCGATGCCCTGTTCGTTGAGCAGGCGGGCTACGCCCTCGACGTTTTCCAGACGCGGTGAACTGAATACCTGGCGCATGGTTTACTCCTGTTCCGCCAGCACACGGATCAAGCCTTCCTGTGCGGTGGACGCGACCAGCACGCCGTCGCGCTGGTAGATCATGCCGCGCGCCAGGCCGCGGCTACCCTGTGCGCTGGGGCTGTCGCAAGCGTACAGCAACCATTCGTCCACCCGGAACGGGCGATGGAACCAGATCGCATGATCCAGGCTGGCCATCTGCACATTGGGCAGAAAATAGCTGATGCCGTGCGGGAAGGTGGTGGTGCCGATCAGGTGGAAGTCCGAGGCGTAGGCGAGCATGGCGCGGTGCTGGGCGCTGTCATCGCCGATGCGGTCGGCAAGACGGAACCAGACCTGCTGGTACGGCGGGCGTTTGGTCGGCTTGAACTCGTTGCGCGGGTAGACGTGGCGAAACTCGAACGGACCGCCGCGATTGACCCAGCGCTGCAACTTGGGCGAAAGCAGAGCCAGGGTTTCGGCATCCATCGGCTCGGGCAGCGGCAGGTCTTCGGGTAGCGGCACCTCGGGCATCGAAATCTGGTGCTCGGCGCCGGGTTCGGGTTGGTGAAACGAGATCGCCGCCACCAGGATCGGCTGGCCGTGCTGGATCGCGGTTACCCGTCGCACCGAAAAACTCTTGCCGTCGCGGGAGCGATCCACGTCGTAGATGATCGGGTGATTGACATCGCCGGCGCGCAGAAAATAGGCATGCAGCGAATGCACCACGCGATCGTCATCGACGGTTTGCTGTGCCGCGGACAGGGATTGCCCGAGAACCTGTCCACCGAACACGTATTTGGTGCCGATGTCGCGGCTCTGGCCGCGGAACAGGTTGTCTTCGAGCCGTTCCAGACGCAGCAGATCGACCAGTTCGGCAACCACCGCTTCGGCGGCATCGTGGCTTGCGGTGGGAGTGTTCATGGTGTTGCCCGTGCGGTAAGGGCGGAATTATACCGGTGCGCGGTGGGGCGGTGCCGCTCGGCTGCGACGATGGCCGCCCACAGGGTGCTCCTACAACGGCAGGGCACCGTTTTTGTGGGTGCGACCGCAACCCAACATCAGCGCGTATCCGGGTCGCCCACAGGGTGGGCTCCTACAGGTGAGCGCAACGGTTTTTTTGTAGGAGCCCACCCTGTGGGCGACCGGGTCGTTGATCGACGGACGTAATCGCGCCAAGCGCCCGAGAACCCCGAAACCCCGCTACCCCGCGCGGCAATGCCGGGCGATGTAGTGCGCGTGATCGGGCAGTGCGGCGCCGGCTTCTTCGCTGACCCGGCGCAGGCTGGCGAGCAGGCGCGGGGCATCCACGGTGCTGCGCAGGTCAACCAATGCGCTGTAGTGCTGCGGCCACACTTCCTGGCCGATCAATACCGCCAGCCAGTTCGGGTTCTGGAACAGTTCCAGCGCTTCGGCGACGATCCGCCCCGAACTGCGGAACTGGTCGATCTTGTATTGCAGGGTGGCGGGGATTTCCATGGCGGCGGTATAGCGCCACAGCGGCGCATCGTCGCGCTTGATGGCCTTGTAATGCAGGATCAGGAAATCGCGCACGCGCTCGTATTCCTGGCCGGTGATGCGGTTGTATTCCTGTGCCAGCAGCGGCTCGCAATGGCGATCGGGAAACAGCGCCAGCAGCCGGGTGATGGCGCTCTGGATCAGGTGGATGCTGGTCGATTCCAGCGGTTCCATGAACCCCGCGGACAGGCCGATGGCGATGCAGTTGCGGCTCCAGAACGCCTTGCGCCGGCCGGTGGTGAAGCGCAGCGGGCGCGGTGTGCCCAAGGGCTCGCCTTCCAGGTTCGCCAGCAGCACGGTGGTGGCCTCGTCATCGCTGCTGAACTGGCTGCAATAGACATGGCCGTTGCCCATCCGGTGTTGCAGCGGTATCCGCCATTGCCAGCCGGCCTGATGCGCGGTGGAGCGCGTGTACGGCGTCAGCGCGCCGTCGCCGTGCGCGCTGCCTACCGCCACCGCGCGATCGCAGGGCAGCCAGTGCTGCCAGTTTTCGTAGCCGGCGTGCAGCGCATCTTCGATCAGCAGGCCGCGAAAGCCCGAGCAATCGATGAACAGATCGCCCTCGATCACCGTGCCATCGTCCAGCTTCACGCGCTCGATGAAGCCGTCCTCGGCGCGCAGGCTGACATCGACCACCTTGCCTTCGGTGCGACGCACGCCACGCGGCTCGGCGTAGCTGCGCAGGAATTGCGCATACAGGCCGGCGTCGAAGTGGTAGGCGTAGTCGTAGGTGGACTGGATGCGCTGGCGGTCGGTGAGCGGCGGCGCGAACTTGTTGTTGCGCGCAGCGACCCAGGCCATGGCGTAATCCTGCAATGGCGTATCGTCGCCACGCGCGCGTTCGCGCAGCCAGTACTGGTACAGCGGAACCGCGTCGAACTCGGCGCCGAACTGGCCGAACGGATGGAAATAGCGTTGCCCAAGCCGGGTCCAATCGACGAACTCGATGCCCAGCTTGAAGGTGCCTTTGCTCGCCTTGAGAAACGCGTTTTCGTCGATCCCCAGTGCGTGATTGAAAAGCTTGATCGGCGGTATCGTCGCCTCGCCGACACCGACGATGCCGATCGCGTCGGATTCGATCAGATCGATCCGGCAATTCGTGCCCAGCGTGTTGGCGAGCGATGCGGCGGTCATCCAGCCGGCGGTGCCGCCGCCGACGATGACGATACGGCGAATGGCGCGATCAGCCTTGTCCATGATGATTCCTCAGGTCGATGGCGCCACTGTAGCGCCGGATGGCGGCGGCGGAAACGTGGTGGTGTTCCCCGCGCGCTGGTTTGCGCAAGCGCAGCCATCCCTTGCCGTCATTCCAGCTTTCGCTGGAATGACGGGGAGAGTGTCCTGGTCGAGACGTGTGGATGAATACGTATGCAGGTCGTTGTTGATTGCGACAAGGCATGCCTACGATGCGGCACGACCTGCAGCGACGGTCGGCGAATGGCTTTGTGCTGTCGCCGCAACCGGATAACGACAACGCAGGCAAAGGGAGGCACGATGCACCGATTTACCCGATTGCGGGGATTGCCTGCGCGGCTGTCGATGACTGGATTGTTGATGGTCTCCGCGAGCCTTGCGTCCGCCGCCGAGCCGGTGCTGACGGTCGCATCGCCCGATCATGTGCTGACAGTGCAAGTGCAGGTGCGCGATGGTCAGGCGCAGTATCAGCTCAGCCGTTTCGGTGTGCCGGTGCTCGACTGGTCGCGCCTTGGCCTGCAATTTTCCGATGCGCCGTCGCTGGCCGATGGCCTGAACATCGTCGCCAGCGCCACCCGCACGGTCGATGACACCTGGCAGCAGCCCTGGGGCGAGCGGCAGTGGATACGCAATCGCTTCAGCGAACTGCGCGTTACCGTCGCCGGCGCCGATGAGGCGGCAATGGCGGTGGTGTTCCGGGTCTACGACGAGGGCTTCGGGTTTCGCTACGAGGTGCCGGCCGACGCAAAACATGCCAAGCGCACGATCGGCAACGAGTTGAGCGAGTTCGCCTTCACCGGCGATCACACCACCTGGTGGAATGGCGCCTACCTGCCCAATCGCTACGAATACCTGTATCGCCAATCGCCGCTGTCGGCGGTCTGGAAAGCGGTCACGCCACTGACCATGAAAACCGCACAGGGGCTGTATCTCAGCGTGCACGAAGCGGCGTTGCTGGATTACGCCGAGATGACCCTGGAAAACGTCGGCGGCAACCGGCTCAAGGCCGATCTGGTTCCGTGGTCGGACGGCAGCAAGGTGAAAACCGAAGGGGCCTTCGCCACCCCGTGGCGCACCCTCACGGTGGCCGAGCGCGCGACCGGGCTGATCGATTCCGACCTGATCCTGAACCTCAACGAGCCCAACGCGCTCGGTGATGTGTCCTGGCTGGAGCCGGGCAAGTACGTGGGTGTGTGGTGGGAAATGCATATCCGCAAATCGACCTGGGCCTCGGGCGACAGGCACGGCGCCAACACCGCCAACGTGAAGCGTTTCATCGACTTCGCGGCGAAGTACGGCTTCAAGGGCGTGCTGGTGGAAGGCTGGAATGTCGGCTGGGACGGCGACTGGATCGCCAACAGCGAGTTGTTCAAGTTCACCACGCCGTATCCGGATTACGATTTCGACGGGTTGGCGCGTTACGCCAAAAGCAAGGGCGTGCGCATCATCGGCCACCACGAAACCTCGGGCGGCATCGCCAATTACGAAAGCCAGCTCGACGCGGCGATGGCCTACATGCAGGCGCACGACGTGCGCGCGATCAAGACCGGCTACGTCAAGCAGAATGGCCTGATCGAGCGCATCGGCGATGCCGGCAAGCCGGTGCACGAATGGCAGCACGGCCAGTTCATGGTGCGCCATTACCAGAAGGTGGTCGAGGTGGCGGCCAAACACCGGATCGCCATCAACACCCACGAGCCGATCAAGGACACCGGACTGCGCCGCACGTACCCGAACTGGATGACGCGCGAAGGCGCGCGCGGACAGGAATACAACGCCTGGTCGGAGGGCAATGGCCCCGGTCACATCGCCAATCTGGCGTTCACGCGCATGCTGTCCGGGCCGATGGATTTCACTCCCGGCATTTTCGATCTCGGCAGCGACGAGGCGCTGCGCGAGCGCAACCTCAGCAGCACCCTGGCCAAGCAACTGGCGTTGTATGTGGTGCTGTACAGCCCGTTGCAGATGGCCGCCGACCTGCCGGAAAACTACGAAGCCAAACCCGCGGCATTCCAGTTCATCCGCGATGTGCCGGCGGACTGGGCGCAAACGCGCGCGCTCGATGGCGAGATCGGCGATTTCGTGGTCATCGCGCGGCAAGACCGCAATAGCCGCGACTGGTACCTGGGTGCCGTTGGCGACGAAAACGGCCGCTTGCTGCGCGTGCCGCTCGGTTTTCTCGAATCCGGCGTGCGCTATAGGGCGCAGATTTATGCCGACGGTGTCGATGCGAGTTGGGACAAGAATCCTGAAGCGATCGACATCAGTTCGCGTGAAGTGAACAGCAACGCGGTGCTGAGCCTGCGCCTGGCGCCGGGCGGCGGTGCCGCAATCCGGTTCGCGCCGATTGGAGCGGTCAAATGAGAACTTTGTTGTCGAACATCCCATCGCGAGCCGCGCTGCTGGCGCTGGCATTCGCCGCTGCGCTGCCGGGCGCTGCATACGCCGACGGTGCGCGCGCCTACAAAGCCATCGAGCGGCCGATCCAGGATGAGCTGATCTACTTCGTCATGCCCGATCGCTTCGCCAATGGCGATCCGGGCAACGATCGCGGTGGCATCGCCGGCGATGCCGATCACCACGGTTTCGATCCGAGCCACAAAGGCTTCTTCCACGGCGGCGACCTCGACGGCCTGCGCGAGCGGCTCGATTATCTGCAAGGCATGGGCATCACCGCGATCTGGGTCACGCCGATCTTCAAGAACAAGGCGGTGCAGGGCGCGCCGGGCCAGCGCAGCGCCGGTTATCACGGTTACTGGATCACCGATTTCACCCAGGTCGATCCGCATCTGGGCGGCAACGCGGCGTTCACTCGGCTGGTCGATGCCGCCCACGCGCGCGGCATGAAGGTGATCATGGATATCGTCACCAATCACAGCGCCGACGTGATCCAGTACCGCGAATGCGGCGTCAGCGGCGATCTGGCCAGCGGCGATGCCAGCGCGACCTGCCCGTATCGCCCGCTTGCCGATTACCCGTACACCACCCGCGGCGGCAAGCAGGGCGAGCCGATCAACCCCGGTTTTGCCGGCGATGCGCCCGCCGTGCAAACCGCGGAAAACTTCGCCCGGCTGCGCGATCCCGGCTTTGCCTACAGCCCGTTCGTGGCGCCGGAAGAAGCCGGTATCAAGGTGCCGGCGTGGCTCAACGACCCGATCTACTACCACAACCGCGGCAACTCGACGTTCAAGGGCGAAAGTTCGCTGTATGGCGATTTTGCCGGGCTCGATGACCTGTTTACCGAGCACCCGCGCGTGCTCGCCGGCATGATCGATATCTACAAGCAGTGGATCAGCGAATTCCGCATCGACGGCTTTCGCATCGACACCGCCAAGCATGTCAACGACAGTTTCTGGCAGGGCTTCATTCCCGCGATTCGGGCCCACGCCAAAGCCGAGGGCATCCCCGATTTCTACGTGTTCGGCGAGGTGTTCGATTTCGACCCCAGGGAACTGAGCCGTTTCACCCGCGAGGCGGCGTTTCCGGCGGTGCTCGACTTCGCATTTCAAGGCGCGCTGCGCGACGTGGTGGCCGATGGCAAGGGCGGCAAACGCCTGCAAACCCTGTTCAAGGCCGATGCACTGTATGCCGACGGTGCGAACGGCGCCGCGATCCTGCCGATCTTCAGCGGCAATCACGACATGGGCCGGATCGGTCATTTTCTGATGGAAGCAAGCGCCGGCCGCGCCAGCGATGACGAGCTGCTGCGTCGCGCCACGCTGGCCAACGCGCTGTTGCTGTTCGCGCGCGGCGTGCCGGTGATCTATTACGGCGACGAGCAGGGCTTCACCGGCGATGGCAACGATCAGCACGCGCGCGAGGACATGTTCCCGAGCCAGGTTGCCAGCTACAACGACAACCGCCTGATCGGCAGCAAGGCGACAACCGCGGCCGACAACTTCGACCGCGAGCACCCGTTGTATCGCGCCATCGCCGCGATGGCGCAGGTGCGGCGCGATTATCCGGGGCTGGCGCGCGGCGGGCAGATCGTGCGGCTGGCCGGCAAGAAGGCGGGTCTGTTCGCGTTCTCGCGCATCGACAGAAGCCGCAACGAGGAGTTTCTGGTCGTCGTCAACAACCGCACCGAAGCGGACAAGGGCACGGTGGAGGTCAGCGCCGGCAGCGCGATATGGAACCGGCTGATCGGCGAGGGCGACGCCACCCTGCGCGCCCATCGCGGCCGGGTGCGGGTCGCGCTGCCCGGCCTGTCGTACGCGGTGTATCGCGCCACGATACCGGCGGGTTGAACGACGGTAACGGTGGGTTTCAGTGGGAACAACGGTATTGCCCGCTCCTGCTCGTGAGCGCCCACCCTGTGGGCGACCCCTCACGAGCACAGCGAAGCGCCCCTGTAGGAGCCCACCCTGTGGGCGACCGAGCGAAGCGAAGGCGAGGCCGGCGTGAGCCGTCGTTGCGCAGCAACCGACAGATGGGGCAACACCGCGACATGACGGTCGCCCACAGGGTGGGCTCCTACAAAAGTAGCGCCACCGATCATCCCGGGCGCGACTGCGCCAACGCCCGCAGCCGCGGCGCCACCATCGGCACGCTGAGCATGGTGCTGGCCACTGCCATCAACAGCAGCGCGGTGAACGTGGTGCTGCTGATCACCGCGCGATCGAGCAGGATGTTGGCGAAGATGATCATGATCAACGCCTTGGTTTGCAGCAGCCAGCCGATGATCCCGGCTTCGCCCTTGGCCCAGCCGAGCACACGGCCGGCCAGGTGCGTGCCCAGCAACTTGCCGCCGACGCTGGCGAGCAACAACAGGGCCGCCGCCGCGAACACCATCCATCCGCCCATCGCCCATTGCGTGCGCAGGCCGGTGCTGAGGAAGAACACCGGCATCGCCACCAGCAGCAGATGGTGGCGCAGCAGATCCATGCGCTCGCGGTTGAACCAGCGGCCATCCATCACCACGCCAGCAAGAAACGCACCGACCATGTAATGCAGCCCGGCCCAGTCGGCGGCCAGACCGCAGGCCGCGAGCCAGATCAACGCCAGATACCAGCGATCCGATTCAGGTAGGCGCACAAACGTCCAGCGCATCGCCACGGTGGTCGCAGCAAAGCCGAGCAGAAACACGGCTTGCCGGCCAAGCCGGTCGAAGTCGAGCAGCACCAGCGCCAGCACCGCCCAGATCGCGATGTCGTCGAGGCTGGCGTAGCGCAGCACGCGCTGGCCCAGCGGCTGGCGCAGGATGTCGAGTTTTTCCATGAACAGGATCAGGATCGGCAGTGCGGTGACCGCGCACGCCATGCCAACCCCGGCAATGAACTGCCACGATGTCGCCGACGCGCCCATCCAACTGCGATCGTGGGCCAGCATCAGGCCGGCGGCCAGTGCGCCAAACAGCAGCGGCACCCCCATCGCCAGGCTGGCGGTGGTGGCGCTGTCGCGGCGTTTGGCCCAGGCTTCGTGCAGGTCCAGCTCGATCCCGGCGATCCACACGAACACCATCACCGCCCACGCCGCGATGCCGCTCAGCGCCAGGCTCACTTCCGGGTTGAACACCCGCTGGTAAACCTCGGGGAAGGCCGCGCCGAGGATGCCCGGCCCGAGCACGATGCCGGTCAGTATCTGCACCACCACCAGCGGCGCGTAGTAGTCGGTGCGGCCCAGACGCCAGATGGCGTACGGTGCACCGAGGATGACGATCATCGCAATCAGCAGGGTTTCGGTCATGGCGTGCGGTCACTGGCAAATGCTGGCTTTGGCCAGAAAGCATGCGTCGTTCGCCTGCGCGCGGGCGCTGAATACGTATGCAATGCTGGTCTTGGTGTAGCGCGCCAGCCTACCATCGGGGGCCGCAAAAAAAAGGCGGGTAGCCGCCCTTGGCTAACCCGCGTGCGAAAACGCAGCGCACAATACTCCTGGGAGGGAGCGATGAACAACAAACCGACGCTGTCGTTCTGGCAGATATGGAACATGTGTTTTGGCTTTCTCGGCATCCAGTTCGGGTTTGCCCTGCAAAACGCCAACGTCAGCCGCATATTCCAGACCCTCGGCGCCAACGTCGATGAGCTGGCCATCCTGTGGATCGCCGCACCGCTGACCGGGCTGCTGGTACAGCCGATCATCGGTTATTACTCGGACCGCACCTGGGGCCGTTTTGGCCGCCGCCGTCCGTACTTTCTGGTGGGTGCGGTACTGACCACGCTGGCGCTGGTGGTGATGCCGAACTCCTCGGTGCTGTGGGTGGCGGTTGGCACCCTGTGGGTGATGGATGCCTCGATCAACATTTCGATGGAGCCGTTTCGCGCGTTTGTCGGCGATCAGTTGCCGCCGCGGCAGCGGCCCACCGGTTACGCCATGCAAAGCTTTTTCATCGGCATCGGTGCGGTCGTGGCCAGTGCCTTGCCGTGGCTGCTGACCCAGTACGGCGTCGCCAACACCGCAGAAGCGGGCATGGTGCCCGATTCGGTGAAGTACGCGTTCTACTACGGTGCCGTGGTGTTGCTGGCCGCGGTGAGCTGGACCGTGTTCACCACCCGCGAATACCCGCCCGAACAGTTGCGCGGCTTCAGCGATGCCAAACCGGTTATCCCGCGCAAGCTGGAAGCTGAGGCTGCCCGCAGCGACGGCCTGATCGCACTGACGATCGGCGTGATCGGCCTGTCAGCGGTCTGGTACTGGGGCTGGGACAAGCAACTGTATGTGCTCGGCGGTGGCCTGAGCGCGTACGGCCTGGCGATGTTGTATCTGTCGATCAGCCGCCGCCAGAACATGCTGACCCACATCATGCAGGACTTGCAGGACATGCCCGATGCCATGCGCCGTCTGGCCGTGGTGCAATTCTTTTCGTGGCTGGCCCTGTTCGCAATGTGGATTTACACCACGCCAGCGGTGACCAGCGTGCACTTCGGCAGTTCCGATACCGCATCGCAGGCCTATAACGACGGCGCCGACTGGGTGGGCGTGTTGTTCGCCGCCTATAACGGCTTCGCGGCGCTGGCGGCACTGGTGATCCCGCTGCTGGTGCGCTGGCTGGGGCTGCGCATCAGCCACCTGATCAATCTCGCGCTGGGCGCCGCCGGTCTGCTCTCGTTCCTGTTCATCCGCGACCCGGACTGGCTGCTGCTGTCGATGGTCGGCGTCGGCTTCGCCTGGGCCTCGATCCTGTCGCTGCCCTATGCCCTGCTGTCGGATTCGCTGCCCGCGGAAAAGATGGGCGTGTACATGGGCATCTTCAATTTCTTCATCGTCATCCCGCAACTGGTCGCCGCCAGCGTGCTCGGCTTCGTGCTCAAACTGCTCTTTGGCGGGCAACCGATCTACGCCCTGGTCATCGGCAGCGCGAGCCTGCTGATCGCCGGCGTGAGCGTGCTGCGCGTGCCCGACCCGAATGCCGAGCCGCTGCCGGAAGCAGTGTTGGTGAAGTGATGGCCAAGCGGTGGGTGCAGGTGATTGGGGTGGTTGGCCACCACTGCTGACCCGGCTGCTCGTTGAAGCGAGCGGCATCTGCCTGCCGTGAACGTACGCCGAAAAGTCGCGGCGATTCAGGGGTAACGCCCTGATTCGTTGATGGTTGTTCCTGCGCTACGCACTCGCTGAATCGTGGTAGGCTGCGGGCGTTCGTGACGATTTGCTACCGGCGAGGCGTTGGACGGAGGCCACAGGTATGCAACAGAACCGTTGACCGAATTTACCGCGAGTGGTGACGATATGAATTTCTATCTCGCCTTGACTAAGGGCGTGTGCTGGGCAGCCCTACTTGCGCTCGATGAACATGTTGACGGGTCCAGTGATGGCCTAGGTTACGTCTAAATGGTGCCTCCGACACCCGGCCGCGCCACGTGCATTCCGTGCAGGAAACCCGGGTCAAGGAAACCCGGGTCAGACTAGGAAACCCGGGTCAGACTGAAATTACCGTTGTGCGTAGGCTGCTGACGACGTGGCAATCCAGAAATACTCGGAGAATCAAGACGCTGGATTGCTTCGCTACGCTCGCAATGACGCCAGATGTGGCTTATTCAGAGGTTCCTTAGGGATTCTCTGAACAAGCTGTCATTGCGAGGAGCGGAGCGACGTGGCAATCCAGAAATACTCGGAGAATCAAGGCGATGGGTTGCTTCCCGCCACGGCCTTCGGCCTCGCGGCTAAAGGCTTGAACGCTCGCAATGACGCCAGATGTGGCTTATTCAGAGGTTCCTTAGCTGCTCAGTATGTTTCCCACGGCTGGTTATCTGGATTGCTCAGGTCGCGGCTGCCGTGCATGACAGCGAGGACCAACACGCGATTTTCTTCCGACCGGTACATGACGCGATAACCTTGCACGATGATTTCGCGCAGGGTTTTGTCTTCAATCTCAGGAATCATGCGACCGCTTTCCGGAAAATCCTTGAGCCGCCGTGTAGCCAGAACCACCTTCTCGCCAAAGCTTTTGGCATAAAACGCCGAATCCCGGCTGATGTAGGCCACCACATCCGCCAGATCGTCGCGTGCGAGGTCGGACCATTCAACGCGCATGGTTCAGGTATTGCTTTTCCATCGCTTCCTGTGACGTCACTTTCCCTTCGTTTGCCGCTTGCAGCGAACGCTCCAGCTTCTGCCGAATGTAGAGGGCGCGCATGGCATCGTCGAAGGTGGCCTGCTCGGGCAGGTGGTCGGCGATGTCGTGGATGATTTGCTTGACGGTTTGCATGATTCGTTCTCCTCATGAAGCCGGTTGAATCACGGTATCCGGCATGTCCATCGCAAAGCGTTGCATGGCCTTGGGAAGCGGGTTGATCGGTTTCGGCTGCTGTTGCAGTTTAGGGGCCGGGCCGCGAAGAAGGAAGCCTTGGAGAGGAAGCCTTGGACACCCGCCCGCGCCACGTGCACGTCCGTGCGCGGCGTGGCGTCTCGCAGCGCCCCGACTCGTCCATTGCTCCGGATTGCCGCGTCGCGTCGCTCCTTGCAATGACGGCTTGTTCGCGGCTGCGTCACCCGGCTCTCGGCCCCACCCAGACCAAGCGCACACGACCGATCGCCTGAAGGGCGTTGCGGTATGCTCACGGGCCCTCGTCCGGATATCGCCGACCGCCATGCGCGGTGCGGACCCCGCCATGATCGACCTTGTCGTTGTCTTGATTCTGATTGCATCGAATGGTTTTTTCGCGATGTCGGAAATGGCGGTGGTTACCGCGAAGCCGGCCCGCTTGCGCAGCATGGGGCGGACGCGGCGCGGCGCGCGGGTTGCATTGGAGATGACCGAGCACCCGGAGCGCTTCCTGTCGGCGGTACAGGTCTGGATCACGTTGCTCGGGCTGCTGACCGGATTCTTCGGTGGCGAGTCGCTTGCACGGCACTTCGCCGGGCCCATCGCCACCCTGCCCGTGCTGGCGCCGCATGCGCAGGCGCTGGCGTTGGGCGTCGGCTTCAGTCTGATCCTGTTCGCGTCGGTGGTGCTGGGCGAACTGGTGCCGAAGCGGTTGGGCACCTTGCGCCCGGAGGCCATCGCCGCGGTGGTGGCGTTGCCGATGCGCCTGCTGGCCGCCATCGCCATGCCGGCGGTAAGCGCGCTGACCGTCAGCACCCGGCTGCTGCTGCGGCTGATCGGGCTGGGGAATCTCAGTGGCGAGTCGGTATCCGAGGAGGACATCCGCCATCTGGTGGCCGAGGGACACGAACAGGGCGTGCTCGCCAAGGACGAGCACGACATTCTCAACCGGGTTCTGCGCCTGGGCGATCGCAGCGTGGAATCGTTGATGACGCCGCGCACCGACATCGTGTGGCTCGATGTGCACGACGATGTCGCCGCCAACCTGCACACGATGCGCAGCGCCGGCCGTTCGCGTTATCCGGTGGTGCGCGGTAGCGATAAGGAAGTGCTCGGCGTGCTCGAGGTGAAGCGGCTGGCCGGCAACGCGGTGAACGAAAATGCCGATCTGCTGCGCTTCCTGCAACCGGTGCTGTACGTTGCCGAGAGCAGCACGGCCTTCAAATTGCTTGAGCTGCTGCGCAAGGAACGGTGCGAACTGGCGCTGGTGGTCGACGAGTACGGTGACGTGCAGGGACTGGTGACATTGACCGACATCCTGAACGCGGTGCTCGGACGCTGGCAGGCGCATGTCGGCGCAGCCACCGAGTCCATGGCTGCGCTGCGCGAGGATGGCAGTTGGCTGGTCGATGGACGCCTGCCGATCGACGAATTCCGCGAGATCCTGGCGCTGGCCGATCCGCTGCCGGACGATGCGGACTTCCACACGGTGGCCGGCCTGGTGATCGATCGTTTCGAGCACTTCCCGCGCCTGGGTGAATGGCTGGAGTGGCGCGGCTGGCGGATCGAAGTGATCGATCTGGACGGCGCCCGGATCGACAAATTGCTGGTGTCGCGTATCGCCGTCGATTGACAGTCGGCCACGTTGGCGAGAGGGTAGGCGTATCGATCGCGGTGCGGATCGGTCTTCTGTTCAAGCGAAGGGGTCAGCGTGAACAACAAAACCACAGCCATCATTCTCTTCGCCCTTGCCGTGATCATGCTGGGGCTTGGCTGGTCCATTCGTGGCCTGCCGCCGGCGGTTACCGGTGTCGGTTTTGCCGTCATCGGCTACTACATTCTTCGCGTCAGGTAGGCGTGCCTGCATCGCGACAGCGTCGGTCCGGCTGGTCGCCCACAGGGTGGGCTCCTACAGTGAAGTTCGCATGTTCATGTAGGAGCCCACCCTGTGGGCGACCGTCGTGTCGCGGCGCGCAATGATGTGCACGGTTAGCGACATTGGTGTTAGCTATTCGCGACGGTTGCGAAAGGATTAGACTTGCGCCGTACAGCGCTGGTCATCCCGGTTCCCGGCGCCCACTCGAATCTTGCAACCGATCGAGGTGCGTCATGAGCAAACTGTCATGGGTGTTCTCGGGCGGCGGCGCCAAGGGCGCGTTCGGCGCCGGTGTGTTCCAGCGGATTTTGCATCACTATCCAACCCTCGACTGGCAGATCGTGACCGGCACCAGCACCGGCAGCCTGATCGCGCCATTCGCGGCGTTGGCGGCCACCGACCGGAGCAAGGTAGACACGCTGGTCAGCCTGTACGGAAACATCCGCAAGAAGGATGTGTTCAAGAGCAATCTGAAGCTGTTCAAGCTGATCGCCGCGATCGTCGATCTGCCCGAGGGTATCGTCAGCCTGAAGCCGTTGCGCAAGTTGTTGCGCCGGGAGCTTGACGTGGAGCTGGCGGCGCTGAACGCCAGTGCGATCGATCTGGTGGTGCCGGCGGTTAACCTGCAGATGGCGGCGCTGGTGCTGTGCACGCAGGAGCGCAATCGGCAGGCGATCACGGACTGGTATGGCAATCAGCAACTGGGCAGCCTGATGGCGCTGGAGTTCTGGCCATTCGAGGAGCTGATCGAGGCGATGCTCGCTTCGTCGGCGGTGCCGTTGGGCACCGAGCCGATCCGGCGCGGCGAGTTCCAGTACGTCGATGGCGGCGTATTCGACAAGGCGCCACTGCGCGAAGCGCTGGCCCTGGGTGCCAGCGAAGCCCTGGTCGTGATGATGTCGCCGACACGGCCGTCGCCGAAGGACAAGCGCTTCAAGAACTTTGTCGAAGTCGGCCTGCGCGCGGTCGATCTGCTGCAGGATGAGGTGCTGCGCGGCGACATCGACAACCTGCGCCTGGCGCAGAGCCTGCACCACAAGGGCATCGCAGTCGAGCAACTCGGCGAGGCGGCGCCCGAAGTGTGCGCCTACATGAGCGCGATGGAAAACGCTGCGCCGGCATCGGCGGCGGATGGCCAGTCGCATCCGGGCATGCGACCCTTGATCATCGAGCCGGCGGTGAGCATCGGCAGCGGCGACGACTTCGACAGCACGGTGCCGCCCGGCTGGCCCGAGTCCGGCGCGCCGGATCCGAACCGCGATGCGAGCACGGACATTCCGATCATGCAGGCACGCATTGCCTACGGCCAGCGTCGGGTGGATGCCCTGCTGGCCGAACCGGGCAGCGCGCTCAAGGCCTTGCTCGATAGCCGGTGACGAGACAGCGCCGCGGTATCGCGCAGAGGACTTGCAGGTGTTTGGCACCAATGGCGATTCTCAAGCCGGTCTGGAGGGCTTCACTGCTCGCCGCGACGGCGCAGCAGCCAGCGGCCAAGCAAGCCGCCGCCGATTCCGCCGATCAACGCCGCTTGCACGAAGTAACCAAATGCAAGTTGCCCGATCAGCGCGCCGGCGGCGAATCCGGCAAGGCTGAATACCGCGATGCGTCGCCCGTTGGCGAGTCGCTGCGCCGCGCGCTCGCGCTTGTTGCGGATTTCTTGCTGAGTCGTGAGATCGGGTTCCATGATCGCCTTGGCCACGGCGTCGGTTTGTTCGCGGGTGATTGGCATCGGGATTCCTCGTTTGAGGCTCGCTTTCAGCGATGCGTTCGCCAAGGAAATGATGACGGATAAGCACAGCGCTGTCACTGCGGCGGATGCGCAGCCACCGCTACGGCTGCGGATCACGCGGTAAACTATGGGGCCTTTGCAGCCGGGATGTCATCCCGGTTTCCCCTACGTTTTCAGGGAGCATCCGTTTTGATCAAGCCCCGTACCATGCCCGGCGTCATGGAACTGCTGCCGCGCGAGCAGATCGCGTTCCAGCGCATGCTCGATGTGATTCGCCGCAACGACGAACGCTTCGGGTTCTTGCCCATCGAAACGCCGGTGATGGAGTTGTCCGAGGTGTTGCTGACCAAGACCGGCGGCGAAACCGAGCGCCAGGTGTATTTCGTGCAATCCACCGGTGCGCTGGAAAAGCCCACCGAGGGCTTGCCGGAACTGGCGCTGCGTTTCGACCTGACGGTGCCATTGGCGCGTTACGTGGCCGAGCACGAGCACGATCTGGCGTTTCCGTTCCGCCGTTACCAGATGCAGCGGGTGTATCGCGGCGAGCGCGCGCAGCGTGGCCGCTTCCGCGAGTTCTACCAGTGCGACGTCGATGTGCTCGGCAAGGATGCGCTGTCGCTGCGCTTCGATGCCGAAGTGCCGGCGCTGATCCACAACATTTTCAGCGAACTGGATATCGGCCCGTTCACGATCCAGATCAACAACCGCAAGCTGATGCGCGGTTTTTTCGAAGGGCAGGGTATTGCCGATCCGGAGCGCCAGGGCGCGGTGCTGCGCGAGGTCGACAAGCTCGACAAGCGCGGTAGCGATGCGGTGTTCGAAACCCTGGTCGGGCCGGACTTCGCGCTGGCCCGTGATGTGGTGCAGCGGATCATGGAGTTCGTGCAATTGCGCTCGGCCTCGCACGTGCAGGCGCTGGCGATGCTCGATGCGCTGGGCACCGGCAGCGAGAGCTTCAACACCGGTGTGGCGGAATTGCGCGAGGTGATCGAGTTGGTGCGGGCGTTTGGTGTGCCCGAGTCGAACTACTGCATCAACCTGTCGATTGCGCGGGGCCTGGATTACTACACCGGTACCGTGTACGAAACCACCTTGAACGATTATCCGCAGATCGGCTCGATCTGCTCGGGCGGGCGCTACGACAATCTGGCCGGCAACTACACCAAGTCGCATCTGCCCGGCGTCGGCATTTCAATCGGTGCCACCCGCCTGTTCTGGCAGTTGCGCGAGGCCGGCCTGCTGCGCGATGCCGACAGTTCGGTGGAAGTGCTGGTGGCGATGATGCGCGAAGACGACTTGCCCGACTACCTGCAACTGGCGCGCGTGCTGCGTGCCGCCGGCATCAACACCGAAGTGCAACTGGAAGGCAAGAAGCTGGCGCGGCAAATGCAGTACGCCGATCGTGCCGGTATCGGTTTCGTGGTGCTGGCCGGCGAGGATGAAGCCACGCGCGGCGCGGTGACGGTGAAAGACCTGCGCCGCGCGCAGCAGTTCGAGGTCAAGCGCGACGAGCTGGCGGCAACGCTGAAGGTGGAGCTGGCGCAGGCGCGGGCGTTGGCTGGGGTATGAGCACGCAACCGATCGCGCTCGATGGCTGTTCGCTGAGCCGCGCGCAATTGCTGGCGATCGCGCACGGCGCCGCGGTGACGCTGGATCGGCCGCAACTGCGCAAGGTCGCGCGCGCGGCGGATTTTTTGACCGAGCAGGTGCGCTTGCAGGAGCCGATCTACGGCGTTTCCACCGGGTTTGGTTCCAATGCCGACCGCCTGCTCGGCGCGCATCCCTTGCGCGATGAATTGCCGGGCGCAGCGCCGTCCGGGCGCTCGCTCACCAGCGAATTGCAGCACAACCTGATCGTCACCCACGCGGTATGCACCGGCGAGCCATTCGCCGAGGACGTGGTGCGCGCGATGCTGGCGATCCGCATCAATACCCTGATGCGCGGGCATTCGGGGATTCGCCCGTCCACCTTGCAGGCACTCGCGGCCATGCTCAATGCCGGCGTGGTGCCGGTGGTGCCCAAGCTGGGCTCGGTCGGCGCCAGTGGCGATCTGGCGCCGTTGTCGCATCTGGCCATTGTGCTGCTGGGCGAGGGCGAGGCGTTCCATCGGGGCGAGCGCATGACCGGCGCACAGGCACTGCAACGCGCTGGGCTGGCACCGATTACGCTGTCGCTGAAGGAAGGTCTGGCGCTGAACAATGGCACCGCGCAGATGCTGGCCACCGCCGCGCTTGCACTGGATCGTCTGGAGCGCTTGCTCGACAGCGCCGAACTGGCCGGTGCGATGACGCTCGATGCCTTTGCCGGCCGTGGCCGCGCTTTCGATGCGCATGTGCATGCGTTGCGCCCACACCCGGGCCAGGTCGCCAGCGCCAGCGCACTGCGTGGTTTGCTGGATGGCTCGACCCTGCTCGATATTCCCTATCACCTGGTGCCGCGCTTCAAGCCGTGGCTGCCCGACGCCTGGGACGACGCCGAGGCGCGCGAGCTGCGTTTCGATATCGGCTGGGACTGGGTGCCGCTGAGCCAGCGCCACGGCCGCGAGCGGTTTTATCAGCGATTCCGGCCGTTCCGTGGCGGCAAAAAACACCAGCCGCAGGACAGCTATGCGCTGCGCTGCATGCCGCAGGTGCACGGCGCGGTGCGCGATGCGCTGGCGCAGGCGCAGCGGGTGATCGACATCGAACTCAACGCGGTTACCGACAACCCACTGCTGTTTCCCGATCTGGCCGATGCCCGCCAAATCGAAGATCAGGTGGTGTCGGCGGGGCATTTCCACGGCATGCCGCTGGCGCTGGCGATGGCCTACATCAAGGCCGCGATACCGGTGCTGGCCAGCATTTCCGAGCGACGTCTGAACAAGCTGGTCGATCCGGCCACCAACGATGGCTTGCCGGCATTCCTGATCGGCAACGAGGATGCCACCGAGTCGGGCTTCATGATCGTGCAGTACACCGCTGCCGCGCTGGTCAACGATCTGGCGACGCGTGCGCACCCGGCGTGCGTGTATTCGATACCGACCAGCGCCAACGCCGAAGACCATGTGTCGATGGGCGCAAACGAGGCACGCCACGTGCTCGACATGACCCACGATCTCGCCCGCGTGCTGGCGCTGGAACTGTATACCGCCGCGCAGGCGCTGGATCTGCGCCGCGACATGATCAATGCCGCGCGTGCGCTGGCGCGGCGCAGCGATGCCGCGCAGTTCGCCGGCAAGGTGGCCGGCGCGCCGGCGCCGGGGTCGGCCGCGTATCCGGCGTTTCTGGCCGAGGTGGAAGGCTTGCGCCGGGAACTCGCCGATTGCCCCGAGTTTGCGCCAGGCGCCGCAGTGGCCCGTGCGCTGGGCGCACTGCGCCAGCACATCGCGTTCATGCCGGTGGATCGGGCGATGGACGGCGATGTTCGCGTTGCAGTGGATTTGATCGAGAGCGGCGAGTTGCTGGAAGCCGCCCATCGCGCGTAGCGAAATCCATCAAGTTCGGGACTGGGGGCTGGGGATTCGGTCGCTACGCGACAGCGATCGCTGTGTTCGCTACGCCTTCGCTTCACCGCTTCGCGGTTCGCTCGGTCGGGGCGCGGAAAAGCGATTGGTCCGCAAAAGGCGCAAAGTTCGCAAAGAAAAGCCCACATCTTGATTTGTTTTTTTGGCTCTTCGTGGAAACGTGTGGGTGATTCGATGCGATTGATCGCGTTGCAAGCCATGCGGGGCAAGGTTTTGCAGGCTTCGGGGTTGTGCTGAATGCG
>PGZC01000014.1:0-28003 GCA_002839995.1 Gammaproteobacteria bacterium HGW-Gammaproteobacteria-4 | reverse complement strand
GCCACCGGCGTGGATCCGACATGGTCGTGCCCGTTTGCATGCATGTGGGTGAAACGGTGAAAACGAGCCGAATCACCCACACGGTTTCACGAAGACCCACTGTTTTTTCCCCGCCGAACGAGCGTGACCACCCGCGCCTTGGGATCACCGAACACACCCTTAACCGTCGCCTGCGGACGGAAGCCGGGGAACCGATAGGCGTCGAGCAGACGCCGGGGACGCTTCGTGGAAGTAGCCATCGCTAAAGCGTGCCAGATTTCATGGCGATGCTGAAGCACGCGAAGCCTTACGCTGCTTGGGTTACGCCGCGATCACTACGCGAAATTCACCCACACGTTTCCACGAAGAGCCTTTTTTTTTGCGCCCTTCGCGTTCTTTGCGGACTATCCGCTCTTGCTCTTGCCGTGATGGCGCGAGGCTCAGCCCAGACGCGCCTTGAGCAGGCCGAGCAATTCCGCGGCTGGGCCGCCCTGCAACGAGCGGCCATCGGTCGATACCGCCGACACCTCGGTGCTCTGGTTCTGCGCGCGCAGGCGGATCAGGAAAGTCTGGCCTTTGTACGCAACCTCGGTGGTGCCGAGCGCTTCCGATCGGGTGCCGACGGTGACGCCATCCATGCGTTCCAGCGCCAGCCCGACCCGGCGCCAGGCGCTGTCGAGCGCGTCGGCGAGCACGAACTGGCCTTCGCTGACCAACGCTTGCGGTACGGCGCTGATGCTGGCGCCGGCACTTGCCGGGGCGCTGGGTGTGCGGCTGGCAACGGGCGGAATCTGCATCGCCGGATCGACCCGCGGGCGATCCAGATCCGGCGGTATCTCCAGCGGCCGGTTTTCCGCTGCGTTCCTGTAGGGATCTTTCTTGCTGCGGAACCAACCACAGCCCGAGGTGGCGAGCAGCGATACGGCGATGATTCCAATCAGGGCGTAGCGGATGCCGGTGTCTCGGGTACTCATGTGGCTCTCCTTCAAATCGCGTTTTTGGCGGCCAGCGCAACGGCTTCGGCTTCGAGTCGCTGGCACAGGGCCGTGATGTCTCTGGATTCTGATGTGTGCGCCGCGGACAGCGGTAACAGCGGCAGGCGCAAGCCGACGCCAAGTCCCATCTGCGCCAGTATCGCCTTCACCGGGATCGGATTGGGCTCACAGGAGAGGAAACGGTACAGGGGTGCGAGCCGGGAATCCAGACTGGCGGCTGAACCGGTGTCGCCACTGGCAGCCAGTGCGCACAATCGCGAAAAAGTCGCCGGCACCACGTTGGAGGCGACCGAGATCACCCCGTCGGCGCCGCGCGCCATGGCCTCGGCGCAACTCGGGTCGTCGCCGCTGAGCAGCGCAAAATCCGGGCGGCGCAGCGGCAGCAGCGCGGCGAGGCGCTCCGGCGTCGATACCGCTTCCTTGATCCCGATGATGCCGGGATGGGTATTCAGGCGGGCAGTGGTTTCCGGCAACAGGTCGCAGCCGGTGCGCGAGGGCACGTTGTACAGCACGATCGGCAGGCCGGCACTATCTGCCACCGCAACAAAGTGCTGAAACAACCCTTCCTGCGTGGGCCGGACATACGCCGGCGTCACCACCAGCGCCGCCGCAGCGCCGAGTTCGCGCACATGCTGGCTCAGGCGGATGGTTTTAGCGGTGCAGGGCAGGCCAGTGCCAGCCAGTACCGGGATGCTCGAGCCGACCCGCTCCACGGCCAGGCGCAGCAAGGCGTCGTATTCTTCCGGCTCCAGCGCCGCCGCCTCGCCGGTCGAGCCGGCGACCACCACCGCGCTTACGCCGGCAACAAGCTGTTGATCCAACAGACGTGCGTATGCGTCGAGGTCGAGCGCCCCGGTGGCGGTAAACGGGGTGGCCAGTGCCGTGATGCATCCCTGGAGTTGCAAGAACGAAATCCCCTGTAACGCTGCACCGTGAAGCCGTGCAGACGGTGTGGCAATTGGCGAATCGGCGCCGACCTGCGGTGTGCGACGGGTGCACTTATCGCGCCGATGTTACTTGCGGCCGGCGAGCGCTGGCAAGTATCCTCACAGCACGCTGTCGCAGCAGCGTCGCGACCCGGTATCATTCCATACCTTCGATTTATCCGGAACCCCTCTTGAGCGACCAGCCCCCGCGTCCTGCCACCAACGAAAACAACCTGCTGATCAGCGCTTACACCGCGCACCCGGAGTCGCCGCTTCTGGCGATTTCACGGCGTATCAGCGACAGCGGCTGCAACCTGATCGAGGCCCGTCTGGCTACCATCGGCGCCGATGTGTCGGTGCTGGCGCTGGCGCAGGGGCCGTGGGATGCCGTTGCCAAGCTCGAGGCCATGCTGACGCGCCTGGAGCGTGAGGACGGCCTGCGCCTGACCTGGTACCGCACCGGCACCAAGGCGTTGCAGAGCGAGTTGTTGCCGTACGTGATCGAAGTGGTGGCCGCGGACAAGCCGGGCATCCTGTTTCAGCTCGCCGATTTCTTCGATCGACAGGGCATCAGTGTCGAGAACCTGCAAAGCATGCGTTACCGCGCGATGCAGACCGGTGCCGAAATGTTTTCCGCGCAAATCACCGTGGGTATCCCATCGTCAATGCATATCGCGGCGCTGCGCGATGATTTTCTCGAGTTCTGCGATCATCTCAACCTCGATGCGATCATGGATCCGATGAAGTTCTGAGCCGGCTCGACTAGGAACCCATATGCTGGACACGGGCGACGCAATTCCCGATCTGCCGCTGGCGCTGTCCGGTGGCAACATCAGCAGCGTTGGCGAATACGCCGGGCGCTGGCTGGTGTTGTACTTCTATCCCAAGGATTCCACCCCGGGTTGCACGACCGAAGGCCAGGATTTCAACGCCCTGCTGCCGAAGTTCCGCAAGCTCGATGCCGAAGTGCTCGGCGTCTCGCGCGATTCGGTGAAATCGCACGACAATTTCTGCGCAAAGCAAGGATTTCGCTTTTCGCTGGTCAGCGACAAGGACGAGGCGCTATGCCAGGCGTTCGCGGTGATCAAGGAAAAAAACATGTACGGCCGCAAGGTGCTGGGCATCGAGCGCAGCACCTTCCTGATCGACCCCAGTGGCCGCATTGCCCACAGTTGGCGCGGGGTGAAGGTGCCCGGCCACGCGCAGGCGGTGCTGGATCAACTGGCAACGGTTGCCAGCGCGCGCCGATGATCCGTTCGCTCCGTTCAAACCTGTCGCTGCCGGTACGCACTGGCGGCGCAACATCGCCTGTCCCACTTGCCTGAGGGTTTATGACCGACGCCAAGCGCATCTACGTTCTCGACACCAATGTGCTGATGCACGATCCGACCGCGCTGTTTCGTTTCGAAGAGCACGATGTGTTCTTGCCGATGATGGTGCTCGAAGAGCTCGATGCCGCGAAAAAGGGCATGTCCGAGGTCAGCCGCAACGTGCGCCAGGCCAGCCGCCTGCTGAACGATCTGCTGGAAGCCAACGGCGCCGACAAGGTGGCCACCGGGCTGCGCCTGCTGCGGCCGCAGTCGTTGCAGCTCGATGTATCGCGTACGCCGGGCAAGCTGCTGTTCCAGAGCCACCCCAGCAACGGCAACCAGCGATTCGGCACGGTGTTGCCGGACAACCAGATACTGGCATCGATTCTTGCCCTGCGCGAAGAGCATCCAGACACCGAAGTCATCCTGGTGTCCAAGGACATCAACCTGCGAATCAAGGCCGCGATCGTCGGGGTGGCCGCCGAGGATTACGAGAACGATCGTGCGCTGGACGATTTCAGCCTGCTCTACACCGGTGCGACCGCGTTGCCGGAGGATTTCTGGGATCGGCACGAAGCCGATCTGCGTTCGTGGACCGAGAAAGGCCGCACCTACTACGAACTCACCTGCGACGCGAGCGAGGCATGGCAACCCAGCCAGTTCCTGTATCTGCCTGGCGACGATGAGGTCGAGTTGAAAGTCGTGCGCATCAACGGCGCACGCGCGGTATTGCAGATCGTGGACGACTATCGCCACAGCCAGCACGCGGTGTGGGGCGTCAACGCGCGCAATCGCGAGCAGAACTTCGCGCTCAATGCGCTGATGGACCCGGAGATCGATTTCGTCACCCTGCTGGGCACCGCCGGCACCGGCAAGACCCTGCTGGCGTTGGCCGCCGGGCTGGCGCAGACCATGGACCAGCAGCGCTACCGCGAGATCATCATGACCCGCGCCACCGTCTCGGTGGGCGAGGACATCGGTTTTTTGCCCGGCACCGAAGAAGAAAAGATGACACCGTGGATGGGTGCGCTCACCGACAATCTGGAAGTGCTCACCCACACCCAGGAAGGCGGCAGTTGGGGCCGCGCCGCCACCAACGACCTGCTCGCCAGCCGGATCAAGATCCGCGCGATGAACTTCATGCGCGGGCGCACCTTCCTCAGCCGCTGGCTGATCATCGACGAGGCGCAGAACCTCACGCCCAAGCAGATGAAGACGCTGATCACCCGCGCCGGCCCGGGCACCAAGATCATCTGCCTTGGCAACGTCGAGCAGATCGACACCCCGTACCTCACCGAAACCACGTCGGGCCTTACCTATGCCGTGGATCGTTTCAAGGCGTGGCCGCACAGCGCGCACATCACCCTGCGCCGCGGCGAGCGCTCGCGCCTCGCCGACTTCGCATCGGACGTGTTGTAGGCGCACCGGATGTGCTGGTACGCGTGGCCATCATCGGCGAAATTGTGGCGTTACGGTCGCCCACAGGGTGGGCTCCTGCAAGAACCGCGACGATCTCTCTCTGCAGGAGCCCACCCTGTGGGCGACCATAATCCGACATTGACGTGTGTGACGCGATGACCGCCGATCCGCGCCCGCTGTGCGCGCTCACCATCGCCGGTTCCGATTCCGGCGGCGGCGCCGGCATTCAGGCCGATCTGAAAACCTTCGCCGCGCATGGCGTCCACGGGCTGAGCGCGATTGCCGCACTCACCGCCCAGCACACCCGCGGCGTCAGCGCCGTGCACGTGCCACCAGCCGATTTTCTGCGTGCGCAGATCGATGCCTGTTTCGATGATTTCCGGATTGGCGCGGTCAAGATCGGGATGCTGGCCAGCGCCGGCCTGATCGATACCGTGATCGAAGCGCTCGACGTGCACAAGCCCGCGCTGGTGGTACTCGATCCGGTGATGGTGGCCACCTCCGGTGCGCGCCTGCTCGATGCCGATGCGCTCGATGCGCTGCACCGCCTGATCGCGCGCGCCAGCCTGATCACGCCGAACATCCCCGAGGCCGAATGGCTGCTGGGCGAAGCGATCGCCAGCGAAGCCGATGCCGACCGCGCGGTGACCGCGCTGCTGGCCTTGGGAGCCGACGCGGTGTTGCTCAAGGGCGCGCATCTTGCCGCTGCCGAACCGGTCGCTGGGCAGTTGCGCGAAGTCACCGATCGTTTCAGCGATGGCCATGATCTCATCGCGTTCCGCAATCCGCGTTTGCCGATCGAGGGCCACGGCAGCGGTTGTACCCTGGCCTCGGCGATCGCCGCGCAGTGCGTGCTCGGGCAAACGCTACCGCGGGCATGCGCCGAAGCCATCGCTTACGTTGCCGGCGCGTTGGCGCACAGCACCCAGCCGGGGCGGGGCGAGGCGCGGGTGCTGGCGCATTTCTGGCGCATGTGTTGCGCTACGCAGTAATGTAGCACCAACGATCACTCTGACAGGTCGCCCACAGTCAGCTACAGCGAGCGCTACCGCGCTTTGTAGGAGCCCACCCTGTGGGCGACCGAGCGCAGCGACCGACCGAGCGCAGCGACGGCCCGGCTTTACCTCGTTACGGACAGACGTGAAAAATGCGGGCTAATCGCGCATGTTCTCGAACTGCAGCGGCAGTTCGAACTCGCCAGCCTTGAGCAGGGCCATCGCAGCCTGCAGGTCGTCGCGTTTCTTGCCGCTGATGCGCAGCTTGTCGCCGTTGATCTGCGCCTCGACCTTGATTTTTGCCTGCTTGATCGCGGCGATGATCTGCTTGCCGATCTTCTGCTCGATGCCCTGCTTGATGGTGACCTTCTGCCGCGCCTGCGCCAGGTTGATTTCCGGCTCGCCGACGTCCAGGCAGCGGATGTCGATGCCGCGTGCCACCAAACGGCCGCGCAGGATGTCGAGCATCTGCTTGAGCTGAAAATCGCTTGGCGCGATCTGGGTTACCAGTCCGTCGTTCAGCTCGAAACGGGCATCGGCGCCCTTGAAATCGAAGCGGTTGCCGAGCTCGCGGTTGGCGGTGTCCACCGCGTTGGTCAGTTCGTGCTTGTCGACTTCGGAAACGACATCAAAGGAAGGCATGGCAATGACAGGGTTTGGGGAAGGTGACTGCGAGTTTAGCGCAAGCCAGACAACGCGACGCGCTTGCGCTATCGTAATTGCCGGTTTTTCCGATTGGCGACGGTGTCATGGCAGGCAACAAATCCGGTATCGACGAGGCCAAACTCGATCGCATCGTGGCCCAGGCGCGGCGCGATGCCGAGCAACGCGACAAGGGTTATCGCGAGCGTGCGTTGAAGATGTACCCGTGGATCTGCGGCCGCTGCGCGCGCGAGTTCACCCGTGCCAATCTGCAGGAGCTGACCGTGCACCATCGCAACCACGACCACGATTTCAACCCGCCCGACGGCAGCAACTGGGAGTTGCTGTGCGTGTACTGCCACGACAACGAGCACTCGCGTTACGTCGATTACACCGGCGAGAGCGCGGCCAATGCCGAGGCCAAGGTCGAGGGGGCGAAGGCCAACCCGTTTGCCGGCTTGCGCGGTCTGCTCAAGGACAAGCGCTGAGCGGACAGGTTGCCGCTTGTGCTCAAATCTCCGGGGCGATCTGCTTTTTGATCTCGTCGATCAGTTTGCGATGTTCTTCATTGCTGTCGCCGCCGCCGTACACCAGCGCGCCGGAGGTGTAGGTGGTACCGAAAGTCGCCGCCGCGATATAGACCTGCGCGATGGCATTGGCCAGTTGCGCCTCGTCCATCGGCGGCAGCGGGTGGATGAACACGCTCCAGACGATGCCGTTGGCAACGGCGTAACGGGCGTCCAGCACGGCGTCGAAGTTGGCTTGCAACATGCGCTGCACAGTCTCGATGTCGAGCGCATCGGTGCGCGCGATCGGGGTCATGATGCGCATGCGCCCGGCGTTCTCGTCGCCGACCAGGATCAGGTTGCGATCCTGCACGCGGAACTGGATGGCACTGCCATTGGCCTGGGCTTCCGGGTCGATCCGCAGCACCATCTCGACCAGTGCTGCCAGCGTGGTGTCGCCAGGCAGGCGTTGCACCTGCGGTGCCGCTGGTGCCTCCTCAGGTGCCGGCTGCGGACCGTCCAACGATTGTGCCGAGACCGGTTCGGTTGCAAGCAGCGATGCGGCGGTCAACAGGGCCACGGGTAGAAAGCGTGCATGCGTCATGGGGGGCTCGGTGGGTGGCGGTTTGGAATGTACTGTAACCACAGGCGCCGTCGCGGCGCCAGCATTACGGTTGAAGCGCTTGACGCCAGCCGGTAGCCCGGTCAGGCTTCGAGCCTTGCCCCGAGCGAGGTTGCCATGTCCGTCACACGCATTGTTTTGCTGGTTGTCTGGCTGCTGGCGCTGGCCGCCGTGGTCTTTCCGATCGTGCATCCGCTGGCCACGGCCGGCCGCTGGTTGTTCTGGGTGCTGCTGGCCGCGCACGCGATCGAATGCCTGGTGTTCTGGCCGCGCTTGCGTGCGGCGCCCGGTTCGCGCCTCGGGCACATCGTGAACACGATGCTGTTCGGGATCGTGCATGTGAAGTCGCTGCCGCGCGGTTGACGACTACACGCCGTCTGCCGCTGCCGCGACGCGAGCGGGCAGGCTTGGCATGCGGCGCAGGTAGCGCCGCCACAGCAGCCCGGCGCAGATGCTGAACGCCGCTGCCGTTGCGGCCAGCAGCACTGCGTTGGCACCGATCGCTGCGGCGATCGCGCCGGCGATGATCGCGTTCAGGCCCAGGCTGATGAACGCCTGCAGCGAGGATGCGGCGCCGCGTTGACGCGGGTACATGTCAAGCACGAGCAGGGTGATGATCGGAAATGCCAGTGCCACACCAAACGCAACCAGCATCAGTGGCAGCACTGCCCATGGCAATGCCGGCGCGCTGACCAGAAGGTTGTAAACCAGATTGACCAGCGTTGCGCTGCTGCACACGATGAAGCCGGCGTTGGCCAGCGCGGTGCCGCTGACCCGTCCGGCAAGGCGGCCGCTGGTGAAGGCGCCCAGCATCATGCCGCTGATCGTCGGCGCAAAGAACCAGCCAAATTGCTGCGCGTTCAGACGCAGGATATCGAGCACGAAGGCCGGCGCCGAGCTGATGTAGACAAACAGCGCGCCGAAATTGCAACTCGCGACCACACTGAGCTGCACGAACGCGCGGTTGCGCAGCATGGCGACATTGCCATGCCACAGATCGCTGGCGCGCATGGCTTTGCGCGCGCTGTGCGGATGCGTTTCCGGCAGCGCCAGCATGACCGCCAGCAGGATCAGCGCACCGAATGCAGCGAGAAACCAGAATATGGCGCGCCAATCGGCCCAGCCCAGCAGCCAGCCGCCGACGACCGGCGCAATCGCCGGCGCCAGCCCGAAGATCATCGACACCTGGCTCATCAGCCGCTGTGCATCGTGGCCGTCGAACACGTCGCGGACCACCGCCCGCCCGACGATCATGCCGACACCGGCCGAGAGCCCCTGGATCAACCGGAAAAACAACAGCCAGCCCATGCCTGGCGCCAGCGCACAGCCGACCGAAGCCAGGGTGAATATCGCCAGGCCACCGACGATCACCCGGCGCCGCCCGATCGCATCGGAAAGTGGGCCGTGCAGCAGGCTCATCACCGCGTACGCGAACAGATACACGCTGACGGTTTGTTGCATCGCGACCTTGCCGACCCCGAATTCCGCCGCGATGTCGGGAAATGCCGGGAACAGCGTGTCGATCGAGAACGCACCGAACATCGCCAGCGCCCCGAGCAGGGGGGCAAGACGACGCGGTGGCAGGGCGGATCGATCGGTCATGTGGGCACCGCAAACGGGTCATGCTTCGCAGCAGCGGCCGCTGCGCGGCCTATGCCTTCGCTACGCTCGGTCGGGACTCGGGAAAAGCAAATGGTCCGCAAAACACGCAAAGTTCGCAAAGGAAAGCCCATGCCTTTATTTGCGTCCTTCGCGTCCTTTGCGGACCCCCATCTCTTGCTTCTGCGTTGTTGCTCTGGCTTTTCCGGGTGCCGAGGTCCCAGCTTCATGCGCCGGCTTTTCCGACTCCCCAGTCCCCAGTCCCGAGTCCCGGCTTCTTTTAGCACGGGCCGTTGTGCGAAAATGGAAGACTGGAACCGTGTCACATCGAGGCGGCTGCCGCGGCATCGCACGCCTTACTGCTTCAACACCTCTCGGAACTCCCATGACTGTAACCGCCGACGAACGTTTTGTTCCCGGTCAGCGCTGGTATTCCAGCGCCGAGCCCGAACTGGGCCTTGGCACCGTTTTACGGGTGCAGGCACGCAACGTACAGATCGTGTTCGATGGCGCAGACACGCTGCGCCAGTATGCGATGCACAGCGCGCCCTTGCTTCGCGCCGCATTCCGGATCGGCGAGCGGATTTGCGTCGATGGCCGCGAATGGCGGGTGGACGCCATCGACGAGACCGATGGCTTGCTGCGTTACGCCTGTGGCGCGCACGCCTTTGTCGAAGGCCAGCTCGATGCCGGACAACCGGTATCGCAGGCCGACAGCCGCTTGTTGTCGGGCCGTATCGATCGTAGTGGGCGCTTCGATTTTCGCACCGAACTGCTGACCCGCCGCGCGCGGGCGCGCAGCCACCCGGGTTGGGGGATTCTCGGTGCGCGTATCGACCTGATCGCACATCAGTTGCGCATCGCGGCGCTCGCTGACGAGCGCAATCCGGTGCGCTTGCTGCTGGCCGACGAGGTGGGCCTGGGCAAAACCATCGAAGCGTGCCTGATCGCCGCCCGCCTGATCGCCACCGAGCGGGTCGGCCGGGTGCTGGTGCTGGTGCCCGAATCGCTGGTGCATCAGTGGTTCATCGAACTGCTGCGCCGCTTCAACCTGCGATTTGCGATTTATGATGAGGAGCGTTGCGAAGCCATCGTCGATGCCAACCCCGCCGCCAATCCGTTCGAGGATTCGCAGTGGCTGATCGCCAGCAGCAACTGGCTGGCCGGCAACGCCAAGCGCCGTGCGCAACTGCTGGCAGCCGGTTGGGACCTGGTGCTGATCGACGAAGCGCACCATCTGGAATGGCATCCGGACAACGTCAGCGTGCAATACCAATTGGCCGAACGACTGGCTGCCGACGCCGCGCATCTGCTGCTGCTTTCGGCCACGCCAGAGCAGCTCGGCATGGCTGGGCACTTTGCCCGTCTGCGCCTGCTCGACCCGGCGCGTTATCCCGATCTCGATGCGTTTCTGGCCCAGGTCGAGCATTACCAGGAACTGTCGCAGATCGTTGAAGCGCTCGACCGGGACACGGCCGTTTCGGCGCAGCAGCGCGCTGCGTTGCAGCGCGTATTCGTCAACGACGGCGATACGCTGGCGCGGCATCTGGATGGACTCGCTGCCGGCGATGGCAACGCGCGCGCGGCGCTGATCGCCGACCTGATCGATCGTCACGGCACCGGCCAGGTGATGTTGCGCAACCGGCGTGTTGCAGTGGGCGGCTTCCCGCAGCGCATTGCGCATCTGGATCGACTGCCTGCCAGCGACGACCCGACCTATCACGGCACCTTGCTCGCCGAGTTTCTCGCCGATGCGGATGATGCCATCGCTGCGGACCGACACTGCGAGCCGCAGCACGATTATTTGCGCGATCCGCGTCTGGACTGGTTGCTCGGCGTGCTCGAGCGGATCGCGCCGGGCAAGGCGCTGCTGCTGTGCCATTCTCGGGCCAAGGTGCAGGCCCTGGAAGACGCGCTACGGCTGCGTTCCGGCATTGCGGTGGCACGTTTCCATGAAGACATGAGCCTGCTGCAACGCGACCGAAATGCGGCCTGGTTCGCCGATCCGGACGGTGCGCCACTGTTGATCGCCAGCGAAGTGGGTGCCGAGGGCCGCAACTTCCAGTTTGCGCAACACCTGATCCTGTGGGACCTGCCGATCGATCCCGACCAGCTCGAGCAGCGCATCGGGCGGCTCGATCGCATCGGTCAGCGCGGCGACGTCAATATTCACGCGCATGCCATTGTCGGCAGCGCACAGGAGATGCTGCTGCGTTGGTACGACGAAGGTTTGAACGCCTTTACCAGCGTGGTTGCCGATGGCCGCAGCCTGTTGCGGCAATTTCGCGGTGAGTTGCTGGCGCTGGCGCACGACCCATCGCCGGCAGCCGTGGACGCGCTGATCGCGCGCAGCCGCAGCGTGCATGTCGAATTGGCGGAGCGCATCGCGCTCGGCCGCGACCGCCTGCTTGAACTCGCCAGCCAGCGCGGCGACGATCAGTTGCGCGATGCGCTGCGCGCTGCCGACGAGGACGACGCGTATGACGATTTTCCGTTGCGCCTGTTGGAACAGCTTGGCGTGCAGCACGAAGACCTTGGCGGCGGCGTGTTCAGCATCGACCCCGAATATCTGGCGGTCGATGGGCTGGACGAACTCAAGGAAGGCCCCAGCCAGGTGTGCCTTGCCCGCGATCTCGCGCTGGCGCGCGATGATCTGCTGTACCTTCGCGCCGACCACCCGTTGGTGATGGCGGCCGGCGATCTGTTGCTGGCCAGCGAAGCGGGCAATGCGGCGTTCGTGGTGGATGAACTGCCGGCGCGCAGCGCGATATTGGAAGCGATATTCGTGCTTGAATGCGTCGCCGCGCCGCAGCTCGATGCCGAGCGTTATCTGCCGGCGCTGCCGATCCGGGTGGCGGTGGATACGCGTCTGCAATCGCGCCCGGATTTTCGGCTCAGCCCGCGTGCGCAGCAGCGCGCAGCCGATCGCGACTACGATCTCGGCGGACAGCGTCGCCTCCTCGGTAAACTGTTGCCGCCGATGCTGGAAGCCGCGCGTGGCATTGCCGAAACCCAGGCGAGCGAGCAGATTGCGCTGGCGGTGCAACAGGCGCGCGCGGCAATGGATACCCGTGTCGAACGGCTGCGCGCATTGGCGCGGCATAATCCGGCAATCGACACGGCCCAGATCGAACGGCTTGAGGCGAACCGGGAACTCCTCGCCAATGCGCTGGCACAGGCCAGGCCGCGGCTGGACGCGTTGCGCTTGGTCGGAAGTCCGGATTTTGTCAGTTTGCGCGCATGAGGAAGCCGGGACTGTGGAAAAGCGTAAAAGACATTGGGTCTGCAAAGAACGCAAAAGGACGCAAATAACAGCGTTGGGTTGGCGACTGTTGGGTTTCGCCGCGCTCGCTTCATCCTTCTACTGGCTCGGCTTCGTGCTTTCCTTTGCGCACTTGGCGTCCTTTGCGGACCAATTGCTTCTTCCAAGCCCCGAGCTACCCATTCTTCGTACCTGATCCGGGTGTCGTCTAGTGATCCTTTCGCCGTGAAAAAATCGGACTTCCATTACGAATTGCCGGTCGAACTGATTGCGCAGCAGCCGTTGCCGGAACGCTCGGCCAGTCGTTTGCTGCGGGTGCCGCCGGCACCGGCTGCATTCGAGGATCGCGCGATGCGCGAGTTGCCGGAATTGCTGGCGCCCGGGGACCTGCTGGTGTTCAACGACACCCGCGTGATTCCGGCGCGGCTGTTCGGCCACAAGGACACCGGCGGCCGGGTCGAAATCCTGATCGAGCGCATCCTCGATGCGCGCGAGGCCAAGGCCCAGCTCGGTTTCAGCAAGGCACCCAAACCCGGTAGCCGAATCGTGCTCGATGCCGGTGGCGAGCTGGAGGTAATCGGGCGCGAGGACGCGTTTTATCGTCTGCGTCTGCAATCGCACGAGACCTTCGAGCAACTGCTGGCGCGTGCCGGGCGGTTGCCGTTGCCGCCATACATCGCCCGTGAGCCGGGGCGCGACGACAGCGAGCGGTATCAGACCGTGTTCGCGCGAACCGCCGGCGCGGTAGCTGCGCCCACGGCCGGGCTGCACTTCGATGAGCCGTTGCTGGCGGCATTGCGCGAGCGCGGTGTGCAGTTCGGCCATGTCACCTTGCATGTCGGTGCCGGTACCTTCCAGCCGATGCGGGTGGAATCGTTGCACGAACATCGCATGCACAGCGAATGGCTGAACGTCGGCGCGCAGTTGTGCGATCGGATCGTGCAGACGCGCGCGGCCGGCAAGCGTGTCATTGCGGTGGGCACCACCGTGGTGCGCGCGCTGGAAACGGCATTGCGCGACGGTGTGGTTCAGCCGTACGCCGGCGATACCAACATCTTCCTGTTTCCTGGCAAGCGCATCGTATCGGTCGATGCCTTGCTGACCAATTTCCATCTGCCCGAATCGACGCTGCTGATGCTGGTGTCGGCGTTTTCCGGCCGCGAACGCATTTTCGCCGCCTACCGCCACGCGATCGAGCAACGCTACCGGTTCTTCTCCTACGGCGATGCGATGTTGTTGTATCCGGAGTAGGTGTTGTTGTATGCGGAGTAGATGAGGGTAGTCCCGGGTTTCGGCCTTGCGGCCTCAACCCGGGCTACACCGACGATGCCGCATTTCGTAGCCCGGGTTCACCGCGGCAGCGGTGCAACCCGGGATCGTGGTAAATCCATGCGCGCCTACTGCGCGGCGATCCAGCGATTGATCTTGGCGTCGAGCACATCCAGCGGCAGCGCGCCGTCTTTCAACACCTGCGCGTGAAACGCGCGGATGTCGAATTTGTCGCCGAGTTTTTCGGAGGCGCGCTTGCGCAGTTCCTGGATCTTGAGCTCGCCGATCTTGTACGCCAGCGCCTGGCCGGGAATGGCGATATAACGCTCGGCCTCGGCGATGGCATCGACGTCGGTCACTGCCGAGTTGTCGTGCATGTACGCGATCACCTGCTCGCGGGTCCAGCCCTTGGAATGCAGCCCGGTATCCACGACCAGACGGATTGCGCGCCACAGCTCGCCCTGCAAGCGCCCGAAGTACATGTACGGGTCGGTGTAGACGCCCAGATCCTTGCCCAGCGATTCGGCATACAGGCCCCAGCCTTCGGCGAAGGCGGTGGTGCCGCCGAAGCGACGGAATGCCGGCACGTCGCCGAGTTCCTGCTGGATCGCGATCTGGAAATGATGGCCGGGGATCGCCTCATGCAGGTACAGATCCTCCATGTCCCAGGTCTTGCGGGTGGGCAGGTCGTAGGTGTTGACGTAGAAGATGCCGGGACGCGATCCGTCGGCGCTCGGCGCGTGGTATTCGCCGCCCGCCGAGGCGGCCGCGCGGAACGCTTCCACCGGGCGGATCTCGAAGCCGGCTTTCGGCAGCAGCGAGAACTGTTCGGGAATCCGCGCATCGATGCGTTCGCGCAGGCCGTTGTACGCATCGAGCAGCGCCTGTTCGCTGGGGAACTCGAACTGTTTGTCGGTGGTAACGAACGCGAAGAACGCCTTGAGATCGCCCTTGAAGCCCACCTGCTGCATCACGTTGCGCATTTCGCCGTGGATGCGCGCCACCTCATCGAGGCCAATCCGGTGAATCCGCGCCGGCGTCAGGTCGGTGGTGGTCTGGGTTTTGGCGTTGAATGCGTACCAGGCTTCGCCATCGGGCAGCGCCGACAGCGATACGGTGTCGCGGCAGGCTGGCAGGTAATCGCTGGCGATGAAGTCGCGCAGGCGTTGATACGCCGGCATCAGGCGTTCGCCGATCATGGCGCGATAGGCCTCGCTGAGGCGCTGCTTGTCGGCGTCGCTGAAGTCCGCCGGCATGCGCGCGATCGGGCCCCAGAAATCGGTGTCCTCGGGCTTGGCCTTGATGATGGCGTCGAGCTGCGGCAGCACCTTGTGCATCAGCACCTTGGGCTGGACCACACCGGCCGCCATGCCCTCGCGCATGTTGGCGATGGCCTGATCGAACAACGTGACCAGCGCATCGCCGCGCTTGATCCAGTTGTCGTAATCGACGACGGTTTTGAACGGTTGCGCGCTGGTGCCGGAGCCCAGCTGCACCGCAAAACTCGCCATGCTGCTGAACTGGTCGATCGGCTGCATCCAGTCCGGGAAACGCTCGGATTCGAGCTCGGACTCGAGATCGCGCACGAAAATGTCGTACGAGAGCCGCGCCTGGCCGTCGAGCGGCGCGGGGTCGATGGCTTGTGCCCGCGCCAGCCATTGCTGCGCGAAGTCGTGCGCCTGTTGCCGGTACTCGGCACTCAGGAAGTTGGGTAGTTGATCGTTGTAGCGAGGATCGCCGACAAACGTGGCCTGCAACGGGTTGAGCTTGAGCGATGCTTCCCAGAATTCCTCGTACATGGCATCGAGCTGGGCGGCAAGCCGTGCGGAATCGACCACGCTCGCCGGGGCGCTGATGCTTTCAGGCGCCTGATTCGGGCCGGAGCACGCCGCCAGCAGGGTGGTGAGGGACAGGCCGATAGCAAGCGCGAGTGGGCGAATGGGCATGGAAACCTCTATAAACGGGCAGACAAGGATGAAAGCAAGCGCTCAGCCTGCGCGCGGCACGCAAGTGCGGCAAGCGCCATTGGTCACGGTGTGGTGTCGGTGTTCGGCGGCACGACGGCGGTGCGCGCGGAGCGGCTGTAAGGGATCTGATCGGGGCTCACCGCGCCGCCGGAAATGATGAAGGCCATCGCTTGATCGACGCTCCAGTCGGTCGGCGTAAGGAGTTCGACCGGCACGATTTCCAGGTAACCCGATGTCGGGTTCGGCGTGGTGGGCACATACACCGCAGCCAGTTCGCGGCCGCTGCCCTGTTCGCGGATGACGCGGGTCACGAAACCGATAACTTTCATGTCGCGGTTCGGGAAGTCGATCAACACCACGCGCTGCGCGCCTTCAGGCTTGACGGCGAGCACCGCGAGCAGTTTTTTGGTGCCGCCGTAGATCGACTGTACCAGTGGGATGCGCGCGATGACGCTGTCGATCCATGCCAGCAGGCGTTTGCCGATGACCCGATTGGCCAGTGCGCCAAGGCTGTACAGCACCGCCAGGGTAAGCAGCACTGCCAGCGCGAAGCGCAGCCAGTGCAGATCGATCATGTAGGTGGATGACGGGAACAGCGGCGACAGGATATTGAAAACGGCATCGACGATCGGCGCGCCGACCTTGGACAGTTGCGTGAGCACCAGTTCGAACACGACCCAGGTCAGCCACAGTGGGAACACGGTGAGCAGGCCGGTGAACAGGAAACGCTGGATATGGGGGATGCGCATGCGGCAATTCTACATGCAAGCGAATGAACGCTACGGCGCGACCAAACGCAGGATAGTCCGCAAAAGACGCAAAGTGCGCGAAGGTGCGATCGTTGCATTCTTTGCGAACCGGGGCTTTACGCGTTTCCCGAGTCCCGACCGAGCGTAGCGAAGGCATAGGCCGCGCAGCGGCCGCTGCTGCGAAGCAGCTGAATCCCGAGTCCCGAGTCGCTACCCATACTGCGTTTGCGATCACTCACAACGGGTTGCCAGCAAGGCGCGCACTGGCGCAAAGCTGCGGCGGTGCTCGGGGCAGGGGCCGAGGCGGCGCAGGGCGTCGAGGTGATCGGGTGTCGGGTAACCATGGTGCCGGCAAAAACCGTAGCCGGGGTAGTGCGCGTCGAGCGTGTCCATGTGCCGATCGCGCGCCACTTTGGCCAGAATCGAGGCGGCGCCGATCGCGGCTTCGCTGCCGTCGCCGCCGACGATGGCGCGCGCCGGGCACGGCAGATCCCCGGGCAGGCGGTTGCCATCGATCAACGCCAGGGTGGGACGGTGTTGCAAACCAAGCAGGGCTGCGCGCATGCCATCGAGGGTGGCGTTGAGGATATTGACGCGATCGATTTCGGCAGCGGCGACGAACACGATGTGCCACGCCAAGGCTGATGCGATGATCTGCGGATACAGCGCTTCGCGCCGCTGCCGGCTGAGCTTTTTCGAGTCGTCGAGCCCGGCGATGGGGCGTTGCGGGTCGAGGATGACGGCCGCTACGCTGACCGGGCCGGCCAATGGCCCCCGCCCGGCTTCATCGACGCCGGCAATCCGGTGTTCGGTAATATTCATCGCCGTTTCGCCAACACATCGACGATGGCGTCTGCGGCTCTTGCACTGGCGTCGCCGCGCAGTTGCTGGTGGATGCTGCGATAGGCAGGCAGCAGCGCCGCGCTGGCGCCTGGTGCTTGCAGCCATGGCAACAATGCCGCCGCGATTGCGGCGGGGCGGCAGTCGTGCTGCATCAGTTCGGGTACCAGCAGATGGCCGGCGAGTGCGTTAGGCAGGCTGTAGCGGCGCACCTGCATCAGGCCAAGGCGCATCACCAGGGTGTAGGTGAGTGCGGCGATGCGGTAAGCCACCACCATTGGGCGCTTCGCCAGCAATGCCTCCAATGCGGCGGTGCCCGATGCCAGCAACACGGCGTCGCACGCCAGCAATGCGGTGCTGGCCTGGCCGTCGAGCACGCGCAGCTTGCCCGCCAGCGCATGCGACGCGAGCACGGTGTTGATGGCATCGGCACACGCGCCGTTGGCGGCGGGGATCAGCACCTGCAAGCCGGGTATTGCGTCGTTCAACTCGGTCACGGCATCCAGGAAAATCGGCAGCAGGCGGCGTATCTCGCCGACGCGCGAGCCGGGCAACAACGCCAACACGCGTGCATCCGCGCTCAGGCCCAACTGCGCGCGTGCGCCTGCCTGGTCGGGCTCCAACGGATAGGCATCGGCCAGCGGATGGCCGACGAAACGTGCTTCGACGCCGAACTGTTGATAGATCGGCGGCTCCATCGGGAACAGGCACAGCACGCAGCCGGCGCTCTCGCCGATGCGCTGCGCGCGCCTGGCGCGCCACGCCCAGACCGACGGGCTGACGTAATGCACGGTGGCGACGCCGCGCGCCTTCAGGCGGCGCTCCACTGGCAAATTGAAATCGGGCGCATCGATGCCGACGTACAGGTCCGGCTGCCACTGTTCAAGGCGCGTGAGCAGTCGCCGACGCAGGCGCAGCAGCCGCGGCAGGTGCCGCAGCACCTCGGCCAGTCCCATGACCGCCAGTTCACTGCAATCGTGCCAGGAGTCGAGCCCGGCTTCGCGCATCTGCGGCCCGCCGATCCCGGCAAACGCGACCTCGCTGATGCGCTCGTGCAGCGCGTGCATCAAGGTGCCGCCCAGACCATCGCCGGAGGCTTCGCCCGCCACCAGCGCGATACGTAGCGGACGGGAACGCGACGTGTTCACTCGCTCAACGCACCAGCGAGCGCTGGCTGCGATCGATGAAATCGAGCAGCAGGCGGACGTCGGTCGAGTGTTCCGCCTGCTGTGCCAGTTCCGCGCGCGCCTCGGCCAGCGGCAGACCGGCCTTGTACAGGGTTCGATAGGCGCGTTTGATGGTCAGAATGCGTTCGCTGGAAAACTCGCGCCGGCGCAGCCCCTCGGCGTTGATGCCATGCGGTTGTGCGTAGGCACCAGCGACCGTGACGAACGGCGGTACATCGCGGTTGACGACGCTGCCCATTGCGGTAAACGCGTGGGCACCGACCTGGCAAAACTGGTGGACCAGAGTGAATCCGCCGAGGATCACCCAATCGTCGATGACGCTGTGCCCGGCCAGCGACGAGGCATTGGCAAACACCGTGTGATTGCCGACCACGCAATCGTGCGCGATATGGACGTACGCCATGATCCAGTTGTCGTTGCCGATCCGGGTGACGCCGCTGTCGTCATCGGTGCCGCGATTGAACGTGACGAATTCGCGGATGGTGTTGCGATCGCCGATTTCCAGACGGCTCGGTTCGCCGCGATATTTCTTGTCCTGCGGCTCGCCGCCCAGCGCAGCAAAGGCGTGGATGCGATTGTCGCGGCCGATACGGGTGGGGCCGTCGATGACCACGTGCGGCCCGATCACCGTGCCCTCGGCGACCTCGACGCCTGCCCCGATTACGCAGAACGCACCGATACCGACCCCGTCGGCGATACGCGCATCCGGGTCGATGCACGCGCTGGGATGAATCATGGTGCGTCGCGCTCCGCACACAGGATTTCGGCGCTGGCGACCTCTTTGCCATCGACGAGGGCGCGGGTGTTGTAATGGCCCATGCCGCGAAACGAACGCTTGAGATCGACATCCAGCAGCAGTTGATCCCCCGGCGATACCACGCGGGCAAAACGGGCCTTGTCCACTTTGACCAGGTAGTACAGTTTTTCCGGCGCGTCCGGGGCGCGCGGAAGATTGGAGAGCTGGGTCAGCAATCCGGCGGCCTGCGCCATGGCTTCAATCACCAATACTCCGGGCATGACCGGGTAGCCGGGAAAGTGGCCCTGGAAGAACGGCTCGTTGATGGTGACGTTCTTGATCGCCTGCAAACTGACGTTGGGCTCGAACGCGAGCACTCGATCGACCAGCAAGAACGGGTAACGGTGCGGCAGCAGCGACCGGATACGGGCGATGTCGAGCGGCATCGTGAGCGGCAGTTCGAGGGTTGCGTGCGTCATTTGTCCGGGTCCGTTTCCTGATCGGTTGGCTTGTGCTGGCGTTCGCGCAGCACGGCGTCGAGATGCTTGAATCGCACGGCGTTGCGTCGCCACTGTGCGCTGGCCTGCAGTGGCGTGCCCGAAGCATACTCGCCGGCTTCATGCAGGCTGTGCGTCACCAGGCTCATCGCGGCAATGGTAACCCGGTCGGCGATGTCGATGTGACCGACGATACCGGCGGCGCCGCCGATCAGGCAATGCTTGCCGATGCGTGCCGAGCCTGCGATCGCAACGCAGCCGGCGATGGCGGTATGCGCTCCGATACGCACGTTGTGGCCGATCTGGATCTGGTTGTCCAGGCGCACATCGGTTTCGAGAACGGTATCGTCCAGGGCGCCGCGATCGATGGTGGTGTTGGCGCCGATCTCGCAGTCGTCGCCGATCACTACTCCGCCCAGTTGCGGCACCTTGATCCAGTGGTCGTCGTCCTTGGCGATGCCAAAGCCGTCGGCACCGAGCACTGCGCCGGGATGGACGCGAACCCGTCGCCCGAGCCGGACGTTCTTCACCATCGTCACGCGCGCGACCAGCACGCTATCGCTGCCAATGACGCAATCCTCGCCAATCACGCAACCCGGGCCGACGATGGCGCCATCGCTAACGACGCTGCGCGCGCCGATGCAGCACAACGGGCCGACGTGGGCGCTGGCGGCGATCCGCGCCTCGTCGGCGATGATCGCGCTGCGATGAATGCCCGGAGCGACGCCGGGCGCAGGTTCGAACAGCGCGGCGATCCGGGCAAATGCGGCATAGGGGTTGTCGCAAATCAGGGCATCGACCGGGCTGATCGCAGCGTGATCGGCACGCAACACCACCGCGGCGGCGCGCGTGGTTTCCAGGTCGCGGCGGTAGCGTGGGTTGGCCAGAAACGCGATCTGATCGGGCTCGGCATTGGCCAACGTGGCGACGCCGCGGATCGAGCGGTCGCCATCGCCCTGTAAACGCAGGCCGATGACTTCAGCGATCTGTCGCAGGGACCATTGGCGTGGATTCACGGGCGCGGGCTTAGAAGCGTCCACCGAAGGTGAATTGCAGCGACTCGGCTTCATCCTGGGGCTGCGAGCGCAACCGCCTTGCCCACGAGATCACGATCGGCCCCACCGGTGCCTGCCACTGCATCGAGACGCCGGCGCTGGCGCGAAACTCGCTGAGCGACACCGCGTCGATGTCGGGAAACACGTTGCCGGCATCGACAAACAGGCTGATGCGGGTGGACTCGGATTTGAACAGGGTCGGGAAGATGAATTCCAGGCTGCCGACGGTCTTTACCGAACCGCCGATCGGCTGCAGGAACGTGCTCAACGCGGCCGTTTCCTGTGGTCCGAGCGTGTTGTCCTTGAACCCGCGCACCGAGTTGGTACCGCCGGCAAAGAAGTTCTCGAAGAACGGCAGTTCCTTGACGTTGCCGTAGCCATCGCCATAGCCCAGGTTGGCCGAGGTTTGCACCACCAGCCAGCGCGACAGCGGCCACAGCTTGGAGAAATCGTAGGTGGCGCGGTAGTACTCGGCGGTCGAACCGGGCAGTGCCACTTCGACGCCGATCCGCTGGAAGGTGCCGCGCGTGGGCACAAAGAAGTGGTTGCGCGAATCGCGCGACCAGGCCAGTTCGGTGCGCCAGGTGTGGAAGGTACGGTTGCCGACGCGGTCGATGAAATCGACCAGCGAATCGGGCGTGAATCCGCGGAACACGAACAACTCATTGCTGTCGATACCCAGCGCGGCGGAAAAACCGTCGGTTTCGCTGAGTGGGATGCCAAAGGTAGCCCGTGCCGCCGCCTGGGTGGAATTGAAATTGGCGGTGTTGGCGTCGCCGGAGTTGAAATCGCTGAAGCGCAGGCTGTAGCCGACCGAAACGCCGGAATCGGTGAAGTACGGGTCGGTAAAGCCGAACGAGATGTTCTTCGAGAACGTGTTGGTGGATGCCGACACCGACACGCTGTTGCCGGTGCCGAGGAAGTTGTCCTGGCTGACCGCGACCGAGAAGGTCAGGCCGGCGAGTTGCGAAAAGCCCAGGCCGAACACGAACTGACCCGCACTGCGCTCCTTGAAGCTGACCACGACATCGACCTGATCGCCGACCCCCGGTACCGGCGGGGTCTCGATATCGACCTCTTCGAAATAGCCGGTGCGCTGCAAGCGCACCTTGGAACGGTCGATGGCGGCTTGCGAGTACCACGCGCCTTCGAACTGGCGCATCTCGCGGCGCAGCACCTCGTCGGCGGTCTTGGAATTGCCCTTGAACACGATCCGACGCACATGCACGCGCTGGCCGGGTTCGACGAACAATTTGACGGCCAGGGTTTTCTGGTTGTCGTCGAATGTCGGGATCGGCGTCACCTTGGCGAAGGCGTAACCGATGTTGCTCAGCGTGTTGGTGATCGTGTCGGACGAGAACTCCAACACCCGGCGCGAGAAAATGTTGTCTTTGCGCAGCAGCACCATCGACTCGATCTGCGACTTGGGCAGCACGGTGTCGCCGGTCACCTCGACCGAACTGACGCGGTAGATCTCGCCCTCCTTGATGCTGGCGCTGACGAACACGTCTTTCTTGTCCGGGCTCAACGAGACTTGCGAGGACTCGACTTCGAACTGCGCGTAACCGCGATCGAGGTAGAACTCGGAGAGCTTTTCCAGGTCGCCGGAAAGTTTTTCGCGCGAATATTGATCGTCGCGTTTGTACCACGACAGCCAGTTCGATGTGTTCGACTCCCAGCCATCGCGCAGTGCTTCCTCGTCGAACTTGGTATTGCCGACGATGTTGATGTGACGCACCCGTGCCGCCTTTCCTTCCTTGACCGTGATGGTGATATCGACCCGGTTGCGATCCAGTTCGGCGACGCTGGGCTGGATCGTGGCGGTGTACTTGCCGCGGTTGTTGTATTGCCGGATCAACTCCTGCGTTACCCGCTCCAGATCGAGCCGGTTGAAGGTTTCGCCCTCGGCCAGGCCGATGTCCTTGAGGCCCTTCATCAGGTCGTCGGTCTTGATGTCCTTGTTGCCGACCAGGGTGATCTTGTTGATCGCCGGGCGCTCGGTGACCGTCACCACCAGGATGTCGTTCTGGCGTTCGAGCTTGACGTCGTTGAAGAAGCCGGTGGCGAACAGGGCGCGGATGGCGTCGCCTGCGGCCTGGCTATCGAGCGTCGAACCGCGTTCGACCGGCAGATAGGTGAACACGGTGCCGGCGGCGATGCGTTGCAGGCCCTCGATGCGGATGTCCGACACCACGAACGGTTGCATTGCCTGCGCAGCGGCGGGATGGGGCATGGCCAGCGCGGCGGCGAGGGCGATGGCGAGAAGGCGGGGCGTAGTGGTGCGCGTCATCCGTCGGATCCGGTTGGGTGGGTGGCGTGATGCCATCCCGATATGTGGCAGATTTTCTGGCTCTGTAACGAACCGTTCAATAGTTGAAAATGCGGATGATATCGCTGTAGAAAGCCAGCCCCATCAGGCCGACCAACAGCGTCAGGCCCACGTATTGGCCCGTAATCATCGCACGCTCACTGACCGGGGAGCCCTTGACCAGCTCGATAAGGTAATACAGCAGGTGGCCGCCATCCAGTATCGGGATCGGCAGCAGGTTGATTATGCCAAGGCTCAGCGACATCAGGGCGAGGAAAAACAGGAACCAGGCCAGGCCCAGTTGCGCCGATGTGTTGGCGTACTGCGCGATGCTCAGCGGGCCGGAAAGGTTGTGGATCGAGGCATTGCCGACGAGCATCTGCCCCAGCATGGCCAAGGTGCCGCGGGCAAGGCGCCAGGTTTCGCCCAGGCTGGCGCTCAGCGCATCGATCGCGCCGTAGCGCTGCACGGTGTCATACGCCGATTCAGCGGCTTGTGGCGCAATTCCGACGATCCAGCGCGGCGTTTCGCTGCGCGCATCGCGCCGTGGCTGGATCGCGAGATCCAGCAAATCGCCGCCACGACGCACCGTGATCTGCAGCGGCTCGCCCTGCGTGGCCTCCGCCTGAATGGCCGCGCTGACTTGATCCCAGGCGTCGATCGGGCGGGTGCCGATGCGGATGATCCGGTCGCCTGGCTGCAACAGGCCGCTGCCGGCGCTATCCGGCGCCAGGGTACCGACGACCGCCGGCAGCAGGAAGTGGCGAGGGGTCAGGCCAACCGCCTGCATGATGCGCGATGGCTTGATGTCCGGTGCGAGCCGATCCAGCGGCAGATTGCGTTGCAGGCGCGTGCCCGAGGCCTGTTCGAACTCGATTTTTACCGGTTTGCGGTCGACTGCCGCCTGGCTGAGCGCAAACGCGGTATCGGTCCAGGTCGATGTCGCCTGGCCATCGATCGCGAGCAGTCGATCGCCATTGGTCAGTCCAGCCGCCGCCGCGATGCCCTCCGCGCGGCCAACCATCGGCAGGTAATCGGGCTTGCCGACCAGATACATCAGCCACAGCAGTGCGACGCACAGCAGCAGGTTGAACACCGGGCCGGCAGCGACCACCGCGATGCGTTGCATGACCGGCTTGCGATTGAACGCGTGGGGGAGGTCTTCGGCACGCACCTCTTGCTCGCGCTCATCGAGCATCTTGACGTAGCCGCCAAGGGGAATCGCGGCGATCTGGTACTCGGTGCCGTCGCGCCCGAGCCGGCGCCACAGCGGCGCGCCGAAACCTACCGAAAAGCGCAGCACCTTGATGCCGAACTTGCGCGCGACCCAGAAGTGACCGAATTCGTGGAACGTCACCAAAATACCGAGGCTGACGATCAACCACCACACGGAGCCGAAAAATGTCTGCATTATCAGGTCGATTCCATAAGCGTCAGATGGTGGGTTGCGGCGTCGCGGGCAGCACGATCGGCAGCCAGCAAGGCGTCGATGCTGTCGCCCGCGGTGACCGCCACCCGGTCCAGGGTGCGTGCGATCAACTCGGGAATACCCAGGAAACGCAATTGCCCCTGAAGAAACGCTGAAACCGCCACTTCATTGGCGGCGTTGACGATGGCGCCAGCGGTGCCGCCCAGTTGCAACGCATGGTAGGCGAGATCCAGGCAAGGAAACGTTAGCCGGTCGGGCGGCTCGAAATCGAGGCGGCCATGACGCGCCAGATCCAGCGCCCCGACCCCGGACTCGATCCGCTCGGGCCAGGCCAGTGCCTGCGCCAGTGCGGTGCGCATGTCGGGCTGGCCGAGCTGGGCCAGCATCGAGCCATCGGCGTAATCGACCAGCGAATGCACGATGCTTTGCGGGTGCACCAGCACCTCGATGCGCTCGGCCGGCAGCCCGAACAGCCAATGCGCTTCGATCACTTCCAGACCCTTGTTCATCAGGGTGGCGGAATCGACCGAGATCTTGCGCCCCATCACCCAGTTGGGGTGGGCACAGGCCTGATCGGGGGTGATCGATTCCAGCTCCGCGCGCTGCCGGCCGCGAAACGGGCCACCCGAGGCAGTCAGCACCAATCGGCGCACGCCCTTGAGCCGATCACCCGTGTCGCCAACCGTCGGCAGGCACTGGAAAATCGCGTTGTGCTCGCTGTCGATCGGGATGATCTGCGCGCCGTTGCGCTTTGCAGTGTCCATCAGCAGGGCGCCGGCCAGAACCACCGATTCCTTGTTGGCCAGCAACAGCCGTTTGCCGGCCTGCGCCGCGGCAAGCGTTGATGCCATGCCGGCGGCGCCAACGATCGCCGCGATCACGGTATCGGTATCGCCCGCCGTGGCCGCGGCCAGCAACGCGTTGCGCCCTGCCAGTGGCTCGGTGGCCAGCCCGGCAGCGCGCAGGCCCGCGGCGAGGGGGTCCAGCAAGGCCGGATCCGCGATCACCGCCCGCTGCGGGCGGAATTGCCGGCACAGTGCAAGCAACGCATCCACATCGCGATGGGCGCTCAGCGTGGTCACCGCGAACCGCTGCGGGTGACGGGCGATCACGTCCAGCGCCGAACCGCCGATGGAGCCGGTCGCGCCAAGCACCGCGATGGTTCGTGTTGCGCTCACAGCCCGAACAGCAGTTTGAACACCACGAAAGCCGGCAGCGCCGCGAGCAGGCTGTCGATACGATCGAGCACGCCGCCGTGGCCCGGTATCATGCTGCCGGAATCCTTGATCCCGGCCTGGCGCTTGAGCACGCTCTCGAACAGGTCGCCGACTACCGAGAACACCCCGGTCAGCAGCGCCAGCAGTGCCAGCGACGGCAATTGCAGCCAACCCAATCCCAGTGCCGGCGCCGCCGCCAGGCTGATCAGCGTGCAGCCGGCCAGCCCGCCCCAGAGCCCGGCCCAGGTTTTTCCCGGGCTGATCTGCGGCGCCAGCTTGCGCCGGCCCCAGCGGCTTCCGGCAAAGTAGGCAAAGCTGTCCGCGGCCCACACTGCGGCCAGCGCCAGCAAGGCCCAGCGCGGGCCCAGTGCCCCATCGCCATGCAGCAGCAACAGTGCCGACCATGCCGGAATTGCCGCCAGTGAACCAGACAGCAATTTGATTGCGACATGCTGCCGGGACGGCCCGGCAAAAGCACCGGGATAGGCGAGCCAGATCGGGATCAGCAACCAGAAGCAGGCGCCGATGACGACCACCGCCAGCGCCAGCCCGAGCCAGGCCGACCAGGCCAGCCAGCTCATCACCGCGATGTTGGCAGCGAGGTAGGCGAGGCGGGCGGTCAAGGTGTGCAGGCCGACCAGACGGGTCAGCTCCCACAGGCCAAGCAACATGATGATGCTGGTCAGGCCACCCATCCACGGGGTGGGCAGCCACAGCACGCACGCGATGGCTGCGGGCAACAGCAGCAAGGCGGTAAGAATTCGCTGGCGCATCAGGGGGTTGTTCCTTGGGCGATCTGTTCGCTGGTCAGGCCGAAGCGGCGTTCGCGGGCGGCGAAATCCGCCAACGCACCGCTGAGCAAGGCGGCATCGACGTCCGGCCACAACACCGGCGTGAACCACAGTTCGGTGTAGGCCAGTTGCCACAGCAGAAAGTTGCTGATTCGCTGGTCGCCGCCGGTACGGATGAACAGGTCGGGGTCGGGCAGACCGGCGAGGCACAGCGCGTCGTTGATACGTTCGGCGGTAATGTCATCGACCGACAGCTCGCCGGCTGCGACGAGCGCTGCCAGCTTGCGCATGGCCTGCACGATATCCGAGCGCCCGCCGTAGCCGGCGGCGATGCACAGGTTCAGGGTGGCGTTGTCGCGGGTCAGGTGTTCGGCCTCGCGCATGCGCTGGCGCATGGCGTCGGGGAAGCGTTCGCGCTCGCCGATGAAGCGCAAGCGCACACCGCGTCGGTGCAGTTCATCGACCTCGCGTTCGAGCGCGCGCAAAAACAGGGTCAGCAATGCGCCGACTTCATCCTTCGGCCGTTGCCAGTTTTCACTGGAAAACGCGAACAGGGTGAGGGTTTCGATGCCTCGGTTCAGACAGAAATCGATGCACAGATTGACCGCGCGGGCACCGGCGCGATGGCCCACGGTGCGCGGCCGCTGGCGCTGCTTCGCCCAACGGCCATTGCCGTCCATGATGATGGCAAGGTGGCGCGGAACGCGCGGTGCGGTGGTCTGACGATCGGGCATGGCGGAGATGGTGGGCGACGAGCGCATGCTCGCGCTCAGACCGCCATCAGTTCCTGTTCCTTGGCGCGCACCACCTCGTCCACTTCCTTGACGAAGCGGTCGGTGAGTTTCTGGATTTCGTCGTCGCTGCGGTGCGCCTCGTCCTCGGTGACATCCTTTTCCTTCAGCAACTCCTTGACCTGATGCATGGCATCGCGGCGGATGTTGCGGATCGCGACCTTGGCGTTTTCGCCTTCATGCGAGACGTGTTTGGACAGCTCGCGTCGGCGTTCTTCGGTCAGTGCCGGCAGGTTGATGCGGATCACCGTGCCCATGGTGTTCGGGGTCAGGCCCAGATCGGAGGCCAGAATGGCCTTTTCGACCGCGGCCACCATCGGCTTTTCCCACGGCGTGATGGTGAGCGAACGCGAGTCGCTGACCGCGACGCTGGCAACCTGCGACAGCGGCACGTCCGAGCCGTAGTAATTGACCTTCAGGTGATCGACCAGCGCCGTGCTGGCGCGGCCGGTGCGCAGCTTGGTGAGCTCAAGGCGCAGCGCCTCGACGCTCTTGGTCATCCGGGTCTGGGCATCGGTCTTGATGGTGTTGAGCATGATGGGCTCCAGCGTAAAGCCGTGGACAAGCCGGCGATTATAGGCGGAATGGCGCGAAGCCGGGACTGGGGACTGGGGACTGGGGAAAAGCAAATGGTCCGCAAAGGACGCGAAAGGCGCAAATAGGATGATGTCGGTTCCGCCGCTGCGCCGCACAAGGATGTGCAAGTGCCGCGCGTGCATGAATGCACAGGAGCGGCCGTGGCTTGAACCGACCTGCACCAGCGCGATTTCGCAGGTCGGATCAAGCGCCGTCAGGCGCGGATCCGACATTGGCGTCAGCGCGTAGGCTCGGGACTCGGGATTCAGCTGCTTCGCAGCAGCGGCCGCTGCGCGGCCTATGCCTTCGCTACGCTCGGTCGGGACTCGGGAAAAG
>PGZC01000078.1 GCA_002839995.1 Gammaproteobacteria bacterium HGW-Gammaproteobacteria-4 | reverse complement strand
GTCAGCGCCGCGGTCAGCGTCGTCTTGCCGTGATCGACGTGGCCGATCGTGCCAACGTTTACGTGGGTTTTGGTGCGCTCGAATTTGCTCTTGGCCATGTCTTCCTACCTCAAAAATCGAATGGTTCGTGGATACGTCAGTTTTTCTTGACAATCTGCTCGGCGATGTTGCTCGGCGCCTCGGCGTAATGGTCGAATTCCATGGTGAACGTCGCACGCCCCTGCGACATCGAGCGCAGCGAGGTGGCGTAACCGAACATTTCGCCCAACGGCAGCATCGCGTTGATCACCTTGCCCGACGGGGTTTCGTCCGACCCTTGCAACAGGCCGCGGCGACGACTGACGTCGCCCATCACGTCGCCCAGATAATCTTCCGGGGTGACGATCTCGACCTTCATGATCGGCTCCAGCAGCACCGGGTTGGCCTTGTGGAAACCTTCCTTGAAGCCCATCGAACCGGCAATCTTGAACGCCATTTCCGAGGAATCGACTTCGTGGTAGGAACCATCGATCAGGCTGACCTTGACGTCGACGATCGGATAACCCGCCATCACGCCGTTGGCCACCGCTTCCTGGATACCCTTGTCGACCGCGGGAATGTATTCCTTCGGAATGACGCCGCCCACGATCGCGTTCTCGAACACGTAGCCCGAGCCGCGCTCCAGCGGCGAGATTTCCAGCACCACGTGGCCGAACTGACCCTTGCCGCCGGACTGGCGAACGAATTTGCCTTCCTGCTTGACCGCCTTGCGGATGGTTTCGCGGTAGGCAACCTGCGGCTTGCCGACGTTGGCCTCGACATTGAACTCGCGCTTCATGCGATCCACCAGGATCTCAAGATGCAACTCGCCCATGCCGGCAATGATGGTCTGACCGGACTCTTCGTCGGTGCGCACCCGGAACGAGGGGTCTTCCTGCGCCAGGCGGCCCAGCGCGATACCCATCTTTTCCTGATCGGACTTCGTCTTCGGCTCGACCGCCATGGCGATCACCGGCTCCGGGAAAATCATGCGCTCAAGCGTGATGACATGATCCATGGCGCACAGGGTGTCGCCGGTGGTGACGTCCTTCAGACCGACAGCCGCCGCGATATCGCCGCACAACACTTCCTTGATCTCTTCGCGCTGGTTGGCGTGCATCTGCAAAATGCGACCGATGCGCTCCTTCTTGCTCTTGATCGGGTTGTACACCTGGTCGCCGGCCTTGAGCGTGCCCGAATAGACACGGAAGAAGGTCAGCGAACCCACGAACGGGTCGGTCATGATCTTGAACGCAAGCGCCGAAAACGGCTCCTTGTCGCCGGCGGCGCGCGTCGTTTCCGCTTCGCGCTCATCCAGGCCCTTGACCGGCGGGCGGTCGCCCGGCGACGGCAGGAAGCGGATCACCGCGTCGAGCAGCGCCTGCACGCCCTTGTTCTTGAACGCCGTACCGCAGAACACCGGAATGATGGCGCCCGCCAACGTTCCCGCACGGATGCCTGCGTAAATCTCGTCTTCGGACAGCTCGCCATCGTTGAGGTACTTGTTCATCAAGTCCTCGGACGTCTCCGCCGCCGCCTCGACCATGAACTCGCGCGCCTTCGCGGCCTTTTCGGCCAACTCGGCGGGAATCTCGGCATAGGTGAACGTGGTGCCGTGGGCGGCCATGTCCCAGATGATCGTCTTCATCTTGATGAGATCGATCACGCCTTCGAAATGTTCTTCGGCACCGATCGGAACCTGCATCGGGACGGCATACGCGCCAAGGCGCGACTTCAACTGACCGACCACTTTGTCGAAGTTTGCACCGGTGCGATCCATCTTGTTGACGAACGCCAGCCGCGGCACGCGATACTTGTTGGCCTGACGCCATACCGTTTCGGACTGCGGCTGCACGCCACCGACCGCACACAACACGAACACCGTGCCGTCGAGCACGCGCAACGAGCGCTCGACTTCGATCGTGAAGTCGACGTGCCCCGGAGTGTCGATGATGTTGAAACGGTGCTCGGGGAACGAGCCGTCCATGCCGCTCCAGAAACAGGTGGTCGCGGCAGACGTGATGGTGATGCCACGCTCCTGCTCCTGCTCCATCCAGTCCATCGTTGGTCATGCACCTCGCCAATCTTGTGATTGACGCCGGTGTAGAACAGGATGCGCTCGGTGGTCGTGGTCTTGCCGGCATCAATGTGAGCCATGATGCCGAAGTTACGATATCGATCGATGGGGGTATGACGAGCCACGATTGAATCCCTTTATTCAGATTACCAACGGTAGTGCGAAAAGGCCTTGTTGGCCTCCGCCATACGGTGGGTTTCTTCGCGCTTCTTGACGGCGCCGCCACGACTCTCGGCGGCATCCAGAAGCTCGGCTGCCAGCTTGCGCGGCATGGTGTTTTCGGAACGCTTGCGCGCCGACTCGATCAACCAGCGCATGGCAAGCGCCTGGCGACGGGTCGAGCGCACTTCCACCGGCACCTGGTAGGTCGCACCGCCGACGCGGCGGGACTTGACCTCTACCGCCGGCGCCACGTTGCCGAGCGCCTTTTCGACCAGCTCGAGCGGCACGGCAGACTTTTCACCGATCACGTCCATGGCGCCATAGACGATCTTCTCGGCCACGGACTTCTTGCCGCTCTTCATCACCATATTGATGAACCGCGCCACCATTTCGCTGTGGTGCTTGGGATCGGGCAGAACAGAACGATTTACGAACGAACCTTTGCGGGACATGTGACGTGCCTGATTTGGAAAGATCGGGTGATGCGGTAACGGTTATCGCGCCCAGCGGCGCGAAACGTCAGGACTTGGGACGTTTGGCGCCGTACTTCGAGCGCGCCTTGCGGCGCTTGCTCACGCCAGCTGCATCGAGCGAGCCGCGCACCGTGTGGTAGCGCACACCCGGAAGATCCTTGACACGGCCGCCACGGATCAACACCACCGAGTGCTCTTGCAGATTGTGGCCTTCACCACCGATGTACGAGATGACCTCGAAACCGTTGGTAAGACGTACTTTTGCCACCTTGCGCAGAGCCGAGTTCGGCTTCTTCGGAGTGGTGGTATACACGCGGGTACAAACGCCGCGCCGCTGCGGACAGCTGGCAAGAGCCGGGGAAGCGCTCTTGTAGGTCTTGGGCGACCGGGGCTTGCGCACCAATTGATTGATCGTGGCCATTTGTCGAAGGAGCCTGCAGTGAAAACATGCGGTGAAAACGAAGGCAGACCGGACGAGTCCGATCTGCCGAGCCGAAAATTATAGCCCGTACAAACCGTCACTGTCAACGAAGACAGTGACACCAGGCGCCGTCAATCCAGTGACCGAACACGAAGCGCGTCCTGCGCTTCATTTCGTATGTAAAGCAGCCCAATGGGGCCACCTGATGCGGGTAGCGCGCTGCGAACAGCGCGCGTCATTCAATCAAACTGCTCCGGCATCCAACCTGCGCGCTGACCACTCACTCGTCGGACGCAACCGAGACGGTGGCAGGTGCGCGCAAGGTTTCCAGGTCCTGATCGCTCAGCGCACCGCTGGCTGCGCGTTGCCGCCGCGCATGGTACGCAAGACCGGTACCTGCCGGAATCAAGCGGCCAACGATAACATTTTCCTTCAGGCCTCGCAAGCCATCACGGGCGCCGCGCACCGATGCCTCGGTGAGAACGCGCGTGGTCTCCTGGAACGACGCCGCCGAGATGAACGATTCGGTTGCCAGCGACGCCTTGGTGATACCCAACAACACCGGATCGGCCTGCGCGAGGATTTCGTTGCGCTGTGCCGCCTGGGCGTTGGCCTCGACCAGCCGCTGGCGCTCGACCTGCTCGCCGGCCATGAACTTGGTGTCGCCCGGATCGGTGATCTCGACCTTGCGCAGCATCTGCCGGGCGATGGTCTCGATGTGCTTGTCGTTGATCTTCACGCCCTGCAAGCGGTAGACGTCCTGGATTTCCTTGACCAGGTAGGCCGCAAGCGGCTCGACGCCCAGCAAACGCAGGATGTCCTGCGGGTTGGGCTCGCCGTCCACTACCGTCTCGCCTTTCTCGACGTGCTCGCCTTCGAACACGATGATCTGGCGATATTTCGGAATCAGCTCTTCGTGCTCGCCACCCTCGCCATCGCGAATGATCAGGCGCTGCTTGCCCTTGGTGTCCTTGCCGAAACTGACCACACCCGAACGCTCGGCGAGAATGGCCGGATCCTTCGGCTTGCGCGCTTCGAACAGATCGGCAACGCGCGGCAGACCGCCGGTGATGTCGCGGGTCTTCGAAGCTTCCTGCGGGATACGGGCAATCACGTCGCCCACACCCACTGGTGCGCCATCGCGCAGGTTGACGATCGAGCGCGGCGGCAGCAGATACTGTGCCGGCAGATCGGTACCCGGGATGTTGAGGTCGTTACCCTTGGCATCGACGATACGCACGATCGGGCGCAGGTCTTTGGCCGCACTGCCGCGGCGCTTGGGATCGGTGACTTCGATGCTGGCCAGACCGGTCAGTTCGTCGGTCTTCTCGACGATGGTCACGCCGTCGACGAAGTCGATCAGGCGAATGAAGCCACCGACTTCCGACACGATCGGGTGGTTATGCGGATCCCAGTTGGCAACCGCCTGCCCCGCCTTGACCGCGCTGCCGTCCTTGAGCGCAATGACCGCACCGTAAGGCAGCTTGTAGCGCTCGCGCTCGCGGCCGGATTGATCGAGGACCGAGATCTCGCCCGAACGCGATACCGCCACCAGATGACCGGCGGTATGGGCAACGGTCTTGATGTTGTTGAACTTGATCGAACCGGTGGTCTTCACGGACACGCTGTCGACTGCCGCCGCACGCGAAGCCGCACCACCGATGTGGAAGGTACGCATGGTGAGCTGGGTGCCGGGTTCGCCGATCGACTGCGCGGCGATGACGCCGACCGCTTCGCCGATATTGACGATATGGCCGCGCGCCAGATCGCGTCCGTAACACAGGCCGCAAACGCCGAATGCCGACTCGCAGGTGATCGTCGAGCGCACCTTGATCGCCTGCACGCCGACGTCTTCCATCCGCTGCACCCAGGACTCGTCGAGCAGGGTATTGCGGGTGACGAACGGATCCTCGTCGTTGCCGGGCAGGAACACGTCTTCGGCCACGACCCGACCGAGTACGCGATCGCGCAACGGCTCGACCACATCGCCGCCTTCGACGATCGGCACCATGGTGATGCCGTGATTGGTACCGCAATCGACCTCGGTGATGACCACGTCCTGCGCCACATCGACGAGGCGACGGGTCAGGTAGCCGGAGTTGGCGGTCTTGAGCGCGGTATCGGCCAAGCCTTTGCGCGCGCCGTGGGTGGAGATGAAGTATTGCAGGACGTTCAGACCTTCGCGGAAGTTCGCGGTGATCGGGGTCTCGATGATCGAGCCGTCGGGCTTGGCCATCAAGCCGCGCATACCGGCCAGCTGGCGAATCTGCGCCTGCGAGCCGCGCGCACCGGAATCGGCCATGATGAAAATCGAGTTCATCGACTTCTGCGCAACCGTTTCGCCCTTCGCGTTCACGGTCTTGTCGGTGCCGATCGCATCCATCATCGCCTTGGCCACGCGCTCGTTGGTACGCGACCAGATATCGACGACCTTGTTGTAACGCTCGCCGGCGGTGACCAGACCCGACTGGTACTGGCGCTGGATCTCGGTGACCTCGGTTTCGGCCTCGGTGAGGATGCCGGCCTTCTCGGTCGGAATCACCATGTCGTCGATACCGATCGAAACGCCGGCGCGGGTGGCATAGGTGAAGCCGGTGTACATCAGGCGATCGGCGAAGACCACGGTCTGCTTCAGGCCCAGCTGACGATAGCAGGCATTGATGAGGCGGCTGATCGACTTCTTGCTGAGCTCGGTATTGACCAGATCGAAACTCAGGCCTTCGGGCAGGATTTCGAACAGCAGTGCGCGGCCGATGGAGGTGTCGTGGATAGCCGTTTTCTCGCTGCGGATGCCGGCTTCATCGATCACCGTCTCGGTGAGGCGCACCTTGACCTTGGCGTGCAATTCGACGGCACGGTTGTCGTAGGCGCGCTTGACCTCGGAGACGTTGGCAAAAACCATGCCCTCGCCTTTGCGGTTCTCCAGCATGCGGGTCATGTAGTACAGGCCCAGCACCACGTCCTGGGTCGGCACGATGATCGGCTCGCCGTTGGCGGGCGACAGGATGTTGTTGGTGGACATCATCAGCGCGCGCGCTTCGAGCTGCGCTTCCAGCGACAGCGGCACGTGCACGGCCATCTGGTCGCCGTCGAAGTCGGCGTTGAACGCAGTACACACCAGCGGATGCAACTGGATCGCCTTGCCTTCGATCAACACCGGCTCGAACGCCTGGATGCCGAGACGATGCAGGGTCGGCGCGCGGTTCAGCAACACCGGATGCTCGCGGATCACCTGCTCGAGGATGTCCCACACCTCGGCGCTCTCGCGCTCGACCAGCTTCTTGGCCGCCTTGATGGTGGTGGCCATGCCGCGCCGCTGCAGCTTGGAGAAGATGAAGGGCTTGAACAGCTCCAGCGCCATCTTCTTGGGCAAGCCGCATTCGTGCAGGCGCAGGGTCGGGCCGACCACGATCACCGAACGGCCGGAGTAATCGACGCGCTTGCCGAGCAGGTTCTGGCGGAACCGGCCCTGCTTGCCCTTGATCATGTCGGCCAGCGACTTGAGCGGGCGCTTGTTGGTACCGGTGATGGCACGGCCGCGGCGACCGTTGTCCATCAGCGCATCCACCGATTCCTGCAACATGCGCTTTTCGTTGCGCACGATGATGTCGGGCGCACTGAGTTCGAGCAGACGGCGCAGACGGTTGTTGCGGTTGATCACGCGGCGGTACAGATCGTTGAGATCGGACGTGGCGAAACGGCCGCCATCCAGCGGCACCAGCGGACGCAGGTCCGGCGGCAGCACCGGCAGCACCGTCATCACCATCCACTCCGGACGGATGCCGGAATCCTGGAACGCTTCGATCAGCTTGATGCGCTTGGTCAGGCGCTTGAGCTTGGTCTCGGAGTTGGTTTGCGTGAGCTCCTCGCGCAGGCGGATCAGTTCACCCGGCAGGTCGATCGTGCGCAGCAACTCATAGACCGCCTCGGCGCCCATCTTGGCGTCGAAATCGTCGCCGTGCTCGGTCGTCGCCTGCAGGTACTGCTCTTCGTTGAGCAGGCTGCCGCGCTCGAGCGGGGTCAGGCCCGGCTCGATCACCACGTAGGCCTCGAAATACAGGATGCGCTCGATATCGCGCAGGGTCATGTCGAGCATCAGGCCGATGCGCGAGGGCAGCGACTTCAGATACCAGATGTGCGCGACCGGACTGGCCAGATCGATGTGGCCCATGCGCTCGCGCCGCACCTTGGCCAGGGTGACCTCGGTGCCGCACTTCTCGCAGACCACACCACGGTGCTTCATGCGCTTGTACTTGCCGCACAGGCACTCGTAATCCTTGGTCGGGCCGAAGATCGCAGCGCAGAACAGGCCGTCGCGCTCCGGCTTGAAGGTGCGGTAGTTGATGGTCTCGGGCTTCTTGACTTCGCCGAATGACCACGAGCGAATCATGTCAGGCGATGCGAGAGCGATCTTGATCGCGTCGAAGTCCAGCGCCTGACGCTGCTGGTTGAAGAGATTGAGCAGGTCTTTCATGGGAGTCTCCTAAGTCGAAAACCGGCATCCGTGTCGGTTTCCATGC
>PGZC01000013.1 GCA_002839995.1 Gammaproteobacteria bacterium HGW-Gammaproteobacteria-4 | reverse complement strand
TATGCCTTCGCTACGCTCGGTCGGGACTCGGGAAAAGCAAATGGTCCGCAAAACACGCAAAGTTCGCAAAAGAAAGCTCATGCCTTGATTTGCTTTCTTCGCGTCCTTTGCGGACAACCGTTCTTGCTTCTGCGTTGTTGCTCTGGCTTTTCCGAGTCCCCAGTCCCCAGTCCCGGCTTCAATGATGCGGCGCCATGTCGTGCCGGTCGTGCGCGCAGGCGGTGCCGCGTTCGAATTGCAGGGTGGCGTGATTGATCGCATAGCGCTCGTTGAGCACGCGTACCAGGGTGTCCAGAAAGGCGTCGTGATCGTCCACGCGCGGGCGCACGATGTGCGCGGTGAGTGCCACTTCATCGGCGCCCAGCGCCCAGATGTGGACATGGTGCACTTGCTCGACGCCGTCCTGGGCTTGCAAAAAGCCGATCACCGCTTCGCGGTCGATATGCGCGGGAACCGCGTCCATCACCTGCGCGAAGCTCTCGCGCATCAGCGACCAGGCAGTGACCGCCACGACAACACCGACCAGCAGCGCCAGCACCGGATCGAGCCAGAACCAACCGAGCTTCAACATGCCGAGCCCGGCCACCACCGCGGCAAACGAGACGGCCGCATCGGCCAGCAGGTGCAGGTAGGCGCCGCGGCGGTTCAGGTCGCTATGCTGGCGGGCGTGAAACAGCGCCGCACTGGCCAGGTTGATGACCACGCCGATGGCCGCGACGATCATCACCGGCAGGCCGGGGACATCGGGCGGTGCGTCCAGGCGGCGCAGGGCTTCCCATGCGAGCGCGCCGGAAAACACCGCCAGAATGAGCGCGTTGGCCAGCGGCGCGAGCAAGGTGGCGCGGCGCCAGCCGAACGAGTGTTCCGTGGTTGGCAGGCGTTGCGCCAGTATCGCCGCGCCCCACGCCAGTGCCAAACCGAGTACATCGCCGAAGTTGTGCAGCGCATCCGACAGCAGCGCCAGCGAATCGGTCGCCAGGCCGTAACCCGCTTCCAGTGCGGTATAGGCCAGGTTGATCAGGGTGCCGAGCGCGAACGCACGGGTGCTGCCCGCGCCGTGACGGTGGCCGCCGTGGTGATGGGCGTGATCGTGGTCGTGCATGCGCGGATCAGTCGCGGCCGCTGACCAGGGTGCCGATTTCCTCACCCTTGAGGATGCGCATCAGGCTGCCGGGCTCGCTCAGGTTGTAAATGCGCAACGGGATCGAGTAATCGCGGCACAGCGCAAACGCGGCAGTGTCCATCACTTGCAAATCGCGGTGCAGCACTTCGTCGTAGCTCAGCGTGTGGAAGCGGATGGCATCGGCGTGCTTGGCCGGGTCGCGGTCGTACACGCCATCGACCTTGGTCGCCTTGAGCAGCAGGTCGGCGTTGATTTCCACCGCCCGCAACGCGGCAGCCGAATCGGTGGTGAAGAACGGGTTGCCGGTACCGGCGGCGAAAATCACGATCCGGCCCTTTTCCAGATGGCGGATTGCGCGGCGGCGGATGTAGTCCTCGCACACCTCGTTGATCTTCAGTGCGCTCATCACCCGCGCGTAAGCGCCGAGTTTTTCCAGCGCATCCTGCATCGCCAGCGCGTTGATCACCGTCGCCAGCATGCCCATGTTGTCGCCGGTGACCCGATCCATGCCGGCAGCGGCCAGGCCGGCGCCGCGAAAGATGTTGCCGCCGCCGATGACCACGCCAACCTGCACCCCGGCACGACTGGCTTCGAGGATTTCCCGCGCCAGCCGGCCGATCACCACCGGATCGATACCGTAATCGGCATCGCCCATCAGTGCCTCGCCGGACAGTTTGAGCAGGACACGGCGATACTTCAGCTCGGGATCGGTCACGGGCGGCTCCTTCAGGGCGGGCAAACTCGTTGATTGTAGCCGCCGGTGCCGGGGGGCGTCACGCGTTGATCACATCGACAGCGAGCCTTCGCGGAATGCGCTGGCGGCGAGCCAGACGTTGATCAGCACCGGTTTGCCGCTGTGCGCGATGTCGCGGGCGCGGGCCAGTGTCGCCGGCAGCTCGGCCATGCTGCGGATGTGCAGGCCGATGGCGCCGAAGGCCGCAGCCACCTGCTCGTAATCGCTGCGTGCCAGCACCGTGCCGACGTCATCGCCGAGCATCTTGACCTGTTCGCGCGCGATCTGGGTCCAGCCGGCATCGTTGCCGACCACCGCGATCACCGGGATGCCGTGGCGCACGAGGCTGTCGAACTCGATCAGGCTGAAGCCGCAGGCGCCATCGCCCCAGATCAGCCACAGTTCGTCGTTGGCGTGCCCTTGCGCGGCGCCGATGGCAAAGCCGGCGCCGACGCCAAGCGTGCCGAACACGCCGGGGTCGAGCCAGCGCAGCGGGCCGCGCGGGCGCAGGGTGTACGCGGCGGTAGCGACAAAATCGCCGCCATCGGCGACAAAAACGGCATGTTCGCTGGCGATCCGGTCGATTTCGCGAAACAGCGCCAGCGGGTTGACGTGCTCGCCGACCACGGCAGCCTCGGTGGCGATCTCCGCCTCGCGTTCGGCGTCGCGCCCGGCAAGGGTTTGCAGCCACGCCGGGTTCGCTTGCCAGCGCGACAGGCGCGCGGCGAGCAATTGCAGAAAACGCCCGGCATCGCCGATCGCGGCGATATCGGGGCGGCGGTTCATGCGCGCTTCGCGGGCGCTGCGATTGGCCGCGATCAGGGTGGCGCCGCGCCGCACGTGACTGCCGTAGTCGAGGCGGAAATCGCAGGGCACACCGGCCAGGATCACGCAGTCGGCCTCGCGCAGGGCCTTGCGCCGCTGATGAAATAACTGGCGTGGGTGGTGGCGACCGAGCAAGCCGCGCGCCATGCCCGACAGATACACCGGCAAGCCCAGCGCAACCACCGCGGCGGCAATTTGTGGTGCCTGCTCGGCGGCGGTCAGTGCCTGGCTGCCGACCAGCAGCAGCGGCCGCGCGCTGCGCTCGATGGCTTGCGCGGCGCGTTCGACAGCAGCGGCAACGGGCTCCGGCGGAATCACCGCATTCGGGGTCGGCGTTGCGCTGTGCGCGTTGTTCGCGAACATCCGCGCCAGATGCCAGCGGATGTAAGCGCGTTGCGCGCGTTCGGCAAGCGAGCTGCCGCGCGGACTGGCCTGCGCATACCAGTCGCGGATGGTGGCCTCGTCGTAAAGCAGATCGACCGGGCACTCGACGAACACCGGGCCGGGCACGCCGGCACGCGCCAGCGCGAAGGCCTCGCTGATCGCCGGCGCCAGATCGGCGACGCGGCGCACCTTGCGGTAGTGTTTGACATGCGGCGCAACCAGCGGCCGCTGCGCGATGTCCTGCAGCGCGCCGCGCCCTTGCAGCGCTGTGGGTGCGGCACCACCGATCAGCAGCAGCGGCGATTGCGCCAATTGCGCGTTCTTGAGTGCGGTGATGGTGTTGCTGACGCCGGGGCCGGCAGTGACCACCGCCACCCCGGGCAGGCCGCTGCGGCGTGCGGCGGCGTCGGCGGCAAACACTGCGGTGGCTTCGTGGCGCACATCGACGATGCGCATGCCGCGCGCCTTGGCCGCGGCCAGGATCGGCGCGACGTGGCCGCCGCACAGGGTATACAGGCAGGTTACGCCGTGCGCCTGCAAGGCTTCGGCGACACGATCGCCGCCGGTGATGCCGCTGTGTTTGCTCATGTTTGCCTCTGGCCGGTCACGTCGTCATGTACTGCACGGTAGTCGATCTTTCCGACCCGGGTTTTCGGCAGGCTGTCGCGGAAAATGATGTCGCGCGGGCACGACCATTTGATCAGATGCTCGCGGCACCAGGCGATCAATGCCTGTGCGGTCTGTTCGTTGGCACGTTGCGGTTCGGCGAGCACCACGACGGCCTGCACCCGTTCGATCTGGGCCGGGTCGGGTACGCCGATGACGCAGGCCTGTGCCACCAGCGGGTGGCGCAGCAACACCGCTTCCACTTGCGCCGGATACACATTGAAGCCGGACGACTTGATCATGCGCTTGAGGCGCACGCTGAAGTAGAAGTAGCCATCGGCATCCTGCCGCCCCAGATCGCCGCTGTGCAGCCACAGCCGGCCATCGCCATGGCGGCGCAGTGTTGCCGCGGTCGCTTCGGGGTCGTCGAGGTAACCGAGCATCAGCGCCGGGCCGGCGATGCAGATTTCACCTTCCTCGCAGATCGGCACCGGGGTGTCGGTTCCGGCGACGCAGATTTTCGCCAGCATGTCCGGGAACGGCAGCCCGATCGAGCCTTCGCGGTAGCTGTCCATCGGCATCGCCATGATCGCGGTTACCGCTTCGGTCAGGCCGTAGCCCTCCATCAATCGAACGTTGCCGCCGTTGTCGCGCACCAGTGCTTCGAAGCGTTCCTTGACCGGGCGCGGCAGGGTGTCGGCGCCGCAGAACGCGGCGCGCAGGAAGCTCAGATCGGTACGCGCCAGCGTCGGGTCACGGCTCAGCGCCTCGAACAGGGTCGGCACCCCGACCAGCAGGCTGGGCCGTTTGCGGCGCAGCAGGCGCGCCACCTGCGCGGCATCGAACTGCGGCACCAGGATGGTGGTGCCGCCAGCCATCAGTGCGGCATTGACGCATACGCCAAGACCAAAACCGTGGAAGATCGGCAGGATCGCCAGAATCGAATCGCCGGCATCGATGCGGCCCCAGGCCGCGGCCTGCATGCCCTCGGCGATGATGGCGGCGTTCGACAGCACGATGCCCTTGGGCAGGCCGGTAGTACCGCCGGAAAACAGGATCGCGGCCGGGTCGTGGCCATTACGTTTTGCCATCGGTTGCGGCAAGTGCAGTTCATGCAGCAACGCGCGCCAATGACGGATGCGCGGGTCGGGCGGGAGGGTGGCCATCATGCGGCCCTTGCGCCACCAGAACACCAGGCGTTTGAGCGGCGACAGGTAATCGCCGATCCGTGCCAGCACGATGTGCTGCAATGGCAGGCGTGGCTGGGCGGCGGCGATGTGCGGGTATAACGCATCCAGCGTCAGCACGATGCGCGCGCCGGTGGCATCCAGCGCCTGGCCGATTTCCTCGCTGCTGGACAGCGGGTGAATCAATGCCGCCACCGCACCGAGCTTGTTGGCGGCATAGAAGGCGATCACGCCCTGCGGCGTGGTCGGCATCGCGATCAGCAGGCGTTGCCCGGCGCGCAGGCCCAGCGTGGCCAGTGCGTCGGCACAGCGATCGATCTGCGCCAGCAGCGCACGATAGCTGGCGCGGGTGTCGAAGAAATCCCAGGCAATCGCGGTGGGCGCACGCGCTGCGCTGGCTGCCACCATCGTGTACAGCGTGGCGTCGGGGTAGCTCAATCGCGCCGGCACCGCGCCGTAATGGCGCAGCCACGGGCGCTCCACCGCCAGCGTCGCGGCGCCGTGCGTGGCGCTCACAGTGTTGCCGCGTGTTGGCGTGAGCGGCGGTATCGCAGCATGTCGGCCTCCGGCGATGCTCAGGCAATGAGGGAGTCGAGCGATGCTGGTCGTTTGGCCGCAGCCTCGCCTTGACCGCGATCAAGTTGTGCGCGTCGGCAGGCAAGATGGGCCTGTCGCGCCGATCCCGAGCAGGAGCAGCGTTCGCTTGCGACCGGAGGCATTACACTGCTCGGCATGCGGTTACGCGGTAACCCAGAAAACACATTCAAAACCACGCCTTTGGCGAGATCCGACGCAGCGAGATGCACGTGACCATCCGGCAATTGCCCGACGTATTGATCAACCAGATTGCCGCCGGGGAAGTGATCGAGCGCCCGGCGTCGGTGGTCAAGGAACTGGTCGAGAACGCGCTCGATGCTGGCGCCGCGCGCCTGGACATCGATCTGGAGGAGGGCGGGGTCCGGCTGATCCGTGTCCGCGACGATGGTGGCGGCCTCGCCGCCGGCGAGTTGACGTTGGCGGTGTCGCGCCATGCCACCAGCAAGATTGCCAGCCTCGATGATCTGGAACAGGTCTCGACGATGGGCTTTCGCGGCGAAGCCTTGCCCTCGATTGCCTCGGTCAGCCGTTTTACCCTCACCTCGCGGCAGGCGGCTGCCGCGCACGGCACGCGGCTGGAAATGACCGGTGGCGGCGCGCCCGCGCTGGCGCCGCACCCGCACCCGACCGGCACCACGGTCGAGGTGCGCGAGTTGTTCTACAACGTGCCGGCGCGGCGCCGGTTCCTGAAAACCGAGCGCACCGAACTGGGCCATATCGAAGAGTGGCTGCGCTCGCTGGCACTGGCCCGCCCCGATGTGGAACTGCGTATCGGCCACAATGGCCGCGCGCTGCGTCATTACCGGCCCATTGCTGCGGACGGCGAGCGGTTGGCGCGCGTTGGCGAAGCGCTGGGCACCGGCTTTACCGGGCAATGTCTGGCGATCGAACACAGCGGCGCCGGCTTGCGCCTGCATGGCTGGGTCGGGCTGCCGACGGCATCGCGCGCCAGCGCCGATCAGCAGTATTTCTACGTCAACGGACGTGCGGTGCGCGATCGCCTGGTCGCGCACGCGGTACGGCAGGCCTACGCCGATGTGCTGTATCACGGCCGGCATGCGAGCTTCGTGCTGTTTCTCGAAATCGATCCGCGGCGCGTCGATGTCAACGTGCACCCGGCCAAGCACGAGGTGCGCTTTCGCGATGGCCGGCTGGTGCACGATTTCGTGTTCCGCAGCCTGAATGAAGCGCTGGCCGGTGCGCGTGCCGGTGTTGACGCGCTGTCGGGTGTTGCGCCCAGCCAGTCGATGCCGCAGCCGGCGGCGCCGCGAACAGGCACGTTCGCCGCGGCACCGCAGCAGGCGCGGATGGGCTTGCCGGTACGCGAGCAGATCGCCGCCTATGCCGCCCTGTACGGCGAGCGGCCGCAGTCGCCGGCAGCGCCGTTGCCGGCCGACGCGGACGATCGCGCCGCGCCGCCGCTGGGTTATGCGCTGGCGCAGTTGCACGGTGTGTTCGTGCTGGCACAGAACGGCGCCGGCCTGATTCTGGTGGACATGCACGCCGCACACGAGCGCATCACCTATGAGCGGCTCAAGCAGGCACAGGATGGCGAAGGCATCCGCTCGCAGCCGCAACTGGTGCCGTTGGCGCTGGCGGTGAGCGAGCGCGAAGCCGACGCGGCGGAGCAGTTCGCCGAAGCGCTGGCCGAACTGGGTTTCGATCTGCAACGCAGCGGTCCGCAATCGGTGGCGGTGCACGCCATTCCGGTATTGCTCAACGGCGTCGATGTCGGGCAACTGGTGCGCGATGTACTGGCCGATTTTCGCGAACATGGCGGCAGCCGGCGGGTGGATGAGCAGCGCAACTCCCTGCTCTCGACCATGGCCTGCCACGCCTCGGTGCGCGCCAACCGGCAGCTCACCGTGCCCGAGATGAATGCCCTGCTGCGCGACATGGAGGTGACGGAACGCTCGGCACAATGCAATCATGGGCGACCCACCTGGGTTCAATTGACGATGGCCGAACTGGATCGTCTGTTTATGCGAGGACGTTGATGTGCGTGTGATGCGAGTGGTGGCAACGATGGCGATGACAACGTTTCTGGCAGCCTGTGGTGCAGATGCGAGCGATCCGGTAGCGGCGCACAAGGCGGCGGTGGACGCTTGGTCGGCCGACCGCATCGCGCGGCTGACCGCGGCCGATGGCTGGCTCGCGCTGGTCGGCCTGCACTGGCTGGAAGCGGGCAGCCAAAGCATCGGCTGTGGCGACGACAACGCCGTGGTGCTGGCGGTCGGGCCGGACCGGCTGGGCGAAATCGTCGTTGCGGACGGCAAGCGCGCGACGTTTGTTCCGGCCGACGGGCTGAAGTTCACCGTTGATGGCAAGCCCGGCAACGGCCCGGTGGCGCTGACCGCCGACAGCCAGGGTGATCCGACCGTGATCGGATTTTCCGCTGGTCGCGGCAGTTTCGTGCTGATCGAGCGCGGCGGGCGGTTGGCGCTGCGCGTGCGCGATACCGAGGCGGTGACCCGCACCGGCTTCAAGGGTATCGCCCGTTATCCGGTCGATATCGACTGGCGGCTGGACGCGCGTTTCGAGCCGCATGAACCCGGCAAGACCCTGCCCATCGCCAGCGTCATCAACACCCTCGATGACATGGTCAACCCGGGCGTGGTGGTGTTCGAGAAGGATGGCCGCACGTTTCGTCTGGAAGCCGTCGATGAGGGCGATGGCCGCCTGTTCCTGATTTTCGGCGATCGCAGCAATGGCCGCGAAACCTACGGCGCCGGGCGTTTTCTCTACGCGGCGCCAGCCGACGCGAACGGGCACACGGTGGTCGATTTCAACGAGGCCTACAATCCGCCGTGCGCAATGAACGCGTTTTCCACGTGCCCGCTGCCGCCGCCGGAAAACCGTCTGGATTTGACAGTCACTGCCGGGGAGTTGAAGTATGAGGGACTCGGCCATTAACGCCCGGCGCGTGCATATCCGGCACGCGAGCGGGTTCCTGCTGGCGCTGCTGCTGGCGCTGGTTGCGGTAACCGCCGTTGCCGCACCGCCGCAGCCGTTGCTGTGGCGGGTCAGCGGAACGCAAGGCACGATCTATCTGCTCGGCTCGTTTCATATGCTCAGCGCCGACGACTACCCGTTGGCGCCGGCAGTGGAAAGCGCTTATGCGCAGGCCGACAAGCTGGTGTTCGAAATCTCCCCGGAGTTGGCCGATTCGCCCGGCATGGGCCTGCAGATGATGCAGCGGGCCATGTTGCCGGCCGGTACCGAGCTTGCCGACGTGATCTCCAGCGATACCGCGGGCAAGCTGCGTGCCCATATCGGCAACGACGCCGCGTACGCCGCAATGGCGCGCTTCAAGCCCTGGTTCATCAACGTCGGGCTGGCGATTCGCGCGATGCAGGGCGCGGGGCTGGACCCGGCGCTGGGCCTGGACCAGTACTTCATGCAGCGTGCGCGCACCGACAAGAAAGGCAGTAGCGGCCTGGAAGGCATCGAGGAGCAACTGCGGGCGTTCGATGCCGCGCCGATGAACGAGCAGGAGCTTTCGCTGCGTGAAGCGCTGCGCCCGCAAAGCGAACTCCAGGACGATGTGCGCGAGCTGCATCGTGCCTGGCGCGATGCCGATCTGGCGGCGTTGGAACAGATTCAGCGCGAGGAGTTTTTCGAGAAGACGCCGGTTACCGGCAAGCTGGTGCTCACCGACCGCAACCAGAACTGGCTGCCGCAGATGCAGGCCATGCTGGCACAGCCGCACACCACGCTGGTGGTGGTCGGCGCACTGCATCTGGTCGGCGATGCGGGAATGCCGGCGTTGCTGGCCGAAGCCGGGTGGCAGGTGGAGCGGCTGCGCTGACGCGGGCTCAGGCCTGCTCCGGATCAGGCGGCGTGCCGACAATCTGAGTCGGTTGGTCGGCATCGACCTGCTCGGTCTGGCGTTCCGGCCCAGGGCCGAGCAGACGCTCGATGCGGTGGAACAGCTCGGCGCGCGGAAAGGGTTTTTTCAGGAAGTCATCGGCGCCGTGCTTTTGCGCATAGAACTGCTCGGTGGCCTGCATGTTGCCGCTCATCATGATGATCGGCGTGCGGCGTGTGGCCGCCTCGCGGCGCAACACACGTAGCGCAGCAAAGCCATTCATGCCGGGCAGCACGATGTCGAGAAAGATCAGATGCGGCGATTCGTTCAGCGCCATCTCGATGCCGCTTTCGGCATCGAGTGCCGAAATCGTCTGATAACCGCCTTGCCGCAGCATCTTGCCCAACACCGCCACGATCGTGCGCGAGTCGTCGATGATCAGAATCCTGGTGTCCGGCGCGGGCGTGGTGCGCGCTTTCTTGCGCCGGTCGAGCACGGTGTTGCCGCCGCCGAAAAAGCGCTTGAACAGGCTGGGTTTATCGGGTGTCAAAGGCGTTTCCATTGCAAGCGGTTCCCCTGATGTTTGCCGCGACTTGACCAACGTGGTGAGCGGAAAAAACGGGCCACGGCGGCCATTTTTGCATGGTACTGGTTTGCGCAAACGCGCGCGCTCACCGGTCGCGCAGCAGGTTTGGTGAGGTTCACGCGGGTTTGGGCGCGCGCCAGGTGGTCACCGTGGGCTTGCGTTCGATCATGTCGATGCAATCCACCGGGCACGGCGGCACGCACAGGTCGCAGCCGGTACACAACTCGGCGATCACGGTGTGCATTCGCTTGGGCGCGCCGATGATGGCGTCCACCGGGCAGGCCTGGATGCACTTGGTGCAGCCGATGCACTCGGCTTCGACGATCAGCGCCACCCGTGCCGGTTTTTGCTCGCCGTGTTCGGCATCAAGCGGCTTGACCTCGCGCCCGAGCAGTTCCGCCAGTGCGCGCACACCCGCCTCGCCGCCGGGCGGGCACTGGTTGATGTCGGCGCGTCCCTCGGCGATGGCTTCGGCATACGGCCGGCAGCCGGGGAAGGTGCATTGCCCGCATTGCGTCTGCGGCAGGATGCGCTCGATCTGGTCGATGATCGGGTCCCGCTCCACCGCAAAGCGCTGCGCCGCCCACGCCAGCAGTGCGCCAAACAGCAGGGCCAGACCGACGATGACCGCGATCGCGCTCAGCATGGCGCAATCACTGCGTGGTCAGGCCGGAAAAGCCCATGAACGCCAGCGCCATCAGGCCGGCGGTGATCAGGGCAATGGGCGAGCCGCGAAAACTTTCCGGGACATCGGCGATCTCCAGCCGATCGCGCATCGCCGAGAACAGGATCAGCACCAGACCGAATCCCACCGCTGCGCCGAAACCGTACAGCACCGCTTCGAACAGGCTGTGCCGCGCCTGGATGTTGAGCAGGGCCACCCCGAGCACCGCGCAGTTGGTGGTGATCAGCGGCAGATAGATGCCCAGCGTGCGGTACAGACGCGGGTTGCTCCGGTGCATCACCACTTCGGTGAACTGCACCACCGCGGCGATCACCAGGATGAACGCCAGCGTGCGCAGATAGCCCAGGCCGAGCGGGGCGAGCAGCCAGTGATGTATCAGGTAACTCAGTGCCGCCGACAAGGTGAGTACAAAGCCAGTGGCCAGCGCCATGCCGTACGCCGAGTCGATCTGCCGCGACACGCCCATGAACGGGCACAGGCCAAGGAACTTCACCAACACGAAGTTGTTGACCAGGATGGTGCCAACGAGCAGGAGCAGAAGGTCGGTCACTTTATGTTGGGACTCGGGACTGGGGACTGGGGACTCGGAAAAGCCAAGAAGCCGGGACTCGGGACTGGGGACTGGGGACTCGGAAAAGCCAAAGCAAAAGCACAAAGCGAAAGCTCGCAAGCTTGCCGTCCCGAGTCGTAGGTCGGCTCAAGCCGCGTAGCGGTGGAGCCGACTAAGGTAGTGCCGGACGCTTGCACCAGCGTCGCGAGTACCCGTCGGATCCGCGCCCAGGGCGCTTGATCCGACCTACGCAAGCTTGCCGTCCCGAGTCCCGAGTCCCGGATTCAAATTCATTTCACCGCCATCCCCGGCTGTGCGCCGCTGTCGACATCGAGCAGAAACAAATCTGCATCGCCGCTGCCGGCGGAAAGAATCATGCCCTCGCTGACGCCAAAACGCATCTTGCGCGGGGCGAGGTTGGCGATGAACACCACCTTGCGGCCGACCAGTTTTTCCGGCGCGTTGTACGCCGCTCGGATGCCGGAAAAGATCTGGCGTGAGCCCAACTCGCCGGCATCGAGCGTAAAGCGCAGCAGCTTGTCCGAGCCCTCGACGAGCTCGCAGGCGGTGACGGTGGCGACACGCAGGTCGAGTTTGGCGAAGTCTTCGATGGAGATGTGGCCGGGACTCGGGACTGGGGACTGGGGACTCGGGTTGGAGCCGGGGCTGGGGACTGGGGACTGGGGACTCGGAACAGCGGCTGACTTGCTGGCTTTGACTCCCTCTCCCCTCGGGACAAGCAGAGACTTGGCAGGCGTTTCTTGCCTGCCTAGTCGGTTGCTTGGTAGCTGCATCAGAGGGCTGGGGTGAGGGTTCGAATTCGCCGCAGCCCCCTCCGGCTTCAACGATTCCTTGCTCACTTCCACCATCGCTTCGATCTGCTTCGGGTCGATGCGGGTCATCAAGGGTTCAAACGCGTTCACAGTGTGGTCCGCAAGAAAACGCTCGATCCGGTCGAATGAATATTCGTCCGCATTTTCATTGAGCCATTGAGCAGCGCGGCGCGTAGCGGCGGGGAGTACTGGTCTCAACGCGATGGCGATGCTACGAAACATGTTGATTCCAATCGTCAGTGCGACGTGCAGATCGGCCGCACGGGACGGATCCTTGGCGAGGTTCCACGGTTGCACCGCTGCGATGTACTCATTTGCTGCATCTGCGGCCATCATGATCCGTGTAACGGCTTTGCTGAACTCACCGGCCTCGTAGTATGGAACGGCGTCGCGCACGCGTTTGCTGCATGTCCCCAGGGCTGTGAGCGCGCTCGCTTCGAAGTCACTTGGAACGCGTGACAAGTTTGGCTCGGGTGACCAGATCGCCACGCCCAGTCGGTTGTTGAAATGCTGGGCAAGCAATCGTGCGCAACGACTGGCGATGTTGACGAACTTGCCGACCAGATCGGCGTTCACCCGCGCCACGAAGTCGTCGAGGTTGAGGTCGAGATCGACCACGCCAGCGCCGGTTTTCACCGCGAAGTAGTAGCGCAGCGCCTCGGGATCGAGGCCGGACTCGAGGTACGTGCGCGCCATCACAAAGGTGCCGCGCGACTTCGACATCTTGGCGCCATTCACCGTCAGGTAGCCGTTGACGTGCAGCGCGGTCGGCGCGCGGAAACCCGCGCCGTGCAACATCGCCGGCCAGAACAGGCCGTGGAAGTTGATGATGTCCTTGCCCAGGAAGTGGTGCATCTCGGCGCTGCTGTCGATGCCCAGAAACTGATCGAAGTCGATGCCGTCGCGCGCGCACAGCGCCTTGAAGCTGGCCAGATAGCCGATCGGCGCATCCAGCCACACGTAGAAGAACTTGCCCGGCGCATCGGGAATCGGGAAGCCGAAGTAGGGCGCGTCGCGCGAAATGTCCCAGTCGCGCAGGCCGCCTTCCAGCCACTCGCCCAGCTTCGCCTTCACCGCCGGATGCGCGCTGTCGCCGGCCAGCCACTCGCGCAGGAACGCCTCGAACTTGCCCAGCTCGAAGAAGTAGTGCTCCGAGTCGCGCAGCACCGGCACCGCGCCGGACACCACCGAGCGCGGGTGCTTCAGATCGGTCGGCGCGTAGGCCTTGCCGCAGACTTCGCAGTTGTCGCCGTATTGATCGGCCGCACCGCAATGCGGGCATTCGCCCTTGACGTAGCGATCCGGCAGAAACATGCCGCGCTCGGGATCGAACAATTGCTGGATCGAGCGCCGCGCGATCGCTTTCGGGCCGTGCGAGCCGTCGCGCAAGCGCGTGTAGATCAGCTCGGCCAGTTCGCGGTTCTCGGCGCTGTGGGTGGTGTGATAGAAATCGAAGCGCACGCCGAATTCGGCGAAGTCGCGCTCGTGGCCTTCCTGCATGGCGCGGATGAAGTCCTCGGCGGGCATGCCCGCTTTCTCGGCGGCCAACATGATCGGCGTGCCATGGGCATCATCGGCACAGACAAAATGCACCGTGCCGCCGCGCATGCGCCGTGCCCGTGCCCAGATGTCGGCCTGGATATAGCCCACCAGATGCCCCAGGTGCAGCGGGCCATTGGCGTAGGGCAGGGCGCAGGTGAGCAGGGTGGGTGCAGGCGTCGGCATGAGTGGCATCGCGAAAGGAGTATCGCGCGATTATCCCAGATGCGCGCGTGTCTGCGGGATCGGGCTGAGCAATACCTCCTCCATGACCCACGGGTGCGCGGCGTTGCGCCACCTGTCAGTCGCTTCGCGACAGCGCAAGCTGCGCTTGCCATGCGGTCGAGCGCTTCGCGGTTACGCGGGGCTGCGCCCCGACGCTTCGCCGCTACGCGGCTCGCTCGGTCGCTCACAGGGTGAGCTCCTACAGGGTGCGTTGGCGCGTGTTTGCAGGAGCCCACCCTGTGGGCGACCAATCGAAGCGATTGCGTAAGCTGCGCAACTGGTGTTGTTGCGCGGCTCTTACGGTCGGATCGCACAGCAGGTTTCGAGAGGCCCCTCACATCTCGGTCGAATCCGGAGTTTGTTTTGCCGCGCCTACGCTCACCGTGATCGTCGCGCGATATGGCGTGGTAGGCGAGTGCGTGGTGAGCTCCTACAGGGTGCGTTGGCGCGTGTTTGTAGGAGCCCACCCTGTGGGCGACCAATCGAAGCGATTGCGTAAGCTGCGCAACTGGTGTTGTTGCGCGGCTCTTACGGTCGGGTCGCACAGCAGGTTTCGAGAGGCCCTCACATCTCGGTCGAATCCGGAGTTTGTTTTGCCGCGCCTACGCCCACCGTGACCGTCGCGCGATATGGCGTGGCAGGCGATTGCGTATTGCCCGGTTCGAGCTTTGCGAGGTGAAACCGATAACCCTCGTACGCCGCGTCGTAGGGCAGGCGCATGTGCGGCGGTGCCTGCGTGCCGAGCGTGATCGTCCTCGTCGCGGCGCCGACCTTGCCGACCTTCAGCGTGACAGCGGCATGACCGGCCCAGATACAGGACACGTTTTCCGGACAGCGGTCATCCTTCACAGCGACCAGTTCGAGGGTGAGCGCTTCGGTCGCGATGTCCACCGGATGATCGCGCACCAGCACGACCGTGTACGTCGATCGGGCCGCCTGCGGCGATGCGATGTGCGCAGCGGCGCTGGGTGCTCCGGTGGTGTGTGCGTTGGTACGCGCGCTGGTGCAGCCGAGAGTCGTCAGGATGAGGGCGAGGAGCAGGATACGGAGCGCTGCTGTGTGAATCATCGAGTGCTTCGGATGCATGTAACCCAGCCCCCCATCGCGACGCGAGATGCGGCAGTGTGCCTGGGTCGTAGCGGTAATGATTGACGCCGGAATGGCGAGCGGCGAAGTACCCTGCTTGGCGGCCCTTGATTCCAGAGACTGCTCCGGCCTTGCGACGCCGTGCGACCGGGCCGACGTACAGACCGGCCCGGTCGTGCCAACCTCGTCAAGCCTTAATTCGGGTACGTCGTACAAGTCAACGTCTTGCCATCAAAGGTACAGCGAACCGTCCCGGCGGGACCACTGCTTGAGTTGACAACTGGAATGCCCAGCGCAGCCAAGTGCAGGAGGAACCGACTTGCATCGGTATCCAAACTACCTGGGATGTTGAATCTATACGTCCCTGCGACCTCGAACGGATCGTTGGTCTCCGGGATTAGCTGCCCTCCGGCGGTCCTCGCGCTGCCCCGGATGTAGCTAACCTGCTGCAAATTGAGGTCGACCGTAAAAGCCACGCTCGAACCATCCCAAAAAACCACGACCATACGCGCAGAGGTGGTTATTCCGGCCAGCGTAAAACCCGCCGACTTGATTGTTTCGATCACCCACAACAGCGCCGAGTTGACGCCATGCGGTGGAGCGCTCCACAATCTATCAGCAAGTTGCGAGCGCAAATTTGCGTCTTCGGCTATATCAAATGCGGTCGAACCACCGAGCCCCGGAAGGTTGATGTCGTTCGCGTCAATCGCGGACGAGACCACCATCGATCCGCCGGTCGCCGCAAAAAGCGAAGAAAATGCGGCAACTTGTTCCTTGATCCGAGGATCGACGTCGGAAACAGTGGCCTGATAGGAGCCAAGCGATTGGTCGTCGCGCTCGACAACAAATCCTGTGGCCTGGTTGTTGATCAGATCATAAACGACATAAGAGCCTTCGCCCGCGGCTTTCGCCACATCCCTCTTCGCCGCAGGCGAACATCCATCACAACGAATGGTTTGTGCGCTGGCGGGCTCGATTACTGCGAAAGCAGACAGCAGCAACACCCAAAAGGCCACGTTCGACCAAATCGAGTGCGAACGGCCGATCCTATTGGTCATTAGAGATGCTGTGCTGTGCTGTGCTCAAGATTGTTGCGAAAGATTGTCACGAACGCCTCTCCTTGGATGGTCTGATTTCCGCGCCCTCCTGTTGGTGCTTCGATCCGCCCCACAATCAACGTGGCGCGTGTTACACCAAGCGCAAGAGATTGTAACCGCGCACACAATGCCGTCAAGCCCATAATGTCGTGCTGTCGTGCAGGCGGACTCATCGCGTCACTCCGACGGCAGGTGCAACAACACAGCGATAGATCCAGCGTAGGGCCGGGTGTTGCCTTTTGCCTTCGCCGTTGCGGGCAACCGCTTGAATTTGTGCCACCGATAGCTGCGTGATCTTCGATCACTGCGCTCCCCGCATTGGGCGCCTGGCATCGTGCTGCGGGATCGCGCCAAGCCGAGTCATGTGCCGCTAGCCTCGTGATCGGAACGCCCAGGCACTGAGCGCACCCGCGCCTGCGACACCAATCCAAGACACCCATTGCGGTACCGCCATCGAACCGATCTGGATCGGCAGCACTTGAACGACGCGGTAGAGATGCGCGAGTGCGACGATGGCGAAGACTGTCCCGGCGACGCGGTTGAACGATAGATTGCTCATGCGATGTTTCCTCCGTTTGCCGGGCCTACTTTACGCGCGTTGCGTCAGCGCGGTGTAGTCACCCGCCGCCACAACGCACGCCACAGCAGTGCCAGCGGAAACGCGAGCAGGACGAAGGGCAGGCCGAAGGTGAACATCTCCACTGCTTCGGCAACGCCGTCGGCGAGTGAGGCAGGAACGTCGGCGGAGGCGTCGGCATGGGTGCTGCGCGCGCTGACGCGTGCGCCCTCGGCGGCCACGGCGACTAGTCAGGCAGCATTGGGCCATTTGATTTGTACCTTGCGATGGTTGGCAATGCAGTCGCGCAGGTACAGGTTGATGAGGCTCTGGTACGGAATGCCGGCCTCATCGGCCATGCCCTTGAAGTACGCCACCACGTCCTCCGACAGCCGTAGGGTGACGGGCTTTTTCAGCTTGGTGGCGTACGGATTCTTGCGGGCTTTGAGCTTGGAGAGGTCGTATTCGGCTTTCATGGCTGGCTACCTGGGTAGAACGCGCTTTCGCGCTGGGTTGCCTTGCGGGCCGAGATGATGCGAACGACCTCGCCATCTTCGCGCTCGCAATGGCAGACGATGAGCAATCTGGCCTTGGAACTCAGGCCCAACATCAGGAATCGTTCCTCGTTGGCCGTATGGTGTTCGTCGAGGAACTGGATGGCGTATTCGTCGTAGAAGACCGACTTCGCTTCTTCGAAGGAGACCTGATGTTTCCTGATGTTGGTGGCCGCTTTGGCCAGATCCCATACGAATCCTGTCATCAATACATTGTATTGATGGTTGTGGGTGAGTCAAGCCGTGGTCAGCGAACCTGAACAAAGCGCGGTGGGCGTCAGGCGGGCGCACGCCAGGCGCTTGCTGTTTTGCGGGTCGGTGCGGGCGGCTCGATGTGCGGTCGTCGGCTCCGGCCCTGCGGGCCTTGAGCCGACCTACGTGCGCAATTACGTGCAGCCCTTGGATCATGATGGCCGCTGTGCATCCGCTTTGGCGTTGAGCGATGCACAGGGGTAACCGACTCCGCCGCTGCGTCGACGGCCCATGGCCGTGCCGCGCATTCCGGATGTCTCATGACCTGGAGGCACTCGTCATGGCAAGCAAGTCCGCTGCACCCCGCCTTCTCCCCGACCAGATCAAGTTGACCGCGTTGCAGGCCGAGCGCCTGGGCGCGCTCAGCGATGTGTCCAGCAAGGAGTTGGCAGGCCTTACCGTTGCTCAGATCAGCGACAAATTCCGCTTCCGTATCGATCCGCGACACCTGCTGTTTCGCAAGGTGTGCGGTGTGGTGGTGAAACACGATGCGGTTACCGCCGTCGACATGCCGGTGCCGTACGCCACGGTACATGTCGAAGACACCGATTGCTCGTTGCTGGGTTACTTTCCGTTGCAGGCGAAATGGGCCTGGTACTTTCCGTTTCGTTGCCGACGCGAAGTGATCGCTACCGCCCGAACCGATGAATGTGGCCGTTTTTGTGTATGGATTCCGCGCTGGGACATCGATTGGGTGCTGCGCTTCCGGCGCGAGCGCATCTGTTTTCCGATCGTCTTTGAGCGGCCGTCGATCCGCGATCTGCTCGACGACCTGATTCCGCCACGCATTCCGGTCCCGTTCCCGTTCCCGCGTCCCGGCCCGGGGCCCGATCCGGCGCCGTTCGAGGGTTTCGATCGCGGCCGGCTGATTCGGCTGATCGAGGATCGCGCCGGACGCGAGGCGGCGGCGCGCATCGACCAGGTGCAGTCGCAGGCGGTGTTCGGCGTGCGCAGCGTTGCGCTGGATGCGGCGCTGGACGCGTCCGCGTTCGAGCAGACGGTACCACCACCGTTGCCGCAGGAATTGTATGCGTGCCTGGCGACGCCGGGCAAGAGCGGCGACACCGGCATCATCGCCGCGCGGGCGTCGCTGGCGACGCAGTTGCGGATGGATGTGAAGGAGTTGAAGGAACTCGACCTGCGCGCCTTCATCGGCCCATTCAAACGTTGCTTTGACGTCCTCATTCCGCAATGGACGCCGATCATCGATGTTCCCGACGTTACCTTCCGCGTGACCCAGGACACCGACGGCGACGGCGTCGAGGAAGACATCTATTCCGAGGGCCTGTTCCAGGTGCGTTGGGATGCCGGCGCGATCGGCCCGCTCACGCTCAAGGCCAAGCCCAATGCCCGAACCGGCATCGGCTGCGGCGGCACGGCGGTGCCGTGCGGCAATGAGCCTGCGATCGTGATGGCAGGACGCATGCCGGTGGTGGCGGTGCCCACGTTGTACGACCCGCTCAACGGCTATGCGTTGCGTCCGAACCGGCCGCATCCGTCCGGGTTGTTTGTCGATGCGCTACCCAACCCCGATGCCGCGTCGCCGTTCCGCGGTGCGGTTTCGCTACTGGGTTGCAATCGTACCGATCGCAAGGCCACCCATTACCGCATCACTTACCGGTACAGCAACGACGGCGGCGCCACATTCACCGCGCCGACGCCGTTTGTCGGCCTTACCTGGCCATTGTTCCGGCTCGATGCCGGTGGCAATGCCGAGTGGCACTATCCCACTGCGGACGCCGCCGGCTGGTATCCGATCGCATTGCCACCGGGGCCGAATCCGTTCCTGCCACAGGATCTGCTGCTCGACTGGCCGACGTATGCGATGGCCAATGGCCGTTACCGGCTGAAACTGGAATTGCGCGCCGGTGGGCCGGTGACTTCGTCGTCGGCGGAGGTGACCTTCAACGTCGATAACGCCTATCCCAAGGGACCGCTGACGGTGGAGTGGCGCAAGGTCGGCGGCGGCGCTTTCGTGCAACTGGTGCCGCCGTGTCCGTTGGTGAAGCGCGGGCTGGCGCCGGTCGACCTCGAATTCCGGGTCACTCTGGATGCGTCGGCCACGCACCTGCGCTCGGCGCAGATTTCGGCGGGCGATTGCGGCGGCGGCCAGTTCACGTTGGTCAGCGGCATCACGCAACACTGGCACACCGCGCCGAGCGACAACGCGGAAACCCTGCAGGCGATCTTCCGGCTGCCGGCAGGCGCACTGGAGGGTACCTACAGCTTCGGTGCGCACGTGGCCAGTCGCGCGTTCAACCCCAACGGTGGCGATGGTGGTCATCTGGTGTTGCCCAACGCCTGGGAATACGACCCCGACGATTTGCACATCGATCCGCATTTCGCGTTCTCGGTAATCAACGCCAATTGACGACAAGGAGGCGGCGGGGCGGATGGTCCGCCCCACCGACAGCGGATGGCGGAATGGTCGCTGTGGTTTCGACTGGTGGTGTGCGTGCTCGCCACCTGGCGGCTGGCGCATTTGCTGGCGCTGGAGGATGGGCCGTTTGATGCGGTGGTAAGCCTGCGCGTGCGGGTCGGCGACGGGTGGCTCGGTCAGGTGATGGATTGCCCGTATTGCCTGAGCTTGTGGATCGCTGCGCCGCTGGCGTTGTTGCTGGCGGATTCGCTATCGGGTTGGGTAATCGCGTGGTGGGCGATTTCCGGCGGTGCGTCGTTGCTCGAACGCCTGAGCGAGCGCGACGCGACGGCACCTGCGCCGGATCATCGATCGGGAGAATGAGCATGTCGTGTTGCGGCACTAAACGCGCTTCGCTGCGTCGCTTCGCGGCGGCGCCAAACAATCAGGGCTATGCGCTCGCTGCTTCGGCCGCCGCCGCGCGCATCGCCACGGCGACCAACGAGCCGCGCCTGCGCTATCGCGGTGGCGATGCCATCGTACTGCGCGGATCGCGCAGCGGGCGGATTTACGCGTTCGACGCCGGTGGAACGTTGAGCGTGCATGCGGACGATGTCGCGATGTTGCTGCGGACCGGACGCTTTGTGTTGCGTTAGCGCGGATCGGGAGAAAACGTACTCCGGGACGATTCCGCAACGCGGCGACAGGCATTCGTTCAAGATCGGCCGCGCGGGGTCCGTGATTGCTGCGTGGCGAGCCGGAACCGCACTGACGTGATGGGCGAAATTTCAATTGCCCTGCGCGGCATCGAGCTTGTCCTGCGTCCGGGTCTCGAAATCGCTGGCATCGTGGCGTTCGCGCAACTGTTCGCTGGGCTCACCCCAGGTCCGGTTGACCATGCGGCCGCGCTGCACGGCCGGCCGCTGTGCGATCGTGTCGGTCCAGCGCAACACATTCTTGTAGGTGTGCGCTTCCAAAAACTCGGCGGCCTCGTACACCGTGTTGCGGACCAGGGCGCCGTACCATGGCCAGATCGCCATGTCGGCGATGGTGTAGTCGTCGCCGGTGACGAACGGATGGGTTGCCAACTGGCGGTCGAGCACGTCGAGCTGGCGCTTGACCTCCATCGCATAGCGATTGATCGGGTACTCGTACTTTTCCGGGGCGTAGGCGTAGAAATGGCCAAAGCCGCCACCGAGCATCGGTGCGCTGCCCATCTGCCAGAACAGCCACGACAGGCATTCGGCGCGTTTGCCGATGTCGGTCGGGATGAAGGCGCCGAATTTTTCGGCCAGGTAGAGCAGGATCGCGCCCGACTCGAACACCCGGATCGGAGGGCTTGCGCTTTGATCCAGCAATGCCGGGATCTTGGAATTGGGGTTGACGCTGACGAAGCCGCTGCCGAACTGATCGCCCTCCATGATCTGGATCAGGTGTGCGTCGTATTCGGCGCCGGCAAAACCCAGCGCCAGCAGTTCCTCAAGCAGGATCGTGACCTTGACCCCGTTCGGCGTGGCCAGCGAATAGAGTTGCAGCGGGTGTTTTCCCACCGGCAATGCCTTGTCGTGGGTGGCGCCGGCGATCGGGCGGTTGATGCTGGCGAATTTTCCGCCGCTTGCGGTATCCCAGCGCCAGACTTTCGGTGGGGTGTAGGTGGTGTCGGTCATCGTGGTGCTCCTGCGGTAATTGCTGGATTATCCGATTGTCCAGTCTCCGTGGCACCTTACGCGCGGCGGCGGCGCCCGGCAATCGGCCGGGTCGTGCCGGGTCGTGCCGGCTTCGATCACAGGCCTGCCTTGTCGTGCCCGTAAATCGCCACAACTGCGCCGCGGCGGTGTGCTGTAATGCCGGCGAGATTGGATGACAGGGGTTCGCTGATGGATATCGTGCGCGCAGCAGTGATGGCGTTGGCGGCGTTGCTGCTGGCGGTGATCCGGTTTGTCGCTGGCGCGCTGGCATTGATCGTCGGACGGATCGACTGGCAGGCGCCGGCCTGGCTGCCGCCGCTGCAACGATCGGCCGCGGCCGGGGTGGCAGCGGTGCGCGCGCGGCCGCACCGCTACGGCGGAATCGCGGTGTCGGTGCTGGCGCTGGCGGCGCTCGGCATGCTGGGCTATCGCTGGTGGCAGGCGCTGCCACGGCCGCCGGCTCCGGTCGCAGTGACATTCCAGGTATCCGCGCCTGGCCTTACCGATTACCGCAAACAGCCGATCGTGGTGCAGGCGTTGCGGGTCGAGTTCTCCGATTCAGCCGCAGCGCTGGCACTGGTCGGCAAGCCGGTGAGCGCGGGCATTCGCATGTCGCCGGAACTGGCCGGCACCTGGACCTTCAGCAGCGACCGCGAACTGGTGTTCCGGCCGCAGGACGACTGGCCGGTTGGGCAGCATTTCGAGGTGCGCTTCGACAGGGCGCTGGTGTTCGCGCCGCAGGTACGGGTGGCGGAGACCGAGTTCGAATTCGACAGCGCGCCGTTCACCGCGCAGATCGCGCAGGTGGAGTTCTACCAGGACCCGCAGGACGCCGCGCTCAAGAAGGCCATCGCGCAGGTGAGGTTCAGCCATCCGGTGGACCCGCTGGCGCTGGAAAAACGCATCGCGATGACGCTGGGCGAAACCGGCAGGAACAAGCCCAGGCCGCTGCCGCAGAAGTTCGTGGTCAGCTACGACGACGACAAGCTCAATGCCTACGTGCATTCGCAGCCGCTGGCGCTGCCGCTCGATCCGGGGCTGTTGTCGCTGCACATCGACAAAGGCGTGCACGCCGCGCGCGGCGGCACGCCGTTTGCCGAGACGTTGCAGGGCGAAGTGGCCGTTCCCGGCAAGTACAGCCTGGCGATCGAAAGCGTGGAACCGACACTGGTCGACAACGCCCGCTTCGAGCCCGAGCAGGTGCTGATGGTGGCCGCGTCGCAGGCGGTGGGCGAGCGCGATATCAACCAGAAGCTGTCGGCGTGGTTGCTGCCGGAACATCACCCGAAATCGCCGGAGACCGATCGTCGCTATCCCTACAACTGGTCGGGCAGCGCGCGCGACATGAGCGAGGGCGTGCTGGCGGCCGCGCAGAAACTCGATCTCGATCCGGTTGCCACCGAGCTCGAATACCAGACCCTGCACAGTTACAAGTACAAAGCCGATGTGGGGCGCTACCTGTATGTGCGGGTGGAGAGTGGGCTGACCTCGTTCGGCGGCTTCATGCTCGGCAAGCCGGCGGCGTTCGTGGTGCGGGTGCCGGACTATCCGCGCATGCTGCGTTTCATGGCCGACGGCGCCTTGCTCAGCCTCAAGGGCGAGCAACGGGTGGCGGTGGTGGCGCGCAATGTACCGGGCCTGCGCCTGGATATCGGCCGCGTGTTGCCCGAGCAGTTGTCGAATCTGGCTGCGCTCAACTACGGCAGTTTCGCCAAGCCGCAATTGAGCGGGCTGTCGCCGGATCAGATCACCGAGCGTTTCGAGCAGACGCTCACTTTCGCCGATGCCGAGCCGGGCAAAGCGCATTACGAGGGCATCGACCTGTCGCGTTACCTGCGCGATGGCGGCAAACGCGGTGTGTTCCTGCTGGCCCTGCGCAACTACGATCCGGAGGCGGAACGGCGCCAGCGCGAGGCCGCGCAGCGGCAGGCCGCGGCCGGGCAGGAACTGCGCGCCGCCGATCTCACCGCGACCCGCGATTACGCCAACGATTACGTCCACGACAACTACCGCACCAACCTGCAGGACACGCGGCTGGTGGTGGTCACCGATCTGGGTGTGCTGCTGAAGAAATCGATGGACGGCAGTCTGGACGTGTTCGTGCAGTCGCTGGAAAAAGGCGAGCCGGTGGCCGGCGCCAGTGTCGAAATCCTGGGCAAGAACGGCCAGCGTTTGTTGGCGCTGACCAGCGATGCGCAGGGTCATGCGCACGTTGCCGCGCTGGACGGATTCGAGCGCGAGAAAACGCCGTCGTTACTGGTGGTGCGCAAGGGCGAAGACCTGTCGTTCCTGCCGCTGCGCGGCGGCGACCGCCAGCTCGATACCTCGCGTTTCGATGTCGGCGGCATTCGCAACGCCGACATGTCCGGCCAGCTCAGCGCCTGGCTTTTTTCCGACCGCGGCCTGTACCGGCCTGGCGACACCTTCAACATCGGCATGATCGTGCGCACGCTCGACTGGCAGCGTTCGCTGGAGGGCGTACCGTTGCAGGTGGACATCGTCGATCCGCGTGGCTTGCGTGTGGATCGGCGCCGCGTGCAACTGGGCAAGGAAGGCTTCGAGGAACTGGGTTACACCACGCAGGAGGCGTCGCCCACCGGCGCGTGGACGGTCAGTCTGTCGCTGGTGCGGCACAGCAATCAGGTGGAGCGCATCGGCTCGGTGACGGTGCAGGTGAAGGAGTTTCTGCCCGACCGCATGAAAGCCAGCGCGCACCTGAGCAGCGAGGCGAGCGAGGGGTGGGTCAAGCCCGATGCGCTGAGCGCGCGCTTCAGCCTGCAAAACCTGTTCGGCACGCCGGCCACCGCGCGCCGGGTGCAGGCCACGCTGACCCTGAACCCGGCGTTTCCGTCCTTCCGCAGTTATCCGGATTTCCAGTTCTACGATCCGCAGCGCGCCAAGGATGGTTACACCGAGGCGTTGGGCGAGCAGACCACCAACGACAAGGGCGAGGCCGAGTTTGCGCTTGATCTGAGCAAGTACGCCAACGCCAGCTACCGCCTGCTGTTCGTGGCGCGTGGTTTCGAGGCCGAGGGCGGGCGCAGTGTCAGCGCTGAAGTCAGCAGCCTGGTGTCGTCGCGCGATTATCTGATCGGGGTCAAGGCCGACGGCGATCTCGACGCCATTCGTGGCGACGCCAGGCGCGTGGTGCGGCTGATTGCGATCGACCCGGGCGCCAGGCAGACCGCCGTGGACGGGCTCAAGACGGTTCTGCTGGAACGGCGCTATGCGTCGATCCTGACCCGTCAGGATTCGGGCGTGTACAAGTACGAGAGCAAGCTCAAGGAAGTGCCGCTGCGCGAGGACGCGCTCGCGATTCCGACTGCCGGTCTCGACCTGTCGCTGCCCACCGACGCACCCGGCAGCTATGCATTGCTGGTGAAGAATGCCGCCGGCGAGGAACTCAATCGCGTGCTGTTCACGGTGGCGGGCAATGCCAACATCAGCCGCTCGCTGGAGCGCAACGCCGAACTGCAACTGACGTTGGACAAACACGATTACGCGCCGGGCGAGGAGATCGAAATCGCGGTGCGCGCGCCGTATGCCGGTTCGGGGCTGATCACCATCGAGCGCGACAAGGTGTATGCACAGCAGTGGTTCAAGGCCGCCAGCACCGGCTCGGTGCAGCACATCCGGGTGCCGGCCGATTTCACCGGCAATGGCTATGTGAACGTGCAGTACGTGCGCGATCCGGGCTCGGAGGAAATCTTCATGAGCCCGCTGAGCTACGCCATCGTGCCGTTTTCGGTGAGCCGCGCCGCGCACCAGTTGGCGCTGAAGGTGGACGCGCCGGCGTTGGTCAAACCCGGCACCACGTTGCGGATGAAAGTACACACCGCGAGCCCGGCGCGGGTGGCGGTGTTTGCGGTGGACGAGGGCATCTTGCAGGTGGCGCGCTACCAACTCGGCGATCCGCTCGATCACTTTCTGCAAAAACGCATGTTGCAGGTGCAGACCCGGCAGATCCTCGATCTGATCCTGCCCGAGTTTGCGCAACTGCTGGCCGCAGCGGCTCCGGGCGGCGATGCCGATGCCTTGCTCGGCCGCCATCTCAACCCGTTCCGCAAGAAGCGCGCGGCGCCGGTGGCGTACTGGTCGGGGCTGATCGACGTCGATGGCGAGGGCGAAGTGAGCTACGCGATTCCGGAGGACTTCAACGGCCAGTTGCGGCTGATGGCGGTGGCGGTGTCCGGCGACACCATGGGCGTGTTCGAGGGCAGCACCACCGTGCGCGGCGATTTCGTGCTCTCGCCCAACGCGCCGGCGATGGTGGCGCCGGGCGATGAGTTCGAGGTGAGCGTGGGCGTGGCCAACAACGTCGAGGGCCTTGGCGACACGGCCTTGCCGATCACCGTGAAGATCGAACCCGAGGCGCAGTTGCAGGTCATCGATGCTGCCGAGCAGACGTTGACGCTGGGCGGCATGCGCGAGGGCGTGGCGATCTTCCGCCTGCGCGCCATGGGCGAGCCGGGCGCATCGCGGTTGCGCTTCAGCGCCAGCAGCGGCAAGTACGCGGCTACTCTCGGCGCCGATGTCTCGGTGCGGCCGGCGCAGCCCTATCGCAATACGCTGGTCATCGGCAGTCTGGGTGAAGGCGACAAGACTGTCGGGCCATTGCGCGAGCTGTACCTCGCCTTCGCCAAGCGCGAAGCGGCGGCTTCGTATTCGCCGCTGGTGCTGGCCAACGGCCTGAGCGGCTATCTCGATGCCTTCCCGCACCAATGCACCGAGCAGGTGCTCAGCCGCGCCATGCCCGGGCTGGTGCTGGCGCAATATCCCGAGTTCGGAACCCTGCATAGCACCGATTCCGCGCGCGCACGCACCGGCTTTGCCGATCTGATGGCGTTGCTGCGTTCGCGCCAGAACGCCGAAGGCGGGTTCGGCTACTGGATGCCGACGGTGGATGTGCAGCCGTACGTGGCGGTGTACACCATGCAGTTCCTGATCGAAGCGCGCGAACGCGGCTGGGAAGTCCCGGCCGAGATGCTGTCGCGCGGCAACGATTATCTGAAGCGGCTGGTCAACGACGAAAGCGATGGCTCGCTGCCGGCGCTGCGCGAACGTGCGTTCGCGATCTATCTGTTGACCCGTCAGCAGCAGGTCACCAGCAACGCGATCGCCGCCGTGCGCGAGCGCCTGGACGCGCAGTATCCCAAGCAGTGGCAGAGCGACAGCGTGGCTGCGTATCTGGCTGCCAGCCTCAAGTTGCTCAAGCTCGATCGCGAAGCCGAGCGCCTGATCGCCGCGCCCGCCGCGCTGCTCAGCCGCGATGCGATCGAACTGGAATGGAACTACGACCGCTTCCACGATCCGCTGATCCGCGATGCCAGCGTGCTGTTCCTGCTGTCGCGCCATTTCCCCGAGCGCGCCGCCGAGCTTCCGCCCAAGGCGCTGGCGAATATCGTGCAGGTGCTTGGCAAGGGCCGTTACAACACGTTGTCGTCGGCGCTGACGGTGCTGGCGTTGGGTACTTACAGCGATCGGTTCGGCACGCCAGAGGACGGTGAATTGCGGTTCGTGCAGACCGATGCCAAGGGCGGCAACACGTCGATCGGCAAGGCCGACGGCCTGGTGTTGCGCGCCGCCTTCGATGCTGCTGCCAAGGCGCTGCAAGTGAGCAACGGCGCCGATCAAGCGGCTTGGTACAGCGTCAGCGAAACCGGTTTCGACCGCAATCCGCCCGACAGCGAAATCCGCGACGGGCTGGAGATCGTGCGCGAGTTCACCAATGCCGAGGGCAAGGTGGTGGATACCGTGACGCTGGGCGAGGAGATCCAGGTGCATCTGAAGATCCGCGCGTTGCGTGGTGCCGGTTACGGCAATGTCGCCATCGTCGATCTGTTGCCGGGCGGGTTCGAGCCGGTGCAGGAGCTCGCCGGCGCCGCGCCAACGCCGGTGTATGCAGATGATGCCCGCGACGGAGGCGAAGAATACGAGGGCGACCACGACGATGGCGACGTAGTGGCATCGCAACCGTCGTGGCGCCCATCCATCGGTCTCGACAGCTCCAACTTCGCGCTCGACTACGCCGACGTGCGCGACGACCGCATCGTGATCTACGGCTATGCCGGGACCCGCGTCAGCCAGTTCGTCTACCGCATCAAGGCGACCAACGCCGGCCGCTTCGTGGTGCCGCCGGCATATGCCGAGTCGATGTACGAACGCACCGTGCAGGCGCGCTCGCGCGGTGGCGCGATCACGGTGCAGCGGCCGTGACGCATGTGCGTGCGCCGTGACGTATCAGGATGCAGGGCCGCTCTCGCGGCTCTCCTGCAACGCGTGCGCAATGATTTCCGGCAACCGTTCCTGCAGTTCGGGAAGAGCCTCGTGCAGCGTGTCCCAAACCACATCCAGATCGATGTCGAAGTAGCCATGTGCGAGGCGATTGCGCATCCCCTTCATGCTGGTCCATGGCAGTTCGGGATGTTGGGCGAGGAAGGTGCTGTGGTTTTGCAGGAGCTTGCTGGCCGCCTCACCGATGATGAGCAGGTTGAGAATAACCGCTTGTTGCGTTCGTTTGTCTGCGACAAACTCGCATTGGTGCAGGCCGTCGACAAAGGTGCGGGCGTCGTTGGCAGCCTGAAGCATGTGTTCCAGATAATCGGCGTGACGTTGGGCCGTCATACCGGACGTGCTTCTGCCAGCACTTGTTCGCGAAACTTCGGTGGCAGATCGCCGGGTGTGACCAGATCGACTGGCACGCCCAACAGCACTTCCAGCTCCACTTGCAGGCCGCCAAGATCGAACAGGGTCGCGCCGGGAAGCGCATCGACCAGCAAATCCAGATCGCTGCCATCGGTGTCGGTGCCGTGCAGCGCGGATCCGAATACGCGCGGATTGGTTGCACGGAATCGGTGTGCTGCGTCGCGTATGACGGTGCCGCGTTGGTTCAACGCACGGGACGGTTTCATGGCGTGCCTCCGACTATTGATGCGTTCATTTCCAACATGCGATCACGAAAAATGACCTTCAAGTCTCGTATGACACGCTGTTGGCAACGGATTGTACGTGGCATCGTATGGATTGTCGTTATCTGCCTCGCGCTGGTGGGGGTCCGCCTGTGGCCGCACCCGCCGCTGTCGGCGCAGGTGCCGGGCTCGACGGCGGTCTACGATGCCGATGGCAGGCTGTTGCGGCTGGTGCTCAGCCGCGACGACAAGTATCGGCTATGGCTGGAACTGGCGCAGATGCCGTCGCAACTGATCGAGGCGGTGCAGTTGCAGGAGGACCAGTGGTTCCGCTGGCACCCCGGCTTCAATCCGGCGAGCCTGTTGCGTGGTGCATACGAAACCTACATTGCGCGCGGCCCGCGTCAGGGCGGCTCCACCCTCACCATGCAACTGGCGCGCTTGAAGTACCGGCTCGACACGCGTGCGCCCGGCGGCAAGCTGGTGCAGATGGCGCGCGCGCTGCAACTGGAGCTGTGCTACTCCAAGGACGCGATCCTGGAGGCGTATCTGAACCTCGCCCCGTACGGCGGCAACATCGAAGGCGTCGGCGCTGCCAGCCTGATCTATTTCGACAAGCCGGTGGCGCGGCTCACCCTGCCCGAGGTGCTGGCGCTGGCGGTGCTGCCGCAGGATCCGAGCCGGCGGTTGCGTTCAACCCTGGCCGGTAACGATGGCGATGCCGGGCGCCGCGTGCTCGGCGATTCGCTGGCGGCGGCACGTGCGCGCCTGTACCGGCGCTGGCGGGCGATTCATGGCGGCGATGAGGGTCAGGATGCGCTGCTGCGCCTGCCGCTGAGTCTGCGCGCGCCATCGGCCTTGCCATACGCGGCGCCGCATGCGGTGGATCAGGTGCTGCACGCTTCGCGTCGCCAGGGCGTGCTGCCGGCGCGCCTCGACACCACCCTGGACATGCGCCTGCAACGCACGCTGGAACGGCAGATCGAGGGCTTTCTGCAAGTGCAGCGCGAGCGCGGTATCGACAATGCCGCCGCGTTGCTGGTGGACAGCCGCGACATGGCGGTGAAGGCGCTGGTCGGCTCAGCCGATTATTTCGACGCCGCCATCGCCGGCCAGGTCAATGGCACCGACGCCAGACGTTCGCCCGGTTCCACGCTCAAGCCGTTCGTGTATGCGCTGGGCATCGATCAGGGCGTGTTGCATCCGCGCACGGTGCTGCGCGATGTGCCGAGCGCGTTCGGCCCATTCAGCCCGGAGAATTTCGATGGGCGTTTCCTCGGGCCGGTCAATGCCACCGACGCCTTGATTCGCAGCCGCAACATCCCGGCGGTGCAGGTGTCGGCGCGCCTGGCTGCGCCCAATCTGTACGGCTTTCTCAAGGCAGCCGGCATCGGTCGCATGGCGAGCGAGCGTCACTACGGTCTGGCGCTGGTGCTCGGTGGCGGCGAGGTGACGATGCAGGAGCTGGCGCGCCTGTACGCGATGCTGGCCAATCGCGGGGTGATGCGAGAGCTGCGTTTTCGTGTCGATGCGCCGCACGCGGCGGGTGTGCGCCTGCTCAGCAACGAAGCCAGCTTCATGGTGATGGACATGCTGCGGCAGAACCCGCGCCCCGACGATGGCGTGCTGGGGCAGGGCGCGCGGGTCGGCAGTCGCGGTCTGCCGGTGTACTGGAAAACCGGCACCTCGTGGGCGTTTCGCGATGCCTGGACCGCCGGCGTGTTCGGGCCGTACGTGCTGGTGGTGTGGAGCGGACATTTCGACGGCAGCGGCAACCCGGCGCTGATCGGCGCGCAAGCGGCGGCGCCGCTGTTTTTCCGCATCGTCGATGCGATCGCGGCGCAGGATCGTCATCTCGCCGAGCCACCGTGGGTGTTGCCGGAAAACGTCAAGCGGGTCGAAGTGTGTCTGGCCAGCGGCGATCTGCCCAATGCCGACTGCCCGCAGCGCGGCGAAACCTGGTTCATTCCCGGCACGAGCCCGATCCGGGTCAGCTCGGTGCATCGCGCGCTGATGATCGATACCCGCAGTGGCGCAGTTGCCTGTCCACCGTATGACCCGCTGCACACCCGCCGCCAGGTTTTCGAATACTGGCCTTCGGATCTGGCCCAGGTGTTTGCGCAGGCCGGCATGCCACGGCGCAAGCCGCCCGTCGATCCGGATTGTATCGACAGCGCCGACGGCGATCCGCCACGCATCGATTCGCCGCTGCGTGGCGTCGTTTATGCGTTGCGCCGCAGCCAGCCCGAGCGTAACCGCATCGCCCTCAGCGCCAGCGTCGATGCCGATGTGCGCAGTCTGTACTGGTTTGCCGACGACGCCTATCTGGGCAACGTGGCACCGGATGACGCGCTGTTCTGGCACGCCCCGCACGCTGGCACGCACGCCCTGCGCGCGGTCGATGATCACGGCCGCGTGGCGGAGCGCGCGCTGAAGGTGGAGGTGCTGGACTGAGGGGCCGAATGGCACATTGACGCGATCGAAAAACTGATTGGATACTGGGCGCAAGCGTCTCGGCTGCGTTGGCGCGGAGGTATCCATGCAGCGCCTGTCGATCATTGCCCTGCTGCTCGTGCTCGGCGCCTGCGCCTCGGCGCCGGTCAGTCGGGTCGCGCCGGATTTGTTCAGGGACCAGTGGTTCGCGCCGGCCGATGAGCCGATCGACGGTGATGCCGTGTTCGCGCTGTCCGCGCCGATGCGCAGTTACCTGGCGTTCGATATCGCGCCGCAATTGCATGCCGAAGGCCCGCAGTTGGGGCTGATCAACGCACTGCAGACGGGCGGGAAGCTCAATATCGAGTACGACTCTGCGTTCACCCGCAACGCGGCCGAAGCGTTCGATGCGCGCACCGGCAATTGCCTGTCGCTGGTCATACTGACCGCCGCATTGGCCGGACAGGTCGGGCTGGATGTGCAGTTTCAGGAGGTGCTTGGCGATCACGTCATGAGCCGCAATGGCGACCTGGTGTTCTACAACGGCCATGTCAACGTGGTATTGCGCGAAAAGCTCGCCGAGAAGGGGGTCAAATCGAGCGCAAATCCGGCGACGGTGATCGATTTTCTTGCCAGCCGGGACCGCCGTGGCCAGCAGGTCAGAAGCGTGTCCCGGCAGACCGTGACGGCGATGTACATGAACAACCGGGCTGCCGAGTCGATGGCGTCGGGCAAGGTCGATAACGCGTACTGGTGGGCACGGGCGGCAATAAAGCGGGAACCACGTTACACCGCGACCTACAACACGCTCGGTCTGGTCTATCGGCGGAGTGGCCATCTCCAGCAGGCGGCGGTTGCGCTCGAACATGCGCTCGCGCTGGAGCCGGCAAACACGGTGGCGATGTCCAATGCGATTCCGGTACTGAGAGCGCTGGGTCGTGAGGGTGAAGCCGAGCGCTGGTCGGTTCGACTGCGGGAGTTGCAGCCCTACCCGCCGTTTCATTTTTTCGATCAGGGTCGGGTCGCAATGGAGCGAGGCGATTTCGCGCGTGCCAGCCAATTGTTCGCCAGGGAAATCGAACGTGCCGCCTATTACCACGAGTTCCACTACTGGCTGGCACTGGCCTACGTCGGCTTGCACGAGCCCGAACGCGCGCGCGATCACTTCAAGATTGCCCGCGACAACGCCACCACCCGCGCCGATGCCGTCCGTTACCAGGAAGCCATGAATTCGCAGGATCGCATTGTCCGCAAGCGGCGCGAGTTTGTTGGCGCGGCACGCTGATTGCGCGGCCTGGCGCATTTGCCCGCGCGATTGCAGTGTGCGACGATTCGGCGGGGATATCGATACCATGGCGGTGTCGGCGTGGGCCGGAATCATGGGTGATTCGCGGCGCTGGGGGCATCTGGGTACATCCGGACGTGGCCAACCCGTGCCGCGTCGCCATGCAGTGTGCATTCGGGAAACGATGCGACTGGCAGTGCAGTCGTCAGCGCGTGTATGTACGTCAACAACAATCGCGAGAGGGGAGTGAATGATGCGCGCCAAAAAACTGTTGGTGGTGGCTGTGGGTCTGGCGTTGATGCAGAGTCAGATGGTGTCGGCACAGGATGCGGCAGCGCCCGCACCACCGGCCAAGCCCGATGAGGGAAAAGCGGTCCTGTTCGATGCGGTCATCGTGACCGCAACCAAACGTGAAGAGAGCATTTACCAGGTGCCGGTGGCGATCAGCGCGTTTTCCGCCGAAACGATCGAGCGGCAGGGCATCGCCGATCTGACCGACATCGGCAAGTTCGTGCCGAACATGAACGTCACCGGGTTTTCCGCCGGCCACACCTCGTCGGTCAACCCGTTCATCCGCGGCATCGGCTTGCAGGATCACCTGATCACCACCGATCCGGGCGTCGGTGTTTACGTCGACGGCGTGTATCTGGGGCGTCAGGTCGGGCAGAACTGGAGCCTGGCGAACATCAATCGGGTGGAAGTGCTGCGCGGCCCGCAGGGCACGCTGTATGGCCGCAACTCGATCGGCGGCGCGATCAACATCATCACCACCCAGCCCGGCGAAAAGGAAGAAGGCCGCGCCAGCTTCACGCTCGGTACCCGTGGCCGCGTGAACTCCGATGTGTACATGAACGGCAAGTTGAACGATACGCTTTCGGCGTCGTTCACCGGTGCCTACACCAAGCGCGGCGGCATCGGCGAGTTTCTCAATCTCGATACCAACCGCGAAGTGGGCGAGAGCCGCGACATTGCCGGCCGGCTGGCAATGAAGTGGCAGCCGCACGACGATTTTTCGCTGCTGGTGGCGGTGGATGCCAACGATGGCGAGGGCGGTCTGCGCCCCTACACCACGTTGATCGACGAACTGCCCAACGGCGCCCTGTTCCAGGCCGGTTTCCGCAACTCCGATCTGGCCGCCAATCCGTTCGACAACAACACCGGACAGGCCGATCAGGCCACCACCACCAATTCGGCGCGCGGGGTTGCGGTTACCGCCGAATACATCATCGACGACAACCTCAGCGCCAAGCTGATTTTCAGCGATCGCCACTCCGAATACGAGGCAGGCCTCGACGACGACAGCCTGTTCGAGAATTTCCTGACCTTCCCGGAAGTGGGTGAGGCCGACCAGACCTCGGTCGAGTTGCAGTTCAGCGGCACCTACGAGCGCTGGGATTTCATCACCGGACTGTATTACTTCGAGGAGGACGGCTTCGCCCGCCAGGACGACACCGTATTCACCTTCTTCCCGGGTAACGACCTGCTCACCCAGGACACCGAAAGCAAGGCGGTCTATGCCAACGTCGGCTTTCACGTCAGCGACGACCTGCGCGTGTCGGGCGGCCTGCGCTACACCGAGGACGACAAGAAAGCCGGCTTCAACATCAATGACAGTCTGATCGACGCCAAGAACCAGCGCGACTGGAACCAGGTCAGTTGGGAGGTGAATGCCACCTACGACATCAGCGAGTACATGAGCACCTACGCGACCATCCAGAACGGCTACCAGTCGGGTCAGTTCCCGCCGCGGCCGTTCTGCCTGTTCGGCTTCCTGGACTTCACTCAGCCCGGCAACGTGGCAACCCCGAACTGTTTCGAGGCCAACGACAACGTCACCGCGATCAACTACGAGATCGGCCTGAAGGGCGAGCCGTTCAGCTTTCTGAGCATGAGCCTGGCCGTGTTCCTTACCGATTACAAGGATCTGCCGTATCAGGTCAGCACCACCGCAGGCGCCGGTTTCGACACCCGCAACATCATCGTCGATCAGCAATCCATCGGTGTGGAGTGGGAAAGCACGCTGTGGTTGAACGATGATTTTTCGGTTCACGCCACTGCCGGCTACATCGATGCCGATGTCGATGATCCGGTGGCAGTGGCGCCGTTGACGCCGAAATTGACGGCGTCGCTGAGCCCGGAATACACCTGGCGCATGGGCGACAACGGCAATCTGAGCTTCCGCGCCGACTACTCGTACCGCGACGGCATGAACGGCGAACCGACCGCGGATCCGGGGCGTTTCACCCGGATCAAGAGCCGCAGCCTGACCAATCTGAACGTCACCTATGTCCCCGAAGGGGCGGGCTGGACCATGGCCTTGTACGGCACCAACATCTTCGACAAGCGTTACGACAATGCACGTTTGAATACCGGCGATTACGTCTTGCAGATCCTCAGCAACGACGCCAGCGAATTTGGTGTGCGTTTCACCAAATATTTCGGCCGCTAGGCAGCGACTGCGGTATTGATGCAGAGCCGGCGGCGCAATGCCGCCGGCGTCGTGTCGGGAGGGGCGTTGGCGCAGGCTCTGGCCGCGTGCTTGCCGCCGAGCGGTTACCGGCGAGCATCGTCGTGGCGGCGATCCGTTACAATTCGCGTTCTCCCTGCGTATTCGGAATGCCATGTCCAGTGAACTTCGCGATCGTTTGCGTGCCGCCATCGCTGCGCTACCCGACCCGCACACCGCCCAGCCGCTGGGCGATGCGGTGCGTGCGGTTGCCGTCGATGGCGATCGGGCAGCAATCGAGATCGTGCTCGGCTATCCGGCAGCGGGCTGGCATGCCGCCCTGGCCGAGCAGGCGCGTGCGGCGGCGCTGGGCGTGGTCGGGATTGCCCAGGCCACGGTGGAAGTGAGTTCGCGCATTGCCGCCCATCGCGTGCAGAAAGAGCTCACGCCGATGCCGGAGGTGAAGAACGTCATCGCCATCGCGTCGGGCAAGGGCGGGGTCGGCAAATCCACCACGGCGGTGAATCTGGCGCTGGCCCTGCAGGCCGAAGGCGCGAAGGTTGGCCTGCTCGACGCCGATATCTACGGCCCCAGCATCCCGATGATGCTCGGCCTGAGCGGCCGCCCGGACAGCCCGGACGGCAAGAAGATCACGCCGAAGACCGGTCATGGCCTGCAGGCGATGTCGATCGGTCTGCTGGTGGGCGAAGACACGCCGATGATCTGGCGTGGGCCGATGGTGACTCAGGCCTTGCAGCAATTGCTTGGCGAAACCCAGTGGCAGGGGCTCGACTACCTGATTATCGACCTGCCGCCGGGTACCGGCGATATCCAGCTCACGCTGGCGCAACGGGTGCCGGTGTCGGCGGCGATCATCGTGACCACGCCACAGGACATCGCCCTGCTCGACGCCAAAAAAGCGCTGAAGATGTTCGAGAAGGTGGAAGTGCCGGTGCTCGGCATCGTCGAAAACATGGCGGTGCACGTGTGCAGCCAGTGCGGCCATGCCGAGCATGTGTTCGGCGCGGGCGGTGGTGCGCGCATGGCCGAGCAATACGGGGTGCCGGTGCTGGGCGCGTTGCCGCTCGATATCCGCATCCGCGAACAGACCGACGGCGGTGCGCCAACGGTTGCCGCGCAGCCCGATTCCGATCTGGCTCTGCGTTATCGCGAGATCGCCCGCAACGCCGCCGCACGCCTGAGTTTGCAGGCGAAGAACAAGAGCATCGCGTTCCCGAACATCGTGATCCAGAATACCTGAGGCAACCGGCGTCACGGCGATGGAGCATTCAGAGCAGTTGTGTCCGCAAAGAACGCAAAATGATCATTGCTTTTGGCTCTTCGGCGATAGTGTGGGTACGGAGAAGGCGTCTCTCGCCAAGTACGCCAAGAGCGCCAAGAAATCCATCGGCCACGTGGGGTAGGCGATTGACGGTTCCGGTAATCCTGCTCTTCATGAGCGCCTCGCCGAAAAGGACCGAGCATGAAAGGTGCTTGCTTGAGCCAGCATGCAATCGGTTCGTCATCCCGGCTTTCGCCGGGACGACGGCAAAAAATATCGTGACGCTGGGTTCCGGCCCGGCGCCTTGAGACAAAAGATCATTGCTCTTGCTTTCCTTTGCGTCCTTTGCGTCCTTTGCGTCTTTTGCGCAATTTGCGGACCGCTTTGCGCCGCTCCATGAACCTTGCCTCGGTTCATGGTCTCAGCAATTCCAGCCACGCCGGAACAGGCGGCTCGCCATGACAGCGCGTCGGCGTGTCCTCACGCCGACAAGCTCAGTTCGCGGGTATCGGCCTTGCGCCGTCGCGCCGGCAGCCACGGCTGCAATGCCGCCAGCACCGTTTCGGCGCTGGCGCGATAGGTGGTGAGTTTGCCGCCGAGCACGCTGAGCACGCGCGGGCGTTGCTGGCGGTCGCAAAGCAGCAGTGTTTCGCGCGAGCGCGCGAATGCGCGCCCCGGCGCTGCCGGCAACACGCGCAGGCCGGCGAATGTGCTTAGCGGCTCGACGTCGCGCCATTGCGCAAAATAATGCCCGGCGATGCCGCGCAGGTACGCCACTTCGTCCGCGCTGGCCTGAACCGAATCGGCACTGCCGCGATGGCTTGCTTCGGTGGTGCCGAACAAGGTGTGTTGCTGGTAGGGCATGGCGAACACTGCGCGGTGATCGCTCGGCGCTTCAAGGTAGTAAATGCCTTGTCCAAGCCGGCCCGGTAGCAGCAGATGACTGCCGCGCACCAGTTCGATACGCGGCGGCGGTAGCGCCGGGGTGAACGCGGCCAGCACCTCGCCGGCCCAGGCGCCGGCAGCATTGACCACGACGCGTGCTCGGCAGTCGTGCAGTCGATCGCCCGAGCGGTATTGCACCGCGCAGCCATCGTCCTCGATCTGCGCGGCGACGAAGCGCGCCGGCATCTGCAATTGCGCACCGAGGGTTTGCGCCGAATGCATCACCGCCCGGGTGAGTGCGGCATCGTCGGTTTGCGCATCGAAATAGCGAAACACCGCCTGCAAGCCGTCGCCGCGCAGCCCGTCCAGGCGATCCCAGGCGGAGCGCGGCACGCTGCGAAAGCGGGTATTCGGCCCCAGCCCGCCGAGCGCGGCATACAGGCTCAGGCCGGCGCGGATCTGCCATGCCCAGCGCTGGCTGTCGCGATAGATCGGGACATGGAACGGCACCAGTCGCACCAGGTCCGGCGCCAGCCGCAGCAGGCGCTCGCGCTCGTGCAGGCTTTCGCGCACCAGCCGCAACTGCGCGCTTTCCAGGTAGCGCAGGCCGCCGTGGATCAGCTTGCTGGAGCGGCTGGAGGTGCCGCTGGCGAGTGCGGTCTTTTCCAGCACCAGCACCGAGAACCCGGCAGCCGCTCCGGCCTGCGCGATCCCGGCACCCTGGATGCCGCCGCCGATGATCAGCAGATCGTATTGCATGCCAACTTCCTCGTATGCCGTAATGGCCCGATGATTGCGTAAACTTGGCTCATGATGCGACCAATCGGGTACATTCTGGCGTTGTTGTTGCTGGCCGCCTGCGCGCATACGCAAAAGCCGGACCTGCATCGTTTGTATGCCAGTAACCGCACGGTAACCGATCAGCCGCCGGTGATCCTGATTCCGGGGCTGATGGGCTCGCGCCTCATCGATGCCAATGGCAACGAGCTTTGGCCGGGAGGCGTCGGCAAGCTGTTGTTCTCCTCGTACGGCGATCTGGCGCTGGACATCGACCCCGCAACCCTGGCCGTGAGCACGCGCGGCGAAACGGCGTCGGGCATCACCGACCGGATCGCCGGGCGGGCGTTTTACGCATCGATCATCGAGACCTTGCAGGAGGCCGCCGGTTACCAACTGACCCAGCCCGGGCGAAAGCCGGAACCGGGCAAGCGCTATCTGTACGTGCTGTCGTACGACTGGCGCCTGGACAACGTCGAATCGGCGCGCGCGCTCGATCGCCTGATCGAGCAAATCCGCGTCGATTTCGGACAGCCCGACCTCAAGGTCGATATCGTCGCGCACAGCATGGGCGGCCTTATCGCGCGTTATTACCTGCGTTATGGCAGCCAGGATGTGCTCGAAGGCAACGACTTCCCGCTCAATTATCGCGGCGAGGGCAGGGTGCGGCGGGTGGCGTTGCTGGGCACACCGAACCTGGGCTCGGTCGAGTCGTTGCACTCGTTCATCGCCGGTCGACGATTGGCGCTGGGCAAGGTCAAGACCGAAAACCTGGCGACGTTTCCAAGCCTGTTCCAGTTGTTTCCGCACCCGCTCAATGACTGGATCATCGCCGACACGGGCATGGTGCTCGACCGCGATGTGTTCGATATCGATCTGTGGCGGCGCTTCGAGTGGGCCATATTCGATCAAAGCGCGCGTGCGCGCATTCGCGAGCGAGTTGGCGACCCAGCAGCCGCTGAAGCGGAACTGCAATTGCGCGAACGGTTTTTCGGCTATCGCCTGGAACGCGCGCGTCGCTTCGTTTGGTCGCTCACGGTGCCGTTGGATCGCGTGCCGTGGACGCTGGTGACGTTCGGCGGCGACTGTGCGTTGACGCCGGCACGCATCGTGGTCGAAGAAATCAAAGGCGATTCGGTGGTACGGCTGTGGCCGGAAAGGATTGCGCGGCCCAAGCCCGGGGTGGATTACGACCGGCTGATGCTGGAACCGGGCGACAGCACGGTAACCAAGGCGTCGCTGCTGGCGCGCGAATCGCTCGATCCGCTGGTGCCGCGGCACAAATACAGTTTTTTCCCGGCGCGCTGGTCGTTGTTTCTCTGCGAAAAGCACAATGCGCTGAGCAACAACAGTTTTTTCCAGGACAACCTGATGAATTTCCTGCTCAGCCGGGACAATGCCGGGTGATCGTCACGGCGTTCCCGACGCTCGCGTTTAACGCAGGCGTTTAAGGAACCTCTGAATAAGCCACATCTGGCGTCAGGCCGTGGCGGGAAGCAATCCAGCGTCTTGATTCTCCGAGTATTTCTGGATTGCCACGTCGCTCCGCTCCTCGCAATGACAGCTTGTTCAGAGCATCCTTGACGCGGCATCCTTAACGCGGGCTTGACAAATGCGGCCGCGTTCTGGCATTAATCGAGCCATGTCGCTGCATTGCACAAATAACACGCTATCACCCCACTGTTGTCGCGGCGACATGCCCTTGCCAGTGCGATTTCCGGTGCGCTTGAACTGATCGTTCGTTTACTGCCCCCGAACCTCGCGACGGTCCACCCGGCGCGCACCGCTTCGGGTCTGGCAGTCGCCGGTTCGGATCACTTCATAAAGGAAGTTCCGATGAAAAACAACAAGCCTCATGACTTGTCTGTGCTGCGGCGCAGCCCGTTGTTGGTGGCCATTGCTTTGGTGTTGTCGACGGGTGCCGTCGCAGCGCAGGATGCCGCCGCCCCGGACGCCGAAGTTGCAGATAAAACCAAAGCCAAAAGCCTGGATCAGGTGATCGTCACCGGTACCCGTTTGACCGATCGCACGGTCGCCGAGTCGTTGTCGCCGATCGATGTGCTCAGCGTCGAGCAACTCGATTCGCATGGCACCAGCGAGTTGATCCAGTCGCTGTCGCGTACCATTCCGTCGTTCAACTTCCCCAACACCTCGATCACCGACGGATCGGACCACGTGCGCCCGGCGCAGTTGCGCGGTCTGGCGCCCGATCAGACGCTGGTGCTGGTCAACGGCAAGCGCCGGCACACCACCGCCATCGTCAACGTCAACGGCAGTCTGGGCCGCGGCTCCTCGCCGGTCGATCTCAATGCCATCCCGAGCAGCGCCATCGAGCGCATCGAAGTACTGCGCGACGGCGCGGCGGCGCAGTACGGTTCGGATGCCATTGCCGGCGTGATCAACATCGTGCTCAAGGGGGCCGACAGCGGCACCGGTCTGGACTACCGCTACGGCGAATTCGACAAGGGCGATGGCGAGCTCAACGACATCAGTGGCTTTACCGGGCTGAACTTCGGCGAGGGCGGGTTTTTCACGGTGGCTGCCGAATACCGCGATCGCGGCGACACCAACCGCTCGCGGCCCGACCCGCGCCAGCAATTCCCGTTGATCAACGGTCAGCCCGATCCGCGTGAAGCGACTTTCGATCGCATCAATCACCGTTTTGGCGATTCGGCGGTGGAAGACCAGATGCTGTTCGTCAACTCGGTGCTGCCGCTGTCCGAGCAGGTCGAGTTTTACAGCTTCGCCAATTACAGCCGGCGCGAGGGCGATTCGGCCGGATTTTTCCGCCGCGCGCTCGATGCCCGCAACGTGCCCGTGATTCACCCGGAAGGCTTCCTGCCGCTGATCCTGAGCCAGTCCGACGATGTTTCGGCATTTGGCGGTTTTCGTGGCGATGTCGCCGGCTGGGGCTTCGATCTGAGCGTGGGTTATGGCAGCAACGACTTCGATTTCAACGTCGGCAACAGCGTCAACACCAGTCTGGGCGCGGCCAGCCCGACCGAGTTCTTTGCCGGTACCTTGAAGAACGAACAGACCACGGTCAATCTTGATGTCACCCGAGGCTTCGATGTCGGCCTGGCGTATCCGCTCAACGTCGCCGCTGGTATCGAGTACCGTCGCGACACCTACCAGATCAAGCCCGGCCAGTTCGAGAGCTTCACCGGCAGCGGTTCGCAGGTGTTTCCGGGGTTCCGTCCCGGTGATGCGGTCAATCAGGCGCGTCATAACTGGTCGGGGTATGTCGAGTTCGATGCCGAGCTCACCGACAAGCTGAGCGCCAGTTTTGCCGCACGTTACGAGGATTATTCCGACTTCGGCACCACGGTGTCGGGCAAGTTGTCCTCGCGTTATGCCTTCACCGAGCGTGTTGCGCTGCGCGGCACCATCAGCAACGGCTTCCGTGCGCCGTCGTTGTCGCAGCAGTTGTACTCCACCACCGCGACCAACTTCATCGGCGGGGTGCCGTTTGACGTGCGTACCTTCCCGGTGACCAGCCCGATTGCGCAGGCCCTGGGCGCCGAGCCGCTGGATGCCGAGGAATCGACCAACTTCAGTTTGGGTCTGGTCATCCAGCCGACCGACGACTGGAGCATCACGCTCGACGGCTATCACGTGAAGGTGCGCGATCGCATCGTGCTCTCGGGTAACCTCACCGGGTCGGCGGTACGCGACTTCCTCGCCACCCAGGGCTTCCCCAATGTTGATGGTGGCCGCTACTTCACCAACGCCGTGGATACCACCACCGAGGGCATCGATCTGGTCAGCAGCACGCATTACGACCTTGGCGGCGCCGGCGCACTCACCGTCACTGCCGCGTTGAATTACAACACCACCGATCTCGATCGGATTGCGGCGAATCCGGCGGTACTGGAAGCGGTTTCGCTCGACTTGCAGCGCATCGATCGCGTCGAAATCGGCCGCATCACCAAGGGCGTGCCCAAGTACAAGGGCATCCTCGGCCTCGACTGGAATCTGGATCGCTGGTCGGCGCGTCTTGGCACCACCTACTACGGCACGTACTGGGTGTTCGATACCAACCCGCTGGAAGACCAGAAGTTCGGCGCTGAATGGGTGTTCGATAGCTCGGTGAGCTACAAGGTGAGCGACGCGTTCACCCTCACCGCCGGTGTCGACAACCTCACCGACGAATTGCCCGAGGAGGTGATTCCGGCCAACGCCTTCAACGGCATTCTGCCGTTCTCCGGTGGCAACTCACCGTTTGGTTTCAATGGGCGTTTCTTCTACGCCCGCGCCAGTCTGCGGTTCTGATCGCTGCGTTGCCGCGACACGCCTTGCCCTTCGGGCAGGGCGTGTCGCGTGTTGGGCGGCTGAATCGGACATGCACGGATCGCGCGGCGGCGGGCATGGGGGCTGGCCGAAACGGCACGGGTTGCATACCCTGTAGGGATTATCAGCAGGGGTATCGTCATGGAAGCAGAAAACATACGTCCGACCAAGCCAGTACCCCGGCGCGATACCAGGGTGTGGCCGGCGATTGCGCTGCTGTTGTTGGTGCTGGCGGCCATCGGCGGCTACATGTACTGGCGCGCCAGTCAAAGCGTACCGGTTGCGCCGGTCGAGCCGGAGACGGCGATTTCAGAGCCATTGGCGGAAAGTCCACTCGAAGCGCCCACGAAACCCGCCGTGCCGTCGGACGTTGCGCCCGCCGCAGATCCGTTGCCGGCGTTGGCCGACAGCGATGCCGACATACTGGCGGCCCTGGGCAGCCTGACCGGCAGCGATACCACGCGCGTGTGGCTGCGCCCCGAACATGTGATCGAGCGCATCGTTGCCACGGTGGATGCGTTGCCGCGGCCGAAACTGGCGCAACGGGTATGGCCGATGAACCCGGTCGCCGGTGAGTTCACCGTAGTCGACGGCGAGCAGGGCAAGCTGATTGCAGCGGAAAACGCGGCGCGATACGTGCCCTATGTGCGTGCGTTCGATGCGATCGACAGCGAGGCGGCGGTAGCCGCATACCGACGCTGGTACCCGTTGTTCCAGCGTGCCTATCGGCAGTTGGGGTATCCCGACGGCCGGTTCGACGATCGCCTGCTGGTGGTGATCGACCATGTGCTGGCGGCGCCGATACCGCCCGAACCGATTGCCGTGCAATTCAACGGCGTGTTGTACGAGTACGTCGATCCGGCGCTGCAATCGGCATCGGTCGGGCACAAGTTGATGATGCGCATGGGGGCCGACAACGCGCGCCTGTTCAAGCGCAAGTTGAAGCGGATCCGGGTGTTGCTGGCCAACGACGAGCCAGCGTCCCCATGAGGATGGCCCGCGCGCTCACTGCGCGCGCAGGCGGAAGCGCTCGCGATAGCTGGTTGGCGTCAACGTGGTGGCGCGCTTGAACAGCTTGCGAAAGCTCGACGCATCGCTGTAGCCGCAGCGCTCGACGATCTCGTCGAAACTCAGGTGGGTCGATTCGAGCAGCGCCTTGGCGCGCTCCACCCGCAAGTGTTGCAGCCGCGCTACCGGCGTGCTGTGGTAATGGCTGTGGAAGTGGCGCAGCAGGCTGCGCTCGCTGGTGCCGCAGAACTCCGCCAGCTCCGCGACGGTGACGTCGCGATGCAGTTCCTCACGCAGAAAACGCTCGGCTTTCTCCGATAGCGAATGTCGCGGTTTTTCCGCCAGCGCCATCGCGATGTAGGGCGCCTGGCTCTGGCGGTCGGTGTCCAGCAGCAGCATACGTGCGGTGTGCTGGGCCAGGCCCTCGTCACTGGCGTTGGCGATCACCCGCACGATGAAGTTCATCACCGCCGAGCTGCCGCCGGTGGTGGTGATGCCGTTGTCCTCCACGATCAACTGGCTCACGTCCAGATCGACCTTCGGGTAGTGGTGGCGGAAGCTGCCTTCCAGCCACCAGCTCACTGTGGCACGACGGCCATTGAGCAAGCCCGCTTCGGCCAGCAGAAAAGCGCCGGTGCAGGAACTGGCGATCGGCACCCCGCGCAAGTGCAGCGCGCGCAGATAGTCGATCTCCGGTCGGAAGTCGCTCAATCGCTGCAACACGTCGCTGCCGCTGTCGTGCATGTAGCCCGGCACCAGCAGCAGATCGGGGTCCTCGCCGGGTGCTTGCACCCCGGTCAGACTCAGCCCGGTGGCGCCGATCACCGTATCCTGCCCGCGTACCCCGATCAGCCGGCTGTGCAGCGCCAACGGCGTGCCCGGATCGCGAAAATGGGCGATCTTCTGCGCCACCCGCAACGCGTCCATCGGCGTGGTGACGCCCGACAGCACGCAGCCATCGAGCGCCAGGATGCCGAGGGTGAAGCCACGCTCGGCGCGCGCGGAAACATCAACGACTGACATAGACGAGCCCTGCGTTATCGGTCAGCCATTCCATCAACTCCGAGGGTACGCGCAGCACGCCGCCATCGTTTACTGGGGCCGGCGCATCGCATGCCAGCAAGGCGATGTGACCGGAATGCCCGGCCGGCAGCGGCAGCGCCGAGGGCGCCAGCAATTCAGGCTGGCCCGCGCCATTGCGGGTCAGCAACCACAGCCCTTCGGGCGGTGCCTGTTCGTTGCGACAGTCGGCGTCCGCCAGTACCCGCAGGCTGCGGCCATCGTGGTGGAATACCTGCCAATCGTCGCGGTCGGGTGAAAAGTGGGCGCTGTAATCCAGCGCGGCACGCAGGGTGGGCGACGGCGTGGCGTTCGCCAGTGCCGACCCGGCGAAGCCTAATACCAGCAGCGAGCCAGCGAGAAGGTTCAGGATATGGGTGGATTTGCGGTTCATGGGGGACTCCTTGCGCATCGGGTGGTTACCCGGTGTGCATAGCGTGATCCTCCCGTCGCGGTCGATACAGTGGCGGATTAGACACCTTGATGGCCAAAAACGCCATCCTCACTCGGGGCTCGGGATTCAGCTGCTTCGCAGCAGCGGTCGCTGCGCGGCCTATGCCTTCGCTACGCTCGGTCGGGACTCGGGAAAAGCGTAATGCACTCGGGTCCGCAAAGGACGCAAAAAACGCAAATAACAGCATTGGCTGGGCGACAGTCGGTTTTCGCCGCGCTCTACCCATCCTTCTGCTGGCTCGGCTTCGTGCTTTCCTTTGCGCACTTGGCGTCCTTTGCGGACCCCCTGCTTTTTCCATATTCAGGACTCGGGACTCGGGACTCGGGACGGGTGACGCGGATAAGCGTAGCCGCAACGTGGTCCCGGATTGGCCCTTCGGGATTGGCACGCCTTCACATTTCGCTTCACACCCACGAAAAAAGGGCGAGCCGTGAGGCCCGCCCCTGGATTCACTCGTGGCGATCAGTTGCAGACGTTCTGGTACACGCAGGCCACCCACTCGGGGTGATCGACGAACGGATTGCGATTGCCCTGGAAGGTCTGGATCATGTCGTTGCGCAGTACTTCGGCGGTGTTGACCGGATCCTGCTGGTGCCAGTTGAGCAGGGTGCTGAGCCGGCCCATGTAGGCCACTGACGCGTTGCCGCCGGTGTTGACCACCAGCGACAGGTCGTCGGTCAGGCGCAGGTCGGGCTCGGCGACGCCGCTGACGCCGTTGATCCCGCCCTCGTAGCGCACATCCATGTACAGGATGCCGCGCGCGACATTGCCTTTGAGCTTGTTCCACACCTGCCAGATCACGCCGTCGCTCCAGTTCGAGTTGCCCGGGAACGTGCCGCTGCCGCCGCCTTGGCCGGCGTAGGCAGTGGTCGGATATTCGGTGCAACTGGCGTTGCAATCGCCGTACGGCTTGTTGCCGCGATTGGAGTTGTAGCCGATATCCGACAGCATCAGCATGTGCAGGTCGGTGTAGGCGTAGTTGGTGCTGCCATCGACGGAGAAACCGAGCGAATTCGGCCAGGTGTGCTCGCGGTTGTAGAAATTGTTGCCACCCGCTTCCTTCGCGTACGTCGCATTCTTGTAGATGTCGAGAATGCGCCCGCTATCGAGCGGGTCTTCGTCGGCCAGCTTCAGCGCATCCCAGGTGTCGGTGGTGCTGGCGGTGTAGGGGATCTTGGTGTGGTCGTCGATCAGGTTGTGCAATGCACTGCGCAGTGCGCTGGGGCTGCTGGCGACGATGCCGGCGTAATAGCCGGTGCCGCCACCACCACCACTGGCCGCGGTGTAGCTGCCGGTCAGACTGACGCCGCTGAAGCTGGTGAACGCATTGACCATCACGTACCAGGTGCCGGCCTGCGGCGCGGCAAAGCTGCACGTCTCGTTGTTGCCATTGAGGAACGGACGGCAATCGTAACTGCTGAGCGTGGGCGCGCTGCCGAAGCGAACATACAGGTCGGCATCGCCGCTGCCGCCACTGATCGCGAAGCTCAGGTTGGTCGCGCCGCTCGGTACCGCGAGGGTGAAGTTGAGCGCGTTGCCGGTGCTGGCGCTCAGGCTGGCAACCGCTACGCCATTGCTCAATGCGACCGGGCCGGTGACCGGAGCGACCAGGGTCTGCCCGGCATTGCAGGCACCGAACGAACTGGTACGCGGCGTCTGCCAGGTGAAGTCGCTGGCCTTGGCGCCGCTGCCACTGAGTTGCAGCGAATAGCCGACGGGGGTGGTGCTGGTCTCCGAGGTCGGCACCGCGGTGCTGGCACGGCCGGCGGCCGGGCCGTCGCTGGCGGTGAAGGTGCCTTCGTAGCTGAGGAACTGCACTACCGCGCCGCTGGCATCGATCAGCGCCAGGCCATCAGGCGCGCCGTTCTGCATTCCGGTCGAACCAACCGTCACCACCGCCGTGCCATGGCCCCCACACTGGTTTGCGGTGGTGCCGGAGAGGTTGAGCGTGGCGTACTGGGCGCCATTGGAGCCGTTGTACAGCACCACCTTCCAGCCGGTCAGGCTGGTTCCAGCTGGCGCGATGACCTCGACCTTTTCGTTGCTGTCGGTGCCGTCGTTGTCGTAGTGGAACTCGTTGATGAAGACATCGGCGGATGCGCTGGACATTGCCGACAAGGCAAGCCCGGCGACGACGATGCGTGCGCGACGCGAAAGAGGCTTCATGCGTGGTACTCCCCGAAATGCCGGCTGGCGGCGAAGCAGTGGCGCGTGGTGCCTCCCCCGAGGCCGCCCGCGCGAAGTCGCCAACATTACCCGCTAACGATGACAGTCGAAAGATTATTTGGCACGCAGTACGTGAGCAGAATCCGTTTCATCTGCAATCGTTTGTTGCAGGCGCTTGCGTGCCGCGGCGGCATAGCGCCGGCAGGCATTCGGATCCACGAATCGCAATGTGTCGCTGCCCTGTTCGAGGCGGGCAAACAGCTCGCCGAATTCCGGATGCACCGGCACCATGATGTCGCAGTGCAGGCGCGCAACGCGCGCGATGCTGGCGCGGAACTGCTTGACGCGCGTCGGCGAATCGCTGAAGCGGAAGCCCGGGGCGGCGACGGCATTCAAGCTGTCGGCGTACACCATCGCCACGCAGCGCTCGCCCTCGCAACTCTGCCAGCTCCAGGTGGTGCTGCCGGGCGTGTGGCCGGGTGTGTAATGGGCGCGGATGCGGGTGTTGCCCAGGGTGAGGGTGCCGCCGTCGACGATGACGGTGACCGGTTCAAGCGCTGGGAACGCATTGCCCGCACCATACCCCGCTTGCGGATCGTCGGCGGTTACCGTGCCCAGGCGCAGCGCTTCGGCGCCGCGCGTGCTGGCACCGACCCGCGCGCCGCTCAGCCGTGCCAGCGCGGCGATGCCGCCGGCATGATCGAAATGCGCATGCGAGTTCAGCACCCAACGCACGTCTTCCAGCTCGAAGCCGAGGGTGCGGATGTTTTCGGCAATACGCGGCGCCGACTGCGGCAGCGCGCCATCGAGCACGATCAGCCCGGCACCGGTGTCGATCAGCACCGCCGACAGGCCGCGGGTGCCGATGTAGTAACTGTTGCCGAACAGGCGGAACGGTTGCTGCGGCGTGTTCCAGCGCGCGCAATTGCCGCATTCGATCGGCGTGACATCGGCAGGCTGGGCGTAGCTGAAGGCGCTGGCAAGAAGGGCCAGCAGCAAAAGGGCGGTGCGTTGCATTCGGTGGTCTCCACACGGTTTCGAGTGCGTGGATGATGTGTGCAAATTCTGGCGATTTGCGGGCGGGTGATGGCGTGGATGCGCTTTATCGCCAGTTCGTTCGCCGACAGGTCGCCTCCTACAGAAGCACGGAGACGGGATTTCTGTAGGAGCTCACCCTGTGAGCGACCGTAATCCCGCCATCAACGCGTAACGAGGTCGCCCACAGGGTGGGCTCCTACAAGGGTGGATCACCGCTTTGTCGTCGCAGCGCGCCTTATGCGCGACGCCTTTCTGCGTCCTTTGCGGATCAATGGCTTTAGGCTTTTCCGTGGTTCCGGCCAGCCTTACTTCATCGTCGGCATGCTGAACTCGGCACCGGCGCGGATGCCGGTCGGCCAACGTGCGGTGATGGTTTTCATGCGCGTGTAGAAGCGCACGCCATCGGGCCCGTGCATGTGCAGCGGACCGAACAAGGAGCGTTTCCAGCCGCCGAAGCTGTGGAACGCCATCGGCACCGGGATCGGCACGTTGATGCCGACCATGCCGGCCTGCACCTTGTGCGCGAACTGGCGTGCGGCATCGCCGTCGCGGGTGAAGATCGCGGTGCCGTTGCCGTATTCGTGCGTGTTCACCCACTCCAGCGCGGTGTCGAAGTCGGGCGCGCGCATCACGCTCAGCACCGGCCCGAAGATTTCTTCCTGGTAGATGCGCATTGCCGGCGTTACGTGATCGAACAGGCAGCCGCCGAGGAAGAAGCCGGCTTCGGCCCCGGCAACGTTCAGGCCGCGACCATCGACCACCAGCGTGGCACCCTCGCTCACGCCCAGATCGACGTAGGATTTGACCTTGTCGCGGTGCGCACCGTTGATCAGCGGGCCCATGTCCGGGTCGCCCTGGCAGCCCGGGCCGACGCGCAGCGCCTGCACCATCGGCTTGAGCCGTGCGATCAAGGCATCGGCAGTGGCATCGCCGACGCATACCGCCACCGAGATCGCCATGCAGCGCTCGCCGGCCGAGCCGAAGCCGGCGCCGAGCAGGGCGTTGGCGGTCTGCTCCAGATCGGCGTCGGGCATCACCACCATGTGGTTCTTGGCACCGCCCAGCGCCTGCACGCGCTTGCCGGCGGCACTGCCGCGCGCGTAGATGTACTCGGCGATCGGGGTGGAACCGACGAAGCTCACCGCCTGTACGCGCGGGTCATCGAGGATCGTATCGACCGCTTCCTTGTCGCCATGCACCACATTGAACACGCCATCGGGCAGACCGGCTTCCTTGAGCAGGCGCGCGATCAGCAGCGATGGCGAGGGATCGCGTTCGGAGGGCTTGAGCACGAAGGTGTTGCCGCAGGCCAGCGCCACCGGGAACATCCACATCGGCACCATGCACGGGAAGTTGAACGGGGTGATGCCGGCGACCACACCGAGCGCGGCGTACTCGTTGTAAGAGTCAACATCGCGGCCGACATTCATCGAATGATCGCCCTTGAGCAGATGCGGGATGCCGCAGGCGAATTCCACCACTTCGATGCCGCGGGTCAGCTCGCCGCGCGCATCGCTGAGCACTTTGCCGTGCTCGGCGGTGATCAGCCGGGTCATTTCATCGGCGTGTGCTTCGAGCAGTTCCTTGAAGCGGAACATCACGCGCGCGCGCAGCAGCGGCGTGGTTGCGGCCCAGGCCGGGAATGCTTCCTGTGCGGAGCCTATTGCGGTCTCGACTTCGGTTTTCGATGCCAGCGGTACGCGGGCCTGCACCTGGCCGCTGGCGGGATCGTAGACGTCGCCGAAACGGCCGCTGCTGCCGGCGGTCGGGTTGCCGTGGATGAAGTGGGTGAGGGTGCGGGGAGTGGTCATGATCGGTCCCGGTGCGGATGAAGGGTTCTGTCAGTGTGCGCTTGGCACGGTAGCAAAGCTAAGCTTCACGTTGAAGCGCTAATGCGAAGCTTCAAAGGTACAGAGCAAAGCTTTCACCAGCCTGCGGCCGGCGAGGCCCTTTTCACGGCGGGAAAGGACCCAAAACGCCTTGCGCCGGGCGCGCGCCGGCGCGGCTCCTGCCGCGCCGATCCGCTGCGCTTCTCGCCGATCACGGGCCGGCACCAACTCGGGCATCCATGCCCTCAGACAATGGTGCCTTGCTCCCGTGCTCGGCTGCGATGCTCGCCGCGCTTGACGGCGCGCGCGCCCTCGACCGCGCATCCATGCGCTACATGTCTGCTTTTCCGCTTCATCTCACAGTGGCAACGCTCTGCCGAACCTCAACGCCATCGCATGGAGTTACTAAGGTCCCGGGTTGCACCGGTGGCGCGGTGAACCCGGGCTACACGCAACTTCTTTGCGAACTTTGCGTCCTTTGCGGACCGGGAGCTTTACGCTCTTCCCGTGGTCCCGAAATCACGCCAACGCTTGTGCCGCCGGCACGTAGTCGTAACCCAGGTCGCGTGCGACGGCTTCGTAGGTGATCTTGCCGGCATGTACGTTCAGGCCATTGAGCAGGTGCGGATCGTCCAGCATCGCGCGCTTGGCGCCCTTGTCGGCCAGTTGCAGGGCAAACGGCAGGGTGGCGTTGGTCAGCGCGAAGGTGGAGGTGCGGGCAACGCCGCCGGGCATGTTGGCGACGCAGTAATGGATGATGCCGTCCACTTCGTAGGTCGGGTTCTGGTGCGTGGTGGCTTTGCTGGTCTCGAAGCAGCCGCCCTGATCGATGGCGACATCGACCAGTACCGAGCCGGGGCGCAGCAGCGCCAGTTGTGCGCGCGATACCAGCTTGGGTGCGGCGGCGCCGGGGATCAGCACCGCGCCGATGACGAGGTCGGTTTGCGGCAGCAGTTCTTCGATCGCATCCTGGGTGGAATACAGCGTGTTCAGGCGCTCACCGTACAGTTCGTCGAGATACTTCAGTCGGTCGAGCGAGCGATCGAGAATGGTGACGTTGGCGTTCATGCCCATGGCCATGCGCGCGGCGTTGATGCCGACCACGCCGCCGCCGATCACCAGCACCTGTGCTGGCTTGACGCCGGGCACGCCGCCGAGCAACACGCCGGAACCGCCCTGCGCTTTCTCCAGCGCGTGCGCGCCGGCCTGGATCGACATCCGCCCAGCCACTTCGCTCATCGGCGCCAGCAGCGGCAGGCCGCCCTTGCGGTCGGTGACGGTTTCGTAGGCGATGGCGGTGCAGCCGGACTTCACCAGCGCGGTGGTCTGGTTCGGGTCGGGCGCCAGATGCAGGTAGGTGTAGAGCACCTGGCCGGGGCGCAGCATGGCGCATTCCACCGGTTGTGGCTCTTTCACTTTGATGATCATGTCGGCGCGGGCGAAGATGTTCTGCGCGCTGTCCACGATCTGCGCACCGGCCTTCTCGTACATGTCGTCGGTGAGGCCGATCGACTTGCCGCCGTCGCGTTGCACCAACACCTGATGGCCATGCGCCACCAGTTCACGGACGCCGGCCGGAGTCAGGCCGATACGGTATTCATGGTTCTTGATTTCTTTGGGGACGCCGATGAGCATGGGTGCGGTTACCAGATGAGGGGGGGTGGGTGATCAGGCGGTTTTTGCGATGGCTTGCGCCAGTGCCTGCGCGATACGATCGATATGCTCTTTTTCCAGGATCAGCGGCGGCGACAGCGCGATGACATCGCCACTGCAACGCACCATCAGATCGAGATCGTGGAAACAGCGGGTGAAGACTTCATAGCCGCGCGTGCCGGGTGCATTATCGCGCGGTGCCAGTTCGATCGCACCGATCAGGCCGAAGTTCCGGATGTCGATGACATTGGCCAGGCCCTTGAGGCTGTGCAGCGCATTTTCCCAGTATTCGCCAAGGGTGATGGCTTTCTCGAACAGGTTTTCCTCGGCGTACACATCCAGCGCCGCGAGTGCGGCCGCGCACGCCACCGGATGGCCGGAGTAGGTATAGCCGTGGAACAGCTCGATCGCGCCGTCCGGGCCGTGCATGAACGTGTCGTGGATATGGTCGGCAACCAGCACCGCACCCATCGGGATGGTGCCGTTGGTGAGGCCCTTGGCGGTGGTGATGAGATCGGGCACCACGCCGAAGCGCTGCGCGCCGAATGCGCCGCCGACGCGGCGCAGGCGCTGGAGGTAGCCCTCGGGCGGCATCACCACGCCGCCGGAACAGGCGATGGGCTCCACGATCACCGCCGCGATGGTGGAGGCGTCGTGCAATTGCACCAGCCGCTCCAGGTCTTCGACCAGTTCCAGACCGTGTTTGGGCAACCCGCGCGAGAAGGCATTGCGCGGAATGTCCAGGGTATGGCGCAGGTGATCGACGCCCGGCAGCAGCGGCCCGAACATCTTGCGGTTGTTGACCATGCCGCCGACCGAGATGCCGCCGAAGCCGACACCGTGATAGCCCTTTTCGCGGCCGATCAGGCGCGTGCGCTGGCCTTCGCCACGAATGCGGTGGTAGGCGAGGGCGATCTTGAGTGCGGTATCCACCGATTCCGACCCGGAATTGGCGAAGAACACATGATTCAGCGGATCCGGCGCAATGGCTGCCAGCCGTTCGGCCAGCGCAAACACCGTCGGGTGGCCCATCTGGAAGGTCGGCGCGAAGTCGAGGGTGGCGACCTGTTTCTGCACCGCCTCGACGATACGGGGGTGCGCGTGGCCGGCGTTGCAACACCACAAGCCGGCAGTGCCATCGAGCACCTGGCGGCCATCGTCGCTGCGGTAGAACATGCCGCTCGCGGAGGTGAGCAGGCGCGGGGTGGCCTTGAATTGACGGTTGGCCGTGAACGGCATCCAGAACGCGTCAAGGGCAGTGTGGTCGGACATGGGTTTACAGCCTCCTGCGGCAATGGCCGCACGCTAACAGTGTTGAATAAATTTTACAACGAGCGCCGCAGCATCGGGTTTTATTTGACGTTCACGGCGATGGGTGTTAAGTATTCGACATCATCGCGGGATTCGGGATTATGGAGATCGGGCAACGCCTGCAAGCGATCCGCAAGGCCAAGGGCCTGAGCCAGCGCGAACTGGCCAAACGCGTGAACGTTACCAACAGCACCATCTCGCTGATCGAGCAGAACAAGGTCAGCCCGTCGATCAGCTCCCTGAAAAAAGTGCTCGACGGCATCCCGATCTCGCTCGCCGAGTTTTTCACGCTGGATCTGGAATCGGGAGAGGACAGCGCATTTTATCCGGCATCGCAGCAGCCGGACCTGGGCAGCGCCGGCATTCATTTGCACATGGTCGGCAAGGGCCGCGTCGCACGCCAGATGTGCATTCTGCGCGAGGTGATGGCGCCGGGTTCGGATACCGGCGACGAGATGCTCCGTCACGATGGCGAAGAAGGCGGCGTGATCGTCCACGGCCAGGTCGAGCTTACCGTCGGCGAGCAGGTGCGCGTGCTTGGCCCCGGCGACGGCTATTACTTCGAGAGCCGCTCACCGCATCGTTTCCGCAACGTCGGCAGCGACGATGCGATCATCGTCAGCGCCAACACCCCGCCCACGTTCTGATGCACATCCCTTCGTCGAAGCCCGAACAGCGGCATTGGGAAAGGCGCTTGCGCCGGAGCCGACATCGCGTTCCGGGCGGAGTAACGTCGGCTCCGCTGCGCTTGAGCCGACCTACGACCTTCACGCGAAAGCCATCCCAACCGGAGTCACGTCATGAGCACCGCAAACAGCAGCCCAAACAGCCGCGAGCAATGGCTGGCGCGTGCCGCCACCTTGTCGATTCGTGGCCAGGCATTCATCGATGGCCACTACGTGGATGCTGCCTCGGGGCAGACCTTCGACTGCATCAGCCCGATCGATGGCCGCGTGATTGCCGCGATTGCGCAGTGCGAAGCCGAAGATGTCGAACGCGCGGTGAGCGTGTCACGCCGTGCGTTCGAGGATGGCCGCTGGTCGGCTACCGCGCCGGTGCATCGCAAAAAGGTGCTGATCCGCTTCGCGCAGTTGCTCGATAGCCACTGCGACGAGCTGGCGCTGCTCGAAACCCTGGACATGGGCAAGCCGATCGGCGATGCCCTGAGTGTCGATCTGCCGGCCAGCGTGCGCTGCATGAGCTGGACCGGCGAAGCCATCGACAAGGTATATGACGAGATCGCGCCGACCGGCCCGGATGAACTGGGTATGGTCACGCGCGAACCGCTGGGCATCATCGCCGCGATCGTGCCCTGGAACTTCCCGTTGCTGATGGCGATCTGGAAGATCGCGCCGGCGCTGGCGATGGGCAATTCGGTGATTCTCAAACCGTCCGAAAAATCGCCGCTGACCGCGATCCGGATTGCCGAACTGGCGATCGAAGCCGGCATCCCACCGGGCGTGTTCAACGTGTTGCCGGGGTTCGGCAAGGGCGCGGGCGAGCCGCTGGCGCTGCACATGGATGTCGATGGCATCGTGTTTACCGGTTCCACCGCGGTCGGCAAGCACCTGCTGCAATGCGCCGGTCGCTCCAACATGAAACGCGCATTCATGGAGTGCGGCGGCAAGAGTCCGAACATCGTGTTCGCCGATGCGCCGGATCTGGCCGAAGCGGCGCGCGCCGCGGCCGGCGCGATTTTCTACAACCAGGGCGAGGTATGCACCGCCGCCTCGCGGCTGCTGGTGGATCGCGCGATCAAGGACGAATTCGTGGCCGAAGTCGTCGCCGCCAGCCGCAAGCTGCAGCCGCGTCATCCACTGGATGCCGACGCGCCGATGGGCGCGATGGTGGACGAAGGTCATGTGCAGCGGGTTCTGGGCTATATCGAACTGGGCCAGAACGAAGGCGCGACGCTGGCGCTGGGCGGCAAGCGGGTGATGACCGAAACCGGCGGCTGCTACATCGAGCCGACGGTGTTCGACGGCGTCGGCCACGAGATGACGATCGCTCGGGAGGAGATCTTCGGGCCAGTGCTGTCCACGATCGCGTTTGCCGACGAGTCCGAGGCGCTGCGGATCGCCAACGACAGCCCGTTCGGCCTCGCCGCCGCGGTGTGGACCCGCGACATCAATCGCGCCCACCGGCTGGCACGCAAGCTGCGCGCGGGCAGTGTGTGGGTGAATTACTGGGACGGCGGCGACATGACCGCACCATTCGGCGGCTTCAAACAATCGGGCAACGGTCGCGACAAGTCCCTGCACGCCTTCGACAAATACACCGAGCTGAAGGCGACCTGGATCAAGCTCGTGCCCTGAGGCTCATGCCGCTTGGCGGCGGATGGCGCTCGCCGTCGGCGGGCGGCTGCTTTATCCTGTGCGCTGGCAGCCTGTCGGACTTGACCGATCAGGCGACGTAAGCGGCTCGTCGCTTCGCTCGGTCGCCCACAGGGTGGGCTCCCACAGTGTGCGACCGCGTTTTTAAGCGGCTCGTCGCTTCGCTCGGTCGCTCACAGGGTGGGCTCCCACAGTGTGCGACCGCGTTTTTAAGCGGCTCGTCGCTTCGCTCGGTCGCTCACAGGGTGGGTTCCCACAGTGTGCGACCGCGTTTTTAAGCGGCTCGTCGCTTCGCTCGGTCGCCCACAGGGGGGGGTCCCACAGTGTGCGACCGCGTTTTTTTGTAGGAGCCCACCCTGTGGGCGACCTGTCAGGTACCGCCAGCTGGTTTTTGGCGATCATTTCCCGCATTGCGAGCCTAACCATCAATGAGCATCAAATCCGACAACTGGATCCGGCGCATGGCGCAGGAACAGCGCATGATCGAGCCGTTCGCGCCGGGTCAGGTGAAAACCAATGCCTCCGGCGCGCGC
>PGZC01000012.1 GCA_002839995.1 Gammaproteobacteria bacterium HGW-Gammaproteobacteria-4 | reverse complement strand
GTGTGCGCACAGCAAGACCCGCGAGGTGATCGACGCGATCAAGCACGGGCTGGAACAGGACGGCATGGGCGATCTGATCCAGCATGTGCGCGATGGCGGCGGCGCCGGCGACGGGATCGAAGCGACCACGCTCACCCGACGCAATGGCCTGCAATCCTTGCGCATCTTCTTGCCGCTGGTGCGCTGGGTGGAAGATGGCACCGATCGCGAACTGGATTACGAAATGGATATTCTGGCGCGCACCGAGCCGTTGTCGATTGGCCTCGATGCGCTCGCTGCACGGCTGGCCAGCGGCAGCGACGAGGCGCACGCGCAGGTGCTGCGGATCGGGCTGCGTGCCGACCACGCCTTGCTGGAAGTACGCGAAAACACGGCGATGGCGGAAGCTGCCGGTTTCGATCCAGTGCAGGTGTGCCGCGCGATCAGCGATCTGGTGCCCAATGCCTGGCAGGCGCGCGAACTGGTGGGTCGCCTGATCCATGACCTGACCGCAGCCGGCGTCGATGTGGCGAAGCTGGGTGGCCGGATCGGGCTGGTGGTCGATGAACTGCGGCGCTACCTGCAAGGCCAACTGGACCAACTGGCGGAGGCGGTCTTTCGCAAACAAATCGTAGCCGGCCGGGTACGCTTTTGCCTGCGCACCGACGGCCACAACTACCGCGTGCCCGAATCGATAGAGGTGCTGCTGGCCAAGCCGTTGCGGCCGTTGGTGCGTGAAGACGGCAATGTGGTCGAACGCAGCCTGCTGGTGCCGGCAACCGAGGATGGCCTCAACACTTTGGAGCGCGATGTGGCCTGTTACCTCGACAGCAAGGCCGCGACGAAGTGGTGGTTTCGCAATGTGGCCCGGCAGCAGTACGGTTTGCAGGGCTGGCGCCGGCACAAGGTCTACCCCGACCTGNTCGGTCGGAGAAATGACCCTGGAATACGGCGATGCCCCGGCGATGCACTGCGAACTGGTGTTCGCAGACGATTGGCAGGTGCGGCTCGGCGCGCTGACCCCGACCGCCAGTCTATCGGCACCCTGAAGCGAATGCGCCGGCTGGCCCGGATTGCACGCTCCGGGCAAAATCGATATACGGGCATGACCGGTGTCGAGTGCCTATGTTGGCTACCGCACCGACAGGGCGCCCGCAAAGCGCGATGCTGAAAGCGCTGCCTCTGCCTCGCCGTCGGGGTGCAGCCGGAACCATCGGCGTCCCTGTTTGTGCGACTACCGCCACAACGTGTCCGCGTTTCGGCGCTCGCCTGTATCGGAATCATCCATGCCGCCCTCTCCAAATGACGCTGTCCCGAGCGGCGATGCCGCGCAGGCGGGTGGCCTCGCTGAACAGCAGCGCCAACTGGCATTGCTGAAAACCGGCGCGCTGCAGAACGCGATTCTGACCAGCCCGAATTTTTCGATCATTGCCACCGACGAAAAGGGCATCATCCAACTGTTCAATGTCGGCGCCGAGTGCATGCTCGGTTACGCGGCAGGCGACGTGGTCAACCGCTGCACGCCGAGCGATCTGCACGATCCCGACGAGGTGAAGGCGCGCGCGCAGGCGCTGAGCCTTGAACTGGCAACGCCGATCACTGCGGGCTTTGAGGCGCTGGCGTTCAAGGCCTCGCGCGGGATCGAGGACATCTACGAATTGACCTACATCCGCAAGGATGGCAGCAAGTTTCCCGCCATCGTGTCGATCACCGCGCTGCGTGACGATTACGACACCATCATCGGCTACCTGCTGATCGGTACCGACAACTCGGTACGCAAACAGGTGGAGTTGGATCTCAACGCCGCGATGGCTGCGGCAGAAAAAGCCAACGCGGCGAAATCCGAGTTCGTGTCCAGCATGAGCCACGAATTGCGTACGCCGCTCAGCGCCATCCTCGGATTTGCGCAGCTGCTCGAGTCGGGCACCCCGGATCCAACGCCGACCCAAAGGCGCAGCATCGACCAGATTCTCAAGGCCGGCTGGTACCTGCTCGACCTGATCAACGAAGTGCTCGACCTGGCGATCATCGAATCGGGCAAGCTGTCGCTGTCGCTGGAATCATTGGCGCTGGCCGATGTGCTGCACGAATGCCGGGCGATGATTGAACCGCAGGCGCAGGACCGTGGCATCCGGGTCGGTTTTCCGCACATCGACGCACCGTACTTCGTCAAAGGCGATCGCACGCGGGTGAAACAGGTCATGATCAACCTGCTGTCCAATGCGATCAAATACAACCGCCCGGGGGGCTCGGTACTGGTGGAGTGCGTCGCAGTCGACAGCGACCGCCTGCGCGTCCGCGTCACCGATACCGGCGATGGCCTGAACTCGGAACAGGTACAGCGCTTGTTCCAGCCGTTCAATCGACTCGGTCAGGAAACCTCATCCGAGCAAGGCACGGGCATCGGGCTGGTGGTCTGTAAACGGCTGGTCGAATGGATGGGCGGCGTCATCGGCGTGGAAAGCACGCCCGGTACCGGCAGCGTGTTCTGGATCGAATTGACGCGAACGTCGCCGATGCAACCCTCGCCCGGCGTTACCGCGCCGGACACCGGTCCGGGCATCGTTCAGAACGCCAGCGCGGGCGGCAGCAGCACGGTGCTGTACGTCGAGGACAATCCGGCCAATCTGATGCTGGTGGACGACCTGATCGGGCGACGATCGGACATCTGCCTGCTCAGTGCGCGCGATGCCATCCGCGGAATCGAAATCGCACGCGCCGTTATCCCCGATGCCATCCTGATGGATATCAACCTGCCCGGCATCAGCGGTATCCAGGCGCTGCGCCTGCTCGCCGAAGATCCACTTACCGCCCATATCCCGGTGCTCGCGCTCAGCGCCAATGCCATACCGCGCGATATCGAGAAGGGCCTGCAGGCAGGTTTTTTCCGCTACCTGACCAAGCCGATCAAGGTTGCCGAGTTCATGGAAGTGCTGGACCTGACCCTGCAGTACGCCAAGTCCCGACGTGAGCACAGCGACGGGAGCCGACGCTCATGAAGGTGCCGGAGCGCGATATTCTCGCCGCCACGATTCTGATCGTGGATGACCAGCCGGCCAATATCGCACTGCTGGAGCAGTTGCTGGCCGACGCGGGTTACACCCGGGTCGGCGCGACCATGAACCCGGCGGAAGTCTGCGCCCTGCATCGCCAAAACCATTACGACCTGATCCTGCTCGATCTGCAGATGCCGGGCATGGACGGTTTCCAGGTGATGGAAGCCCTGGGCACGAATATCGATGACGACTATCTGCCGGTGATCGTGCTCACCGCGCAACCCGGGCACAAGTTGCGCGCATTGCAGATGGGTGCCAAAGACTTCATCAGCAAGCCATTCGATCTGACTGAGGTCAGGATGCGCATCCACAACATGCTTGAGGTGCGCTTGCTGTACCGCCAGCTCGAAGCCTTCAATCAGGTGCTGGAGCAGACCGTGGCCGAGCGCACTGCAGAATTGCGCGAGAGCGAGGCGCGCTATCGCAGCCTGACCGAGCTGGCATCGGACTGGTATTGGGAGCAGGATGAACATGGTCATTTCACCAAGGTGTCCGGGCCAGTTCTGGAGATGCTCGGCATCCAGGTCGAATCGTTGGCCGGAACATCCGGTGATGAGCCGACGACCGGTTGGAACATCGCGCAGCGCGCGTCTCTGCTCGCCACCATCGCGGCGCGTGAGCCGTTTCTGGACTTCGTCCTCGACCGCGTAAATGCCGCCGGGTCGCACCAGCGGTACCGGGTGAGCGGCGAGCCGATGTTCAACCGCGCCTGTCGCTTCATCGGCTATCGCGGTATCGGCGTCGAAGTTGCAGTGACGGAATGACAACGGTATCGCAGGCCGTGAACACGTCGGTCGCGCACAGCGCGCCTCTGAATCGATTACTCGCTGCCATGCCGGTGGCCGATTTCGAGCACCTTTCGTCGTCTCTCGAACTGGTGCCGCTGGCGCTGGGTAAAGTGCTCTACGAACCCGGCGAACAGTTGACGCACGCCTATTTCCCGACCAACGCCATCGTGTCGCTGCACTACGTGATGGAGTCGGGTGCGTCGACCGAAATCGTCGGTGTGGGCAACGAGGGGTTCGTCGGCGTCGCCCTGATCATGGGCGGGCATTCCACATCCAGCGCCGCCATGGTGCAGGCGGCGGGTTACGCGTATCGGCTGGAACGGCGCCTGCTCAAGCAGGAGTTCGACCGCAACACCTATCTGCAGCGGCTATTGCTGCGCTACACCCAGGCACTGATTACGCAAATGGCGCAGAACGCGGTGTGTTACCGGCATCACTCGGTGGAGCAGCAATTGTGCCGCTGGCTGCTGCTCACCGTCGATCGCGCACCGTCACGCGAGCTGGTGATGACCCAGGAACTGGTTGCCAGCATGTTGGGTGTGCGCCGCGAAAGCATTACCGAAGCCGCCGGACATTTGCAGCAGGCCGGGTGCATCAGCTACCGGCGTGGCCACATCACCGTACTCGACCGAAACCAACTGGAGTTGCGCACCTGCGAGTGCTACCAGGTGGTAAAGCGCGAGATGCATCGCCTGCTGGAGGATGTGCAGTAGCACAGTGTGGGTCCGCCGCGAGCGACTCGATTATTGGGGCAGATGTTGCATGACGGTCGCCCACAGGGTGGGCTCCTACAGTGTGCCTTGAAGCACCCCTGTAGGAGCGCACCCTGTGCGCGACCGAGCGCAGCGAAGGCATAGCAAGCGCAGCGTGCGCTGTCGAGCAGCGACTGACTCGGCAATTGCTCCTGCATGGCCTTTTGCTGTTGTTCCAGACACGGCTGGCATGTCGCCCACAGGGTGGGCTCCTACAAAAAAGCGGTTGCGCTCACCTGTAGGAGCGCACCCTGTGCGCGACCGAGCGAAGCGAAGGCATAGCAAGCGGAGCTTGCGCTGTCGCGCAGCAACTGACCGATCGCAGCGTCGGGGCGAAGCCCCGCGTCAACGCGAAGCGGTCGATGGCGGGACTGGCGCAGCCAGTGTTGCGAAGCAACCGACCACTCGCTTCACTTCACCGCATACGGCGGCGGTGATGCCGAAGCCGTCCTTGCGGATGAAGCTCTTGGGCATGGTCTTTTCGTGGTTGGCGACCTTGTCCAGCGGCGCGGCTTCGATCTTCCAGCGATACGGGGCATCCTGGGTGCGCACGATCACCGGCATCACCGCGTTGCGGCCGGCCAGCGCGTATTCCACTGCCGCCTTGCCCACCGCCAGCGCCTGCGCGTGGTCGGTGGCCGAGGCCAGGTGCCGCGCCGAGCGTTGCAGATAATCGGGTACCGTCCAGTGCACCTTCATGCCGAGCTTGTCCTTGACCGTGGCGGCCAGCGCCGGGCCGACGCCGCCGAGTTGGCTGTGGCCGAAGGCATCCTTGCCGCCGGCCTCGGCGACGAAGCGGCCACTGCCATCGCGCAGGCCCTCGGACACCACCACCACGCAATAGCCGACCTTGGCCACCACGGCCTTCACCTCGGCAAGGAAGCGCGCTTCGTCGTACGCCACTTCCGGGAACAGGATGATGTGCGGCGCGGCGCTGGCGCTGCCGTCGCCGGCCAGGCCTCCGGCCGCGGCCAGCCAGCCGGCGTGGCGGCCCATCACTTCGTAGACGAACACCTTGGTCGAGGTTTCCGCCATGGCCGCAACATCGAGGCTGGCTTCCAGCACCGACACTGCGGTGTATTTGGCGGCCGAACCAAAACCGGGGCAGCAGTCGGTCACGGCGAGGTCGTTATCGACGGTCTTGGGCACGCCGACGCAGATCAGCGGATAGCCGAACTCCCTGGCGATGCGCGACACCTTGGCCGCGGTGTCGGCGGAATCGTTGCCGCCGTTGTAGAGGAAATAACGCACCTTGTGTGCCGCCAATACCTCGATCAGGCGCTGGTAGTGGGCGCGGTCGGCTTCCACCGACTTGAGCTTGAAGCGACACGACCCGAACGCGCCGCCCGGGGTGTGCGCCAGCGCCCGGATCGCCGAAATCGGCTCCTTGCTGGTGTCGATCAGGTCTTCGCCCAGCGCACCGAGAATGCCATTGCGCGCCGCCAGCACCTTCACCTTGTGCGCGCGTGCGGTCTGGATTACCGCGCTGGCGCTGGCATTGATGACGGCGGTGACGCCGCCGGATTGGGCATACAGCAAGGTTTGCGCGCTCATGGGGTCACCTTTGTTTGACTTGATGGGGGGCTGCGGTTAGCGTTTCACGCACTGCGCGGTGATTGTCGGCCAGTTTAGCGGTATCTGCCGGCGGATCGAACCCGCGCCTCGGTCTCTCCAAGGAACTCGCGCATGCGACTGGTACTTCTCGGCGCCCCCGGTTCGGGCAAGGGCACGCAAGCCACCCGGCTGCGCGATCATTTCAAGGTACCGCACATTTCCACCGGCGAGTTGCTGCGTGCAGCGGTTGCCGCCGGCACGCCGCTGGGGCTGATGGCCAAGGCGGTGATGGATGCCGGCAGCCTGGTGTCCGATGACATCGTGCTCAGCATGCTGGAAGAGCGCCTGCACCACCCGGATGCCGACAACGGCTTCATCCTCGACGGCTACCCGCGCAACCTGGCGCAGGCCAGCGCACTTGACGCTCTGCTGGCGCGTCTGGAGCAGCCGATGGACGTGGCGGTACAGATCGACGTGAATCCGGAGCTGCTGGTCGAACGCATCGCCGGACGCGCCAAGCTGGAAGGCCGCGTCGATGACAGTCCCGAGGCGGTGCGCCATCGTTTGCACGTGTATGCCGAGCAGACCGCGCCGGTGGTCGATTATTACCGCGACCGTGGCCGCCTGACCTGCGTTGACGGGGTCGGTTCGGTGGAGGCGGTGCTGGCGCGCATTCTTGCCGCCATCGCCGCTGCCAGGTGAGGGTCGGCAAGGTTGCATCTACCCGGTTCGAGCGGTGGCCACGATTGCGATGAATGCGTTGCTGTCGCGCTTGTTTGCGATCTGCCGCCTGCGCCTCGGCCCGCAGGACATGCCCTATGCGCCGACGATAGCGAGCGCGCTGGTCGTTACCGTATTGGCGCTTGAAGCATTGTTGTCGCAGCTCCTGGATGTGCCCGATGGCCTGTTGCTGCCGCGCACGCTGTTGAGCGGTTTGATGTTGGTCGGCGTGCCATGGCTGCTGCTGCGTTTGCGCGCGCGTTCCGGCCGCCTGGTGCAAACCCTGATTGCGTTGGCCGGCACCAGCCTGCTGTTTACCCTGGCGCTGGTGCCGTTGCTGCTGATCGCCGCCGCCAACCCGATCGATCCGGCCGCGCCGGCGCCATCGTCGATGCTGGTCAGCGTGGCGGTATTGCTGCTGGTGGTGTGGAAGCTGATGGTCAACGGACACATCCTGCGCTATGCCCTGGACTGGCCGCCGCTGGCTGCCGCCTTGCTGGCGCTGGGGTTGTTTATGGTCGAGCTGGGGCTGGACCAGTGGTTGCAGGGCAGTGGTGCTGCGTAGTGCCTGTCGGATCTGACCGATCAGGCGGGGGCGGCACTATGCTTCGTTCGTTCATTCGGTCGCTTCGCGACAGCGCAAGCTGCGCTTGCTATGCCTTTGCTGCGCTCGGTCAGTCGCTACGCGACAGCGCTGCGCTTGCTATGCCTTCGCTGCGCTCGGTCGCCCACAGGGTGGGCTCCTACAGGTGAGCGCAACCGCTTTTTTGTAGGAGCCCACCCTGTGGGCGACCGTTGCTGCGTGATTGCGCAGCACTACACTGCTACGGCACGCGCACTCTACAATCGGCGCATGAACCTTCACATTCTCGGCATCTGCGGCACCTTCATGGGCGGCGTCGCCGCGCTCGCGCGCGAACTCGGCCATGGCGTCAGCGGCAGCGATGCCAACGTCTATCCGCCGATGTCCACCCAGCTTCAAGCGCTCGGCATCGCGCTCACCGAGGGCTACGCGCCCGAGCACATTCCCGCCGCTGCCGATGCGATCGTGATCGGCAATGCGCTGTCGCGCGGCAATGCGAGCGTGGAAGCCGTGCTCGACGCCGGCCGCGCGTACACCTCCGGTGCGCAGTGGCTGGCCGAGCACGTGCTGCCCGGGCGACGCACGCTGGCGGTGGCGGGCACCCACGGCAAGACCACGACCAGCAGCCTGCTCGCTTTCATCCTCGATCGCGCCGGCCGCGATCCGGGTTTCCTGATCGGTGGGGTGCCGGAAAATTTCGGCGTTTCCGCGCGTCTGGGCGGCGCTGGTGCGCCTCCCTCATCCGACCCTGCGGGCCACCTTCCCCCGGAGGGTGAAGGAATCTTGCTGCGGCCGCTGGCCGCAACGCATTCAGTGGGCCGCGAGTTCGTCGTGGAAGCCGACGAATACGACACCGCGTTTTTCGACAAGCGCTCCAAGTTCGTGCACTACCGGCCGTGGCTGGCAATCCTCAACAACCTCGAATACGACCACGCCGACATCTTCCCGGACGTTGCCGCGATCCAGCGCCAGTTCCATCATCTGCTGCGCATCGTGCCAGGCAACGGCCGGGTGATCGTCAATGCCGACGACGACAATCTCGCGCAGGTGCTGGCGATGGGTTGCTGGACGCCGGTGGAAACCTTTGGAGAGCACGCTGACGCCGATTGGCGCGCCAGGCTAGACGCCGCCGATGGTTCGGTGTTCACGGTGCTGCATCGGGGCGTGGCCGTCGGCACCGCGCGCTGGTCGCTGCTCGGCCGGCACAACGTAATGAACGCGCTGGCCGCCATCGCCGCCGCACACGCGGTGGGTGTGCCGGTTGCCGACGCCATCGCCGCACTCGGCGAATTCCGCAGCGTCAAGCGTCGTCTCGAAGTGCTGGGCGAAGCCAATGGCATCACCGTATACGACGACTTCGCGCATCATCCCACCGCCATTGCCACCACCCTCGCCGGCCTGCGCGCCAACGTCGGTAGCGCGCGTATCGTGGTCGCGATGGAGCCGCGCAGCAACTCGATGCGCCTGGGTGCGCACGCCGCCGCGCTCGCGCCGTCGCTGGCCGCTGCCGACGCGGTGGTGTTTCTGCATCGAACGGGCTTGCCGTGGGATGCCAGTGCCGTGACCGATGCCCTGCACGGCCGCGCCCGCACCGCGCCCGATACCGATGCCCTGCTCGCCGAACTGCGCGCGCTCGTGCAGCCCGGCGACCACGTGGTGTTCATGTCCAATGGCGGTTTCGACGGCGCGCCGCGGCGGTTTCTCGACAGCGTGTGAGCCTGAGTTCGAACCGATGAACGAGGTGGTTTCGCCGATTGCGATCGCGCAGGCACTCGACGCCTGTTGGTCGCCCAAAGTCATTGCCGAGCTCGACGACAGCTACGTCAAGGTAGCAAAAGTGTTGGGCACGCTGGCCTGGCACAGCCACGACGACGAGGACGAGTTGTTCGTGGTCCTGCGTGGCACGCTTCGCATCGAGATGGAAAACCGGGCAGTGGAATTGCACGATGGCGACGCCTTCGTGGTGCCGCGCGGTGTGCGCCACAACCCGGTCGCCGACGCCGAATGCCTGATCATGTTGATCGAACGCAAAAGCACCCTGCACACCGGGCGCGAGGTCACCGCAAAGACGCGCAGCATCGCCGAGCAGTTGTAACGACAACGCAACCGGAACAGGAGGACGACATGACATCAGACCCAGCCCCCGCGGTCGAGGTGGCGCAGGTCGATGCCGCTGCCGCAAAGGGCGCGTTCGAACGCCATGCCCACCTTTTGCGCTACCCGTATCGATGCCGCATTGCCGGGCATGATGAGGCGAATAGGCACTTGCGCCTCAATGCTCCAATTCCATCCGCGCAATCAGGTTGCGGTAACGTGGGTCCGCACGCAGCGGTGCAAGGCGAGGGTCGATCCTGACCTGGAGAAATTCCTCCGAGTGCTCGGCATATGCCGCCTCCAGCCAACGGAACGCCGCGTCGTGTTCGCCAAGGCCAACGTGGATCAGTGCCGGCAGGTAGGGATCGACATGCGCCTCGGACCGCACCAGCGCGGCAAGGGTGTCTTGTGCTGCGGCCCGTTGACCGGCTAGCGCCTGCGCATGGCCGATCGCGGCCAGCGCCGGCATCCGGTCGTTGCTATCCATTGCCTGCCGGAAGTGCGCGATCGCCTGTTCAGGATGTCCCTCTTGCTCGCAGGTATAGCCGAGAAACAGCCGAGCCCGCGAAAACGTCGGATCCAGCTCGAGTACCGCCTGGTATTGGGCGCTGGCGCGGTCGTAGTGGCCGGCGTAAAAGTCAGGATCGGCCGACGCCGTGCTGATGACCAGGGAAATCGGCGCGAGTTCGCGCGCGCGCCGGAGTTCGTCCCGCGCCTCGTCCAACCGACCGCTGCGCGCAAGCAACCGGCCATACAAATAGTGCGCGGAGATATCGTCCGGGTTGATTTTGATGGCGCGCCGGAACGCGCGTTCGGCGACAGACCAGTCCCATTCCCGTTCCTTCACCGTCGCCAACAGTACCTGCGCGGGCGCGCTATCCGGTGCCAGTGCGGTAGCCTTTTGTGCCGCAGCGCCCGCCTGCAACAGCGCTTCCCGCCGCGATTGCTGGCCGCTGCTGGACATCGCCAGCGATACCAGGCCAAGGTCGACCCAGGCCGATACGAACCCCGGGTCCGCCGCAACTGCCTGCGCGAACTGGTCGTGCGCCTTCAGCAAACTCTCGGGTGAATTGCGCGACCAGTAGAAGTGGCCCTTCACGTACGCCGCATAGGCTTCCGGGGTCGCAGCGCGGGCATCGTCGAATGTCTGTTCGATACCGGTGCTGGCTTGTCGCGCAACCGGTGGCGACGGTCGGAACGCAGTCGCCATTACCGCCGACAAGCCCAGTATGGCAAGCGCCGCGATGGCCGCCGAACGCAACCGCCGATTGCGCGAGGGAAAGGCCTCATCCGGTACCTGCAAATCGATTGCAACGTGAAGGTTGCTGCCTCGCTCGAGCGGCGCTACCGGCGCGATCAGGCGATACCCCTTTTTCGGCACAGTGACGATGTATGTTGGCGCTTTCGGGTCGTCGCCGAGCGCCCGCCGCAATTGGGCGATGCACTTGTAGACCGGGTTGTCGCCCATCGGCCGCCCCTGCCAGATGGCATCGACCAACGCGTCGACGCTCACCACCTGCCCCGGCCGCGCGGCCAGATAGACCAGCACCGCCATCGCCTTGGGTTCGAGCGCGATCTCGCCAACGGGCCCGCTGATCCGATCCAGATCCGGCTCGACCCAGCAGGCGCCCACCCGCAACGCCGACGTGCCGGTACGCAGCACCGATGCCGCGGTCAGCTCGTCAAACGCCAACGAATGCATTGCCTTGTTCATGCCCTGGCTCCGCCCCGGTCCCGGCCCTTTCCGAAACCGCCATCCGGTCGATCCGGAATATCTCCAGATACTCTCCAGAAAAACGGCAGGACTTCCCGCAAGCGGCCATCGATCATGCGCGGGTGCCCGATGCATTCGCCGCATACCGAGGCGGGCACTTCCCATCACCACCATCGATTCCGAGGAGAAACCCATGAACACCAATGCACTGCAACACCGACACGCAGCAATAAAAGTATTGCCCGGCTTGATCGCCGCCGCGCTGCTGTGTCCGTTGGCGGCCAGCGCCGGACCGGCCGACGCATCCGATCATCAAGGAGCGCGCGGCGCCAAGGCGCTCGAAGGCACCTGGGATATCACGGCCACGATCCGCGACTGCGTCACCGGCGCCGAGATCCGATCGATTCCACGAATGATCACGTTCGCCAAAGGCGGTACGTTGTTCGAATCGGCAGCGGGCGGCACCGCGCTGTTTCCGGTGACGCGTGCGGTCGGACATGGTGCGTGGGAATATCGCGGCCAACACACATTCGCCTACTCGCTGAAGTTCATGCGTTTGACGTCATTTGGAGGCCCTGATGGCTTTATTCAGGAGTCGCGCATGTTGCAAGTGGATTCGTCCGGCGACAGTTTTGCCGCCGACGGCACTTCCCACATCTTCTTTGCGAACGGAACGGTAAGTCCGCTGATCTGCACATCGGAAGCCGGGACGCGGCTGTTCTAGCGCTACCCGGCAACCGGCCGTCCGCAACCGCTGTTGCGGACGGCGTGGTGCTGGCGTTGATCATGTCGGATGGTTCGAGTTTCCATCAAAGGACGCCACCAAGCGCCGTATCCGCGTAACGGCGTGCTTCAGGTAGCGCGGCCCCCATGGGATATCGGAGGCTCGCGGTACGTCGAGAATCCACGCGATCATGACCAGCATCCGCGTTGCGATCAACACGTCGAGATGTTCGAGTGCGTGCGTAGGCAGCGGCCGCACGGTTTGGTACCCGCGCACGAATGCATCGCGCAGCGACGGGAACGTCGGCCAGTCTTCAAAGTACGACAGCGTCACTGCGATGTCGTAGCCGTAGTGGCCCCAGCCGCAGTCGTCGAAGTCGATGGCCCGCACCTGGTCACCGCGAAACAGGATATTCCAGGGGTGCAGGTCGGCGTGGATGAAGCCGAACACGTCGGCACCTTCGCCCAGCGCCATGATGGCGCAGTGCGCGCGCTCGGCGACGGCGGCGAACGCGGTCAGTTCTTCGACGCCGAAGTGCGCCGCCACCCCACCGGATGGATTTCGCCAGACCTGAAAATCGCCGAATGCGCGGCGTGTGGGCCGTGACGTGGCGGTGGTGACGAAGCCGTTGGCGTGTTCGTGCAACCGCGCCATGAACGCGCCCAGCCGTTGCAGGTCGGCGGGCTGCAGCGGGTCGTTGCGGAGTTCGCCATCGACCCATCTAAACAGCACGCAGCAGCGCTCGAGCGTTTCGCCGGGCAGCGCGACGTTCTGGATCAGCGAGCCATCGCGGGCCGGCACCGGGGTCGGCACCACCAGCGCGGTGTCGCGCCGGATCGCGGTCAGCCATTGCAGCTCTTCATCAATTGCCTGCGTGTCGTGCTGGGTCGCTTCGTGTACGCGCAACACAAATCCGGCCGCGTCCGCTGCCGAGGCACCGCACCTTCTGCAATCGCGTTCCCGCGCTGGCGGCGGGATGCGAAACATCAGGCTGCTCGAATCCTGCAGCACCACCGGCTGCGCGTGGTCGAGCCGGTAGCGGCGCAGCACCCGCTGCGCCCACTGCGTGAGCAGGGCTTGGCGTTGATCCTGCGGTAGCAGGTCGATGGAGTGTGGCTTCGCCATGCTCGTTCCCGTGCCTCGGATTACGCGTCAGATTCTGCGAAGCCGGACTACAGCGCGAAATATCGACGGTGGGCTCGTTCGCGCGACGGCTCTCGCGATGGACGCTGCCGCCTCTCGCGGTGAGCGGACACCGGCTCACCCGATTCACAACATCTCCAGATTCTCTCCAGATTCTCTCCAGAAAAACGGCAGGACTTCCCGCAAACGGCCATCGACAATCCGCGACCGGCTTGCGCACAGTGCAAGAAAGCCGATCAGGCCATCTGTCGGGCTTGGCGCGGCGTGGGCAGGGCGTACGTTTTACGGCAGCCATCGATTCCATGGAGGAACTCATGAACACCAACACGTTGCAACACCGACACACAGCAGCAAAAGTATTGCCCGGCCTGATCGCCGCCGCGTTGCTGTGGCCACTGGCCGTGTCGGCCGAGGGGGCGTCGGGCGCCGATCACCAGAACGCGGGCAACCGCGCGCGGATGGTGGCGTTCCTCAACACCACCACGCCGTTCGGGATCGGCCCGTTCAACCAGCAGCAGATTGCCGCACAGCAACTGGTCGATGCGACCGGCCAGCCGATCCGCTGGTTGACCCTAGGCAGCGCCGACGAGCCGTTGTGGACACAGGACATCTTCAGCATTCCCTCGCGGCTCGGCGACCTCACCCCGGTGCTCGCGGTCGACGGCCACCAGCTCACCCCGTCCGAATGGTGGACCGCACGCGGTCATGCGCAGACGACCTGCCTGCCGCGCGGCACCCGTTACCGGTTCAGCTTCCGCGGTCTGGTGCCCGATGGGGTCTACACGATCTGGCATTTCACCGATACCGGTGCGGGTGCGCTGGCCTCGCATCCGCCGGCGGACATCAACAACGTGTTCATGGCCTCCGACGACGGTTCGGCCGAGGTGTCGGTGCTCGGCACGCCCGGCCCGGCGACCCTGGGTGGGGTGCGGCCAGCGTGCACGTTGACCGGATCGTCTGAGGAGTTTTTCGTGGTGCTCTACCACATCGATGGGCTTACCTGTGGGCCACTGCCATGCGACAGCCCCGCGAACCCGAACCGGCCGGCCCACCCGAGCGAGGTCGGGCACCTGTTCTTCCGGCGCTGACAGCCTGACCGCGCGCGGTCGCCACATACGACCGCGCGTGATGTTGCATTGCACAGACCAGAGCATTGTCGTCTTGATGCTGGACACGCAGGCGCGGTGAGCCGTTGTCGCAGCCAGGTGATCACATTGCAATCTGAGCCGAGGCTTGCGCGGCGTCCAGCGGCTTGTGCAGTGTTCGAAAGCCAGTGCGCACCTGATAGCCAAGGTGGTGATAGAAGCCACGTGCGCTGTCATTTTCGCTGCCAACGTGCAAAGCCACATGCACGCAGCCGCGTGCGACGAATGCGCGTTCGGCGGTGTTCAGCAACAGGCGGCCGGCACCGCTGCCGCGTTGGTCGGGCGCGAGCCACAACTCGTCGATCTCGGCACACAGGCCGCCGTATTCGATGCTGAACACATACATGGCGATCAGGTATCCGCAGCTTTCTTCGTCGGCTTCCGCGATCCAGATAGCGCCATGCGCCGGCGCGCGTAATAACCGGGCGAGCGTTGCTTCGACGCGTTCGGCGTCAAAGCCTTCGATGCCCTCGAAGCGCCAGTAGCACTCCACCATGGCAGCTACCGCCGCCGCATCGGCGGGAGTGGCGGAGCGGACGCTGATTGGATTGGGCGGCATGATCGACCCCGGCTGAAGATTGGTGGATCATTCAAGCACTTTCACAGCAGGACAGCACCATGCCCAACGACAACACCCTCACCGTCGCCGTGGCCCAGATCGCGCCGGTCTGGCTCGATCGCGAAGCCACCGTGCAGCGGGTGGTGGCGCAGGTCGATGCCGCTGCCATGCAGGGCGCGCGGCTGATCGCGTTTGGCGAGGCGCTGCTGCCGGGCTATCCGTTCTGGGTCGAGCATACCGACGGTGCGCGGTTTGAATCGGACTTCCAGAAAACGCTGTATGCGCGCTATGCACGCGAGGCGGTGGACATCGCGCGCGGCGATCTTGCGTTGCTGTGCGAAGCCGCGCGCCGTGGCCACATCCAGGTGATGCTCGGCATCATCGAGCGGCCGGCGGATCGCGGCGGGCACAGCCTGTATTGCGCGCAGGTGACGATCGACGATCAGGGCCAGGTGCGTAACGTCCATCGCAAGCTGATGCCGACCCACGAGGAGCGGCTGGTATGGGCGCCGGGCGATGGCCATGGCCTGCGGGTGTTGGCACTCGACGGCTTCGCCGTCGGTGGCCTGAACTGCTGGGAAAACTGGATGCCGCTGGCACGCAGTGCGCTGTACGCGCAGGGCATCAACGTGCATGTAGCCTGCTGGCCGGGAAATGTCCGCAATACCGCCGACATCACCCGCTTCATCGCCCGCGAGGGCCGTTGCTACGTGTTGTCGGTCAGCGGCCTGATGCGTCGTAGTGATGTTCCCGCAGACATTCCACATGCCGGGACATTGCGTGCTGCGCTGCCGGACGTATGTGCCGATGGCGGCAGCTGCATCGCCGGCCCGGATGGGCAATGGCTGCTCGAACCGCAGGTGAGCCAGACCGGCCTGTGGCTGGCCGAGCTGTCGTTGGCGACAGTCCGCGCCGAGCGCCAGAGCTTCGATCCGTTTGGCCATTATTCGCGGCCCGATGTGCTGGAGTTGCAGGTGAATCGCGCGCGGCCGACCGGCGTGCGCTTCGCTGACGACGAATGAAGGGCGCGGTACATGGACGCAGCGCCTTGCGACCCGGGGTCGAATGGTTCGCGGGGTGACCTTCGGCACATGTGGCTATTGAGTTGGTGTTATACATTACCAGCACACCAACCCACGGAGGCTCACATGAACACCATCACCACCACCACGACAATCGCCCACCTCAACGAACGCCGTCAAAGCGAGCGTCAGGCGCAGTCCGGCAGCGACCGTCTGAGTGCGCAGTACCGCGAGCGCGACTTCGGCATCGGCTACGGCACCAGCAGCGGCTATGTCCGTAACCGTTCCTACACCGCCAGCAGCAACCGCCCGCTGTTCCGCGTTGCCTGATCGCGCCCGCTATTGATAACCACGCGCTTGCAGCGCGAACAAATGCGCGTAATGCCCGGCCTGTGCCAGCAACTGCGCGTGGCTGCCGTGTTCGATGATGCGGCCGTCCTGGATCACGATGATCTGGTCGGCCATGCGCACCGTCGAAAAACGGTGCGAGATCAGGATCACGATGCGGTTGGTACTGAGCCCGCGGAAGTGTTCGAACACGTTGGCCTCGGCCTCGGCGTCCATCGCTGCGGTGGGTTCGTCGAGCACCAGGATGTCCGCCTGCGCGCGCATGAAGGCGCGCGCCAGTGCGATTTTCTGCCATTGCCCGCCGGACAGCTCGCGGCCGTCGCGAAACCACTTGCCGAGCTGGGTATCGAAGCCGGCCGGCAACGCATCGATGAACGCGCTGGCCATGCCCTTGTCGCTGGCCGCGCGCCAGCGTACCGCGTCCTCGAAATGGCCGACATCGCCAGCGCCGATGTTCTCGCCCACGCGCATCTGGTAGCGCGCGAAATCCTGAAAGATCACGCCGATGCGCCGGCGCAGGGTGTCCTCGTCCCACTCGCCCAGTTCGCGGCCATCGAGCACGATGCGGCCGGAGTCGGGCGGGTACAGCCGCGTCAGCAGCTTGATCAGGGTGGTCTTGCCCGAGCCGTTCCGGCCGACCAGCGCCAGCGATTGCCCGGGCCGGATATGCAGGCTGATGTCGTGCAGCGCCGGGGTGTCGGCGCCGGGATAGGTGAACGTGACGTGTTCGAAACGAATGCCGTCGCTGGGCTCCGGCCCATGCACCGCGCTACCGCTGTTCGTGGCGACCGGGGTTTCCAGATAGTCGTACAGCGTGGACAGGTAGAGGTTGTCCTCGTACATGCCGCCGAGCGACGACAGAATCGCCGATACCGCCGACTGCCCCTGCCGGAACAGCATCAGGTACATGGTCATCTGGCCCAGGCTGATCCGCCCGATCACCGTGGTGACCGCGATCCACGCATAGGCCGAATAGAGCGCCAGCGTGCCGATCAGGCCGAGCCCGAGGCCCCAACTGTCGCGGCGCAAGGTGAGGCTGCGGTCGGCGGCATAAAGCCGATGGAAGATGTCGCGATAGCGCTCCAGCAGCAACGGACCAAGCCCGAACAGCTTGACCTCCTTGGCGTGATCCTCGCGCGCCAGCACGGTTTCCAGATACAGCTGCATCCGCGTTTCCGGCGAGCGCCAGCGGAACAAGCGGAACGCATCGCCCGAGAACCGGGCTTCGGCGAGGAACGCGGGCAGGCCGGCCAGCACCAGCACCGCCATCGCCCATGGCGAAAACTGCACCAACAGCGCCGCATAACTCACCAGCGCGATCAGGTTCTGCGCCAGGCCGAAGGTGCGGTTGACCAGCGATAGCGGCCGGCTGGAGGCTTCGCGCCGCGCCCGCGTCAGCTTGTCGTAGAACTCGGCATCCTCGAACTGCGCCAGGTCCAGGGTGAGTGCCTTCTCCAGAATCATCTCGTTGACCCGTTGCCCGAGTTGCGCGCGCAGCAGCGACTGGCAGAACGAAATGCCGCGCTGCGCGCCCGCCATTGCCGCCACCAGCGCGCCTTCCAGCGCGACCAGCCACAACACCGCCGGCAGCGGCGTGGCGCCGCCGGCGCGCACGGTTTGCGCCGCAGCCACCACTGCGTCCACGATCTGCGCGCCCACCCAGGCGATACCAGCCGGCAGCAGGCCGGCGATCAGCGTCAGCAGCCCGAGCGCGATGGTCAGCGCATGGCTGGTGCTCCACACCAGCTCCAGCGCCCGCGCGCTGAAGCGGAACGCGCCGAGAAAGCCGCGCGCGATGTCGGCGTCGTTGGTGATTGCGGGTGTGGCGTGCGGGTGCATGGCGGCGGGCCGGCGATTCCTGTGCGGCGGAACCCACCACTGTGGGGCGCATGCTGCCGCGAAGCAACTCAGGGCGCGATGTCGCCCCATGGATTGATCAATGTCACGGGTAATGCGCCGAAATCGCGGGTGTTGCGGCTTGCAAGTCGGCCCTGGTTGACGATCGCGATGGCCGCGATCATTCCATCCGGGGCACTGAGCGCCCTACCGGCTTGGTGTGCCGCGCCCATCAGGTCGCCGTAAATCAGCGCCGCCTGTTCGGTAAAGGCAAAAATCCTTCCGGCAAATCGACTGCGCCAGGCATCCAGTCCGCGCTGTAAAAGCAGCGAGCGTTCGTCGGGACGAATTTTTGCGATGCCAAACGCGATCTCGGCGATGGTAACGGTCGGAATGGCGAGCGAATCGTCATGTACCGCAAGCCAGTTCATGACCGCAGCGTGAGGCGCCTTGCGCAGGGTTTCCGAAATGACATTGGTATCGAGAAAGATCAAAGAATCGCCCCGGCGTGTGGTTCACGGCTTGCCTGGATCAGTTGCTCAAGATCCACGTCGGTTGCGAACTGGCGATTGAGCTCGCGATAAAACTCCGCAGCCGGTGCGCGGCCGGTCTGATGCGCCGAGTATTCTTCCAGCGCGCGCTCGACCACTTCAGCAACCGTGCGGCGCTCGCGCTTGGCGAGACTGTGAGCGAGTTCGCGCGCGCGCGCGCTGCGGACGGACAGTTGCGGTTCGGGCATGGTGATGGGCCTCGGGTTTTGACACGCATGAAATCATACGCATCTGCCATCCAGATGGCAACTGCTGGCATGGCGATACGCATGATCGGCGCCGCGGACACCGCCGCGCCCTCGCAACGACCGCAACCGACGTGCGCTATGCTGCGCCTTGCCGGACCGCGAAGGGCAAAGCCATGGTCGGAAACGAACAGACGGTGAAACGGGCGGGTTGCGTGGGCTGGTGTGCGTTGTTCGCATTGTTGCTCACGGGCTGGGCCGCGCCGGTCGTTGCAGCGCCCCCGCCACCAACCCCGCAAGCGCTGGCCCTGATCGAGACCCTGGGTTTGCAGGCGAGCCCGGTTGCTGCGCGCGATGTGCCGGGCTGGAAAGTGCCCACGCAGATTGCGGTGGCTTACGCGGATGCCGCACGTTTGGCGCAGTTGCAGGCGGCGGTGCCCGAGGTGCGTTTGCGCGCGCTTGATCGGGGCGCGCCGTTGGCAGCGCAACTTGCCGACGTGCAGGCGGTGGTCGGCGTGTGCAGCGCCGAGGTGCTGGCGGCGGCGAAGCAACTGCACTGGATCCAGTTGCTGTCGGTCGGCGCCGAACGCTGCGTGGTGGTGCCGGGATTGGCCGAACGCGGCATCGTGCTGAGCAACATGCAGCGCACCAGCGCGGTGCCGATCGCCGAACACGCCATTGCCATGATGATGGCGCTGGCGCGCGGCTTGCCGCACTACGGCCGGGCGCAGCAGGTGCGCGTCTGGCGCGGCGACGCGGACGAGGGTCAACCGATGCGCGAGGTCACCGGCCGCACCCTGCTGGTGGTGGGCCTGGGCGGCATTGGCACCGAAGTGGCGCGACGTGCGCACGGGCTCGGCATGCGCGTGATTGCCACCCGCAACAGCAGCCGCGACGGCCCCGACTTCGTCGCCCAGGTCGGCCTGCCCGATGAATTGCTCACGCTGGCGGCGCAGGCGGATGTGGTGGTGAACGCCACCCCGCTCACACCTGAAACCACCGACCTGTTCGATCGCACATTCTTTGCCGCGCTGAAGCCCGGCGCCTATTTCATCAATGTCGGACGTGGCCGCAGCGTGGTTACCGATGCGTTGGTGGCGGCGCTGCGCTCGGGCCGGGTCGCCGGCGCCGGGCTGGATGTCACTGAACCGGAACCGCTGCCCAAGTCGCATGCGTTGTGGTTGCAGCCGAACGTGATCATCACCCCGCACGTGGCGGCCAGCTCCGATGTGCAGGGCGAGCGCTACTGGATCGTGGTCGCTGAAAACCTGCGTCGCTACGTCGCCGGCGAACCGTTGTTGAACGTGGTCGATATCGCGCGCGGTTATTGAGCGGCAGACAACCCGTCATGAACCCATCAGCGGCACTGCCCGATCGGCCCAGCGTCTTGCAGCTATTGTTCGCCGTGCGCCGCGACGAGTGGCAGGTGCTGGGCTTGTCGGCGTTGTACTTCCTGTTGTTGATGGCCGGGTATTTCATCCTGCGGCCAATCCGCGACCAGATGGGCGTGGCCGGCGGCGTGCGCAACCTGCCCTGGTTGTTCACCGCCACGTTGCTGGCAACGCTGGTGGTCAGTCCGCTGTTCTCGATGCTGGTGTCGCGTCTGCCCCGGCGGCGTTTCGTGGCGTGGAGCTACCGCCTGCTGATGCTGTGCCTGCTGCTGTTTTACGCCGCGCTCAGCGTGTTGCCCGAAAGCGCGCAGGTGTGGACCGGACGCGTGTTCTTTGTCTGGGTCAGCGTGTTCAACCTGTTCGCCGTCTCGGTGTTCTGGGCGGTGATGGCGGACGTGTTCCGCAGCGAACAGTCGCGGCGCCTGTACGGGGTGATCGCCGCCGGTGGCACCCTGGGCGCGTTGATCGGCGGCGTGGTCACCGCCAGTCTGGTGGACGCGCTCGGCGCACCGCCGCTGCTGTTGATTTCGCTGCTGCTGCTGGAGCTGGCGCTGTGGTGCATGTTTGCGATCGCCCGCCGGGTCGGCAGCCAGGATCACACGCAACAACAGCGAGACCAGGAAGTGCTCGGCGGCAGCGCGCTGGACGGCTTTCGCCTGGCGCTGCGTTCGCCGTACCTGCTCGGCGTGTGCGGCTACATGCTGCTTTACACCATCGGCTCCACGTTCCTGTATTTCCTGCAGGCGCAGATCGTCGCTGCCAGCATCGATGGCGCCGCCGCGCAGACCGCATATTTTGCCCACGTCGATATCTGGGTGAATTCGCTGACACTGGTGTTTCAGGTCTTCATCACCGGCCGATTGATGGCGAAACTGGGCGTCGGGCTTACCCTGGCCGCACTGCCGCTGATCAGCATCATCGGGTTCATCGGGCTCGGGTTGATGCCGGTGCTGGTTGCGGTGGTGGTGTTCACCGTGGCGCGGCGGGTCACCAACTTCGCCGTGTCGCGGCCCTCGCGCGAAGCGCTGTATGTGCCGCTGCCGCGCGAGACCAAGTACAAGGCCAAGAACCTGATCGACACCTTTGTCTACCGCGTCGGCGACCAGGTCGGCGCCTGGGCCAACGGCCTGCTGCTGTGGCTGGGCTTCGGCATTGCCGGCATCGCGTTTACCGCCGTGCCGCTGGCCGCCGTGTGGCTGGTGCTGGCGCTGTGGCTGGGCCGGCGTTACCGGGCGTTGCAAGGCCATTGATTACGGTTGCGTGAAGAACCGGGCGACGGAGCAGGTATTCTTTGCGGTAACCCATGCACAAGGCGTCTTGCAATGTCTTCGCTCCACGGCAAAACCCTGTTCATCACCGGCGCTTCGCGCGGCATCGGTCTGGCGATTGCGCTGCGCGCGGCGCGCGATGGCGCCAATGTGGCGATTGCGGCCAAGTCGGACGTGCCCAACCCGAAGTTGCCGGGCACCATCCACAGTGCGGCCGAGGCGGTGCGGGCGGCGGGCGGGCAGGCGCTGGCGATCCGCTGCGACATCCGCGAGGAAGCATCGGTACAGGCGGCGGTGGCGCAGACGGTGGAGCGTTTTGGCGGGCTCGACATCCTGGTCAACAATGCCAGCGCGATCTGGTTGCGCGGCACCCTCGACACACCGATGAAGCGCTTCGACCTGATGCAGCAGGTCAATGCGCGCGGCAGTTTCCTGTGTGCGCAGGTCTGCCTGCCGCATCTGCTCAAGGCGGCGAATCCGCACATCCTCACCCTGGCGCCGCCGCCGTCGCTGAATGCCAAATGGTGGGGCGCGCACACTGGTTACACGTTGGCCAAGATGGGCATGAGCTTCGTCACCCTGGGGCTGGCCGCCGAGTTCGGCCCGAAAGGCGTGGCGGTGAACGCGCTGTGGCCGCGCACGCTGATCGCCACCGACGCGCTGAACATGATTCCCGGCGTGGACACCGCGAACGCGCGCAAGCCCGAGATCATGGCCGATGCGGCGCACGCGATACTGACGCGCCCGGCGGCGGGATTCAGTGGCCGGTTCCTGATCGATGACGAGGTGCTGCGCGAGGCCGGCGTCAGCGATTTCGCGGTCTATGCCGTGCAGCCGGGGCAGCCGTTGTTGCCCGATCTGTTTCTGGATTGATTGTTCGCAGCGCACGCGTGCAGTCGCCCACAGGGTGGGCTCCTACAGGTGAGCGCCGGGTTTTTGTAGGAGCCCACCCTGTGGGCGATGCTTTATTGCAGGAGCCCACCCTGTGGGCGAGTGAGCAGGTCTTGTGACGACGAAGCGAAGGATTTCGATTTTCGCGGCAACAGTTCGCGGCAACAGGAGGTAACGTAATGCGCTATTTGCATGCCATGGTTCGGGTACGCGATCTGGATGCCTCGCTGGCATTCTTTCGCGATGCGCTGGGCCTGATCGAGACCCGGCGCAAGGATTACCCTGCAGGCCGCTTCACGCTGGTGTATCTGGGCGCGCCGGAAAACCCGGAAGCGGAAGTGGAACTGACCTTCAATTACGATACCGAGGATTACGGCGGCGCCCGCAACTTCGGGCATCTCGCGTTCGCGGTGGACGATATCTATGCCACCTGCGCGCGCCTGCAGGCCAAAGGCATCACCATCAACCGGCCACCGCGCGATGGCCGCATGGCGTTTGTGCGCTCGCCCGATCGCATCTCGATCGAATTGCTGCAAAAGGGCGATGCCCTGCCGCCGGCTGAACCGTGGGCCTCGATGGCCAATGTCGGCGAGTGGTAGCGCGGCAATTGGCGCTGAAATTGATTCAAGTCGTGATTGGCGCCTCTGGCTGCGGTTAGCATGCGAACCATGATGTCGATCACACCGCCACTGCTGGAAGCCCACCAACTGGTCTTTGCGCGCAACGATGAGCCGGTGTTCGGCCCGCTCGATTTCCATGTCGCCGCTGGCGAGGCGCTGCTGGTGCAGGGCGGCAACGGCAGCGGCAAAACCACCTTGCTGCGGGTGCTGGCCGGGCTGCTCGGCGCCAGCAGCGGCGCGGTGCACATCAATGCCAAGCCAGCCGAACGCGAGGCCATCGCCCAGCACACGGCGCTGCTTGGTCACCTGCTCGGGCACAAGGGCGAGTTGAGCGCCGACGAGAACCTGCGTTTCGCGTTGGGCCTGTACGGCCAGCGTGAGGGCATCAGCCGCAGCGAAGCACTGGAACAGGTCGGCCTGGCCGGGTTCGAGGATACCTTCGCGCGCAACATGTCCGCCGGGCAGAAAAAGCGTCTGGCGCTGGCGCGCCTGCTGCTGGTGCCGGCGCCGCTGTGGTTGATGGACGAGCCTTATGCCAACCTCGATCTGCAAGGCATTGCCCTGGTCAACCGGATGATCGAACGCCATGTGCATGCCGGTGGCGCCGCGTTGATCACCAGCCATGGCGCCTACGCAACCCCGGCGGTGCGCACCCGTTTGCTGGAGCTGAGCCATGGCTGAGGCCACTGCCCGTACCGCGTTGATGGCGCTGCTGCGCCGCGATCTGCTGCTGGTCTGGCGGCGGCGCGGCGATGCCCTGCAACCGGCGATGTTCGCGGTGCTCACCATCACCCTGTTTCCGCTGGCGCTGGGCAGCGAGCCGCAATTGCTGGCGCGCATCGCCTCCGGCGTGATCTGGGTTGCCGTGGTGCTGGCCGGCATGTTGTCGCTCGATGCGCTGTTTCGCAGCGATCTGGAAGACGGCAGTCTGGAGCAACTCCTGCTCAGCCCGCAGCCGCTGGGCTTGCTGATTTTCGGCAAGGTGCTGGTGCACTGGCTGACCACCGCGTTGCCGGTGCTGATCGCCACGCCGTTGTTTGCGGCGATGCTGCAACTCGACGGCAATCTGTACCGTGTGCTGCTGCTCAGCCTGCTGCTCGGCACGCCGTTGCTGAGCCTGATCGGTGCGGTGGTGGTGGCGTTGACGGTGGGCATGAAACGCTCTGGTATGCTGCTTGCCCTGCTGGCGCTGCCGCTGTATGTGCCGGTGCTGATCTTCGGCGCCGGTAGCGTGATGGCTGCGTCGCAGGGCTTGCCCTACGTGGGTGCGCTGCTGGTGCTGGGCGCGGCGCTGGCGCTGGCGCTGGTGCTGGCGCCGCTGGCCGCGGCCGCCGCAATACGGATTGCGCTGTCATGAACGTGATCATTAGCCGGGAGTACCTGTGAACCCGATCGTGCGCTGGTTTCACCAACTGGGCTCGCCGCCCTATTTCGACGGCTTTGCCCGCCGTTACGCGCCTTGGGGCTATGGCCTGGGCGGCGTGCTGATGCTCTGGGGCATGTGGCTGGCGCTGTATCAGGTGCCGGCCGACTACCAGCAGGGCAACAGTTTTCGCATCCTGTTCATCCATGTGCCGGCGGCCTGGATGAGCCTGTTCATTTACGGCGTGATGGCGGTCAATGCGTTCATTGCGCTGGTGTGGCGGATCAAGCTCAGCGAATTGCTGGCGATGAATTGCGCGCCGGTCGGTGCCGCGTTCACCCTGATTACGCTGGTGACCGGCGCGGTCTGGGGCAAGCCGACCTGGGGCACGTGGTGGACCTGGGACGCGCGCCTCACCTCGGAGCTGGTGTTGCTGTTCCTGTATCTGGGCGTGATGGGGCTTTATGGCGCCATCGATGACCGCCGCAACGCGGCGCGCGCGGCCGCGTTTCTGGCGCTGGTCGGTATCGTCAATGTGCCGATCGTGCATTTCTCGGTGAACTGGTGGAACACCCTGCATCAGGGCGCCACCATCCGCCTGATCGGCCCCTCGACCATCGATGCCTCGATGCTCGCGCCGCTGCTGTTCACCGCACTCGGCACCAAACTCTGGTTCATCGGCTCGCTGCTGGCGCGCACGCGCACCGCGCTGACCGATCTGGAGCTGGGCAAGGATTGGGTACGCCGGCAACTGGGAGCACCACGATGAGTGCATGGTTCGATATGGGCGGCCACGGCCTGTACGTTTGGAGTTCGTACGGGTTGTTCGTGGTGGTGATGCTCTGGGATCTGCTGTCGCCGTGGCTGCGCCGCCGCCGGCTGTTGCGTACATTGGCTTTGAAAATCCGCCGCGAAGCGGCAAGGAAATCACCATGAACCCGACCCGCAAACGTCGCCTGTGGCTGGCGTTGTTTCTGCTGCTGGCTGCCGCTGTCGCCGGCACCCTGATCACCCTGGCCTTGCAGGAAAACCTGAGCTACCTGCACACGCCAAGCGAGGCGGTGCGCGGCGAGGTGCCGCAGGATGCCGCATTCCGGCTCGGCGGCGTGGTCCGCGAGGGCAGTGTGGTGCGCACGCCGGGCACGCTGGAAGTGCGCTTTGCGGTGACCGATCGGGTTGCCGACTACCCGGTGTTCTATTCCGGCATCCTGCCCGACCTGTTCCGCGAGGGGCAGAGCGTGCTGGCGCGTGGTCGTCTGAACGATGGCGTGTTCGTCGCCGAAGAAGTGCTGGCCAAGCACGATGAAACCTACATGCCCAAGGAAGTTGCCGACGCGATCGCCGCGTCGCAGGCAAAGCACCAGCAGGAGTCGGCGGCTGGCGAGGCGGCATCCGAACCCGTGCAGCCGGAAGCGCCGGTCCGCGCGCCCGAGAACAGCGGCGGGGGTATGCAGTGACAACTCTCCCGATCGGTCGCCACTGCGGAGTCGGACATGATTGCTGAACTGGGCCAGATCGCCCTCATCCTGGCGCTGCTGATGGCGCTGGTGCAGGCCGTGCTGCCGATGCTGGGTGCCGCCCGCAACGACGCGGCGCTGATGGCACTGGCGCGGCCCGCCGCCTACGGCCAATTGCTGTTCCTGGCGGTCGCGTTTGCCCTGCTCACCACCTTGTTCGTGGTGCAGGATTTTTCGGTGCTGTACGTGGCGCGCAACTCGAACTCGCTGCTGCCGATGGCGTACCGCTTCTCGGCGGTGTGGGGCGGGCACGAAGGTTCGCTGCTGCTGTGGGTGCTGATTCTCGGCATCTGGACCGGCGCGGTTGCGCGGCTCAGCCACGCCTTGCCGCAGCCGGTGGTGGCGCGGGTGCTGGCGGTGCTGGGCCTGGTCAGTGTCGGTTTTCTGCTGTTTACCGCGCTCACCTCCAACCCCTTCGACCGGGTGCTGCCGGCATGGCCGGATGGCAACGATCTCAATCCGTTGTTGCAGGACCCCGGCCTGATCGTGCATCCGCCGATGCTGTACACCGGCTACGTCGGCTTTGCGGTGGCATTTGCGTTCGCCATCGCGGCGTTGATCGATGGCCGTCTCGACGAGCGCTGGGTGCGCTGGGCGCGGCCGTGGACCAACGTCGCCTGGGGCTTCCTCACCGTCGGCATCGCGCTCGGCAGCTGGTGGGCGTACTACGAACTGGGCTGGGGCGGCTGGTGGTTCTGGGACGCGGTGGAGAACGCCTCGTTCATGCCGTGGCTGGTCGGCACGGCGTTGATCCACTCGCAGGCGGTCACCGAAAAGCGCGGCGGTTTCGTCGGCTGGACGCTGTTGCTGGCGATCGCCGCCTTCTCGCTGTCGTTGCTCGGCACCTTCCTGGTGCGCTCGGGGGTGCTGACTTCGGTGCATGCGTTCGCGTCCGATCCCGGGCGCGGCATATTCATCCTCACTTTCCTGTTGATCGTGGTTGGTGGCTCGCTGCTGCTGTACGCCATTCGCGCGCCGCGCATCGCGCGCGAAAAAACCTCGGCACCGGTATCGCGCGAAACCCTGCTGTTGATCAACAACCTGATGTTTACCGCCGCCGCCGCGATGGTGTTGATCGGGACGCTGGCGCCGCTGGTGTTCGAGGCGCTGAACCTCGGCAAGATTTCGGTGGGTCCGCCCTATTTCGGCTTTCAGTTCATGCTGCTGATGGTGCCGGTCGCCGTGCTGATGCCGTTTGGCCCGTTTGCGCGCTGGGGCAGTGAGCATCTGGGCCGGTTCGTGCCGGTGCTGCGGATCGGTCTCAGCGCGGTGGTGCTGGCACTGGCGGTTGCGGCGCTGCTGGGCGAGCGCTTTACGCTCAAGAGCTATTTCGGTGTGGCCGGTGCGGCCTGGGTGTTTGCCGGAATCGGTGCTTTCGTCTGGATGCGGCTGCGCGCGGCGCCGAAAGGCCGGCGTTTCACCGCCGAGATGCTGGGCATGAGTCTCGCCCACGTCGGTCTGGGCGTGTTCGTGACCGGGGTGTTGCTGGTCGAGAGCCTTGGCATCGAAAAGGACGTGGCGATGGTGCCCGGACAAACAGTGGAGGCCGTCGGCTACCGGTTCACCTTCAATGGCGTTAGCCAGGTGCGCGGCCCGAACTACGATGCCGCGCGCGGCGAAGTGAACGTGTACGAAGGCGAGCGCCTGATCGCCTCGTTGCACCCGGAGAAGCGCAACTATGCTGCCGGCGGCCAGGTGATGACCGAAACCGCGATCGCGCCGGGCCTGGTTCGCGACATTTACGTTGCGCTCGGCGAATCGCTGGGCGACGACGACAGTTGGGCCGTGCGCCTGTACATCAAACCGTTCATTCGCTGGATCTGGCTGGGTGCGTTGCTGATGATGGCTGGCGGCTTCGTCACTGCCGGCGATCGACGGTTCCGGCGTCAGACCCTCCAACCTGCCGTGCAGGAGGCCTGATGTTCAAGCGCATACTGCCTTTGCTCGTGTTCGTGGCGCTGGCGGTGCTGCTGCTCGCCGGGATATGGATGCGCAAGCAGGATGAGAAGCTCGGGCGCAATCCCAGCGACATCCCCTCGCCGCTGATCGGCAAGAAGGCGCCGATCTTTTCGCTGCCCGGCCTGCATCATCCCGAGACCGTGATCAGCAACGCCGATTTCGCCGGCACGCCGTACGTGCTCAACGTCTGGGGCAGCTGGTGCCCGGAATGCCGCACCGAGCACGCGGCAATCACCGATCTGGCGGCGACCGGAAAGATCCGCGTGGTCGGTTTCAATTACAAGGACGAGCCGGCCGATGCGCTGCGCTGGCTCGGCCAGTTCGGCGATCCGTATACCGTGATCGTGGCCGATGTCGAAGGCCGCAGCGCCATCGAGTGGGGCATTTACGGCGCGCCGGAAACGTTCGTGGTCGATGCCGCGGGGATGGTGGTGTTCAAGCACATTGGCCCGTTGAACGCCAAGGTGATCGATCGCGAGATTCTTGCGCGTCTGGATGCGTTGAACGGAGCCAGCCAATGAACGTACCCAAGTGGTGCCTGCGCAGCCTCGGCGTCGCCGTGTTGCTGTTCGCCGGCGCAGCGGCCGCGGTCGATCCGATGCCGTTCCGCGATGCCGCTGAAGAAGCGCGCTTTCGCCAGCTGACCGCTGAATTGCGCTGCGTGATGTGCCAGAACCAGTCGCTGGCCGATTCCAGCGCGCCCATCGCCAAGGATCTGCGCCGCGAGGTGTTCGACCTGATGCGCGAAGGGCGCAGCGATGAGGAGATCAAGGTGTTTCTGGTCGAGCGCTATACCGACTTCGTGCTGTACAAGCCGCCGCTGAATGACCGTACCTGGTGGTTGTGGTTTACGCCGGCGCTGATTTTGCTGGCCGGCGCAATAACGGTAGCGGCGATCGTGCGTCGCCGCGCCAAGGCCAATACGGCAAGCAAGCCGGAACCGGAGGATGCGTGGTGATGGCGATGTTCGTTGCGTTGGCAATCGTGATGGTAGTGGTGGCGTTGGCCCTGTTGTTGCTGCCGCTGCGTGCAGGTGGCGACCCGGCGGCAAGGCAACGCGCCCTGTTGCAGCAGGCATATGCCGGCGGCGTGTTGTCCGAGGCGGAATACCGAGCCAAACTGGCCGCCCTGCCGGCCGCCGCCGCGCCGCCGCGCGCCGCGCCGCGCGGCTGGATTCTGGCGATTGCATTCAGCGTGCCGCTGCTGCTGGTGGTGTTGTACATGAGCATCGGCGAGCCCGATGGCCTTGACCCGGTAGTTGCCGCGGCGCCGCCGCATTCGGGTGCTCCGGGTGCCGGCAATCAGGCGATGGAAGACGCAACCCGCGGCCTGGCCGAACGCCTGGCGCAACAGCCCGATGACCTCGCCGGCTGGCTGCTGCTGACGCGCGCCTACAAGGTGATGCAGAAATACGATGCAGCGCTGGCCGCATTGGCCACCGCTGCCACACGCTGGCCCGACGACCCGGACATCCTGATCGAGCGTGCTGGTCTGCTGGTGCTGCTCGATCCCGAGCAGCGCGTCTCGAACGAGGTGGAACAATTGGTCGATCGCGTGCTCAAGGCGGTGCCCGGCGACCCGCAGGCGCACTGGCTCAAGGGCATGGCCGCGTATCAGGCCGGCGTGTTCGCCGATGCGGTAGCGCACTGGCAGCCCGTGCTCGATTCGCTGCCGGCGGATGCCGAGGGCCGCGACGGCTTGCTGAAACAGATCGCCGACGCACGCGAGCGCGCCGGCATGCCGGCCACCGCACCGGAGGCGGCCGCCGCCGCCCCAGCGACGGTGTCGCAAGCACCTGCGGCCGAACCCGCGCCGGCTGCGAACACCAACGGCCCGCGTCTGCGCGTGCGCGTCGAAATCGACCCGGCGTTGAAAGCACGCCTGCAACCGGGCGACGTGTTGTTCGTTTCCGCACGTGCCAGCACCGGCCCGCGCATCCCGCTTGCGGCGCGCCGGCTCAACCCGGCTGAACTGCCGCTCGAGCTCGAACTCAGCGACGCCGACGCCATGGCGCCTCAGTTCCGCCTGTCCACCGCCAGCGACGTGGTGGTCAGCGCCCGCGTCTCGCACACCGGCACCGCCGACCCCGCGCCCGGCGATTTCGAAGCCACGCCGCATACCACGGCGAGCGCGGCGAGCGAGCCATTCACCCTGCGCATCGATCGCGTGCGCGAGTGATTGGGGCCGCCAGCTGGCACGAGTAGCCCGGGTTATAGCGCGCAGCGCGAAACCCGGGATTACAGGTGCAACAACGCCCACCACGCCGTCCCGGGTTTCGGCCTGTGGCCTCAACCCGGGCTACGAACTGTTGTGAGACGTCGCAGCGCGTCATGCACACGACTTGGAAGCGCGGCGAGGATGCCGCGACGTTCCGGTAACGCACTCACGCGTCGCCGCGAAACTCGACGGTGGTGGATTCGTTGGCGGCCCTGCCGCAGCCCAGCACTGCGATCACCGCGTCATCGATCGGGTCGAGGCCAAGCGCCTGTTCGATATCGACCTCGTTGACGGCTGCGGTGATGAACGCCGGCAGCCCGGCCTCGGCGGCGAGCAGATAGAACGTCTGCGACAGGTGCCCGGCATCGAGCACGATGGCGCGGTAGGCTTTCGGGTGGTTGCGGTATTTCCAGAAATTGCGCCGCACGCGCGCGGCCAGCACCACGAGCATCGGCGCATCGGCGAACCAGTGTTGGCCGGCGACGAAACGCAACGCCAGCGCGCTCGCCGCTGCCGTGTCGAGCGCCTGCATCGGTTCGAGCGTGTGCGCCAGCGGCTGGTAATGATAAAGGCCGGGTCCAACACCCTCGACGCGCTGCGCCAGCACGTAGGCTTCGATCGGGTGCAGGCTGCCGCCGGACGGGCTGGTCTTTTTCAGTGCGATCGCGCCCGGGCCGAGCTCGCGCTGCGCCTGCGCACCGAACGTGCGTTGCAGCAGCCGCGCGGCGGTGGCGATCGGCAGCGTTGCGGCAAGATCGTAGTTGCGCCCGGTGTAGCGCGAGAACAGCGCCGCGTCGATACCGCTGCGGCGCGGCATCGGCAATGCGATGTGTGCCGATGCCGGCGCGCGCGAAATCGTCTCGGACGGCGGCGCACCCAACGCCTCGACCATCTCGCGGACATTGGCGAACCCGTCGGTGCCCGGGTCGATGTCCGCGCGTTGCCCCTGCCAACGGCTGAAAGCGTGCGCCACCGCCGACAGCCCTCGCCAGTGCGCGTCGCGCACGCGCTCATCGCGCTTGCGGTGCGCGGCATGCGTCGGTTGATCGCCGATCAGGATGCCGGCATCGAGCAGGGCATCGACGCGCGCTGGGTCGAACGTGGCGGGCAGTGTCTCGCGATCCAGCCAAAGCGTCTCGCCGATACGCGCCAGGATCGGCAGATCATCAACAGTCAATTCGACCTCGTCATCGACATGCGGCGCCAGCGCGACCCAGGCGATGCAGGTCGCAAACGCGGCATCGCCCTGGAACAGCACGCGCAGGTCGAATTCGAGATGTTCCCGCGGTTCGATCAGCAAAACGGCGCAGCGGCGAAGTTGCATCAAGGGCTCTCGCGGTGAAGGCGTGGACGGCTATGCCGCACACGCCAATGTCGGTACCATCCATCCGGCGACAGTGACACGGACAGGCATGCCCGTGCATCGTCGGCGACATCCGTGCGCGGCGCAATGCCAGGACACGGACGGGGGAGACGCAATTATCAACGAAGAGGGGAGATCAGATGTCGAATACCTGTTTTACACCGGAAGTTGTCGATACGCTGCTCGACAAGTTGTCGAGCGATGACCAGTTCCGCGAGCAGTTTCTGGGCAACCCGGCGCTGGTGCTGCATACGCTCGGCGTGGATGTCGATCCGGCACAGGTGCCGAGCGTTCGTCGCCTGCCGTCGAAGGAGGTTCTCAAGGCCAATCGCGAGGCGATCAAGGCCAAACTGAGCGGGCAGGTCGGCTTGATTATTTTTCTGGTCGAGTAAGCGCTTTTTCCGGACCTCGGGCGCTCCCGAGTGTCCGGCATCATTCGGTGGGCGAGACAGGCGCGGTGGCGATCAGCGCACGGACATCGCTGTCGGCATTGGCCCAGGCCTTTTCCAGCATACCGCGCATGCGTGCGGCCAGTGCTTCATCGCCCGCTGCCTCGGCGGCACGCATCGCATCAAGGCAGGCGCGATTGCTGGCGATGATGCTGGGGACGAGCAGCGCGAACCCATTACCCCACTCCGCGAGCGCCAGCTTGCGATCCTCGCATTGCGTCGCCAGTAGCGCGCGTGCACCGGGCTGACGATCTGCGAGCGCTTGCCGGGCGATGGCGACATCGCGCAGGTACAGGCTGCGCCCATCGAACAGACTCTGGGCGACACCGTCGCCGCTTGCGCTGGCATCTTTGTCTGTGGCGCGAGCCAGTTCGCGGTTCAGGGTATCGAGCAAGGCAAGGCGTTCGTAGACCACCGGTGTACGCAGACGTGGCGCGAGGCTGTCGCGCACACGCTGGGCAATCGCCGTTCGCTCGGCGCGGGCGGCGATGATCGCAGCGACCAGTGTCAGCGCGGGGGTGGTGTCGGCAAAAGCGATCTCATTTTCACCAAGCGTCGTCAAACGTGGTTCGATGAACGCGATCAATGCGGCATCGAGTTGATCGGGTCGCCACTCGGCATCGAATGCAAGCTGAGCCAAGTCAAGGCGTGCCGCGTGATTCGGCCGCAGCCCGACGGTGGGATTGTTGCGCAAATCCGTGAGCGCCGCCAACGCGGCATCGACACGCCCCTGGTCGGCAAGCACGGCAACACGACGCAGACCTTTCCATAGCAACGTCTGGGACACGTCGCGACTGAGGTCCGGAGATAACGCTTCGAAGGCCTTGTCGGTCTCGCGTTGGGCCAGGTAGAGGCCGGCGCGGCCATCTGCCAGATTGGTAGCGCCGATTGCAAAGGCACGATCGTAAAGTGATGCCGCCAATTCGAATTGGCCGAGGCCAGTGGCTGCCATCGCGGCATTCTGCATCGAAATCCCGCGCAGCGGATGCTGGCTTTCAAGCAGAGGCTGGTAGTGCTCCAGTGCGCGCGCGTAGCGATACTCAAGTACCCAGTAGTAGCTGGTAGCGAGGTTTTGCTGGCCAACCAGGAAGTCCGGGTAGATCTTCGCGAGCTGACTCCATCGGTCGCGTACCGACTCCGGATCGCGGTCGCTGGCCATCAAGCCTTCGAGATACAGGCGCTCGCGCTCCGACAGCCGGTCTCGATTCGCATAGGCGCGGTCGAACGACTCGCGCATCTTTTCGCGCTCGTCAGCGTAAAGGTAAAAACCTCCAAGCTTCGCATGCGCCGCCGAAAAATCCGGATCGAGCTCTACCGCCCGGTTGAACAGCATTACCGCGCCGCGCGGGTCGCCGGTGGAAAACGCCTTGATCGCAAGCGAATAGGCCTTCAGGGCTTCGAGGTTGCCGGTAGTCACCTGCTCCAGCGGCGCGCTGTTTTCCTGGACGGCGTCGAGCGACTCGCCAAGCCGCTCGCGCAGCCGCGAAACCACGCGGTCCATCGACGGCAATACCTCGTCGCGCCCGTTGCCGTCGGCGCTCTCGCTGTACACCGTCGCCCCTGACTTGGGGTCGATCACCTCGACGCTGAAGCGCACGCGGCCACCGACTTCGGCAATGCTCGGCAGCAGGAATGCACGCGCGCCTTCGCGCACCGCCAACTCGATGCCGACCCGGCGATCGATGCCGGCGCCCTTGAGGTTCATCCGCGCCAGTGCGGCTTCGACCTGCAACTCGGGCACCACGTTGACATAGCGCGACTGTTCGAGTCCGATCCGGAGCGCGGTATCCAGCGCGTTGTCGAACAGGGTCTCCGAAGTTTGATTGGCAAGATTGCCGACCACCACCCAGTCGCGCTCGGCGAAGGCGATTGCCGGCGACTCGCGCAGCAACGCGTAGCCGACGCCGATGGCGGCGAGCAGCAACAACGTCGATTCGATGAACACGGACCGCTTCTTCCGCCACAACGGCAACTCGCGCTCGGCCTTGGCGCTGGACGTCGGTGCGCACAGCGGTGCGACGCCGGCTTCGCCCACTTCGAATACCGGCATCGGCTCGACAACACCCTTGAACCGGTAGCGGCCATGCGCGAGCCAGTGCAGGCGGGCGCTGTCGGGCAGTTCGTCGGCGGTACGCCGCGACAATTGATAGGTGTGCTCGCTCAGCAGGGTCTGGCCCGGCTGCGCCAGAGCGCTCAGACGGGCCGCGATCGGCTTGGCGAGGCCCTCGACCTCCAGCGGCTTGGCGCCGCGCGCAATATCGTCGTCGGCGTTCTGCCACAGCACCACTTCACCGACGTGGATGCCGATGCGCGCGTGCAGGAGTTGTTCGCCTTCACGGCCCATGTCGGTTAGTGCGCGCTGGTAATCCAGGGCGAATCCGACCGCATCGATGGCGCGATCGAACAGCAGCAGGAAGCCGTCGGTCTTGTCGACCTCGCGGCCACCGTGTTCGCGCAGCAGGTCGCGTGCGAGGCGGTCGTGCTTGCGGAACAACTCGGCGGCACGGGCGTCGCCCAGCATTTCGATCAGGGCGGTCGAATTGGCCAGATCGAGGCAGGCTACCGCGCGCATCCGCGTGCTGCTGGTGCGCGAATCCGGCAGCGACGGGTCGGTGGCGTCGGTCGTCATGCGCACCGGATCATCGGCGGCGGGGAGCAGGGATTGGCCTTCATCGTCATCATCATAGCCCCGGCGCTGCGGCAAATCGCCACACCATCAAAAAATCGACCACCCATTGCCACCCTCGGCCTTGACCCGATACAGCGCGGTGTCGGCATGGCTGTAGCGGACCGCCCACTCTTGCGATGCCGCCGCCCGATTGCCGCCGACACTGATGCTGACCGGCGGCACGTTCGCGGCCGCATTCGCGGCGAGCTTGCGGATACCTGCCACCAGTTGTTGCGCCCGCACTGCCAGGTCGTCGCCGTTCGGCGCCACGGTCAGTAGCGCAAACTCATCGCCACCCAGGCGGCAGACAATGTCGCTCGCGCCCGCCGCTGCGCGCAGTTCATCGGCGACGGCCTGCAGCACCCGGTCGCCGGCGAGATGGCCATGGCCGTCGTTGATCTGCTTGAAATCGTCGACATCGACCAGCAGCAGGCCGACCGGCATGTCCGCCGGCAGTTGCGCGCGCAGGGCATCCAGTCGCTGGTAGAGCCCGCGGCGATTGGCGAGCCCGGTCAGTTCGTCGCTCAACGACAATTGCCGCGCCGCGCCCAATTCGCCGCGCGCACAGTGCAGCGAGTCCAGCGTTTGCATCAGCTCTTCGTTGCGTCGGCGCAGGTTTTGAATCAGTTGCTGCTCGCTCGCCACGAGGTATGAGAACGAGCGCAGCATGAAACGGGCAAGAATGTCCGGTGCGGCTTGCAACAGGCTCTGGAACTCGTCGCCGCCGATGACCCGCAGCCGGCTCGGTCCGAGCGCCGTGGCATTGGCCATGCGCGCGTGCGCGCCGACGAACAGCGCCAGTTCACCGAAGAACTCGCGCGGCAGGATGGTTTTATCGAGGATTTCACCGCCGAATTCGAGCCGCACCGTGCCGGCTTCAACGACGAACAGGTGCCGGCCGAATTCGCCGCGCCGGAAGATCGTTTCACCGGCCGCGACTTCAGAAGGCGCGCCGGTCGCCAGGAACAGCTCGAATTCCGCATCCGACAGCTCGCGCGGCAGCAACGTCGGGCACAGCACCGTGACCGCGTCGACGAGGGGTTCGTCGCCGGCTGGAATCACGTTTGCGTCAGGCTCTGTGCGTTGCATCGATAAGCTCCCCCGGGCCATCGGCCAAGTCTAACAGGGGCACCGGCCGGCGGCTTCACCCATGGTCTGTTTCCGTGCGGGGAATGCGGGCTGGCCGAAACAAAGCCGGGCGGTGGCGGAGATAGCAAACGTACCAGGTGCCCCGGATGGGACACCCAGTGGTGGCGGGCGATTACAGTCCCAGGCCCGCGGGTTGTTGCGCCGCCTTGAGCGCGGCGCACAGACGAATGCCTTCGATCGATTGCGCCAGACGGCGCGGGCCACCTTCGACTTCGCGCAGACGCGGCTCGTGCCAGGCCGAAATCGCGTCGGCCTCGGCATCGCTGCAGCGCGCGAAGGCATCCAGTCGGACAAACCCGCCGCCCAGCCCGCGCGGCCCTTTTTTCATCAGCGCGTCGTATTCGCTGCGCAGCCACTCACGGGTAGCGGTGCGCGATTCGCGTTCACCCAGTTGACTGAAAGCGACGATGGTGAGTTCGTTGGAGCGGGTACCGTCTTCCAGCGAGATGGCGCGCGCCCGCGCCGCAAGGGCGGGCTCGCTGAAGCGGCCGAGCGCACTCAGCAACTGCCCGCGCAATACCGAATCGGTGGACGCGCGGAACGCTTTGGCCATGGCATCGAACAGCGCGCCATCGCCACTGGTGGCGGCCATCGCCAACGCCAACGCGCGTTGATCCGGCGCTACCGCGTCGGGCTTGAGCACGCCGTCGCCGTCGATACCGAGCACGGCGCGACCGCGTGTGCCGAGCGTGGCGCGCAGCGCCGGGTCGCGGGCGAAATCGGCGAGCAGGCTCTGCAATTCGGCGCGCAACAGATGATCGTCATCGCTCTCGCCGGGCGTCGCGTCGAGGCCCATTGCGTCGAGTCGCGGCTGGTAGATGGCGCGTACGCGCGCATGCAGGGCGGCGCGCTCGGTGTCGTTACGAGCCAGGTGCTCGTCCATCCAGCTCAGCGTGTCGATCGGCGCCGTCACGACTTGCCTGGCTTTTGCGCTGGCCAGCTTCGGCAATGCCGACAGGTACGCCGCCGCGTCGATGGCGCCGGCTTCGAACGCCGCCTCAAGCGAGTCGGCGTACACACGCTGCTCGGTGTCGCCGAGGCGATCGAAGGCGCGATCCAGCCGCTGCTGATCGGCGGCCGCCAACGCGAAACGGTAGTAGCCCGCGGCATCGGCGTTGGGCATCAGCCAGTCCGGGCAACTCGCGCTGTCCAGCGCAATACGCGACTGCGTTTCGGAGATCAGACGACACTGCGTCTGCGCGTTGTCGCCGGTGCCGAAACGCAGGCACAGCGGCACGCCCCAATGTTGGCCGGAGGCGGCGCTGGAACCGAGCGGCAGATAACGGCTCTGGGCGATGTCCACGGTGGGCGCCTTGCCGGCGTCGCAGTGCAGCGCGATCCGCAGGAACGGCACGCCGGGCTGATCGACGAAGCTGCTGAACGCGGCAAACACGCCCTCGGGATCGTCGGACTGCGCTGCAACGGCGGCGATCAGGTCGCGGCTGGTGGCGTTGCCGCCGGCATGATCGACGAGGTACTGGTGTATCCCGGCGCGGAAGTTCTCGGCACCGATGAAGTGCTCGAACATCGCCAGTACCGCCCCGCCTTTTTGGTAGGTGATGCCGTCGAATGCTGCCGCGATTTCGGTGAAGTCGTCGATCGGCTCGCGCACCCGGCGCGTGGTTGCCAGGCTGTCGCCACTCATCGCCGCCAACGTGCCTTCGAGCTTGCCGCGCTCGCCGCCAAACTCGGGCTTGATCGCGCGGATGGTGCGCGTTGCCATCCATGTGGCGAAGGCTTCGTTGAGCCACAGATCGTCCCACCACGGCATGGTGACCAGATCGCCGAACCACTGGTGCGCCAATTCGTGCGCATGCACATTCCAGTACGCCTGACGCAGTCCGGTTGGCGAGCGGTCGTTGGCGAACACCAGACTGTCGCGATAGGTGATCAGGCCGGCGTTTTCCATCGCGCCCGCGGCGAAATCCGGTGCGGCGAGAATGTCGAGCTTGTCGAACGGGTAGGCGATGCCGAAGTAGCGTTCGAGCTCGTCGACGATCTCGGCGGTATGTTCCAGCGCATAGCGCATGTCCTTGCCGCGACCCTTGGCGGCGACACCGCGCAAGGCAAGCGGGGTCTTGCGCACCGCGTTGGCGGGGATGTCTTTCCACTCCACGATGTCCCACGGCCCGACCGCGAACGCGATCAGGTAGCTGGGCAGGTTTTCGGTGCGGGCAAAGCGCATCCGCTTGAAGCCATCGGCGAGTTTGGTTTCCTCGATCAGCTTGGTATTGGCGACCGCGTTTTGATCCTGCGGCACGATCAGGGTGATGTCCCAGGGCCGTTTGAACGCCGGTTCGTCCATGCCGGGAAACGCCAACCGCGCTCCCAGCGGCTCCATCTGCGTCATCACATACGACTCGCCGGCGTGGACCAGCTTGTAAGCGCCCTCGAGCTGGCGATTGAACGGCGCGGTGTATTCCAGCACCAGCGTTGCCGGCCCTGCCGGAATGTCGGCAGCCGCGGTGAGCTCGATCACGCCCGATACATGCACCTGTTTGGCGCTCAGGCTGAGCGATTCGCCGCCTTTCGGCGTAATCGTGGCGCGGCCGATCTGCATGTCGCGGCCGTGCACGAACACGGTGCGCGTGGCCTGCTTGAGTGCGCCATCGATGCGCGAGACGCCGGCAAAATCCGCGTTGCGCGGGTCGATCCGCAGCTCGATGGCGAAGGCTTCGGCTTGCAGGGTATCGGGCAATTTGCCGCTCGGCACGGCGGGGCTGTCGGCCGCCGTGACCAGCGGCGGGGCGCCGAGAGTGCAAGCAACACAGAGTGCGGCGAAGCGAAGCAGGATGGCGGAACGCATGGGCTGGTCTCGGGGTGGCGAACGCCCGAGGTTACCAGCGCCGCGGGCGCCCGCCACATGTCCAAGGTCATGGGTGGTACGCGGGATCTCCGGGAAAGCGGCGTTCCGCAAAGGACGCGAGGCGCAAATACCGGCATAGCGGTTGATGTCGGTTCCGCCGCTGCGCGACTTGAACCGACCTACCCGCGCGCACGTAGGTCGGATCAAGCGCCGCCAGGCGCGGATCCGACAATGGAGCCAGGGCAACCCAGTCTGCGCCCGGTGATGCGAGTGCCGCACTGCTTTGGCTTTTCCGGGTCCCGAGGACCCGGCTACACAGAGCCCCGAACGAATGCGTCACGCAACCTTCAAGGTGTCCTCACCCGGCGCCCAGTTGCACGGGCACAACGCGCCGGTCTGCAATGCGTCGAGCACGCGCAACACTTCCTCCGGGCTGCGGCCCACGTTGAGGTCGGTGACGTAGACGAAGCGGATGATGCCTTCCGGGCTTACGATGAAAGTGGCTCGCTGGGCGACGCCTTCGGCCTTGTCGAGGATGCCGAGCGCTGAGGTCAACTCACGCTTTACGTCCGCCAGCATCGGGAACGGCAGATTCTTCAGATCCTTGTGATGCGTGCGCCAGGCGTGATGCACGAACTCGCTGTCGGTCGAGCCGGTGAGCACTTGCGCGTTACGATCGGCAAACTGCGTATTCATCGCGCCGAACGCGGCGATCTCGGTCGGGCAGACGAAGGTGAAATCCTTGGGGTAGAAAAACACCACCAACCACTTGCCGGCATAGGTGGCGTTGTCGATATCGACAAACGCGTTGTTGAGATCGGTGGACACGGTGGCCTTGACCTTGAACTGCGGGAAGGTGTCGCCTACGGAAAGCATGGGGATCTCCTGGTGTGGGTGGGATGGGATCGGGGCCAACGCCGGGTTGGCTGCAACGGAGGGAAGTCTGGCGAATTGCGATTGATTCGTCCAATGGATTGTTGCGATAATTGCGATAGTAACTATCTATCATGGAATCGGCGATGAACCTCCGCGATCTGCGTTACCTCGTTGCCTTGGCCGAGCACCGTCATTTCGGTCGGGCCGCGGCGGCGAGTTTCATCAGCCAGCCCACCTTGTCCACCCAACTCAGGAAGCTGGAGGACGAGCTCGGCATTACCCTGATCGAGCGTGCGCCGCGCAAGGTGATGCTGACCCCGGCCGGACGCGACATCGCGCAACGCGCGCAGCATATTCTCAGCGAGGTCGATCAACTCAAGGAATCGGCGCGCCGCCAACTCGATCCGGAAGCGGGTACGGTGCGCCTTGGCCTGTTTCCAACCCTTGGCCCGTACCTGCTGCCGCATGTGGTGCCCAACATCCGAGCCCGTTTTCCGCGCCTCGAACTGTTGCTGGTCGAGGAGAAATCCGAAACCATCCTGCGCATGCTGCGCGAAGGCATGCTCGATGCCGGCGTGCTGGCGTTGCCGCTGCACGATGACATGTTGCACGTCGAACCGCTGTTCGCCGAGCCGTTCGTGCTGGCGGTGCCGAGCAACCATGCACTGGCCGCGCGTGGCGAGATCAGGATGAGCGACCTCGCCCACGAAAGCCTGCTGTTGCTGGAGGATGGCCATTGCCTGCGCGATCAGGCGCTGGATGTCTGCCAGCTCGCCGGCGCCGGCGAGCGCACCGGCTTTCGCGCCACCAGTCTGGAGACGCTGCGCCAGATGGTCGCGGCGGAGGTGGGCATCACCTTGCTGCCGATGCTCGCGGTGATGCCGCCGCAGGCAGCAAACAGCCACATCCGGCTGCTGCCGTTCAAGGGCAAACCGCCGACCCGACGCATCGCGATGGTTTGGCGTCGCAGTTCGGCGATGGCCACTTTTTTGCGTCGCCTTGCCGAGAGTCTGCGTGAATTGCCGCAAGGCCTGCTCGATCCCGCGCCGCCGCAACGCAAGTCCGGCAAACCAAGCACGGCGGCATAGTCGCGCTCAATCGAAGCGATACGAACAATCGATTTTCTATCGACGATGTTGCGCGCTATGCTGGTTCGGTTCCGGCGGTCGCCGGGCAATCGCTTTGCTCACCCAACAGGAGGTCATCATGTCGCTCAAAGGCTCCAAGACCGAAGAAAATCTGAAGGCCGCGTTCGCTGGCGAGTCGCAGGCCAACCGCCGCTATCTGTACTTCGCGCAGAAGGCCGACGTCGAGGGCTACAACGATGTCGCCGCCGTGTTCCGTTCGACTGCCGAAGGCGAGACCGGGCATGCCCATGGCCATCTGGAGTATCTGGAAACCTGCGGCGATCCGGCCACCGGCCTGCCGTTCGGCAGCACCAGCAACAACCTCAAGACCGCGGTTGCCGGCGAGACCCACGAGTACACCGACATGTACCCGGGCATGGCCAAGACCGCACGCGACGAGGGCTTCGACGAAATTGCCGACTGGTTCGAAACCCTGGCCAAGGCCGAGCGCTCGCACGCCAATCGCTTCACCAAGGCGCTGAACGAGCTGGTCTGATCGCATGGGCGTGGCGGGTGTGTTGCCGCCACGCACGCTTCGCACGCCACTAACCGTAGGTCGGCTCAAGCCGCGGCCGCTCTTGTGCATCCTGCGATGTGCATGGATGCACAAGTGGTGCGGGAGGCATGGATGCCGGGAGCACCCACACGCGGCACTTGCACATCCTTGTGCGGCGCCAGCGGCGGAGCCGACGGATGCCGGTCGCCACCCACCCCCGCCGTGCGGGTGTCGGTTCCGCTGCGCTTGAACCGACCTACTACCGGCATACGCTCCGTGGTCCGACAGCACTGGTGAGAGGAACAAATGAGCAACCCGCCAACAACACCACGCGAAGGTAGTCTCGATGCCCCGACCCGCCATCCGTTGGATTGGCAGAACCCGACATTCTGGGATCAAGGCGCGCTCGATCGTGAACTCGAACGGGTGTTCGACCTGTGCCACGGTTGCCGCCGCTGCGTCAGCCTGTGTCACGCGTTTCCCACGTTGTTCGATCTGGTCGACAACTCCGAAACCATGGAAGTGGACGGTGTTGCCAAGGCCGATTACGGCAAGGTGGTGGAGCAGTGTTACCTGTGCGATCTGTGCTACCAGACCAAGTGCCCGTACATTCCGCCGCACGAGTGGAACATCGACTTCCCGCACCTGATGCTGCGCGCCAAGGTGGTGAAGTTCCGTCGTGAAGGCGCACCGGCTGCGGCCCGATTGCTGTCGAATACGAAAACCGTGGGCGCGCTGGCTTCGATCCCGGTGGTGGTGCAGGCGGTGAACTGGGGCAATCGCAACGGCGCGCTGCGCAGTGTGCTGGAAAGCGCGCTCGGCGTGCATCGCGATGCGGCCGTGCCCGAATACCACAGCGACAGCGCGGAAAAGCGCGTGCGCGATGACGACAGCGGCGAGAACGCCATCGCTGCCGGCCCGACGCGCGGCAAGGTCGCGGTGTTCGTCACCTGTTATGGTCGGTTCAACCACCCGCAGATGGTCGAGGATCTGGTGGCGGTTTACCGCCACAACGGGATCGCAGTAAGGCTGATCCGCAAGAACCAGTGTTGCGGCATGCCCAAGCTGGAGTTGGGCGATCTGGACTCGGTGGATCGCTACAAGCGCGAGAACCTGCCCGAATTGGCAGCGCTGGTCGCCGATGGCTGGGACATCGTCGCGCCGATTCCCTCGTGCGTGTTGATGTTCAAGCAGGAACTGCCGCTGATGTATCCCGACGATGCGCAGGTACAGGCAGTGAAGCGCGCGATCTTCGACCCGTTCGAATACCTGATGCATCGTCACAATGCCGGTGAGCTCAAATCCGACTTCAAGAACGACCTTGGCAAAATCGCCTGGCAGGTAGCGTGCCATCAGCGCGTGCAGAACATCGGCCCGAAGACGAAGCAGGTGCTGGAGCTGGTGCCCGGCACCGTGGTCACCGCGATCGAGCGTTGCTCCGGCCACGACGGCACCTACGGCGTCAAGAAAGCCACCTACGCGCTGGCCCGCAAGATCGCCAAGCCAGTGGAGAATCGGGTCAAGCAGGCCGAGCCCGACCACTTCACCAGCGATTGCGTGATGGCCGGCAATCACATCGCGCACGGCCTCGGCGATGGCCGCAGCGCCGAGCATCCAATCACCTTGTTGCGCAAGGCATATGGCATTTAGCTGGCCGGCTGGTCGCCCACAAGGTGGGCTCCTACAGGGAGTGGTCATCGCGCTTTTTGCAGGAGCCCACCCTGTGGGCGACACTGGATTTGCCGCAACCTGACATGACGAAAGGACACTGCCATGAACGCCCTGACGCGTACCGACCTTTACACCCTTGAAGCCTACGCCAGCGAGCGCGCCGCATTTCGCGCCCGCGTCATTGCCCACAAGAAGCATCGGCAAGTGCCGCTGGGCGAGCATGTCACCCTGCTGTTCGAAGACCGTCTCACCATTCAGTACCAGGTGCAGGAAATGCTGCGCATTGAACGCATCTTCGAGCCCGATGCGATCCAGCACGAGCTCGACACCTACAACGCGTTGATCCCGACCGGAAGCGACCTCAAGGCGACGATGTTGATCGAGTTTCCCGACGAGGCGCAGCGCCGCATCGAGCTGGCGCGGCTCGGCGGGATCGAACACAAGGTCTATGCCGAAGTAGAGGGGCTTGGCCGCGCGTTCGCGATTGCCGATGAGGACATGGAACGCAGCAATTCCGAAAAAACCTCGGCCGTGCACTTCCTGCGCTTCGCGTTCAGTGCCGAACAGATTGCTGCCCTGCGCGCCGGCGCCGATTTCGGTTTCGGCATTGACGACGAGCGTTTGCGGGTGGGCCATACGCTCAAGCTCGATACCCGAGCGGCATTGCTTGCGGATTTTGGATGAGGCAAGCGTTGGATCCCCGCGAATCTACCGGGCAATCCCACCAACGCGTAAAATCGCGCAAACTATGGCGTAGCCAAGTAGGCCGGAATCTTCGCGCCATGCCAAGGAACGCCATGACAGCCGACTTTCTCGATTCCCACATCCGTCATTGGCAGGATGCCGAATTGTTGTACGACAACAACCGTCATGCCAACGCCGACCATCTGTACGGATTTTCGGCCGAATGCGGGCTCAAGCGCCTGATGGTGTGTTTCGGCATGACGGTGGAACCCGATGGTTCGCCGACTAAACGCACTGATCGGATTCATGCAGACGAAGCTTGGGATCGCTTTGAATCCTACCGCTCGGGTCATGTGGATGGCGCCGCCTACGTTCTGGCGGTGGAAAACCCCTTCGCCGATTGGAAAGCCAGCCAAAGATATGCACACCGCTCGGCGTTCGATCGCGTCGGGGTACAAGCCCGTCGGGCCGGCGCGGAGATCGTGCGCAAGCTGATCGCAAGGGCACAACAACAAGGGCTGATATGACTGCCATTACTTTCGACACTATCTTGCCGGCATTGCGAGAAGTGCTCGCGGCGCATCCACAGCCGCGGCCGCTGATAGTCAATCGCGCCCTCGATGGCCGGGTGCGGCTGATTCTCGAGGCCCAGCACGAAGCCGATCCATCAATGCGTGAGCCGTTGGACGCGCTGGCGAGAGCCTTGTTCAAGACGCTGGGGCCGTACGCCTACCCGAGCGAGCGAGCGTTTCTGTTCGAGACAGACATCAATGGCTTCCGGCAAGAGCAACGCGCATCGGCGATCGAGGGTTGTGAGGGGGTGTGGATTGTCGACCGCCTGGCGACTGAAGGCGATTGGTCAAGTGTCGCACCGGTGAGCGACGCCGTGCCGCGCATCGTCTTCTATTCGATCAAGGGTGGCGTCGGTCGCTCTACTGCGTTGGCGGCAACCGCCTGGGCGCTTGCAGAGCGCGGCAAGCGGGTGCTGGTGCTCGACATGGATCTGGAATCGCCCGGCCTATCCTCGTCGTTGCTCCCGGAAGATCGTCGCCCGAGCTTCGGTATCACCGACTGGTTGGTTGAAGACCTGGTCGACAACGGCGATGTGGTGTTCGACGACATGGTCGCCGCCAGCGATCTGTCGCGCAATGGCGATATCCGGGTGGTCCCTGCGCATGGGCGAGAACCAGGCGAGTACGTTGCCAAGCTCGGTCGTGTGTGGATGCCCAAAGTCGGCATCGATGGCCGGCGCGAATCCTGGTCTGATCGACTCTCCCGCATGACGCAGAAGTTGGAAGAGCGTTGGGAGCCCGACGTCACCCTGATCGATTCACGCGCCGGCATAGATGAGGTGGCGTCCGCATGCATCACCGATCTGGGCGCGTCAACCGTGCTGATGTTCTGTCTTGAGGGTGAGCAAACCTGGTCCGGCTACCGGATACTGCTTCGCCACTGGCACAACTCGGGCGCCATGCGCACTGTTCGCGAGCGGCTGCAGGTGGTTGGCGCGATGATCCCGGAATTGGGTGCCGTCGAGTACGCCGAACGCCTGCAGGAAAACGCATGGAATCTGTTCACCGACGAACTATACGACGCGATCCCGGCGGACGCCAGTGTGGCCGACGATAGTCTTTGGAGCTTCGACACGAACGATGAATCGGCGCCGCACTTTCCATGGACGGTTCGTTGGCATCGCGGCTTCGCGGCGTTGCAGAACCTGCATGGCAAGCTGACGGATGTCGACGCGCAGGAAGTTCAAGCCTTGTTCGGACCGTTGGTCGAAGGCGTTGCATCGATGGTAGAACTTCAAGGAGCGCGTCGATGAACCATACCGTCGAAACCGCAGAACTTCGTCAGGCAATACTGGGCTCGATTCCAACTGACACGTCGGGGCACGGCAGAACACCGGAACCACGGCACGTTTACGTACCGCCGTCCCACGTGAAGGCGCTGCGCCTCGACAGCAGCTTGGTCATCGGTGCGCGTGGTGTCGGAAAGAGCTTCTGGAGCGCGGCGCTGACTTCAGACGAAATTCGTGCCACGCTCCAGGATACTGTCGCTGACCTGGCCTCGCTCGACGTCTCGGTCGGCTTCAGCGAGCGCGACGATCTCGACGCTTACCCGAATGCCGACACATTCAGAAAGCTCGTCGAAGACGGGATCGAGCCCTATCACATATGGAAGGCCGTGCTTGCCCGCTGGCTCGCGAAAGTCATGCGCGAATCCATCCCTGTCTCGAAGTGGCACGAGAGCGTCGACTGGGTAAAAAATGATCCGGAAGCGTACAGCCGCTTGCTCGGGCGTGCCGACACAGCGTTCGCGGATCGTAATCGAAATGGCTTGATCGTGTTCGATGCACTGGATCGATCCAGCCGCAGTTGGCAAGCCATGGATCGAATCACGCGCGACCTGTTGCAGGTGGTGCTTTCGCTCAAACCCTATCGGCATCTGCACTGCAAGGTGTTCTTGCGAGAGGACCAGTTCGCTGGTCGCAGGGTGACTGATTTTCCGGACGCATCCAAGTTGTTGGCGCTTCGGGTGGATCTCACGTGGGAGCTGCATGACCTGCACGGCTTGTTGTGGCAGCACCTGGTGAATGGGCCAGACCCCCATGGGCGCGTGCTGCGCGAGCACTTTCGGGTGGTCCACGGCAACCCCACTGATGCAGCGGCCGATACGCTGTGGCGGTTACCCGAGCGCGTCCGCAGGGACACGGATGTGCAGAAGCGTTTGTTCGCTTCCCTCGCGGGTGAATCGATGGGGCGCGACCGCAGACGCGGAATTCCGTACACCTGGGTCGTGGGGCATTTGGCGGACGGACGCGGGCAAACATCACCACGTTCCTTTCTGGCCGCCATTCGCAACGCAGCTGAGGATTCGCAGGAGCGCCACTCGGAGCACGAATGCGTATTTCACTACGAGAGCCTAAAACGCGGGGTGCAGAAGGCATCGGGAATTCGCGTACAGGAATTGGCAGAGGACTATCCGTGGATAAAGGAATTGCTTGATCCCCTGAATGGGTTGACCGTGCCCTGTGAATTCAATGCGGTGGAAGCACGCTGGCAGGAGCGCTGGAGGACTCGCAAGCCGTTCGTTGACGGGGACCAGTTGCCACCGGAACACGGGGAAGAAGGTCCGTCCGGAATCAGACAAGACCTGGAGAAATTGGGAGTATTCCAGGCGATGAAGGACGGGCGTATCAACATGCCGGATCTCTATCGTGTCGGCTTCGGCTTGGGGCGGCGTGGCGGCGTGAAACCTGTAAAGCCGTCCAACGCGGACTGACTTCAAGTCAAATGTTCGGGCCACCATTGGCCGAACCGTTGGCGCGCATGGTGCGTGGCGATCTGCGGGTCAGCACGCAGTTGGTCAACGGTTTCGCGCAATTTCCGCAGGTGTCCACAACGCAGCGCTCAGGGCAGACGCAGGGAAAGTGTTGATGCGGCTGGGTTGAAGCCGCACGATGTCCACGATCATGTGGCGCACGACTGGGCTAGAACGACAACAGGCCGAGCGCAACAGCTCCCATCGCAAACATCAGCGATCAACCAACCGGGGAGGCGGTCAATGGCTGGTGTCTGCGACGCGGTTCCGCCTATCTCCGCGAAACCCGCAGCGATCATCAACGCGCGTACTTCATCCAATCGGTCGGTGTCGAGCAACCAAACGTTGACGAGATCGTGAACCGCGCTTAGCCCGGGGACGTTCAATCCGGCAACATGTGCGCCTGATACGTGCGCCGCAATGCCGGCGTTCTCAAGGTGCCGGACGGTCGTATCGCGAGTGATCCGGCTCGCATTACGTGTCTGCTGCGACCGTTGACGATGCTCCGTCGTCTTGGCCCGACATGATTGCGCGGCGCGACGGCGACGCTCCATGCAGAAACTCAAGCACGTAACGGCAAACATTGGCGTCCCACAACACCTTTTGATGCCCCAGGCCGCGCGTCTTGATGACCTGCGCCGCTGGCCAGACCGAGCGGATGCAGGCGTCGTCGCTGTTGTCGACTCGCGCGTCGTCCATGTCGTAGACCAGCAGCAGGCGGCCGTGCCCGGGATCGCGGAACGCGCAGCCGTTATCCAGCTCCTGCCAGGATCGCTCGAACTGCGCAGCGTAATGCGCTTCGCAACGGCGCAATACGGCTTCGCGCGGCTGCAGGCGCTGCGCGATTTCCCGCACCGGCACGTACGGAGCGCGTGGCGCACACAGGCATACGTAGTGCGCCGCGCGCAAACCGCGCAACTCGCGCGCCGCCATCATGCACAAGGCGCCGGCCGAATGCCCGACACAGGCATGAATGGGCACCGCAAGGAAATCGGACAATTCGGCCAGATCATCGATGAAATGGCGAAAGCTGACGCTGCGGCCGGCGGACTCGCCGTGTGCCTGCACATCGAACACTACCGAGCGGAAGCCATCCCTGGCCGCGTGATCGGCCAGCCCTACCATCTGGCCGGCGCGACCACCCCAGCCGTGCACGAACACGACGGTTGGGCCCTGCCCCCAAACCCACGCCACCTTGCGGCGGTCGCGGCCGAATTCGATGCGCAGCGCCGCATCCAGAACTTTCCGGTCATGCGCCTTGAGCGGCGCATTCGACGGTATGCTCGCCAATGCGCGGGTCAATGCAAAGGCCAACCGATGAGGCAACAGCGGAAGCAGCAGGCGAACAATCCGCACCAGCATGGCACTCTCTCAATTTCTAGAATAATATTCTAGAACGATATTCTACCAAGATGAGTACGGTCAAGTGACCCCGAAGCGTCCCGATCGCCGTCAACGGGTGTTGAGCGCTGCGCTGCAGTGCTTCAACGAGCGCGGCGTGGAGGCGTCCTCGATCGGCGACATCTGCGCGCACGCGGAAGCCAGCGTTGGCAGCGTCTACCACCACTTCGGCAGCAAGGAGGGCATCGTCACGGCGCTGCTTGCCGAGGGCTTGCGCAGCAACATGCAACACCTTGCGCCCAAGCTCCTTGACGCGCGTGGCGCGCGCGATGGCGTGTATGCAGTCGTTCACTCGTTGATCGGATGGGTCGTTGCACATCCGGACTGGGCGCGTTTCATCTATGCGAATCTAGGTCAGTCGAATCGTTCCGCCACCGCCGAGCTGGCGGCTGTGAGCACCGAGTATGCGCAGCTGATCGGTACGTATTTTTCACCGCATATCAGGGCGGCC
>PGZC01000011.1 GCA_002839995.1 Gammaproteobacteria bacterium HGW-Gammaproteobacteria-4 | reverse complement strand
TCGGGCTCATAACCCGAAGGTCGCAGGTTCAAATCCTGCCCCCGCTACCAGTTTTGGTTGACAAAAAAGCCTCCTCGCGGGGCTTTTTTGTTGGTTGGCTCCGGGGTCGTCGTCTGACTGCCCTGTGCCGGAACCTGGATGTATCGGGGGATGTACCGGAAGGGGCCGCATGGCCCCTTTCGTGTTTCTGTCGGCAGCGTGCCGCGTCATGGCGAAGCAAAGGTTGATTCCGTGTCCGATACCGTTACTCGAATCACATCGTTGGTGGCGCCACTGCTGGAGTCCCTGGGGCTTGAGTTGTGGGGGCTGGAGTATTCGCCGACCAGCGGGCGTTCATTGTTGCGCGTTTATATCAACGTGACCGGCCGACACGTCGCGATCGAGGATTGCGAGCGTGCGAGCCGCGAGATATCCGCGGCGATGGATGTGCATGATCCAATCAGCGGCGAATACACGCTGGAGGTGTCGTCGCCGGGCATCGATCGGCCGCTGTACACGCCGGCGCAGTTTGCGCTGTACTGCGGACAGCAGATCAAGCTGACCCTGCGTTTGCCGCAGGACGGCCGGCGCAGGATGCAGGGTGCGATCAAGGCGACCGATGCGCAGTCGCTGACCTTGCAGGTTGAAGATCAGGTGGTGAACATTGCATTCACCAATATCGAAAAAGCACGTGTCGTGCCGGATCTTGTGGCGCTGGGTTTGGCGTCCTCGGGGCCCGTGGGACGCGCACCACGTAAACAAGACAAGGGTTGACGGGCGGTTGCCCCTCGAGGAGTCGGAGTCGTGAGCAAAGAACTGTTGATGGTGGTCGAAGCGGTTGCCAATGAAAAGGGCGTGCCGCGTGCCGTGATTATCGAAGCGCTGGAGGCGGCGTTGGCGTCGGCCGCAAAGAAGCGCTACCCCGATGAAGATGTGCTGGCGCGGGTTGCGATCAACCCCAAGGACGGCAGCTACGAGACATTTCGGCGCTGGGAAATCATTGCCGACGATGCGGCGATGGAGTCGCCATCGTTTCAATTGCGGTTGATGGATGCGCTGGACGTTCGCGCGGACGCTGCCGTCGGCGAGTACATCGAGGAACAGATCGAAAACACCGATTTCGGCCGGATCTCGGCGCAGGCGGCCAAGCAGGTGATCGTGCAGCGCGTGCGCGAGGCCGAACGGGCGCTGGTGGTGGAAGCGTGGGCGGATCGTGTCGGCGAACTGGTCACCGGCGTCGTCAAGCGGGTCGAGCGTGGCAGCGTGTTTGTCGATCTGGGCAGCAATGCCGAAGCCTACATCGCCAAGGACAAGGCGATTCCCCGCGATACCTTGCGCGCCGGAGATCGTGTGCGCGGTTATCTCTATGACGTGCGTGCCGAGGCGCGTGGTCCGCAACTGTTCATTTCGCGCACCGCGCCGGAGTTCATGATCGAGCTGTTCAAGCTCGAGGTGCCGGAGGTCGGTCAGGGGCTGGTGGAGATCAAGGCGGCGGCCCGCGATCCGGGCGATCGCGCCAAAATCGCGGTCATTGCCCACGACCATCGCACCGACCCGATCGGTGCCTGCATCGGCATGCGCGGTTCGCGCGTGCAGGCGGTGTCCAACGAGCTGAATGGCGAGCGCGTCGATATCATTCAGTGGAGCGACAACCCGGCGCAGTTCGTGATCAATGCGATGGCGCCGGCGGAAGTGCAGTCGATCATCGTCGACGAAGAGAAGCACTCGATGGATGTTGCGGTGGCCGAGGACAAGCTGGCGCAGGCGATCGGCAAGGGTGGGCAGAACGTGCGTCTGGCCAGCCGCCTGACCGGCTGGCAGCTCAATGTCATGACTCGCGACCAGGTGCAGGCCAAGAGCGAGGCCGAACAGGCAACCGCGCTGCAACTGTTCATGGCCAAGCTGGAAGTGGATGAGGAAATCGCCGCCATCCTGGTTGCCGAGGGTTTCAGCACGGTAGAGGAAATCGCCTATGTGCCGGCGGCCGAGTTGCTGGCGGTCGAAGGTTTCGACGACGGAATCGTCGAGGAACTGCGCGCCCGTGCCCGCGATGCATTGCTCAACGAAGCATTGGCGGTCGAGGAGGAAATCGAGGAGCATCGCCCTGCCGACGATCTGCTTGCGCTCGAGGGTATGGACGAGCCGACCGCCTACGCGCTGGCGGCACGCGGGATCATCACCAGCGATGATCTTGGCGAGTTGGCAGCTGATGAAATTGCCGATATCGAAGGCGTTGGCGAGGAGCGCGCGGCGGCATTGATCCTGTCGGCGCGTGCTGCCGAGATTGCCCGCCTGGAAGCGGCTGGTTGAATGGGTTGAGCGCCCGCTGTCAAGCGCGGGCGTTCGCCAACGGTTACAATCGCAGGCTTGAGGTTTTGCGGGGGTTGCCCGTTCTACCCGCCAGTAGTTGCAGTTCAGGCGCAATGCGCCACAGGAACAGGAAGTCATATGTCCCAAGTTACGGTTCGCTCGCTAGCGGCGTTGGTCGGTACCCCGGTGGACAAGCTGCTCGAGCAGCTCGCCGAGGCCGGCATGAAGTTCAGCGGGCCGGATCAGGCGGTTAGCAGTACCGAGAAGCTGAAGCTGCTCGGGTTCTTGCGCCGTGCGCACGGAAAAAACGACGCTGCCACCGATGAGTCTGCCCCGCGTCAGATCACGCTCAAGCGGCGCAAGGTCGAGGAAATCAGCGTCGCCGCCGGCAAGGGCAAGGCGACGGTGGCGGTGGAAGTCCGGCAAAAGCGAACCTATGTGAAGCGCAGCGAGGTGGAGGTTCCGGCCGACGCCGAACGCGTGGACGCACAACGCAAGCTGGACGAGTCGCGCGCGCAACAGGACGCGGTCGAGCAGGCGCGGCAGGAAGCGGCGCGCAAGCTCGCTGAGGAAGCGGCCGCTCGCGAGCAGGAGCTGGCCCGTGAACGGGAAGCCGCTGCCGCAGCGCGTGCCGTAGCGGAAGCGCCTGCGCCCGAAGCGGACGAACAGCAGGCAGCGCAGGTTGCGGTGTCCGAGGCCGGCGCTGCCGTTCCGCCGCCAGTTGCCGACGTGGCGCGTGCGCCGCGCCGTGACGACGACAAGGCACGGCACAAGGCGCATCGCGCGCCGCCGCGTCGTGAGTCCGAGGAGAGTGGTCGTTTTGCCGGCCAATTGCACCTGTCCGCCAGTGAGCGCGCCCGCCGCGGCGCCGGCAGCAAGCGGCGTGGCAAAGGCCAGCATGTGGAATCCGCGCGCGGCGGCAGCGGCCCGCATGGGTTCTCCCGCCCCACTGTGCCGGTAGTGCGCGAGGTTGCCATTGGCGACGCGATTTCAGTTGCCGATCTGGCACAGAAGCTGGCCATGAAGGGCGGCGAAGTGGTCAAGGCCCTGTTCAAGATGGGCGTGATGACCACCATCAACGAGGTGCTGGATCACGACACGGCGGTGCTGGTGGTCGATGAACTCGGCCACAAGGCGGTACGTGCCGAGGCCAAGGACGCCGAAATGGCGCTGTCGGTATTGGTCGGTACGGCCAGTGGCGAAGCCACCCAGCGCCCGCCGGTGGTCACCATCATGGGTCACGTCGATCACGGCAAGACCTCGCTGCTCGATTACATCCGCCGTGCCAAGGTGGCGGCCGGTGAAGCCGGTGGCATTACCCAGCATATCGGTGCGTATCACGTCGAGACCACCAAGGGCGTCATCTCCTTCCTCGACACCCCGGGACATTCCGCGTTCACCTCGATGCGCGCGCGTGGCGCCAAGCTCACCGATATCGTGGTGCTGGTGGTTGCCGCCGACGACGGCGTCAAGCCGCAGACGGTCGAGGCGATCAAGCACGCCCGCGCCGCCAACGTGCCGTTGATCGTGGCGGTCAACAAGATGGACAAGCCGGGTGCGAACCTGGAAAACGTCAAGCAAGGTCTGGTTACCCAGGAAGTGGTTCCCGAGGACTGGGGCGGCGATGTGCAGTTTGTCCCGCTTTCGGCTAAAACCGGCGATGGCGTCGATGCCTTGCTCGATGCGATCCTGATCCAGGCCGAGGTGATGGAGCTCAAGGCCGTTGATCACGGAAGCGCGGCAGGTGTCGTGATCGAATCCAGCCTCGACAAGGGGCGTGGCCCGATGGCCACCGTGCTGGTCCAGAATGGCAGCCTGAAGAAAGGCGATTATCTGGTGTGCGGCATCCAGTACGGCCGCGTGCGTGCGCTGTTCGATGAAACCGGCAAGCAAGTCGAAGAAGCCGGGCCGTCGATCCCGGTCGTGGTGCTGGGCCTGTCTGGTGTACCCGATGCGGGCGACGATTTCGCGGTCGTCGAAGACGAGCGTCTCGCCAAGGACGTCGCACAACAGCGCGACGCCAAGCGTCGCGAGTCGCGTCTGGTCAAGTCCGCCGGCAACCGGATGGAAGACATCATGGCGCAGATGGGGCAGGGCAATGAGCAGGCCACCCTCAATCTGGTCATCAAGGCGGACGTGCAGGGCTCCACCCAGGCGCTGTGCGAAGCGCTGGTCGCGCTGTCCAACGAGCTGATCCGCATCAACGTCATCGCCTCCGGCGTGGGCGGCATCACCGAGTCGGATGCAACGCTGGCTGCCGCGTCCAAAGCAGTCATCATCGGTTTCAACGTGCGCGCCGATGCCGCTGCGCGCAGGATGATCGAAGCCAGCGGCCTCGATCTGCGTTATTTCTCGATCATCTACGACGTGATCGATCAGGTGAAACAGGTGGCTTCCGGGCTGCTTGGGGTCGAGGTTCGCGAAGAGATCATCGGCATCGCCGAGGTGCGCGACGTGTTCCGCAGCTCCAAGTTCGGCGCCGTTGCCGGCTCGATCGTTGTCGAAGGCACCGTGCGTCGCAACAAGCCCATTCGCGTGTTGCGCGATCACACGGTCATCTTCGAAGGCGAGCTGGAATCGCTGCGCCGGTTCAAGGACAACGTTGAAGAGGTTCGCATGGGTACCGAATGCGGTATCGCGGTGAAGCAGTACAACGACGTCAAGCCGGGCGACCAGATCGAATGCTTCGAGCGGATCGAGGTGGCGAGGAGTCTTTGACTCGGGACTCGGGAGAACCGTAAAGCACATTGGGTCCGCAAAGGACGCCAAGTGCGCAAAGGAAAGCACGAAGCCGACCCGTAGAAGATGGGTAGAGGCCGCTCTCGCACATCCATGTGCTTTGCGGCACTCGGGCATCCTGCCCATCGCGCGGTGAAACCCGACAGTCGCCCGCCCATCGCTGTTATTTGCGTCTTTTGCGTTCTTTGCGGACCCCCGCTTTTTCCCTGCTCCTGAGCGCCAGCACCCATGCCAACCCACAAATCCTACCAACGCACCGACCGTATCGCCGCACAACTTCGTCGCGATATCGGGGCCTTGGTGCATGAGGCCGTGCGCGACGACGGCCTGCCGTCGGTCAGCGTGTCCGATGTCGAGGTCAGCCGCGATCTGGCGCACGCCAAGGTATTCGTTACCACGCTAGTGCCCGAGCAGGGTCTGCCAGCAGTCAAAGCGCTGCGCGAGCGCGCGCGCGAGATCCGTTTCCGTCTCGGCAAGATGTTGCGCCTGCGCTCGGTGCCGGAGCTGCATTTCCATTACGACGATTCGATGGACCGTGGCGATCGCATCGAGGCATTGCTGCGTGGCGATGCGGCAAAGCCGGACTGAACCTTGGCCCGGTCGCCTTCCGCTTCCCGCATCGCCTGGCGTGAGGTGCATGGACTGATCCTGCTCGACAAGCCGCAGGGCATGAGTTCCAACCAGGCCTTGCAGGCCGTGCGCAGGCTGCTGCGCGCCGCCAAGGGCGGGCATACCGGAAGCCTCGATCCGCTCGCCACCGGCATGTTGCCGCTGTGCCTGGGCGAAGCCACCAAACTTGCGGGCGGGTTGCTGGGCGCGAACAAGGCCTATGTCACCACCGCTTGCCTCGGCGTCAATACCGATACCGATGACGCCGAAGGGCGTGCGATTCGGACCCGTCCTGTGTCGAGCTTGACCATCGCTCAGGTGGAACAGGCACTGATCCCGCTGCGTGGCCGGATTTTGCAACACCCGCCGGTGTATTCGGCGCTGAAGCGCGATGGCGAGGCGCAATATGCGCGCGCCCGTCGCGGCGAGGAGGTGGTAACGCAGGCGCGCGAAGTGCAGGTGCATTCGCTTCATTGCAGCCGCTTCGAGCCGCCATTTCTGGACCTGCAGATCGAATGCGGCTCCGGAACCTATGTGCGCAGTCTGGTGCGCGATCTGGGCGAGGCGTTGGGTTGTGGTGCGCATGTCACCATGCTGCGCCGGACCTGGGTCGATCCGTTCCGCGGTGAGGCGATGCATACGCTCGACAGCCTGCACGCGATGACCGAAGACGAATGCCTTGCCAGTGTTTTGCCGGTTGAGCGTGCCCTGCTGGCGTGGCCGATGGCGCAGGTCAATGAATCCGATGCGGCCAGGCTGGGCCGCGGGCAGCCTTGCGCTGCGGTGCCGGAACGCGCGCCGGGTGAAGTCGGTTTGTGGTTGAACGAACGCGGCCTCGGTCTTGGCCGGGTCGATGAACAAGGCCGGCTGTGGCCCAAACGCCTGTTCACCTGGGCATGCGCCGGCGCCTGAGCAGCGGTACTCGAACGCTTTACCTTGTTGGCATCGGCCAGGCGATGTACAATTAACAAGTTAACGTCAGTGCGTTGACATTCACTGCCTGCCCAAAACCGGGCGTCAGCATTTTTTCCAATCGGCGAGTCATGCGGTGCGCCATTCATCGAGATGGCGTTCCTGCAGACCCCGCATCCATCGAGGTTTCCATGTCCATCGACACCAGCAAGATCATTTCCGAGTTTCAGCGCGGCGCCAACGACACCGGTTCGCCGGAAGTCCAGGTGGCCCTGCTCTCGGCCCGCATCGAACATCTCACGGGCCACTTCAAGACCCACAAACACGATCATCATTCGCGCCGTGGCCTGCTCATGCTGGTCAATCAGCGTCGCAGTCTTCTGAGCTATCTCAAGGGCAAGGACGCAGAGCGCTACAAGACGCTGATCGAGCGTCTCGGCATCCGTCGTTAAGCCTTCCAAGGAATTTCCAACGTGGCGAAAGTAACCAAGACGTTCCAGTACGGGAATCATCAGGTCACCCTGGAAACGGGTGAAGTCGCCCGCCAAGCCAGTGGCGCGGTGATTGTCCGTATGGGTGACACCGTATTGCTGGTCACTGCGGTGGCCAACAAAGGACTGCGTGAGGGGCTGGATTTCTTTCCGCTCACGGTCGATTACCAGGAAAAGTTTTATGCCGGCGGCCGCATTCCCGGTGGCTTCTTCAAGCGCGAAGGGCGGCTGACCGAGAAGGAGACGCTGATTTCGCGTCTGATCGATCGTCCGATCCGTCCGTTGTTTCCCGAAGGTTTCCGTCACGAGGTGCAGGTCGTCGCCACCGTGATGTCGATGAACCCGGAAATCGACGGCGATATCCCGGCGTTGATCGGTGCCTCAGCCGCGCTGGCGCTTTCCGGCGCGCCGTTCGCCGGCCCGATCGGTGCGGCCAAGGTCGGCTATGCCGATGGCAAGTACCTGCTCAACCCGACCGCCACCGAGCTCAAGACCTCGCAACTGGAACTGGTCGTCGCCGGTACCGCGGGTGCGGTGCTGATGGTCGAATCGGAAGCCAATCTGCTGTCCGAAGACGTGATGCTGGGCGCGGTGATGTTCGGTCATCGTGAATTGCAGACCGTCATCAAGGCCATCAACGAGCTGGTTGCCGAAGTCGGCGCCAAGGATTTCCCGTGGCAGGCGCCCGCGCCGCAGACCGAACTGATCGACGCCATCAAGGCCGTGATCGGCAACCGTCTGGCCGATGCGTTCCGGATCCAGGTCAAGTCCGAGCGCAAGGAAACAATCTCCGCGCTGAAGAAGGAAGTCGTCGAAGCGCTGAAGGAACAGGCCGCCAGCAAGGGCTGGGCTCCGGGCCAGATCGGCAAGGAATTCGGCGAGCTGGAATATGAAACGATGCGCGCCATGGTGCTGGCCACCAAGGTTCGCGTCGATGGCCGCGACCTGACCACCGTGCGCCCGATTTCGGTCGATACCGGCGTGCTGCCGCGCACCCATGGCTCGGCGCTGTTCACCCGCGGCGAGACCCAGGCGATCGTGGTGACCACGCTGGGCACCGCCCGCGACGGCCAGGTGATCGATGCCGTCTCCGGCGAGTACAAAGAGCACTTCCTGTTCCATTACAACTTCCCGCCCTATTGCACCGGCGAGACCCGTCCGATGATGGGCCCCAAGCGCCGCGAAATAGGCCACGGCCGTCTCGCCAAGCGCGGCGTGCTGGCGGTGATGCCGAGCATCGAGGAATTCCCGTACACGGTGCGTTGCGTGTCCGAGATCACCGAGTCCAACGGTTCCTCGTCGATGGCTTCGGTGTGCGGTTCCTCGCTGTCGATGATGGACGCGGGCGTTCCGCTGAAGGCACCGGTGGCAGGTATCGCCATGGGCCTGATCAAGGAAGGCAGCGATTTTGCCGTGCTCTCCGACATCCTCGGCGACGAAGATCATCTCGGCGACATGGATTTCAAGGTGGCCGGCTCGGCTGAGGGCATTTCCGCCCTGCAGATGGACATCAAGATCGACGGCATCACCGAAGAGATCATGAAGATCGCGCTGGCCCAGGCCAAGCAGGGTCGTCTGCACATCCTCGGCGAAATGGCCAAGGCGCTGACCGCGCCGCGCGCCGAAATGTCCGAGTTTGCGCCGCGCCTGATCACCCTGAAGATCCATCCGGACAAGATTCGCGAAGTAATCGGCAAGGGCGGTTCGGTGATCCAGGCGATCACCAAGGAAACCGGCACCCAGATCGATATCCAGGACGACGGCACCATCGTCATCGCCTCGGCCAACGCCATCGCCGCGCAGGCGGCCAAGGCGCGGATCGAGCAGATCACCTCCGACGTCGAGCCGGGCCGCATCTACGAAGGCAAGGTCGCCAAGATCATGGACTTCGGCGCGTTCGTCACCATTGCCCCCGGCAAGGATGGCCTCGTGCACGTGTCGCAGATCTCCGACGAGCGCGTCGAGAAGGTTTCCGACAAGCTCAAGGAAGGCGATCTGGTCAAGGTCAAGGTGCTGGAAGTCGACAAGCAGGGCCGTATCCGCCTGTCGATGAAGGCCGTCAACGAGACCAGCGAAGCCTGATCGCAGGCTCGCTCACAGCAACGAGAAAAAGCGGGCTTCGGCCCGCTTTTTTGTTGGATCGGTTGCGCGCTGCGTCACGAATCCCTGGCGCTTGCCACTTGCCTGAAATGAATGCGGTTGCCCCCCGCGCTTTTGGCGACGTACATTGCGTCGTCGGCGCATCGAATCAGTTGTCGGCCATCGTCGCCATCCGCCGGGTACAGGGCGATGCCGATGCTGGGCGTGACTTGCAACACAGTGCCGTCGAGGTCGATGGGTGCGCTGAGTGCGGTGCGCAAGTTATCCGCAATCGTCGCGACGCATTCCGGTGAGGTCACCCGTTCGAGCACCACCACAAACTCGTCGCCACCCAACCGTCCCACCGTATCCGAAGCGCGTATCGCGTCCTGGAGGCGCATCGCTACGGCTCTCAGCAACTGATCGCCGACCAAATGCCCATGGCGGTCGTTGATCTGCTTGAATGAATCCATATCCAGGAACAGCACCGCGATCAGGCTGTTCGCGCGTCGCACGCCGCACCGACGAACACGAACCGTCCCTGCGGGTCGACCACACAGACCGCATCGAGCAACAAGTCGATGATGTTGCGGCATTGGTCGATAGGGTTCGTCTCCATCGCACCACTATAGTGCGATGTCGCGATGTTTGGTACGGTCTGCCGCTTGCGCAAGCGGCGATCATTCAGCGCAACGCGCACCGCGCGATCCGCGTCACAAGCCCGCTGCAAACACGCGTGAGACCTTCGTCATCACGATGGGTTTCGCAACCGAATGTGCCGTTGGATACGTGGCGTCACGAACGCATTTCCAGAGCCGCGATCACCGGCTCCAACGCCCCATATCCGTCGAGCCGGTATTGGTGGCGCAGGTATACCAGATGTCGCGACAGGCTACGCATGCGCCAGGTCAGTTCGCGCGACACCACGTCCAGATCGAAATACGATTCTTCGTCGATCTTAAGCGGTGTGTCCGTGTTTTGTTCTGCGGCGCAGTAGGCATCAATCCCGGTCGCGTCCCAGGAAGACTTGAGCCGTTCGATTCGATGCTGTGCGATCACCACGATTTCGGCCATCTGCGGATCGTCCAGTTGTGCGGCCGCAAGCGCCATGATGGTCTGCCTGGCATCTTCGAGACATCTGCCCATCCGATCGGCACGAACAAACGCCGCGTTCACGTCAAACGATGAAGGCAACGCGACGTCCACGGCGACGGTTCCGGCAAACGCTGCGGTCAACAGGCGTACCAGCGACGGATCGAACTCTCCGGGAACAAAAGACATCGCCAGCTTCGCGCGTGCGCCGTGATTGTCCGGCGCATGGATAACGCCGCACAGGGTGTCCGCCAAACCGAGCACCCGGCCCAGTGGCGATACCTGGTCATCGGAAATTCCGCGCGGATAACCCGAACCATCGAGCCTCTCGTGGTGCTCGAAAACGGCACGCACGATCGATTCCGGATAGTCGGTGAATTGCTCGATCAACACCTTGCCGGCTTCTACGTGCGCAACGATTTCACGCCAACGATCGCGGCTTGCTCCAGCAATGAGGGTCTTGTCGTCAGGTTCACCGTACATTTCGCCCAGGTCGTGAATCAATCCCGCCAGCATGGCGAGTCGCGTATTGTCTTCCGGCCCGCCCTGCCGGGATGCCAGCGCTCCGGCAATGAGACTGCACAAGACCGCATGCGTGAAATGTCCCGGGCTCGCTACCTGTTGAACCGATAGCATCAGATGGACAATCGGTTGCAGCGGGAGCGCCAGATACGTGCGTTTGATGGCCGCGAAGTGTGCGCCAACGATGGTCGCGAGAAATCCGGAGCGTTGGCACAGGCTGGCTGCAACATGCGCTATGTCGTGGGTCGTGACACCGCCATCAATGCAAACGCCGGTCTCCAGCGGGCAGCTCAATTCGCGTTCCGCCAGCCGCGTTTGCATCTCGCTCGTGAGCTGTTGACCTTTGGAAATCAGCTTGACGCCGTGGGCATCGCGTATGTCGTCGGCAACGGTCACCGACAGCGTCTGGCTCGCCTGCGCCAGCGTAGCCAAAAATCGTTTGTTGTTGCGAATGACCGTGGACATGCCGGACCCCGTGATGTCGCGAATCGTCGAGTGTGCTTGCCCGAATATCGTAACTGCAACGGCATAGGCAGCCAGCATCGGTCACGGATCGCGTCTGGTTCGCTTGCTTTAGCGTAGTCGAAAATCGTTTGTTGTTGCGAACCACCGTAGACATGCCGGACTCAGTAGCGTTGCGACTGTTCGAGGCCGTCATCGCGACACGATAAAGCGGGCTTCGGCCCGCTCTCGTGCGCGCGATCGATGCGGATGCCGCCTCAGGCACCGATCTCGATATGGTCCCAGTCGTCCTGTCCCTTGTGGCGGATCATCCAGTTCGCCGCGCGATGCCACTCCTGGATCACGCCCGCGTTCGCCACCGGTGCGCTGTCGTCAGCCGTCGGAGGCAGGTTGCGCACGCCCCAGTCGAGGCGATACACCAGATCGATCTGGTCCATGATCTCAGCCGTCGGGCGAAGCCGGATCGCCGCCTTCAGCCGCTCCGGCGGGGCCATGTCCTTGGGGAACAGACCCACGATGTCCTTGAGGCTGGAAGAGCCCTGCGGAATCCCGATGTGCTCGATCAAGCCCGCACACCAGCCGATGAAATACAGCGGCTCCAATTGCCAGGAGTACTGGATGCGCTGTTGTTCCCCGGGATTCTCCTTGAGCAGAAACCGCGATTCGCGCGCCGACAACCACGGTTGATAGCGGTTCGCCACGATGTAGCGGTGGAAGTAGCGATTGCCCGGAATCATCGCCGAGCCGACCACCGCCCACAGCGCGATCATCCGTTGCAGCACCTCCTCCGGCGAGCGCAGTTGCACCTCGTCGTCAGCAGCCAACAACCGCAGATCCTCGTTGACCGGAATATCGAGCGAGCGAATCCTCGCCTCCGATGCCGACTTGCGTTGTTCTGGGGTCATGCGTGGGCACCTGATGGCAGTCGGAAAGACAGCACCCGATCTTGCGGGAACGGCGGCGTGGGAGCAATGGGTGGAGCAGGCATGCGGCTGCGTAGCGCGCGTTGCCTTCACAACGCGGCAAAAACCCCCGCGCTTCGCCGAAGTCCTCGGCGCGCGACACTCCCTCTCCGGCCCGGCAGGAGAGGGCTGGGGTGAGGCTGGGCAACCTCGCCACGGCGGCCACACGCAGCGCGGCATCGACAGCCCGCATTTCTCGCACCGTCGCGGATGATTGCGTCGCGGCGACGGTGCTATCGTTCGTGTGTCGGGTTGCGCTTGCGTGAGTCCCGCCTCATTGCGGGCCTTGAGCAGGATGTCCAGCAGGGCGCCTTGGTCGCAATCGATGCGTTCGACTTCCTTGCGGACACCAAGCTGTCAGCGTGATGCGATTCGCTTGATCCCCCGGATTACGCGCTGCGCGCTAATCCGGGCTACAACGGCGCGCTATCCATGAACCTCAGCGGTTCGTGGTTCGAGTGTGGGTCCAGCCAAACCGGAACAGGCCTTGTTGTCGGTTCCGCCGCGGTGCGGCTTGAACCGACCTACATGAGTGTGCGCGTAGGTCGGATCAAGTGCCGAAGGCGCGGATCCGACGCTACCATGATGCAGCGGCCGCTGCTGCGAAGCAGCCGAAACGACGCGCGCCCGGCGCAAGGCGTTTTGGGCTTTTTTCCGCCGTGAAAAGGGCCTCGCCGGCCGCAGGTCGGTGAAAGCTATGCTATTTGTCCAGCAGGGGCGCCATTCGAAGCGTGAGGCACTGGATTGCCACGTCGCTGCGCTCCTCGCAATGACGTCGGAGGCGATTGTTCGGAGTTTCCTGACGAGGCACACTTCGCGCATTTGCGGGCTCCATGGGTTACGCCGCAACAGGCGGCGGCGCTACAACCCCAACGCAAACAAGCCCAGGCACAACAACAGGCCGAGTGCCGGCACGATGACGGTCAGTGCGCCGACCGGGCCGTAGGCGTCGCGGTGGGTTTCGTTGCAGATCGCGCGGATGGTGGTGACCACGTAGCCGTTGTGCGGCAGCGAGTCGAGCACTCCCGATGAAATCGCCACCGCGCGATGCAACTGATCGGGATTCACGCCCTGCGCCAGAAACGCCGGTGCCAGCAAGGGCAGGGCAATCGCCTGGCCACCGGACGCCGAGCCGGTCATTGCCGCGATCACGCTGACCGCGAGTGCCGCCGTGCCGACTCCCGAACCGGGCAGGTGGGTCAATGCATTGACCGCCACCATGAACGCCGGTGCCGCTTTCGCCACCGCACCAAAGCCCACCACCGCAGCGGTGTTGCCGATTGCGATCAAGGCGCCGGTACTGCCTTCGGCAATGGCTTTCGCTGGTGTCTGGCGATGGCGCCAGCAGCCGGCCATAACGCCCATTGCACCGGCAAGCAGCGCCAGAATCAGGGCCGACGTATGCAGGCGGTCATGCAATGCGAAGCTGACCGCGAGCACGAGGATGGGGCCGATCAACGCGCGCCACGGGGCGGGAAGGTCTTCGCGGCGGGCGGTCGGGTCGTCCGCGCGTGCGACAAAGGTTTCGCCGCGCTGCCTGGCGCGGCGGAGCATCGCCGCCAACCACGCATAACCGAGCAGTGCCATCGCCGCGGCGACGATCGCGCTGGCCTGCCACGCCGCCCACGGCGAGGTGCCCAGAAACGGGATCGGAATCCAGTTCTGGATTTCCGGTGAACCGGCCGAGGTCATGGTGAAGGTCACCGACCCGAACGCCAGCGCGGCCGGGATGAACCGGCGCGGCAGGTTGGCGGCGCGGAACATGCTGAGCGCGGTCGGGTAAACCGAGAACGCGACCACGAACAGGCTGACCCCGCCGTAGGTGAGAACGGCGCAGGCGACGACGATCGCGAGCGCCGCGCGTTGATGGCCAATGCCGGTCAACACCCAGCGTGCGATGCTCTCGGCAGCGCCGCTGTCTTCCATCAGCTTGCCGAAGATCGAGCCGAGCAGGAACATGAAAAACCAGCTGCCGATGAAGCTGGTGAAGCCATCCATGTACGCGCTGATCAGGTCGCTTTGCCCGCTCGCTGCCAGCGGCGGCAGTAACGCGATGTCGCTGGTCAGCGCAACGATCAAGGCACAGGCAGGGGTGGCGATGAACAGGCTCATGCCGCGTATCGTGAGCACGATCAGCAAGGTGAGCGCAGCGAGTAGCCCGATCAGGCTGAGCATGGGCACGATCCACAAACGATGAGACGCGAGTATCGCGGCATGGCGTGCAGGCCGGCACTGTACCAAGGTACACGTGTGCGGCTGGCGGTAGCTGGTTAGGCTTGCTCGCGTCGGCAGTGTGGCCGAGGCAGATATCCGGAGAGGGGACACCATGCAGATCAAGCCATTAGCTACCGCCATAAGTTTCGCGTTGCTGTGCGTTGCGATGCCGACCTCGGCGCAGACTGCCGATGACGACGTGCCGGAAGCGGCAGCGACCGACGAATCCAGTGCCAAGAAGCTCGATCAGGTCATGGTTACCGCACGCCGGCGCGAGGAAGCCCTGCTCGATGTGCCGCTGTCGATCTCCTCGTTCTCCGGCGCGCAGCTGGAAAAGATCGGTGCGGTGGACATCACCGATCTCAATCAGTTGGTGCCGAACGTGACGCTGGAGCCGACGCGCGGCACCAACACCACATTGTCGGCCTTCATTCGCGGCGTCGGCCAGCAGGACCCGGTCGCCGGCTTCGAGCAGGGCGTTGGCGTGTACATCGACGATGTCTACCTCAATCGCCCGCACGGCGCGGTGGTGGATATCTACGATGTCGAGCGCATCGAAGTGTTGCGTGGCCCGCAGGGCACGCTGTACGGCCGCAACACCATCGGCGGCGCGATCAAGTATGTGACCAAGCGCCTGGGCTACGAACCGGCCGCCGAGTTGTCGGGTTCGCTCGGCAAGTTCAATCAGCGCGACTTCTCCGGCAAGTTCACGGTGCCGGTGACCGATGATCTGCGCGTTGGTGCCACGCTCGCCACGTTCCAGCGCGATGGCTTCGGCGACAACATCGTCACCGGCCAGGAGAACTACGACAAGGACGTGATCGCCGGTCGGCTCAGCATGGAATGGACGCCGAGCGAGGCGCTGTTCGTGCGCATCGCCGGCGACTGGACCGAAGACGATTCGAACTCGCGCCAGGGCCATCGCGTGTTGCCGAGCTTGCTCAGCAACGAGCCGGTACTCGACAGCGTGTTCGATACCCAGGCGGGTTTGAACAATCCCGACGCCATGCAACGCAGCCGCGGCATCGCCGGCACGGTGGAGTGGTACATCAACGATGCGTGGACCTTCAAGAGCATCACCGCCTTTCGCAAGAACAACGCCGCATGGTCCAACGATTTCGACGGTTTGCAGTCGGTCGATATCGATGTGCCGGTGGTGTACAAGGACGATCAGTTCAGCCAGGAGCTGCAATTGCAGTTCACCACCGAGCGGGTTTCGGGCGTGGCCGGTTTCTACTACCTCGATGCCAATGCCTTCAACGATTTCGACGTGATTCTCGGCACCACCGGCACGCTGCTCAATCTGCCCGGCCTGAACGCCAACACCATTGGCGATATCGGCACCAAGACCTGGTCGCTGTTCAGCGATGTGTCGATCCAGTTGTTCGACACGGTGGAACTGTCGCTGGGCGGGCGTTTCACCGAAGACAAGCGCAGCGCCTTCATGTTGCGTCGTACTCTGATCGGCGGCACCTCGGACTTCTTCGGCGGCAACGCGATTCCGATCGCGACGTCGACCAATTTCAACGGCAGCGAGACGTTCCGCGATTTCACCCCGAAGGCCGGGCTGTCGTGGAAGCCGGCCGACGACCACATGGTTTATTTCAGCTTCTCGCAGGGTTTCAAGGGCGGCGGCTTCGATCCGCGCGGTGCGGGCACCGCGGCGCCCGATCTGGACGGCAACGGTACTCGCGATCCGGACGAGATACAGGAGTTTCTGCAATTCGAGCCGGAGCAGGTTACCGCCTATGAGGTCGGTCACAAGGGTTCGTGGCTGGGTGGTCGGGCAAGCACCAGTCTGGCATTGTTCTGGAACGACTATGAAGACATTCAGGTGCCCGGCTCGGTGGGCGTGGATGCCGATAACGATGGCGTCAACGAAACATTCGTGGGCGTGACCACCAACGCCGGCAAGGCGCGTATCCGCGGCATCGAGTTCGAAGGGCTGGCCGAATTGGCCAGCGATATGATGAGCGATGGCGACTCGCTGCGTTTTACCTGGTCGGGCGGCTACATCGATGCCGAGTTCACCCGCTTCATCAACGCGTTTGGTGTCGATATCGCGGATACCGCGACGTTCCAGAACACGCCGGAATGGACCGGCAACATTGGTTTCGATTACACCGTGCCGACGCGCCTGTTCGGCCTCGATGGCGCGTTGTCGTTCCTGCCGCGCGCTTCCTATCGCAGTGCCACAAACCAGTTCGAGACCGACAGCTTCCTGCTCGATCAGGGCGGCTACACCCTGTTCGACGCCAGCATCGTGTGGAACTCGGATGACGGGCGCTGGACGATCGGTCTGCACGGCCGCAATCTGGGCGACAAGCGCTATATCACCTCGGGCTGGGATTTCGTCAACGATGCCACCCTGGCACCGACCCTGGGCCGCGAGCGCACGCTCACCGCGTTCTTTGGCGACCCGGTGAACTACCGCGCGCAGGTGACGTACCGGTTCTGAGCAACGTCGATTCAGGCACGCTGGTCGAGCAGCGTGCCGAGGGTATCGTGCGCCACCTTCAAGCTCAGCACGCTGGCCTGGATCGCGTAACTGGCGGTCAGCTGATTCACCTGGTCGTGCAGTAGTGATCCGCCATCGCCGGCCGACGCCACGCGTGTCTGGGTGCCGCCATCGGGCTGCGCGCTCTGGATCACGCTCTGGCGTTCGAAACCGGGCGTGGATGCGTTGGCGATATTGTTGGCCGCGACCGAGAGCCGGGTGAGTCCGGCCTCGATTCCCGAGAGGGCAATGTTTTCGATCACATCGGGCTCCCCGTTGCATCCGTCATCAGGTTAACGGCTGCGTGGAAGCAAGCTTTAGCAACAGCGATGTACCGCGATCGTTGTCGCGTACCGTTCGCGTTCTGGTCGCCCACAGGGTGGGCTCCTACAGGGGGAGATCATCGTGCTTTGTCAGGTCGCCCACAGGGTGGGCTCCTACAGGGCGAGATCATCGTGCTTCTTGTAGGAGCTCACCCTGTGAGCGACCGGAAATCACTTGGTCGTCCTGGCCATCGGCCGGCGCGATACATCAGCGGCCTGCTTGTGCCGGCAGGCTGACTTCGAGAACTTCCATGTCGTTGCCGGCGTGCAGGAGAAAATCGGTATCCGCCGGAATCACGCAACTGTCGTTGATGCCCAGCGTGTGCGTGCCGTGTCCGGTGCTGTGCAGTTCAAGGCTGCCACCCAGCACGAACAGAAACCGCAATTCGCCGTGATGACCTAGCGGCGCCTGTGGCGATGGGCTGGCCGGATCGTTCGCCCATCGCACCACCCGCGCGTCGGCCAGACCGTCGGTTGCATCGGCAATGCCGGTATCGCGTGCACTGAATCCTGGCGCTCGCCACGGCTGCCATACGGCATCGGCGGCAACATGGCGTACGAAGCGCTGTCCGAAAAATTCGCGCTCCGGCATACAGCGCGCGTTCGGCAACACCAGTGCGCGATCGGCGAGGGTCTCATGCACCGCGGGGCAGCCCAGTTCGATCACTTCCAGCCCGGGTGATGCTTCCAGCACGCGGTGGCGGATCTGTGGTGGTTGCAGCACGCAATCCCCGGCGTTCAGTACGAAGGGCTCTCCCTGGTCTTCATAGACCACGCGCACCCAGCCAGCCTTGCAGAAGATCATCTGGAAGCGCACGCGGTGGTAATGCACATAGTCTGGCACTTCGCCGCCGTCAGGGATGCGGATATGCGAGGCGATGAAGCGGCCACCGAGTCGGCCTGGAATCAGGTCGCGATAGTGCATGCCGGCGCGGCCGACGTGCCAGCCGTTGCGTGCATCATGACGGGTGAGGATGAACGCCTGCTCGCCCTGCGGAATATGCAGTGCCGGTTCGGCATCGCACAGTTCCACGCGCACGCCGCACGGGCTGATCAGATGGCTCGGCGCGTCGCTGCCAAGCGCTGCCCGATCATAGTCGAGTTGAATGCATGTCCGATTGCGACTCGGCATTGCCGCGGCGTCTGCATGCAGGTGCAGATTCATGCCGTGCCCCGACAACAGCGCGATGCGCGGCGCATCGGCAGGCACGATTTGTTCGACGACAAAGCCCAATTGCTCGGTAAAGAATCGCAGCGACACATCGAGGTCGGGGCAGGGCAGGCGCAGACAGGCGCTGCGAATGTGGTCGCCGAGGGTAACGTCGGTGCTGCGATTCATGATGCGGTTTTTCCGTGGTTTGGCGAAGTGGATTTCGGGAGTCGGCCGCTCAGCGTTGCAAGCGCGCCTGCTCGCGCCATGCGCTCGGGGTCAGGCCGGTCCAGCGGCGGAAGGTGCGCGAGAAGTTGGAGGTGTCGCGATAACCCAAACGCTCGGCGATGCGCTCGACCGGATCGTCGCGATGTTGCAACTGCCATTGCGCCTGCTCGCAACGGACTTCGTCGAGCAGCGCATGAAAGCTGATTCCGGCATGGCGCAGGTGCCGGAACAGGCTGCGTGGCGACAGGTTCAAACGCTTCGCCATTAGCGCCGCGCTTGGATACTCACCATTGCAAGCGAGCAGGCACAGACGCACCGCACTGGCCAAATCGCGGCCGGGTTGGCCTTCCAGCAGTTTGCGCTCGCATTCGCGCTGCGCCGAACGGTAGGCGTCCGGATCGGCACTGACACAGGGCTGGTCGAGCAGATCGTCCGGCAGATGGATGCAAAGACCGGGTGCGCCGAATGTCGCTTGTCCGGCCAGATAGCGCGGATACAGGCCGGCCCATGACGGCTGCGGCCAAGGCAGGGCGTAGTGCAGACGGTCGCAGCCATGCACCGAGAGCGCCTGCAACAGGCGTTCGACGATTACCATGCAGGCTTCCAGCATGAATATGCGCGCATTGCCCAGATCGAACGATTCCACAATGTGCAGTCGTGTGCCGCGGGGATTGTTATGCAGTTCAAAGCGCACGACGCTGGTGCGGATGGCGGCAAACCGGCACACGGTTTCCAGTGCCTGCCGCACACTGCCGCTGGCGACCGCTGCGTAACCCACGGCGCCGTGGCTATAGGCATGTGCGCTGGCGCCGAGTTCGAGCCCCAACCATGGGCTGCCGGTCGCGGCGATCGCGCACTGCACCAGATGATGGATCGGCGCGAACGCGATGTGCCGATCGCCAGCGCACAGCATGGCGTTATCCGGCGTCGCGTCGGCCGGCAGTGCGTCGATGCCGACGCCTCGGCTTTGCAGCATCGCCAGCAACAACTTGAGGTACACCGGGTGCAGGCTTGGTTCGCGCCAGGATGCCGGCTCGATGGCACTGCGCGGGGAGCAAAAACCTGACGCCATCGGCTGCATTCCTCACTGAGCGGTGCGGCGTTAGGGAAGCTCTGAACAAGCTGTCATTGCGAGGAGCGAAGCGACGCGGCAATCCAGAAATGCACTGAAAAACAAGGTGCTGGATTGCTTCCCGCCACGGCCTTCGACCTCGCGGCTAAAGGCTTGAGCGCTCGCAATGACAGTGGAGGGCTGGTTTTCAGGGTTTCCTCAGGTGGGCGTGTTCGCCACATGGTGGCACGAAATGACGAATGGTTGCCATTCTCTGCGGTGTTGCCGCGCTGCGCCAGCCGCCATGCTGCACGCAATCCTGACGAGAATCGCCCGCCATGCATGCATCCATACCCGAGATGACCGCCGCCGCTATGCCGGCTTCCTGGCGCGATCCATCGCGCTACCGCTGGCTGCTGTCGCTGCTGGTGCCATCGCTGGTTGGCGCTGGGCCACTGCTGTTTATCGGGTTCGGCGATGCGCGCCTGCTGTGGCTACCGGTGGCGTTGGTGTACATCGGTTTGCCGGTGCTCGATGCCGTGCTCGGTGCCGACAACAGCAATCCGCCGGAGGAAGCAGTGCCATCGTTGGAAGCCGATCGCTATTACCGCTACATCACCTGGGCGCTGGTACCAATGCTGTGGGCATGGTTTGTGTTCGCCGCCTGGTTTGTGGCGGCACACGCGCTGCCGTGGCATGGCCTGCTCGCGGTCACGCTGGCCACCGGCGTGGTCGGCGGGTTCTGCATCAACGTCGGGCATGAGCTCGGCCACAAACGCTCGCGGCTCGAACAGACGCTGGCCAAGCTGGTACTGGCGCCGACCGGCTACGGCCATTTCTTCATCGAGCACAATCGCGGGCATCACCGTGATGTCGCCACGCCGGCAGATCCGGCATCGTCGCGCATGGGCGAATCGATCTATCGTTTCGTGCTGCGCGAAATGCCCGGCGCGTGGCGTCGTGCCTGGGCGCTGGAATGCGAGCGCATGCAGCGGCTCGGCAAGTCGCGTTGGAGCCTTCGCAACGACATCGTGCAGACCAGCGCGATCACGCTCGCGTTCTGGTCGCTGCTGATGGTATGGCTGGGTCCGGAAATCATCGTGTTCGTGCTGGCGGCGTCGTTCTGGGCCAACTTCCAGCTCACCTCGGCCAACTACATCGAGCACTACGGCATCGCGCGCCTGCGCCTTGGCGATGGGCGATACGAGCCGTGCAAGCCGCAGCACTCGTGGAACAGCAATCACCTGATCTCGAACTGGGCGCTGTTCCAGCTGCAGCGGCATTCCGATCACCATGCCCATGCCGCGCGTCGCTATCAGTGCCTGCGCAACTTCGAGGGCATCCCGCAATTGCCGAGCGGCTACTTCGGCATGTTCCTGCTGGCCTATGTGCCGCCGCTGTGGTTTCGGGTGATGGACCGGCGTTTGCTGGCGTTGGTTGGCGACGATCCGCATCGGCTCAACATCGAACCATCGCGCCGATCACAGTTGCTGCGGCGATATTCGCTGCATGACGTGGAACGGGACAACGCGTAAATCCGCGCAAAGCGGCCGACGAGCGACATTTTTGTGACGCAAACATGGCGATTGCATAAAACTTCGCCGCAGTGTGCGCAAAGCTACAGACCTACCCCGTTGCCCCTGTGGCAAATTGCCGCACATCGGGGTTGACCCAATGCGTTCGCGCAGCGGCGTCATTCCCGGTGGGGAGTCGTAGTACAGGGGGCGGGGGCGCGATTCACCTGTGCGTATGGCGGTTCGGTTCGGGGAAAAGTGAAATTCACTTTGGACCAACCCGCAGGTAGCACAGGCGATGGATCGCATCGCAGGTAGCGTAGAGCTTCCCCCAGTGGCTGGACGGGCAACCGTGCAGCCACTGGGGCGATCTTGGCACCGACCGCCAACTCGAACCGGCATCAATGTCCGGCGGTACAGGAGCACGGGATCAATGGCCAAGAGAAGAGATGTATTGAAAGGCGGCGCAGCAGCGTTGGCGACAACGCCCGCCATATTCGGCGGCAGCATGCTGCCGCGAGTCGCGCAAGCGCAGTTGTGCAGGCCCGAGGGTTTGATAACCCCGGAAACGGAGCCGCTCAGCCCGCAAGTCGGGTACTTCAATCAAGCGGTTTACATTCCACCGCCGATGCAGGAGGTGGATCCTTCGCTGTTCAGTCCCGGCCCGAACAACGGCCGCTTCCGTCACCAGCGCTTCAACGAGTTTCCGCCGGTCAAGCATTACATCCAGCAGGAAACCGAAGGCTACTGGACCTACCACCCGGATCTGAACCCGCTCACTGAAGGCGGCAAGGGATCGCTGGGCTGGATGTTCGACGGTGCGATGCCCGGCAACACCCTGGTCGCGCGTTATGGCGAGCCGGTGTTCATGCGCCGCTTCAACAACCTGCCGCATGCCGAAGACGCCAAGATCCAGGAGTTCGGCTATCCGGCAACCTCCACGCACTTGCACAATGCCCACGTCGGCAGCGAGAGCGACGGCTTCCCGATGGATTTCATGGAGCCGGGCGAGTTCTGGGATCACCATTACGCGATGATCTACGCGCGCCACGACTATCGTGAGGCGCTGGGCAGCCTGTGGTACCACGATCACATGATCGACTTCACCGCGACCAATGTGTACGCGGGCTTGTCGGGCATGGCGATCTTCTACGATCACATCGACTCGGGCGACGAGAACGACACCAACGAAAGCGCGCTGCGCCTGCCGGGCGGCTACGGCGAGTACGATCTGTACTTCATCCTGCACGACGTCCGCTTCACCGCGCAGGGCCAGCCGACCTACAACGTGTTCAACACCGATGGTCATCTCGGCGATGTCATCACGGTCAACCGCAAGGCGTTTCCGTACCTCGAAGTCGAACCGCGAAAATACCGTCTGCGCTGGCTCGATGGCGGCCCGTCGCGTTTCTACGAGCTGGCGTTCTTCGAGCACATCAGCGGTGGCGGCGCGACCCGTCCGGTCAGCAGCGAAACCCCGATCGGCTTCCTGTCGATCGCCAACGACGGCAACCTGCTGGAAGAGCCGGTCGATACCACAACCATCGTGATCGGCCCGGCCAATCGCTACGACACCATCGTCGACTTCTCCGCGTTCCGCGGCAAGACCATCAATGTGCTGAACCTGATGGAGCAGATCAACGGCCAGGGTCCGACCGGTCGCCGTCTGCAAGGCCCCGATCGCGTGCCGGTGATGCAGATTCGCGTCAAGGACGTGAACACCGAGGACAACAGCCGCGTGCCGGACTTCCTGCGTGCGCTGCCCGATATCGACCTGGGCGAAGTCGTTGCCGAGCGCGAGTGGGTGTTCGATCACGACATGGGCTTGTGGACGGTCAACGGCCAGTTCATGGATCCGACCATCACCTCGGCGTATCCGAAGCAGGGCACTGCCGAGATCTGGCGTTTCCGCAACGCTGGCGCCACCTGGGCGCACCCGGTGCACGTCCACTTCGAAGAAGCGCAGATCCTCACCTGGAACGGCCGTCCGCCGACTGGCGTGGGCAAGTCGCGCAAGGACGTGTTCACGATCGGACCAGGCGACGACGTCCGCGTGTTCTATCGCTTCGACGACTTCCTCAGCCGTTATCCCATCCATTGCCATAACAACACGCATGAGGACAACGCGATGATGCTGACCTGGGAAATTGTCCCCTGATCGCCCGGCACTCGCGAATTTCACGATCCGATATGCAAGGAGTTTGAAATGAACAGCAGAAGAAATGTTGTAAAGGCACTGGGCCTGGGCGTACCCGCGCTCGCGTTGGCGGCCAATGCCGCGGCGAAAGCACCCGTTGCCGCCGATCCGAACAACCCGATGTTGCTGGCGTGCGAGCGCCCGGCCGACAGCAAGCTGGCCAAGCGTTTTCCGCAGGTGCTGGTGCAGGATCAGCATGGCGCCAAGTTCTGGTTCTACGAGAACCTGATCCAGGACAAACTGGTGTTGTTGAACTTTGCCTCGCTCGACGGTGAGCAGGCGTATCCGATCATCGACAACATGGTCAAGGTGCAGGAAATGCTGGGCGATCGCCTGGGTGATGACGTGCACATCTACACGGTCACCACCAAGCCCGAGGTCGATACTGCCGAGAGCCTGAAGCAATACGCCGAAGCCAAGGGCGCTCGCTGGCAGTTCCTCAACGGCGACCCGGAATCCATCCGCAAGATCCTGATGGCGTTCAATGTGATGGGCTCGATCCACGGCCTTACCTGGGTAGGCAACCAGCGTACCGGTCGATGGCTGACCAAGCCCTCGCGCGTGCAGCCGATTTTCATCGCGGAAGCGGTGGGGCTGCTCAGCACGGGCAAGCATCACAAGCCGTTCTTGATCGACATGCGCAGCACCATCGCCTGAGCGCGAGCGTGCTATCCCATGACCTGCAATCAATCATCCATTGTCCGTGCAGCTCGCGCTGGCTCGGCAACGGAGGGGGTTAAAGACAATGCGTAAAATACAAGTAACCTTGGCAAGAACACTGGCCGCTGCGCTGGTGCTGGGGCTTGCTGCCTCAGCCAGCGTCATGGCCCAGCATCCACAGGCACAACCGTTGCCTCCGATGAACACCAACGTCCGGATACCGGCAGATCCGAATCTGCCGGCAACGGGGTTCGACATTACGACGCCGGAAAATCCGATTTTCGCGCCGAGTAACGTGTTCACCGATCCGCCGGGCAGCAACTTCCTGCCGACGGTGTACGAGAACTACCGTCTGCCGAACGGCACCGAACTGCCCAACACCTTGCCGTCGACACCTGACGGCGCGTACAACCTGCATGACGGCCCGGTGTCGGTAAAATCGATTCGTCGCGATTCGCCGAACTCGGATCTGCTGGTGCAGATCGAGGCGATCGAGCGCTTCTTCCGATCGGGCGAAGTGCGTCGCAACGAGCTGTCGCGTATCTACGTGCAGAACGCGATCGACATTCTGGAGGGCAACAAGCTGCACCGCCAGACGCTGCCGGATCGCGCCTATGAGGGCATGCCGTTGTTGCACTACAATGGCCCGCTCAAGCGCAAGGTAGTGATGCCGATCTACGATCCGCAGACCAAGCAGGTGGTTGGCGGCAATGTCGATGTCAACTTGATCTACTTCGGCGAAAACATCGAGTCCGACACGGCGATGATCGATCCATCGCTGGTGCTCGACGTGCCGTGGACGATCACCTACCACGTCAACATCCTGAAGAACGGCATCGACGACTTCTCGCCGTTTGTGATGTATTTCGACAACGACAATCAGAGCACGCCGCTGCCGGTGCGTGCGGCGAGCGCCGGTATCGCGATGGATACGTCGTTCTTCCCGATGTTGGTGGAAGGTACGCGCTACACCGTCAAGGTCAAGCAGTCTCTCGGCAAGCATTGGAGCCTGGCCTATCACTGGGGTTGGCGTATCCACCCGCCGCGGGTGCAGGTGCTGGAAAATTCGACCAAGATCTTCCCGGTCAATGCCTTTGGCCAGCCCGGTCGTACCACCCTGTATGAAATGGAAAAGCAGGTGTTTGGTGCCAACCCGCGCAAGAACCAGGCCGCCAAGGAAAAAGCGATCGGCATGATCGGCGATGTTGCACCGGCCAAGCGGATGTGGAATCTGCTGCGTGAGTTGAAGTCCATGCTGCGCAGCCACGACTACGACGCGGACGTGGCCGCACCGCTGGTCGCCGATCTGCGCACGACCTATCTCGAACTGCTGACCCGGCGCAAGTTGCCGCGCGGCGTCGAGGTTGATCCCGATGCCACCCTGACCATGCTCTACGTCAACAACACCATCTACGGTGAGTCGCCGCGCAACGTGTCTGGCGAAGGCAGTGGCTTGGGTGCGGAGAGCTTCAAGGGCGTGATGGAAAATACCCTGGTCGACTGGAACACCCGTGGTTTCGACTACAAGGTGAAGCTGCTCAACGCCGACAAGTTCCCGCACATGTACGTGAACGTCGATTTTGGCGGCACGCGCGGTTGGGAGAATCACTTCCAGTTCACCGATCCGACCACCGTCATCGATGAGGAAACGGGCGAGACCATTTTCCCGATGGATCGTGGCGGCACCGACGAGCATCTGGAGGCGAACCCGCGCAGCCCGGACATCAACTCCAGCCTGCAACTGGGATCGGGCTGCTTCTTCACCTTCGGTCGCACGCATTACTGGCTCAACGCCGGTCCGCCGGTCGGTGCGTTCACCATGGTGATGCCGGCTCAGGGCGACCAGCTCGGGTCGCTTGATGTGTCGATCAGGCTGAACCACGAGCCGAGCATCCGCCTGCGGATGTATCAGTTCGATCCGTTCCACCATGATGTGGCGGTGTTCTCGCTGCATTGATTTGGTAGCACATCGGTAAATCGAAGCCCCTCCGGCAACGGCGGGGCTTCGTCGTTTTCGTTGCGGTGGCTTGCGCGGGTCGCCCACAGGGTGGGCTCCTACATAATCGCGGTGGCGCTCACTGTAGGAGCCCACCCTGTGGGCGACCGAGCGCAGCGTTCGCTATTGCCGTCCACTACGGACGGGGGGCATTTGTTGGCTCATGATTGGGCCTGAATGTCAAATAAATATCTCGATGAATGTGACGGCTATCACTTACTTTCGCCGTTCAGTGCGACAAATTGCCGCACGTCGGGGCTCCACGCACAGATTCACCATCCATCCGCCCCGATCGGGAGTCGAACTGGTAGTAGGGGAGCGGGGGAGACCGCGACCTGCATGGAGCGGCAGCGACCGTGATTCCGGGCTTGGAGTACAGGCCCGACGGACTGATCACAACCACCGCGCTCGTGCTTCACCGATGACATCCATTGCCACCACGCACGTTTTGCCGTTGCATGCTCGCCGTAGCCACGTCCTTGCCGTTGTCAGCGCCGGACTGCGTCCGGCGTTGGTGCGGAACCGACACCTCCGTGTACTGGAATCGACATCACTTCCAGTGACACAGGAGCACTCGAGCAATGGCCAAAAGACGAGACGTACTGAAAGGTGGCGTCGCCGCGCTTGCGACAACGCCCGCCATCTTCGGCGGCAGCATGCTGCCCCGCGTCGCACAGGCGCAACTGTGCAGGCCCGAAGGTTTACGAACCCCGGAAACAGAGCCGCTCAGCCCGCCGGTGAGCGTGTACACGCAGCAGATCTACATTCCGCCGGCGATGTCGCCGGTCGATCCGGCTTCACTCAACCCGGCACCGAACCCGGCCAATCACCAGCGCTTCAACGAGTTCTTGCCGACCAGGTTCTACGTTCAACATCAGACCGAGGGGCGCTGGAACTACCACGATGAACTCACCGCGATCACCAGCGACGGCCTGGGTTCGCTGGCGTGGTTGTGGAACGGCGCGACCCCTGGCGAGACCCTGGTCGCCACCTACGGCGAGCACGCCTTCGTGCGCCGCTTCAACGACCTGCCCTCGGTCGAAGACGCACTGATTCCATTCGGCCTTCCGTACGTCACCACGCACCTGCACAACGCGCACGTGGCCAGCGAGAGCGACGGCAATCCGATGGACTTCTTCGGACCCGGCGAGTTCTGGGATCACCACTACCCGATCATCTACGCCCGCAATGACCCCAACGAAGCGTTGGCCAGCCTGTGGTATCACGATCACATGCTCGATTTCACCGCCACCAACGTGTACGCGGGCCTTTCGTCGATGGCGATCTTCTACGACCACATCGACACCGGCGACGAGAACGACCCGCGCGAATCCGCATTGCGTTTGCCGGGCGGATACGGGCAATACGATCTGTACTTCATCCTGCACGATGTCCGCTTCGGCAACCCGGGCACGCAGTTCGCCGGGCATCCGACCTACAACGTGTTCAACACCGATGGCCACCTGGGCGACATCATCACGGTCAACCGCAAGGCTTTCCCCTACATCGAGGTGGAGCCGCGCAAGTACCGCCTGCGTTTCCTCGATGGTGGCCCGTCGCGTTTCTACGAGCTGGCATTCGAGGACGGCCGCCATTTCTTCACGATCGCCAACGATGGCAATCTGCTGGAGGCGCCGGTGGATGTCACCAGCCTGTTGCTCGGTCCAGCCAATCGCTTCGACACCATCGTCGACTTCTCGGGCGATCGCGGCCACACCGTCAATCTGGTCAATGTGCTGGAACAGGTCAACGGCCAGGGTCCGACCGGGCGCCATCTGGACGTGCCGATGCCGGTGATGCAGTTCCGCGTGCTGGACGTCAATACGGTGGACAACAGCCGGGTGCCGGACTTCCTGCGTGCGCTGCCGCAGGTCGATCTGAGCGAGGTGGTGACCGAGCGCGAATGGGTGTTCGACCACGACATGGGCTTGTGGACGGTCAACGGTTCGTTCATGGATCCGACCATCATCTCGGCCTTCCCCAAGCAGGGCACCGCCGAGATCTGGCGCTTCCGCAATGCCGGCGCAACCTGGTCGCATCCGGTGCATATCCACTTCGAGGAAGCGCAGACCCTGACCTGGAACGGCCGCCCACCGACCGGCGTGGCGAAATCGCGCAAGGATGTCTGGAGCGTCGGCCCCGGCGACGACGTGCGCGTGTTCTACCGCTTCGACGATTTTCTCGGTCGCTACGTCATCCATTGCCACAACAACGTGCACGAGGACAACGCGATGATGTTGAGCTGGTCGATCCAGCCCTGATTTTCCCATCGCGTCGATACCCGAACAGGCACGAGGAGTCTAACGATGAACAGCAGAAGAACTGTAGTGACGGCATTGGGGCTGGGCCTTCCGGTAGCGGCGTTGGCCGCAACGGCCCCGGTAGCCGAAGAAGGCAATCCGATGTTGCTGCGCTGCGAGCGCCCCACCGTGGGTCCGCACGCCGAGCGTTTCCCGCAGGCGTTGGTTCAGGACCAGCATGGACAGAAGTTCTGGTTCTACGAGAACCTGATCCAGGACAAGGTGGTGTTGTTGAGTTTTGCCTCGCTGGACGGCGAGCGGATCTATCCGATCATCGACAACCTGATCAAGGTACAGGAGATGCTGGGCGAACGGCTGAACAACGACGTGTTTATCTACACGATCACCACCAAGCCGGAAGTCGATAGCGCACAGCAACTGAAGGAATTCGCAGAAGCCAAGGGCGCACGCTGGAAATTCATCAACGGCGATCCTGCGGCGATCCGCCAGATATTGGCGGCCTTCAGTGTGATGGGCAGCGTCCATGGCACCGCGTGGATCGGCAACCAACGCACCGGTCGCTGGCTGACCAAGCCGGCCCGGGTGCAGCCGATTTTCATCGCCGAGGCGGTGGCCATGCTGAGCACCGGCAAGTATCACAAGGAGCGCCTGTTGGACATGCGCAGTTACCAGACATGAACAGCACGGCCCATCGCGAAACTTGCCTACAACCAATGATCCCGCGTCGAGGCGGCTTGCGCTGCCTGCGGCAACGGAGGGAGTGAAATACCATGCGTACGATCACATCGTCTTTGGCCAGAACATCGGCGGCGCTGGCGATCGGCCTCGGCCTCGCGGCCGGCGCCTACGCCCAGCATCCACAGTCGCAACCCAAACCCGCCCTCGATACCATCCTGGTCGCCCCGATTCCGGGCGGCTGGCGCATCGAGACTGCTGAGGGCATGTTCCCGCCAGGCAGCAACGTCAACGATCCGCCGGGCACCAACTTCCTGCCGACGGTGTACGAAAATTATCGTTTGCCGGACGGCACCGAATTGCCCAATACCTTGCCATCGACGCCCGATGGCAGGTACAACCTGCACGATGGCCCGGTGACGGTGAAGACAATCCGTCGCGAGTCGCCGATCGAGGATCTGCTGGCGCAGATCGTCGCCATCGAGCGGGTCGCGCAAAGCGGGCCCGGGCAGGGACACAATCATGGCCCAGGCGGCGCGATCCCGTTGAAAAGGGCGATCGACAATGCCCTCGACATCATCGAGGGCAACCCGCTGAGTCCCGCCTACCTCAAGAATCGTGCCTATCAGGGCATGCCGCTGCTGCACTACAACGGGCCGTTGAAGAACAAGGTGGTGCAGCCGATCTTCGACCCGGTGACACATCAGAAGATCGGCGGCAACGTCGACGTCAACATGGTCTACTACGGCGAGTTCATCGAGTCCGACACCTCGATGATCGACCCGTCGCAGGTGCTGGACGTGCCGTTCACCATCACCTACCACGTCAACATCCTGCAAAACGGCATCGAGGACTTCTCGCCGTTCATCATGTATTTCGATTCGCCAGCGGAGGCCGACGAGTTTCTGCCGATCCGCGCGCGCAGTGCCGGCGTGGCCATGGATCAGTCGTTCTTCCCGATGCTCAAGGAAGGCACGCGCTATACGGTGAAGATCAAGCAGGCGCCGGGCAGCCACTGGAGCCTGGTCTATCACTGGGGTTGGCGCATCCATCCGCCGCGGGTGCAGGTGATCGAGAACGCCACCAAGATATTCCCGATCAACTCGCAGTTGCAGCCGGCGCGCATCACCCTGCTGCAGATGGAACAGGAGGTATTCGGCGTCAATCCGCGCCTGAACCAGGCCGCCAAGGAAGCCGCGATCGCCAAGATCGGCGATCTGGCCCCACCCAAGCGCATGTGGAATATCCTGCGCGCGCTCAAGGGGCAGGTGCAAGGTAATCACTTCAGCAACCCCGCTGCGGTGGCCCCGATGATCGCGGAGTTGCGCGAGTCGTATCTGCAATGGCTCACGCGCCGCAAGCTGCCGTCGGGGGTAACCGCCGATCCGGACTCGCAGGTGACGTTGTTGTACGTCAACAACACCATCTACGGCGAGATGCCGGAGAAGGTGATCGGGCAGGGCAGCGGCCTGGGCCCGGAGATCGACAAGAGCGCCAACTCGTTCAGTCTGCACGACTGGGAAACCCGGCCGTTCGAGTACAAGGCAACCTTGCTCAATGGCGATCATTACTACCACGCCTATGTGAACGTCGACTTCGGCGGTTGGCGCGGTTGGGAGAATCAGTTCCAGTTCACCGATCCGACCACCGTGATCGACGAGGACACCGGCGAGCCGATATTCCCGATCGATCGGGGCGGTACCGATGAGCATCTTGAGGCAAGCCCGCGCAATCCGGACATCAACGCCGATCCGCAACTGGGCTCGGGCTGCTTCTTCACCTTCGGTCGCGTGCACTTCTGGGTGAACGCCGGTCCGCCGGTGGGCTCGCCGACGTTCGTGCCACCGGTGCAGGCCGACGGTACGCCCAGCCGCATGAACATCGAAGTCCAGATGAACTTCGAGCCGACCATGCGCCTGAAGGTGTACCAGTTCGACCCGTTCCATCATGATGTGGCGGTGTTCTCGTTGCATTGATCAGGTTACACAGCGGTAATTCGAAGCCCCTCCGGCAACGGCGGGGCTTCGTCGTGTTCGTTGCGGTGGCTTGCGCAGGTCGCCCACAGGGTGGGCTCCTACATAATCGCGGTGGCGCTCACTGTAGGAGCCCACCCTGTGGGCGACTGGGCGAGGCATCGCAATGAATATCCGCGCCGTCGGTGTTCGCTGCCGGCACAACGCACGGCGCTTGTGTAGCATTGGTTGCGGCAATATGCCTCTTGTGAGGTGTACGCTCAGCGGTCATGGTTTCAGTAGGCATGCGGCGACGGGGGAGTGCAATGAATTCGATGAAAATCACCGCGTTGTGCGCGCTGGTTGCGTTGGCGGCGTATCTCGCGGGCGTGTATGACCGCTCCGGCACCCATTCCAGCGAGCGACCCGGGCCCGCAGTGACACTGGCGACGAGCGCGTCGATGTCGCCTGCGCCGTCGGCTGGCAGTCCGTCGATTCTGGGCGATGACGAGGTTTCGTACGTGTGCCCGATGCATTCGCACATCGTGTCCGACCACGAGGGCGAGTGCCCGATCTGCGGCATGGATCTGGTCAAGCAGGCAATCTCTGCTGGCACCGCGGATTCCGCTCGCGACGATTCGGCGCACGAGCACGGCGCGCAGGTCGCCGAACACAAGCCGAGCGGGGCGGCGATCCGGATCGATCCCGCAGTGCGCAACAACATCGGCGTGCGGGTGGAGAAGGTCGTGCGCGGCGATTTGCGTCGCCAGATACGCACCGTCGGGAAAATCTCGCGCATCGATCCCACCGCCCGGCGCAATATCTCGCCGCCGACGGCCGGCACCGTGTTGACGTTGTCGGACAAGAAGGAAGGCGACCGTGTGAGCAGCGGCGAGCTGCTGTTCAGTATCGGCTCGGACGAGTTGTTTGCGCTGGAGGCGGAGTATCAGGCGGCAATGTCCGGCGGTCGCCGCGACGAGGCGCTGAGCCTGGTGTCGCGTCTGAGCGAGCACGGCCTCGATGCCAGCCAGATCGCTCAGTTGCAAGGTGGCGCCGAGCCGCGACTGCCGGCGCAGGTGTATGCGCCGCAGGATGGATTCGTATTCATACGTCGCGGTGAAGTCGGTATGGCGGTCACCGACGGCATGATGATCTACAGCCTCGGCACCAATTCGCGTGCGATCGAGGTGATCGCCGAAATATACGAAACCCAGTGGGGCTGGGTGCGCGACGGGCAGGAAGCCGAGATGCGCGTCAAATCATTCCCCGATAACGTATTTACCGGCCGGATCACGCGCGTGGAGCCGCCGGTTGGCTATACCACGCGCACGTTGGAGGTGCGCCTGCGCTTCGATACCGGCGAGGAAGGACTGACCCAGGGCATGTTCTCGGAAGTCCAGATCAAGGGTGAATTGCTGGAAGACGCGGTGAGCGTGCCGGCCGAAGCGGTAATCCGTACCCAGGCTGGCCCGCGCGTGGTGCTGCGCCGCGACGACGGCAGCTTCGTCCCCGTGGCGGTGCGGCTTGGCGAGGAGATCGGCGATCGCATGGTGGTGCTGTCCGGGTTGGGCGGCGACGAAACCGTGGTGGTTTCCGGGCAATTTCTGCTCGACTCGGAAAGCAACCGTCTGGCCGGGTTGGCGCGACTCGGCGCGGCGCCGCATACGCATTGAGCCGGATCGTACCCCCTGTCGGCGCCTGGCGCGAGTCGGCCCGCATCACGCAGTGAGTGAAAGCTTGTGATCGAAAAGCTGATTCGATGGTCGTTGGGTAATCGCGTGCTGGTGTTGCTGCTCGCGGCAATTCTCGCGTTGGCGGGATTGTTTTCGATGCAGACCGTGCCGCTCGATGCGATCCCGGATCTGACCGACGTGCAGGTGACCATCCGCGTCAGTCTGCCCGGTCAGGCACCGCAGGTTATCGAGGATCAGGTCACCTATCCGCTGTCCACGGCGATGCTTGCTGTCCCCGGCGCGGTGGCAGTGCGTGGTTATTCGTTTTTCGGCGACTCGTATGTCTACGTGATTTTTGCCGATGGCACCGATCTGTACTGGGCGCGCTCGCGCGTGCTGGAGTACCTCAACGCGGCAACCCGGGAGTTGCCGCCCGGCGCGGTGCCGAGTATCGGCCCGGACGCCACCGGCGTGGGTTGGGTGTATCAGTACGCATTGGTCGATCGCAGCGGGCGGCATGATCTGGCGCAACTGCGCACCCTGCAGGATTGGTTTTTGAAGTTCGAGCTGGAGGCGGTGCCCGGGGTTGCCGAAGTCGCCAGCGTCGGCGGCATGGTCAAGCAATACCAGATCGTGATGGATCCGGACCGGTTGCGTGGTTACTACGTCACTCTGGATCGGGTGGAGCAGGCAATCCGGGACGCCAATCAGGAGTCCGGCGGCGGCGCGCTGGAGCTGGCCGAAGCCGAATACATGGTGCGCCTGCGCGGCTATCTCCAGTCCCTGGAAGACATCGGCCTGATCAGCATCGACGTGCAGCGCAGCCGCGTGTCGCTGACCAGCGTGCCCTTGTTCGACCTGGCGCAGGAAATACGCATCGGCCCCGCCGCGCGGCGCGGCATTGCGGACCTCAACGGCGAAGGCGAAGTGGCCGGCGGCATCGTGGTGATGCGCGCCGGCAGCAATGCGCGCGATGTGATCACGGCGGTGCGCGACAAGCTGGAGGCCTTGAAAGCGGGGCTTCCCGATGGCGTCGAGCTGGTGGAAACCTACGATCGTTCGGCACTGATCGAGCGTACGGTGGATACCCTGAAGACGCGCCTGATCGAAGAGTTCATCGTCGTCATCGCGGTATGCGCCCTGTTTCTGTATCACTTCCGCTCGTCGCTGGTGATCCTGCTGACGTTGCCGGTGGGCATTCTCACCGCGTTTCTGGTGATCCGGTTGCAGGGCATCAACGCCAACATCATGTCGCTCGGCGGGATTGCGATTGCGATCGGCACCATGGTCGATGCCGCCATCGTGATGATCGAAAACGTGCATAAACACCTGGAGCGACTGGGAGATGATGCCAGCGGGCGATTGCAGGCGATTGCCAATGCGTTGGTTGAAGTTGGACCGGCATTGTTTTTCTCGCTCCTGATCATCACGCTGAGTTTCCTGCCGGTATTCGCGCTGGAAGGCCAGGAACTGCGCCTGTTCGCGCCGCTGGCGTACACCAAGACCTACGCCATGGCCGCCGCCGCTGGCCTGTCGATCACCCTGCTGCCGGTGCTGGTGTCGTATCTGGTGCGCGGCAAGATCCGCCCCGAGCAGGCCAACCCGATCAATCGCTGGCTAACCGATGCCTATCTGCCGATCATTCGCCGGGCGATGGCCGCGCCGTGGCTGACCCTGGGGCTCGGCGCGGTGCTGGTGCTTTCCGCGCTGTGGCCATGGGCGAACCTGGGCCGCGAGTTCATGCCCGATCTGGATGAAGGCGACCTGCTGTACATGCCCTCGGCGCCGCCCGGCATTTCGGTCGGCAAGGCGCATCAGTTGTTGCAGCAGGTCGATCGCCTGATCAAGACGGTGCCGGAGGTCGATACGGTATTCGGCAAGGTCGGCCGCGCCGATACCGCGACCGATCCGGCTCCGCTGGCAATGATCGAATCGACCATCCGGCTCAAGCCCCGCGATCAGTGGCGGCCGGGCATGACCATGGACGGGATCAAACGCGAGCTCGACGATGTGGTGCGCATACCTGGCCTCAACAACGCCTGGTTGATGCCGATTCGCGCGCGTATCGACATGCAGACGACCGGCATCAACACGCCGATCGGGATCAAGATCGCTGGCGCGGACAGCCAGGTGATCGATCGCATCGGGCGCGAGATCGAACGCATTCTCGGCAGTCTGGAAATTACCCGGACGGTGTTCTCCGATCGTACCTACAGCGGCCGCTACATCGATGTCGATATCGACCGTCGTGCGGCCGAACATTACGGGCTGAGCATCGCTGAAATCCAGAATGCGGCGGCGATCGCGATCGGCGGCAAGGATGTCACCCGCACCATCGAAGGGCGCGAGCGTTATCCGGTCAATCTGCGTTATCCCGAGGAATTCCGCGACTCGCTGGCGAAATTGCGCGGCCTGCCGTTGGTGGCCACCGATGACATTCAGGTGCAACTGGGCGACGTGGCCAACGTGCAGATCGTGGACGGCCCGGACATGATCAAGAGCGAAGATGCGCGCGTCAACGGCTGGGTGTACATCACCGCGAAAGACGGTGACATCGGTGGCTATGTTGGTGCGGCCGAAGCGGCGCTGCGCGCGCAACTAAAGCTGCCGGCTGGCTATTCCTGGGCTTGGGCCGGGCATTATCAGTTCATGCAGCGCGCGCAGCAGCGCATGGCGGTGATCATCCCGATCACGCTCATCAGCCTGTTCGTGCTGCTGTACCTGGGGTTGCGCAGTGTCAGCGAGGCGATGATGGTGATGGTGGCGGTGCCGCTGTCGCTGGTCGGCGGATTCTGGTTGCTTTATCTGCTCGGCTATCAGATGTCGGTGGCGGTTGGCGTTGGTCTGATCGCGCTTGCGGGTGTCGCTGCCGAGTTCGGCGTGGTGATGCTGGTGTACCTGCGCGAGTCGCAAATGCGCAACAATCCCAGCGATCGTGCCGGGTTGCTGGACGCCGTGATTGAAGGCGCCGCGATGCGGGTCAGGCCCAAAGCGATGACCGCGGCGGTGGTGGTGGCCGGCCTGTTGCCGATCATGCTGGGCGCGGGCAGCGGCTCGGACGTGATGCGGCGTATCGCAGCGCCGATGGTCGGCGGCATGATTACCGCCCCGATTGTCTCGATGCTGCTGATCCCGGTGATGTACTACCTGTGGCACGGGCGGCGGTTTGCGGCACATACCGCAGCGAAAGCGGCGGAGCGCGACACCGTCTGAGCCGGTCGCCCGGGCCACTGTGGCCCGGGCGTTGCGTATGCAGTAACGGGTCAGATGTTCGCCAGCACGTGCTCGGCGCTGGAGACCTTGAACTCGCCGGGTGCCTCGACGAACAGCGCCTTGACCGCACCGTTCTCGGCGTACAGCGCAAAACGCTGGCTGCGGATGCCCATGCCGAAACCGGTGGCATCCAGTTCCAGACCCAGCGCCTTGGTGAACTCGGCGTTGCCGTCGGCCAGCAGGTGCAGGTTATCCGGCGCATTTTGCGCCTTGCCCCAGGCACCCATCACGAAGCCATCGTTGACCGATACGCAGGCCACTTCGATGCCACGCGCGCTGAACTCGCCCAGGTGCTCGATGAAGCCGGGCAGATGCTTGGCCGAACAAGTCGGGGTAAACGCGCCGGGCACGGCAAACAGAACCACTTTTTTGCCGGCGAAGAACGCCGTGGTGTCGGTTGCCTGGATGCCGTCCTTGATGACATTGATCGTGGCCTTGGGAATGGTGTCGCCAACCTTGATGCTCATTGTTTGCACTCCGTGTGGGTGAGGCCCTCCAGTGTAACGGCCATGCCGTGATTGCCGCCATCTCCGCGATCCGGGCGGCGCTTGAATCGTCGCCGGCAGACCCCATGTTTCCGCACAGGCGGCGCAGGGCCGCAGTGTCAACAACCAACCTTAAGGAGGTCAGTGAGATGAGCATCGTTCGCTACAGCCCCTTCGGGGCCAACCCGCAGTTTCAGGACGAAATCAAGCAGGTTTTCGACCGGTTTTTCGCCGAATCCGATGGCGATCAATCCAACGTGGTGACCAGCCAGTGGGCGCCGCGCGTCGACATCCGGGAAGAAGAAAAGCGCTTCGTCATCCTCGCCGATATTCCCGGTGTCGATCCCAAGGACATCGAAGTACAGATGGACAAGGGCATTCTCACCATCAAGGGCGAGCGCAAGGCCGAGCAGCGTGAGGAGAGCCAGCGCTATACCCGGGTCGAGCGCTCGTACGGCTCGTTCTACCGGCGCTTCGCGTTGCCCGATGGGGCCGACCCGGACGGTATTTCGGCTACCGGCCGGCACGGGGTGCTGGAAGTGGTCATTCCCAAGAAACCCGAGACCACACCGCGCCGGATTTCGGTGAATCACCACTGATTGCATCGCTTCGCCCCGGGTAGAGGCCGCAAGGCCGAAACCCGGGGCAGCGTGGCGGCTGGGCGTCATGCTGCGGCGCAGCGATTTGACCTGCGCCGCCCGGATCGCTTATGCTAGCGGGTCTGTCTCGCGCTCGCGGGTAGCGAGTGTGCGGCGGTGTGTCGCGCAACCAAAAAATAACTACAGAAGGAAGTTGTTCATGTACGCAGTGATAGTCACCGGCGGTAAGCAATACCGCGTGATGGAAGGTGAGGTGCTCCGCGTCGAGTTGATCGATGCCGAAGCCGGCAGCGAGATCGCGTTCGACCAGGTGTTGTTGCTCGGCGACGGCGAAAAAGTGACGGTCGGTGCGCCGAACGTGACCGGCGCCAAGGTCACCGCCAACATCAAGGCCCATGGCCGCGCCGACAAGATCCGCATCGTCAAATTCCGTCGCCGCAAGCACCATCGCAAGCAGATGGGCCATCGGCAACACTACACCGAAATCCAGATCACCGGCATCAGCGCCTGAAACGCGAGGAGTAAGTACTCATGGCACATAAAAAGGCAGGCGGCTCCACCCGTAACGGCCGCGATTCCAATCCCAAATACCTCGGCGTGAAGATGTATGGCGGCCAGGCGATCAACGCCGGCAACATCATCGTGCGTCAGCGCGGCACCCAGTTCCATCCCGGCAGCAATGTCGGCCTGGGCCGCGATCACACCCTGTTTGCGCTGACCGATGGCGTGGTGTCGTTCGCCGTCAAGGGCCCCAAGAAGCGCCGCACCGTCAGCGTTGTTCCGGCAGCCTGAGCAACCCTCACGGTAGCGCGAACAACCCCGCTTCGGCGGGGTTTTTCGTTTGCGGGATGTCGGGTCTCGGGAAAAGCAGTCGGTCCGCAAAACACGCAAAGATCGCGAAGGGAATCTCTAAACAAGCTGTCATTGCGAGGAGCGAAGCGACATGGAGTCGTGCTTCCCGCATCACTTGCGCATCCATGTACATTGCAGGATGCGCAAGAGCGGCCCGCTCGCAATGACGAGGAGCGGGGCTTGTTCAGAGTTTCCAAAGGGAAGTGCATACCCAGGTTTGCTTTCTTTGCGTCCTTCGCGTCCTTCGCGTCCTTTGCGGATTGTTGTCCTTGTTTTGTTCCAGTAACGAGTTGAATCATGAAATTCGTCGACGAAGCTGAAATCACTGTCATCGCCGGCAACGGCGGCAACGGCTGCGCCAGCTTTCGGCGCGAAAAGTTCATCCCGCTGGGCGGCCCCAATGGCGGCGACGGCGGCAACGGTGGCAGCGTCTGGGTCAAGGCCGACGAGAACCTGAACACGCTGGTCGATTTTCGTCATCAGCGCCTGTTTCGTGCCGAGCGCGGCGAAAACGGCATGAGCAGCCAGAAATATGGCCGCGCCGGTGTCGATGTGGTGATCCGGGTGCCGGTCGGCACGCTGGTTTACAACGTCGCCACCGACGAGGTGATCGGCGATCTCACCGAGCACGGACAAACCGTGCTGGTGGCGCAGGGCGGGCAGGGTGGCCTTGGCAACATGCACTTCAAGAGCTCGGTGAACCGGGCGCCGCGCAAGGCGACCGCGGGTACCGACGGCGATGAGCGCGATATCCGCTTCGAGCTCAAGCTGCTCGCCGACGTCGGCTTGCTGGGTTTCCCCAATGCCGGCAAATCCACCCTGATCCGTGCGGTGTCGGCGGCGACCCCGAAGGTAGCCGATTACCCGTTCACCACGCTGTATCCCAACCTTGGTGTGGTGCGCATCGAAACCGACCGCAGTTTCGTGATCGCCGATATCCCCGGCCTGATCGAAGGCGCGGCCGATGGCGCGGGTCTGGGCGCCCTGTTCCTGCGCCATATCCAGCGTACCCGGCTGTTGCTGCATCTGGTGGATTTGTCGCCGCTCGACGAAGACATTGATCCGGCGGTACAAGTGCGTGCGATCGAACGCGAACTGGAGCGTTTCGATGCCGATCTGTTGGCCAAGCCGCGCTGGCTGGTGTTCAACAAGGTCGATCTGCTCGCCGAGGACGAGCGCCGGGAGCGCGCCCAGGCGGTGGTGGATACCCTGGGCTGGACCGGGCCGTGGTTTGTGGTATCGGCTCTGGCGCGTGAAGGTACATGGCCGCTGATGCTGCAAACCATGGCGTTTCTCGACGCAATGCGGGCCGAGGCGGACGAGGAGCGGGCGGATCAGGCGCGCGCTGCGGCCAATGCGCCGCCGCGATGATCCGGCGACGATTTGCGAACACAAAAAAGCCGGCGCAAGCCGGCTTTTTGTTTGCGATCGCCGCGCGCCGGACTCAGGCCGCGGTCTTGAGCGCCTTGATCCGCGCATTGACGCGGCTCTTGTGGCGCGATGCCTTGTTGCGATGGATCAGGCCACGGCTGGCGTAGCGATCCAGAATCGGCTCGGCGATCTTGTAAGCGGTTTCTGCGGCAGCCACGTCCTTCGCTTCGATGGCCTTGAGGACCTTCTTGACGGCGGTGCGCAGCATCGAGCGCGCACTGGCGTTACGGCCGCGGCGGACCTCTGCCTGCTTGGCGCGCTTCTTGGCGGACTTGATGTTGGCCACGGTGTTGCTCCTGAATTGATGCGGGTGCGGGATAAAGACCGCTAATTATGGCGTGTGCGAGGACGCTAGTCAACGTGGTGTTATTAGCGTTGTCGAACGATAGTCGCCCACAGGGTGGGCTCCTACAGGTGAGCGCAACCGCGTTTTTGTAGGAGCCCACCCTGTGGGCGACCGAGCGAAGCGTCGGGGCGAAGCCCCGCGCAAACGCGAAGCGGTCGCGGGCGGGACTGGCGTAGCCAGTGTTGCGGAGCAACCGGCAGGCCAGGTGGCGTCGGGCGATCGCCCGGTCGCGCCCGCCATTCGCCACAAACGCCCGGCGACGGTGTGCTGTAATGCCGGCTTCGTCCGATGATGGTCGGACTTCGGCGCTTGGGTGTGATGTGGGAAACGGAGATGGATGATATGAGTTTGCTGCATCGCGCCCGCAGGACTTGCCGATGAGCGCCACGCCGTCGCCGCGTCCGGCCGGATTGCTGCGTTCCACAGCGGTGTTTAGCGCGATGACCTTGTTGTCGCGGTTGGCCGGTTTCGCCCGCGACATGCTGCAGGCCAGCCTGTTCGGGGTGTCTGCGGCGATGGATGCGTTCGTCATCGCCTATCGCATTCCCAATTACCTGCGCCGGATCTTTGCCGAAGGCTCGTTCGCCTCGGCGTTCGTGCCGGTGTTCAACGACATCAAGGAACGCGGCGATCAGGCCGCGCTCAAGGACTTTCTCGATCATGTTGCCGGCGCGCTGTGCGCGGTGGTGTTGCTGGTGACCGGCATTGGCGTGCTGCTGGCGCCGTGGGTGGTCGCGTTGATGGCGCCGGGCATGCTCGATGAGCCGGAAAAGCACGCGCTCACCGCCGAGATGTTGCGCATCGTGTTTCCGTATTTGTTGTTCATCTCGATGACCGCGCTGGCCGGGGCGGTGCTCAACAGCTTCCGCCAGTTCGCGCTGCCGGCCGTGACGCCGGTGCTGCACAACGTGATGGTTATTGCAGCGATGCTGTGGCTGGCGCCATTTTTCCCGGTGCCGCCGAAAGCGCTGGCCTGGGGTGTGCTGGCCGCCGGTCTCCTGCAATTGCTGTTGCTGTGGCCCGCCATGGGCCGGCTCGGATTGACCCCGCGCCTGCGCCTGGATTTCCGGCATGCCGGGGTGCGGCGGGTGTTCACCCTGATGTTGCCGACCCTGTTCTCGTCGTCGGTCGCGCAGCTCAATCTGATCGTCGGGACCGTGTTCGCCTCGCTGCTGGCGACCGGCAGCCAGACCTGGTTGTACCTGTCCGATCGTCTGATCGAGTTCCCGCTGGGTTTGTTTGGCGTTGCCCTGGGTACGGTGATCCTGCCGCATCTTTCCAGCCGCTTTGCCGCGGCCGATGACGCGGGCTATTCGACGGCGCTGGACTGGGCCTTGCGCACGGTGCTGCTGGTGGCCTTGCCGGCGGCGGTGGGCCTGCTGCTGTTGGCCGAGCCGCTGACCGCCACGATCTATCAGCATGGGCGTTTTACCGGCTTTGATACGCAGATGGCGGCGCTCAGCCTCGCCGCGATGAGTATCGGCGTGCCCGGTTTCATGCTGTCGCGGGTTCTGCTGTCGGCGTTCTACGCGCGGCAGGACACCCGCACGCCGATGCGTGCGGCCATTTATACCGTGCTCGGCAATGTGTCGTTGATGGCGGTCATCGTGACCCCGCTATGGCTGTACACGATCCCCGGCGCGCATGCCGGCATCGCGTTGGCGACCGGCCTGGCCGGGTTGATCAATCCCTGGCTGCTGTGGCGTGCATTGCGCCGGCAAGGTGTGTATCGCGCCAGCGCCGGCTGGGGCCGGCATCTGGCCCGGCTGCTGCTGGCCTGTGCGGCAATGGCGGCAGTGCTGCTGCTGTTGGCGCGCGGCGTGGGCGTGTGGGGCGATCTGCACGGTCTCGCGCGCTGGGGCATGGTGTTGCTGACGGTCGCGGCGGGCGCCGCGACCTATGGCATCGCACTGTTGACTTTGGGTTGGCGGCCTTCGGAATTGCGGCACAAGCAGGCTTTTTCGAGACGTCCAAGGCGGGTTGTTGTGCCCGCACGGTAGCGTGGTCTGCATCGGCGCCTTCGATGGCCTGCATTTGGGGCATCAGGCGTTGGTGGGTCGCGCGTGTGCGCGTGCCCGCGAGTTGGGCTGCGCCAGCGCGGTGCTCAGCTTCGAGCCGTTGCCGCGCGAGTTCTTCGCGCATGGCGCGGCGCCGGCGCGGCTGTTGCTGCCGGCTGCACGCATCCGCGGCCTGAGCGCGCTCGGTATCGATGCGATCGGCATGCTGCGCTTCAATCCGCAATTGGCGGCGATGTCGGCGCAGGCGTTTGTGGAGTCGGTGCTGGTGCAGCGGCTTGGCGCGCGCGAAGTGTGGGTGGGGCCGGGGTTTCGCTTCGGCCACGGCCGCGAAGGCGATCTGGCCCTGTTGCAAGCGCTGGGTGAGGACTTCGGTTTCACTGCCCTGAGTATCGAATCGGTGGCGCTGGACGGCGAGCGGGTTTCCGCCAGCCGGATCCGCGACGATCTGGCCGCTGGCGATCTGGCGGGCGCAGCGCGTCTGTTGGGTCGGCCCTACATCATCGAAGGCCGGGTGGTGCGCGGCGCGCAGTTGGGCCGCAAGCTGGGTTACCCCACCGCCAACATCCGCCTGGGTGGCCGGATGCCGGCCCTGTCCGGTATTTTCGCCACCCGTGTGCATGGCGTCGGTGCGCTGCCGCGCGCCAGCGTCGCGAGCCTGGGTACGCGGCCAACCGTGCATGGCACCGAGCCATTGCTCGAAGCGCATCTGTTCGACTTCGATGGCGATCTCTACGGCCAGCGCATCGGCGTGGAGTTTGTGTACAAGCTGCGCGATGAACAGGCGTTTGCCGATCTGCCGGCACTGGTTGCACAGATGGACATCGATGCCCGGCGCGCCCGCGAAATACTGCAAGAATGCACCAACCCGAAAACCCCTGTCAGGAAGCAACCCGCGTGAGCCGAGACTACAAATCCAGCATCCATCTGCCGCAGACCGAGTTTGCGATGCGCGGCGACCTGCCCAAGCGCGAACCCGTCACCCTGGCGCGCTGGCAGAACGAGGGCTTGTACGCGGCGGTGCGCGCCAATTCGGCTGGACGATCGCGTTACGTGTTGCACGATGGCCCGCCCTACGCCAACGGCGCGATTCACATCGGCCATGCGGTCAACAAGGTGCTCAAGGACATCGTGGTCAAGTCGCGGCTGATGGCGGGCTTCGACGCACCCTACGTGCCGGGCTGGGATTGCCACGGCCTGCCAATCGAAGTGGCAGTGGAAAAGAAGTTCGGCAAGGTCGGCGACAAGCTGGATAGCGTCGCATTTCGCGCCAAGTGCCGCGAATACGCGACCGAGCAGATCGCCGGCCAGTCGCGGGATTTTCAGCGCCTCGGCGTGCTCGGCGATTGGGATCGACCCTATCGCACCATGGATTTTGCCTTCGAGGCGGACATGCTGCGCGCGCTGGCCAAGGTGATCGAGCGCGGCCATCTGGCGCGCGGCGTCAAGCCGGTGCACTGGTGTTTCGATTGTGGCTCGGCGCTGGCCGAGGCCGAAATCGAATACGCCGACAAGGTATCGCCGGCGGTGGATGTCGCCTATGACGCGGTCGAACCGGTCGCGCTTGCGGCGGTGTTCGGCGCCGGTGTGGGTGATGCAATCGTCAGCGTGCCGATCTGGACCACCACGCCGTGGACGCTGCCGGCGAGCCTGGCGGTGACGCTGGGTGCCGAGCTGGATTACGTGCTGGTGCGTGGCCCCGATCGCCATGGCAAGACCATGCTGCTGGTGCTGGCGCAGGATCTGGCCGAGGGCGCCTTGCAGCGCTACGGCGTCACCGCGTTCGAGGTGCTGGGCCGCGTCAAGGGCGCAGCGCTGGAAGGCGTGCAACTGCGGCATCCGTTCTATGAGCGGATCGTGCCGGTGATTCTCGGCGATCACGTCACCACCGAGGCCGGTACCGGCGCCGTGCATACCGCACCGGGTCATGGTCAGGAAGACTTCGTGGTCGGTCAGAAATATGGTCTGGATGTGCTCAACCCGATCGACGGCCGCGGCGTGTTCCTGCCCAGTACCGAATTGTTCGCCGGGCAGTACATCTGGAAGGCCAACGATACGATCTGCGCCTTGCTCGCCGAGCGCGGCGTGTTGCTGGCGCTGGAAAAGATCAGCCACAGTTATCCGCACTGCTGGCGGCACAAATCGCCGGTGGCATTTCGCGCCACGCCGCAGTGGTTCATCTCGATGGAACAGGCCGGCCTGCGCCGCGATGCGCTGGCCGCGATCAAGACCGTGCGCTGGGTGCCGGAGTGGGGACAGGCACGGATCACCGGCATGATCGCCGGGCGACCGGACTGGTGCATCAGCCGGCAGCGGACCTGGGGCGTGCCGATCGCGCTGTTCATCCACCGCGAAACCGGCGAGCCGCATCCACGTAGTGTCGAACTGATGAAGCAGGTCGCCGATCGCGTCGCGCGCGAAGGGGTGGATTGCTGGTACGCACTCGATGCTGCCGAGTGGCTGGGCGACGAGGCCGCGCAGTACGAAAAAGTCGGCGACATTCTCGATGTCTGGTTCGATTCCGGCGTCACCCACGAGGCGGTGCTCGCCGCGCATCCCGAGCAGGGGCTGCGCAAGCCGGCGGATATGTATCTGGAAGGCTCCGATCAACATCGCGGCTGGTTTCACAGTTCGCTGCTGACCGGCGTGGCGATGGATGGCGCCGCGCCGTATCGGCAGGTGCTGACGCACGGTTTTGTGGTCGATGCCAACGGCCGCAAGATGTCGAAGTCGATCGGCAACGTGGTGGAACCGCAGCAGGTGATCGACCGCATGGGCGCCGACGTGTTGCGGTTGTGGATCGCCGGTGCCGATTACCGCGACGAAATGTCGGTGTCCGACGACATCCTCAAGCGTGCCGGCGATGCGTACCGGCGCATCCGCAACACCGCGCGCTTTCTGCTCGGCAACCTGCACGGCTTCGATCCGGCACGCGATCAGGTAGCGCATGCCGACATGCTGCTGCTCGACCAGTGGGCGCTGCATCGCGCGCACGAATTGCAGGCGCAGATCGGTGCCGCCTACGAGCGCTACGATTTCGCCGAAGTGGTGCAACGCCTGAACAATTTCTGCACCGTCGATATGGGTTCGATTTATCTCGACGTCACCAAGGACCGGCTGTACACCATGCGCGCGGACGCGCGCGGCCGGCGCTCGGCGCAGACCGCGATGTTCCATATCGCCCATGCGTTCGTGCGCTGGATCGCGCCGATCCTTGCCTACACCGCCGACGAGGTGTGGGCGCATCTGCCGGGCGAGCGCGCAGGCAATGTGCTGTTTGCGACGTGGTACGACGCACTGGCACCGATGCCGGCCGATGCGCCGCTTTCGGCCGAGGACATGCGTGCCGTGCTCGATCTGCGCGAGGCGGTGTCGGCAGTGCTGGAACCGATGCGCGGCAACGGTGTGATCGGTGCGGCATTGCAGGCGGAAGTGGATGCGTACCTCCCGGAGGCGTTGTTGCAGCGCTTGCAGCCGGTCGCGTCGGAGTTGCGTTTCCTGTTCATCACCTCGCGCCTCGATCTGCACGCGCTCGGCACGCAGCCGGGTGACGCAGTGAAAGGCGAGGGCGGCGAGGCCTGGATTCGCGCGGCGGCCAGCACCCACAACAAATGCATCCGCTGTTGGCATTACCGCGCCGATGTCGGCAGCCACGCCGAGCATCCGGAAATCTGCACGCGCTGCGTCGAGAACGTCGAGGGTGCCGGCGAAACCCGGCGCTGGTTCTGAGCCACTCCATAGCTCACGATTCGGCGGCATCGCGTAGGTCGGGTCAAGCGCCGGAGGCGTGGACCCGACGTCGTGTGCCATGCGTTACAGCATTGCCGCTTCGTCATCGTCGGCTCCGGCCCTTCGGGCTTTGAGCCGACCGACAACATCCACGAGGAAGCACGAACCGATGAAATCAATCCGCAATGCCTTGCCCTGGCTGTGGCTGTCGCTGTTGGTGGTGGTGCTGGATGCCGCGAGCAAGCAGTGGGCGCTGGCGCACCTGCAACTGCACCAGCCGGTGCCGATCGTGCCCGGTCTGCTGAGCTGGACGCTGGTCTACAACTACGGCGCTGCGTTCAGCTTTCTAGCCGATCACAGCGGCTGGCAGCGCTGGTTGTTCAGTGCGCTCGCCATCGCGATCAGCGCGCTGCTGTCGCGGTGGCTGGCACGCATCCCGCGCCACGACTGGCGCCAGGCCCTGCCGTACGCGCTGGTGATCGGCGGCGCCATCGGCAACCTGATTGACCGCCTGCTGCACGGCTATGTGATCGATTTCATCGACGCCTACTGGGGCGAATACCACTGGCCGGCATTCAACCTCGCTGACTCGGCCATTGTCGCCGGCGCCATCGGCATCGCGCTGTTCGGTTTCGTGCCGCGCCGTGCGGCGCCGGATCGGCGATAATCGCGTCATGGACATCGTGCTCGCCAATCCGCGCGGTTTTTGCGCCGGTGTGGATCGCGCCATCGAAATCGTCAAGCGCGCGATCGACACTCTCGGCGCGCCGATCTACGTGCGCCACGAAGTCGTGCACAACCGTTTCGTGGTCGAAGACCTGCGCCAGCGCGGCGCGATCTTCGTCGATGAATTGCACGAAGTGCCGGCCGGCGCGACGGTGATTTTCAGCGCCCATGGCGTGTCGCAGGCGGTGCGCGCGGAAGCCGAACAACGCGGGCTGAAGGTGTTCGATGCCACCTGTCCGCTGGTGACCAAGGTGCATATCGAAGTGGCGCGGCATTGCCGTGCCGGGCGCGACGTGGTGTTGATCGGCCATGCCGGCCACCCGGAAGTGGAAGGCACCATGGGCCAATGGCTGGCCGAGGGTGGGCAGGGCAGTATCTATCTGGTCGAAGGCGTGGCCGATGTCGCCGCCCTGCAGGTAAACCAGCCCGAGCGGATCGCCTACACCACGCAGACCACCCTGTCGGTGGACGACACCCGCAACGTGATCGCGGCGCTAAGGCAACGTTTTCCCGCCATCGAAGGCCCACGCCACGATGACATCTGTTACGCCACCCAGAACCGTCAGGATGCGGTACGGCAGCTCGCGACACAGTGCGATCTGGTGCTGGTGGTGGGTTCGGTCAACAGTTCCAACTCCAACCGCCTGAGCGAGCTGTCGCTCAAACAGGGCACTCAGGCCTACCTGATCGATGGCGCCGCCGACATCGACCCGGCCTGGCTGCACGGCAAACAACGCATCGGTGTCACCGCCGGCGCGTCGGCTCCGGAAGTGCTGGTGCAGGGCGTGATCGCCCGCCTGCGCGAGTGTGGCGCCGACAGCGTGCGCGAGCTCGACGGCGAACCCGAGAGCATGGTGTTTGCCCTGCCCAGGGAGTTGCGACTTACCCTGGTGGATTGAGCGGCGGGTGCCCAGAACGCTTGCTGCGCGGCGTCAGAGCACCGTTACCCCGAACGCGCGCGTACCGTCAGCGCACCGGCGGCAGCAGTTGCACGCCGATCTGCACCCGCCGGTTCGGTGCCAGACAGTCGCGCAGGCGGATGACGTCGCCGGGCGGACAGCTCAGCGTCGGTTCGCTGTCGCCACGCGCGTTGCTGTCGATGAGCGCGGCGTCGATGCCGGCGCGCAGCAACCAATCGCGCACGGTGGCGGCGCGGCGCTGCGATAGCGCGAGGTTGTAGGCGCTGCCACGGCCCTGCAATTGGTCGGCATGGCCGCTCAGGCTGATCATGCCCAGCCGCCAGCCGTCGGCCTCGGCGCTGCGGATTTGTGCAAGCAATCCTTCGAGCGCGTCGATATCGGTGATGTCGGACTGCGCCGTGCGGTCGAATGCGAAGTGCACGACACCGTGCAAGGCGCGCGGTGCGTCCGGCGCCGCGACCGGCGGCGCAGCCTGCGGCGCAGCCGGCGGCAGGCACTCGGCGCTGGCGGCATCGGCGCGCGCGATCAGGTCTTCGGCGATCTGCACATAGGGCTGTGCATGGCGCCATTGCTGCTGGTTGTACTCGTTGCCGGCATGCACCAGCTCCACTTCGCCGCAGGCGGCGAGTGCGGCGGCGCAGGCGAAGCCGGGCGCCTGATGCAAGGCGCCGAGCCGCTGCCACAAATCGGCACGCAGGCGCTTGGCGCCGTTTACCAGTGGCGTGTCGGTGCCCGGATCGCTGCCCGTTTCCATGGCATCAGCCAGCAATGCCGATTGCTCAAGCGCGGCCTGCGGAAAATCGCTGCGGTCATTGCGCGAATACTCGTGGAACGACACATCGAGCCAGCACTGCGCCTTGGCCAGGTGATAGTCGGCCAGCGGCCGGCCGGCGGCGTTGATCGCTTCGAGACGATCCTGTTGCGCCTGGTATTGCGCGTGGTCGGCGTAAATCGCCTCGTCGCTGAGGCGTTGCGCCGGCGGATTGAGCTGTGGCGTCTGCGCGCTCGCCGCAGTGCCCGCAAACGCTGCGCACGACAACACGAGACAGGGAAGATGGAATTTGCGCTGGTACATGGGAACTCCCGTTACTCGGCCGTGGCGTAAGGATCGGACGCGAAGAGGTTTTCGTCGAACTTGAAGCGAATGCGCAGGAACGCGCCCTGCTGGGTATATTCGTAACCGTTGAGATCGCTGTCGCCGTCGAAACCGCTCCAGTTGTAGCCGACGCTCAGCCACAGGTTTTGGCGCAGCAGACGACCGATCTCGGCGCCGTAGGCGTACTGGCGCGCGCCCTCATCGCCGGTGAAGACACTGCCGAGCACACCGACATCCCAGTGCTCGGTGATGTCGTACACCGCGCGCCCCGAAAGCAGCAGGCCGCGGAAGTTGCTGTCGACGGTGGTCAGTCCCGGAGTGACGAAGCGGTCGTGCTGCCACTTGCCGGCGATGCGGCCGGTCAGCCACCACGGCCGCGACGGGTGCCAGTCCGAATGCGCCGAAACGATGTGCGCGCGCACGCGCAAGTCGTTGCCGAGCGGCGAATCGCCTGGCAGCGGCGGGATGCCGCCGAGCGCGAGGCCGCTTTCGTCGGATTCGAGCTTGTATTCGTAGCGCAGCAACGCGTTGACCCGGTTGCGGTCGTTTTCGCGATAGGCCAGGCCGACCTGGAAGCGGTTCTGCAACACGTCGCCGCGTGCGGCATAGTCGGTGAGCAGCAGGTAATTGCGGCCGAGCAAGGTCCAGTCGCGGTCCAGCTTGCGCGCCACCGTCATCTGCCACAGCGCGGTGTCGAATCGCTCGTCGGCTGCGGTGCCGGCGACGTCGCCACTGCGCCGCAATTCGACGCGGGTCGAGCCGCGCCACAACGGGTTGGCGCTGTAGTCGATGCCGAAGAATACGGCGGTAGCGTCGCCGGTGTTGCCGGAGATCACGTTGACGTGTTCGGCGCCGGTGCTGATGCGCACGCCCTCGGCAATATCCCAGCCGGTGCGCACACCGGATGCGGCCTGGATGTCGCGACCGCTGATCGCATCGCGCAGCCGGTACTCGCCGTAGACGCTGGTGTCGCGCAAATACGTCTGCTCGGTACCGAACACGAAGGTGTTGGCCTTGCGTCCGGTGGTGGTGATGCCGAGCGGGCTGGACAGGCCGGTCTCTTGCTCGTAGCGGGCGTACAGGCGCTGGCGCTCACGCAAGCGGTAGTCGCTGCCAAGCGCGAAGCGGTCGCGATCCTCGCCATTCACCGAGGTTTCCACCTGGCCGCTCAAACCCAGCTTCTCGGTGAGGCGCCAAGCCGCACCAAGGTGCACGGTATCGCTGCTGAGCCGGGTGCCGATCGGCAGATTGCTGGCGCTGTTGCCGGCAAGTCCGTTGCTGATGATCGGCAGACCGGTGAGCGGGTCCAGCGGCTGCTGGCCGAAGCCGAGCGCGCCACCGGCGGCGCCGGTGGCAACGCTGCCCAATCCGCCGTTGCGATCGGAGAACGGCGATGCACCGGCGAACGATGAGGTGGCGCCTACCGTTTCGTTGAGCGAACGCAAACCCAGATCGAAGCTCAGGCGCTCGCTCGCTTGCAGCCGCGCACCGGCACCGGCGGCGGTGCGATGGCCGCCTTGCGGATTGCGATCCTCCGAGCGCAGGCCTTCGGCGTACAGGCGCACCCGCTCGCTGGCCTGCCAGCCCAAGTTGGCACTGTATTCGGCGCGGCCACCGTACAGCGGCGAGGACGGATTGTTGAACTCGGGATCGGAACGTCCGGCGTATAGACGGGCATCGAACACCTCGCCGGCATGATCGAACTCCAACCGCCAGGCGTCGCCGGTGACGTTGCCGCTGCGGCCGGCGAGGTTGCCGAAGGTCTGATTGACCGGATTGGTGTTGATCTCGGAAGTCGCCTGCGCCCATTCACCGACCAGATGGGTATGCGCACCCATCTTCACGCTGGCATTGACGCTGCCCATCTCGAAGCCGGCGAACGGGTTTTCGTCCTTCACGAACGAGCCGCCGACCTCCAGCCACGACAGCAGCGTCATCTGCGCATCGCCGCCATACACCCAGGCCTGCTCGCTGCCCTGATCGACCTCGTAGGTGATGCGCAATGAAACCGGATTGAGCTCGGCGTCGAAAGCAGGCAGGAACTGGGTCAGCAACACCCGCCCCGAGAACGGCTCGAAGGTGTAATCGGCGAAACGCAGCAAGGGCCGCACGCTGAGGATACGCGAGGGCTGGTTGCGATCGCGGGCGATCACTTCCACCCGTTCGCTGCCTTCCAGCACGGCGTTGTTGCGCAGGCCGTACGGGCCGCTGCCCTGGCTCGGCAATTCTTCCACCACCTGGCGCAGCGAATCGCGGAAGGCGAACACATTGCCGCGCACCCGCTCGCTTTCCGGATGCCAGTTGAAGCCGGTGACGGTGCGGTTGTAGGTGCCGAGGCTACGCGCACGCGGCGCGCCTTCGCCCAGCGTGCCCGAGTGCGAACTGACCGCATCGCCGGTCTGGAAATCGCCGTACAGCAGGTAACTGCGATCCCGGTCGATGCGCAGGTAAACCCGCTCGGCAGAGCGCGCATCGAAACCACGGATCGAGGAATCGCCATAGACCGGATAGAACTCCTCGGGGCGAATATCGCGCAGCAGCCGCGCGCGGGTTTCCTTGTCCGAATCGTAGGCGGCGGTGAGCAGCGCATCGCCCTTGATCTTGCCTTTGAGGAAGAACGCGGCGCGACCGGCACCACTGGCCTTGCCGCCGTTGAAGCTGCGCTCCCAGCGCCGGATTTCCTGCTCGAAACCATCGCCGTTGCGGGTCGGCGAAATCAGGCCCGGCTTTTTATCGCGCAGGTTGATGATGCCTTCGAGCAGACCCACCGCCAGCATGTCGCGCACATCGGGCACGAAGCTGACCACGCCCTGTGCGCTGTTGCCGCCGGCAGTGACACGCAGCAGCACATCCTGCGCTTCGGCCGGGGCCAGCAGCTCGAACGTGGCCACACCATCGACCAGCACCACCTGGGCGGCCACCGCTGACTTCCACGGTGGCAAACCGCTTGCCCTTGACCGGGCTGCCATCGGCGGCGAATGCGGTCAGCGTTACCGGTGTTGGCGTCTGGCCATCGGCGGGGCGATTGTCGGCAGCCACTTCGACCACCAGCCGGTCGATGTCGGCGTTGAGCGCGTAATCGAGCGTCGTCGGTGACTGGCCATCCAGCACCTGTGGTGCGGCAGCGGTAGCCGCATGCGCCGGCGAAGCGGGCAACCGTGCGGCCGGGTCATCGAGCAACGGCACGAAACGATCCTGCGCGTTGACGGCGAACGACGCCAGCAGCACCGGGGTGAGCCACACCGAAGAGATACGGGAAGTGCGCATCACCGGGCACCTCCCTGGCTGTCGCCTTGCGCAGCGGGCGGTGCGGCCCTCGGTGCCACGACCGGTGCCTGTTTGGCGCTATCCGTCGCCTGGCGCGGAGCGCGCGCCGGCTTGCTCTCGAACCGCAATGGGCCTTGCCGGGTCTCGGTCTCCGGGAAACTCACTTCACCCTGGGTGCGGCGCGCCTTGACCTGCTCGATCACCGGATTGCTGCAACTGCCTTCGATGAAATCGGCACGATGCAGCTCGCCGTTCTTGAGATCGAGGAACAGGCTGCCGGCATCGCCGAGGTTGCGGTTGGAGCTGGTGACCAGACGCGCACCTTGCGGCAGCGTGCTGTTGTCGGCCTTCAGCACGTGGCTTTGCGGGGTAAGCCCGCAATAGCTGTACTTGCCTTCGGAATCGCTGATCAGCCAGGTGCCGTCCTCGAAGTAGAAACGCACGCCGGGGACGCCGAGTTCTTCGCGATCCTGCATCTGGTTCTGGTTGCAATCGACGTAGATCTTGCCGAGCACGCAGGCTTCGTTGGTGAACACGCCACCGCTGACGCGCAAGCGGAAGCGCGCTTCATTCGAACTCAAGGTGCCGGCGAACGGCGTCAGCGTGACCGGGTCGATACAACCCTGCGGCAAACCGCAACCGAACGCCGTAGCGCGGTTGACGCCATCGCCCTGCTGGCTGCCAACGCCAACACGCAGACGGTAGTTCAACGTGAGCTGCCCACCGCTGCCGATCGGGCCCAGATCAAAGGCCAAGGCCGGGCCGGGGGCACCAGCGGGATCGGCGATGTTGTGGCCATTCACCACCGCGCTGTTGGCGAGGTAGGTGAAACCGGCTGGCAGACGATCCAGCACGCTGACTTGCGGCAGAGCCGAGCCGCCGGTCTGGCGTACCAGCACGGTGTACAACACGGTGTCGCCGACCTCGGCGATCTGCCGATCGGCAACCTTGCTGATCGCCAGGCCGGCCGGCACGGCGGGGTCGAGCGGGATGTGGTTGTTGACGATCGCTGCCTTGTTTCCGCCGGCCACGATCTGCAATGCGTAGGCGGTGCCGGGGCCGACCGGGGCCAGCGGCGGCGTGCCCTGTGGCTGCTGGTCGAAGCGGCCTCCGGCATTGCCGCCCGGGTCGAGGGCACCAGGCTGCGGCGCGATCAACTGCGAGACGAAGCTGAAGCCGGACGGTGGTGCGACCTCGATACGGAACTCGCAGATGGAGGCATGCACGGCAAACAGGAAGCGATACAGGCCCAGTTCGCCTACCGTCATCGAAATCGTGTCGCCTTCGATGCGATAACCACCAAACGCGGCGTTGAGTATGTCGCGCTCGGGATCATAGCCGGCGCACACGCCAACTGGGCGCAAGGTGACCACGGCGCCGGGAACCGGCGTGCGCGCGATGGCGTCGTATACCACGCCACCAGGAATTATCGGCAGGCTCTGCTCAATCAGCTCATCGCCGGGCGCCAGCACCACCTCGCGCGCAGTGCCGGTGTTGAACACGGTGCTCGGTTCCATGCATGAACTCTCGAAGCCGCCGGCAATGGCGCCGTCCGGGTCGCAGGCAGCCGGCGAATCCGGCGTCGTCTCGCCATTGACCGGAACGCCCCAGACCACCGACGCATCGGGATCGCGGAAACGCACTTTCAGGATCACACCAGCCGGCAGATCGACGATGCGATAACGGCCATCGGGGCCGGTGGTCTGGCTGGCGAGAAGCTGGTCGCTGGACAGATCGAACACTTCCACGATCCAGCCCTGCAAGCGCTGATCGCCACCATCGAGCAACAGCGGGTTGCTGCCGAGGTCGTACCAGACGCTGCCGGACAGCGCCGCCGATTGCAGGATCACCACCGGATCGCGGCAGGTTTCGTGGACGATGGTGGGTTCGCAGACCGGCAGCAACGACACGTCGCCAGCGAAGGCAGACACTGACGCTCGCCTCGATCACATCGGGGCTGCTCTCGCCCGCTGCCAACACCCGCGTGCTGCGACAACTGAATGTGCTGTCGCCGATCGCGCCATCGCACAGCCAACCGGTTCCGGCTGGCGTTGCCGCCAACACGATGCCGGCCGGCAGACGATCACTGACCTGATATTCGCCGGTACTGGCACGGTTGCCAGCATTGCGTACTGAAATCACGTAGCGGCCGGGGTTGTTGACGCTGAAGCGCGCCGGCTCGTGACGCTTGCTGACCTTGAGGTCGGGCGACTCGGGGATTTCTCCGAAATTGTTGTCGAGCGAAGCATCGCCCGGCGCGATCACGATCGACGACACCGACGAGGGCACTACATCAACCGGCGTCGCTGTGCCGATCACTGTACCGCCGATCTGCCCGGCAACGGTAATGCCGTTGAGGGTACCAGAGGGTTGCTGTGGTTCGCTCACGCTGTAGGTGCCAGGGCGCAGGCCGTCGAATGCATAGCGGCCTTCGCCATCGCTGGTCAGCGACATACTCACGGTGGCGCCAAGATCATCAACACCACTGAGCACCACCGTTACCCCGGAAATGCCCGATTCGTCGGCATCGATCACGCCATCGTTGTCGTTGTCGGCCCATATCCGGCCCGCAATTGAGGCCGGTGGTATTTCGCCAAAGTGGTTGTCCACCGCCTCGCCATTGGCGAGCAGTTCGATACTGCTGATGACACTGGGCACGGCAGCGACCGCCGTGGCAGTGCCGCCACCGGTGCCGGGCACGGTGATGCCGTTGAAGGTATCCGCCGGTTGCTGCGGCTCGGTCAGCGTGTACTGGCCGGGCGGCAGACTGCGGCTGATCGCATTGCCGCCGAGGTCGGTACCGCTGAGTTCAATCAGTACATCGGCAATGCCCAACTCGCTGGTATCGATCACACCATCGTTGTTGCGATCCAGCCACACCCGGCCGGCAATCACGCCGCTGGCCGGCACTTCGGCAAAACGGTTGTCGTCGCTGCGGGTTCCGGGCAGGCTCAGATCGATTGCGGCGATAACGCTGGGCAGCACAGCAACCGCGCTGGCATTGCCGCCGGCACTGCCGGCCGTGGTGATGCCATTGAGGGTGTTGAGCGGCTGCGTCGGCTCGGTGAGGGTGTAGTTGCCTGGCCGCAGGCCCTCAAACGCGAACCGACCATCAGCATCGCTATCGACACTGAGTGCGACCGGCTGACCCAGATCATCAATGCCGCTCAATTCGATACGTACCGCCGCAATGCCGCTATCGGCGGGAGCGTTGCGCTCGCCATTGTTGTCGAGATCGAGGAATACGCTGCCGGTGATGCCCACCGGCAGCACTTCGGCAAACAGGTTCTGCAGCGAATCTGCGCCGCCAGGCAGCACGATGCCCTGCACTGTGCTGGGGACCGTGGCGACAGAAGTCGCGTTGCCGACAGTGACTCCGCTGATGGCGCCGGGTGCGGTCGCGCCATTGACGGTGAGGAAGGTGACCCCGCCGTCGACCACCACCGGTTGTGCTGCCTGTTCGGTCAAGCGATAGCCGGCGGCGCTGGAGCGCAGCAAATCGGCAAACAGGAAGTCGCCACTGGCATCGCTGGCGATACTCGTCGAAACCGCGGCGCCGTTGATATCGTTGCCGCTGAGCGTGATCTGTACCCCTGCGATGCCGGGCTCGCCCGCGTCCTGCGTGGTATTGTTGTTGCGATCGAGATAGACGCGGCCGGCTATCGAGCCGACCAGTTCGCCGAAGTTGTTGCCGGCCACGCCAAGCAGGGGCAGATTGGCGATCAGGATTTCATCGCTGCCGGGCACGCCCAAGGCATTGCCGTTGCCGTAGCCGGCGGGGTGATCCTGGCAAATCGCGTAGTTGCGGCCGACGGTGACGCTGAGGAACTGGTAGGCACCCGCAGCATTGCTGGTGGCGCTGCCGATCTGCACGCCGGTTGCGCAACTGTTGCCTTCCAGCAGTCGCACGCTGACACCGGCAATGCGCAACGGGTCGCTGGCGTCGAGCGCGTTGTTGCGATCCGCATCGACGTAGACCACGCCGCTGATGGCGGTCGCCTGCAATTCGCCGAACAGGTAACCGCTGGCCTGCTGGCCGGCGGCAAGGCCGATCGCGCTGAGCACGTCGTTGCCGAGCGTACCCGGCGCGGCGGCATTGCCGAGGGCGTCCTGGCCGTCATTGAACACGCCGGCCACGGGCGGAATCGCGCCTTCGCCGACGGTGTAGCCGGCAGCGTTGGCGGTGAGCAGATCGCCGAACTGGTAATCGCCGTTGATGTCGGTGTTGACGGTCTGGTTGACGAGGTCGCCGAGCACGTTGGTGCCGGTGAGCGTCACCGGCACATTCTCGATACCCAGTTCGCCCGGATTGCGAGTACCGTCCTGGTTCTGGTCGATGTAGACCGATCCGGCGATGGAGCCAACCAATTCGCCGAAACGGTTGTTCAACGATCCCACGGCCGGCAGATCGGCGATGGCGATCTGATCGACCCCCGGCGTGCCATTGGCATTGCCGTTGCCGTAGCCCGGCGGCTGGGTCTGGCACAGCAGATAATCGCGGAAGGCCAACTGACCGGCAAAGGCGAATGCGCCGAGCGCGTCGGTGGAAGTGTTCGTCAGTTCGGTACCGGTGGCGCAGTCGGCGCCCTGCACCAGGCGCACGATGACGCCGGCGATGCGCGCGGTATCGGCAGCATCAAGGGCATTGTTGCGATCGGCATCGACATAGACGAGGCCGGCAATATCGGCGAGCTGGATTTCGCCGAAATTGAACACTGTGCCGTCAGTGCCGGCACTCAGATCAATATCGGCGATGCGATCACTGTCGGCGACTGGCGTATCGGCCTGCGCAGTGCAGCCGCTGACGCAGGCCAGCGCGTTGATCAGGCCGGGATTGATCGGGCCGTTGATGATGCCGACCGGGCTCGCCGGCAACGGTTGCTCCAGGGTGTAGGCGATCAGCGGGTCCAGACCGGTGAAGCTGTAGGCGCCGCTGGCATCGGTACTGGCGGTGTTGATCAGATTGCCATTGCTGGCGTCGAGCAGGCGAACGCTGGCGCCGGCAATCGCCAGATCGGTACCGGCTTCACGCACGCCGCTGCCGTTGACATCGATGTAGACGAAGCCCGACACGCTGGGTCGGCGCAATTCCGGGAAGTTGTAGTTGG
>PGZC01000010.1 GCA_002839995.1 Gammaproteobacteria bacterium HGW-Gammaproteobacteria-4 | reverse complement strand
GCTCCACCGCTACGCCGCACAAGGATGTGCAAGTGCCGCGCGTGCATGGATGCACAGGAGCGGCCGCGGCTTGAGCCGACCTACGACTCGGGACTCGGGCCCCGATCAGGGCACCTCAAACCAGAAAGGCGCGCTGACACCACTGCATCAGGCTGTTCCAACCCAGGCCAAGCACCAGCAGCAGCACGGCGTTGACCGACAGCAGCCAGCGCAGGTGCGGATCGGCGATACCCGCGTGGCCTTCACCGGCAGGCGCGGCACCGGGCTCGTCGAAGTACATCACCTTGATCACGCGCAGGTAGTAGAACGCACCAATCACCGCGAACACCAGACCGGAAATCGCCAGCCACAGCGCTCCGCCCTCGATCGCGGCGCGCAATACCGCCAGCTTGGCCCAGAACCCGAGGAAAAACGGGATACCCGCCAGCGAGGCCATGATGCACAGCACCAGTCCGGCCAGCCAAGGGTTGCTGGCATTGAGGCCTTTGAAGTCGTCGATGTTCTCCGCCTCGAACCCGCGCCGCGACAGCGCAATGATCGAGGCAAAAGCGGCCGCCGACATCAACGAATAACTGATGGCGTAGAACATTGCCGCCGCATAACCCTGCGCACTACCCGCCGAAAGCCCGAGGAACAGGAAGCCGACATGGGAAATCGTCGAATAGGCCAACATGCGTTTGAGATTGGTCTGCATCAGCGCCAGCAAATTGCCGGTCGCCAGCGACAGCAATGCCAGCACTGCAATCATGTCGCGCCAGTAGGCATCGAGCGGTCCCGCCGCACCTTCGAGCAAACGGTAGGCCATGGCAAACGCAGCCAGCTTCGGCGCCGAGCCGATGAACAGGGTGATCGCCGTCGGCGCACCCTGGTAAACGTCGGGCAACCACATATGGAACGGCGCCGCACCGAACTTGAACGCCAGGCCGACCATCACGAAAACCAGACCGGTGAGCATCAGTGTGTGTTGCCCCGGCGCTGCGGCGGCTTGATGGATCGCGGCCAGATCCAGCGATCCGGTTGCGCCGTAGATCAGCGACAAGCCGTAAAGCAACATGCCCGAAGCCAGCGCGCCAAGGACGAAATACTTCATCGCCGCTTCGGACGCGATCGGCGAGTCGCGATCCAGCGCCACCAGCGCGTACGACGACAGCGCCAGCAACTCCAGGCCCATGTAGATCATCACCAGATTGCCGGCGGAGATCAGCAGCATCATGCCGAGCACGGCCAGCAACACCAGCACGTAGAACTCGCCCTTGAACAAACCGCGCTCGCTGAGGTATGGCTTGGCGTAGATCAGGGCGGCACCGGAGACCACGTAGACCGCCAACTTCAGCACGTCGCCCATGATGTCGCGCACAAACATGCCGCCGAATGCACTGACCGGGCCAAGCACGTCGCCGGTTGCGCGAAAGGTGAGGATCCCGGTGGCAACCAGCGTCATCAGCGCAAGAAAATGCACCAGTCCACGCCGCTGCGCGCTGACGAACAGATCGACCAGCAGGATCGCGCAGGTCGCGCCCAGCAGGAATATTTCAGGCGCCAACGGCATGAAATCTGCGTATGTCACCACGTGCGCCTCTCCTTACAACTTGCTGAGCGCCAGCTGGGCGACCAGCTGCGCGACGGATGAATCCATGAGGTCGATCAACGGCTTGGGCCAGATGCCCAGCGCCATCACACCAATCGCATACAGCACCAGCACGATGGTTTCGTGCGGCCTGATTTCCTTGAGCTCGGCGACATGGGCGTTGGCGACATCGCCGAAGACCACGCGCTTCACCATCCACAACGTGTATGCCGCGCCCAGGATCAGCGTCAACGCAGCCGCAAACGCGATCAGCGGGTTGTACTGGAAGCTGGCCAGAATCACCATGAACTCGCCAACGAAGCCCGACGTGCCGGGAAGGCCGGCGTTCGCCATCGAGAACAACACGAACAAGGTGGCGAACCACGGCATCGTGTTCACCACGCCGCCGTAATCGCCAATCATGCGGCTGTGCATGCGCTCATACAGCACGCCCACGCAATAGAACATCGCGGCCGAAATGAAGCCGTGCGAAATCATCTGCACCATCGCGCCCTGCAAACCCAGCTCGGCGGCATCGGTGTTGCCCGACTCGCGCACCAGCGCGAACGCGATGAACGTGCCGAGGGTGACGAAACCCATGTGCGCAATCGAGGAATATGCAATCAGCTTTTTCATGTCCGCCTGCGCAAGCGCAACCAGGCCGATGTAGACCACCGCGATCAGGCTGAGCGCAATCACCAGCCAGGCCCACTCATGCCCGGCATCGGGCGTGATCGGCAACGAGAAACGGACAAAGCCGTAACCGCCGATCTTCAGCATGATTGCCGCCAGCACGACCGAACCACCGGTCGGCGCCTCGACGTGGGCATCGGGCAACCAGGTATGTACCGGGAACATCGGCACCTTTACCGCGAACGCGGTCAGGAAGCCGAAGAAAATCCACATCTGCTCGCTGGCGGTGAGCTTGAGCGCGTACAGGTCGTCGAGTTGAAAACTGCCGCCCTTGATGTACAGATAAATCAGGCCGGCAAGCATGAAAATCGAGCCGAGGAAGGTATACAGGAAGAACTTGACCGCTGCGTACACCCGGCGCGGGCCACCCCAGACGCCGATGATGATGAACATCGGGATCAACATGGCCTCGAAGAACGCATAGAACACGATGGCATCGCGGGCGCTGAACACGCCGAGCATCAGCCCCTCGAGAATCAGGAACGCCGCCAGATACTGCGGCACCTTCTTGTCGAGCGCGGTCCACGAGCCGATCAGCACCAGCGCGGTGACCAGGGTGGTCAGCAGCGTCAGCGCAATCGAAATGCCGTCGACGCCCAGCGAATACCAGATGTCGTAGCTCGGGATCCAGGCCCGGTGCTCGACGAACTGCATGCTCGCGCTGCCGGAATCGAACCCGGTGTAAAGGCCAATGCTCATGACGAACACGGCGACGGCCACGAGCAGCGCAAACCAGCGCGCCTGCTCAGCCCGTCCACGACCAAAGAGCCAGATCAGCAAACTCAGCAAAGGCCACGCAGACATCGATGCTTCCTTGTTGTTCTATTCAGCCCTGCACACGAATCAGCGCAGCCAGCATGAAAATAAGGCCGAGAATCATGGCAAATGCGTAGTGATACAGATAACCCGACTGCACATGGCGCACCAAACCGGCGACACGATCCACCAGCCAGGCCGAACCATTGACCGCGACGCCATCGATCACCGCCTGATCGCCGCCCTTCCACAAGCCGCGCCCCAGACGCAGGCCACCGCCGGCGAAACCGTCGATCCACAAGGCGTCAAAGCCGTATTTGTTCTGCAGCACGCGGTACGGCAGCGCAAACAGATCGCGCGCGCGCGCCGCCAGCCCCGGATTGAACAGGTAGATGTAGGTGGCCAGCGCAAACCCGGTGAAAGCCAGCCAGAACGCGGGCGCAGCGAGGCCATGCAGCGCGAATGACGCGGCACCGTGGAACTCCTCGCCCACCGCGGCCAGCGTGTCGTGTGCCGCCTTGACGTAAATCGAGCCCTCGAAGAAATCGCCGAACAGCATCGGCCCGGCGGTGAAAAAGCCGACGAGCACGGACGGAATCGCGAGCAGCACCAGCGGCACGGTCACTACCCACGGCGACTCCTTTGGGTGAGTGGGGGTTTGATGCGCCACTGGCGCATCCCCACGAACGCCCGACCCTGGATGGTCGGGCTGGACGACCGCGCCATGGATGGCTGCTTGCGGTGCTGCGTGATGTGCTGGGTCAGCGTGATGCCCGTGCGCCTCACGGAATCGCTCCTTGCCGTGGAACGTCATGTACAGCAGGCGGAAGCTGTAGAAACTGGTCACGAACACACCGAGCAATACCGCCCAGTAGCCGTATTGCTGCACCCAGCCACCATGTTGGGCAGCGTGATGGGCCGCCTCGATGATGCTGTCCTTGGAATAGAAACCCGACAGGAACGGCAGCCCGGTCAGCGCCAGGGTGCCGATCCACATGGTGATCCAGGTGATCGGCATGTATTTGCGCAGCCCGCCCATCTTGCGCATGTCCTGCTCGTGGTGCAGTGCGATGATCACCGAACCGGCGCCGAGGAACAGCAACGCCTTGAAGAAGGCGTGGGTCATCAGGTGATAAACCGCGCCCGAATAGGCCGAAACGCCCAGCGCCACGGTCATGTAGCCCAATTGCGAGAGCGTGGAATACGCCACCACTCGCTTGATGTCGTTCTGCACGATGCCGATCAGGCCGGTAAAAAAAGCCGTGGTGGCGCCGATGAACAGCACGAACGACAGTGCGGTTTCGCTCAATTCGAACAGCGGCGACATCCGCGCCACCATGAAGATACCGGCGGTGACCATGGTCGCGGCATGGATCAATGCCGAAATCGGGGTCGGGCCTTCCATCGAGTCGGGCAGCCACACGTGCAAGGGCACCTGCGCCGACTTGCCCATCGCGCCAATGAACAGGCAGATCGCGATGACGGTGGGAACCGACCACACCACGCCCGGCCACACTTCGACCAATTGCCCCTCGATGCCGGTGGCGTTGGCGAACACGTTGGCGTAATCGAGCGTGCCGAACCACATCAGCACGCCGGCGATACCGAGCAGGAAGCCGAAATCGCCGACACGATTGACCAGGAATGCCTTGAGGTTGGCGAAGATCGCGCTCGGCTTCTTGAACCAGAAGCCGATCAGCAGGTACGACACCAGGCCCACCGCCTCCCAGCCGAAGAACAACTGCAGGAAGTTGTTGCTCATCACCAACATGAGCATCGAGAAGGTGAACAGCGAGATATAGCTGAAGAAACGCTGGTAGCCGGGATCTTCCGCCATGTAACCGACCGTGTACACGTGCACCAGCAACGAGACGAAGGTGACCACCACCATCATCATCGCGCTCAGGCGATCGACCATGAAGCCGATGTGCGCCGAATAACCACCGACCTCGAACCACGTGTACAGGTTGGCGTTGAATGGCGCAGCACCGCCCTGCCACAGATCGAACAGCACCTTGGCCGAGAGCACGAAGCTCAGCGCCACGCCGAGGATGGTGATGGTGTGCGCACCGGCGCGGCCAACCTGGCGGCCGAACAGGCCGGCAATGATCGCTCCCAGCAGCGGGGCAAGCGCAATCGCAAGCAGAACGTTCTGGTTGAGCACAGTTGCCATCCCTTCCATCAGCCTTTCAGTGAATCAAGTTCGGCGACATTGATCGTGCGCCGGTTACGGAACAACGCCACCAGGATGGCGAGGCCGATCGCCGCTTCGGATGCCGCCACCGTGAGGATGAAAAACACGAACACCTGGCCATCGGCGTTGCCCAGAAACCGGGAAAACGCGACGAAATTGATATTCACCGCCAGCAACATCAGCTCGATCGACATCAACAGGATGATCACGTTCTTGCGGTTGATCACGATGCCGGCAACGCTGATGCAGAACAGCACCGCACCGAGGGCAAGATAGTGTCCCAGCGAAATCATGGCGTCGTCCCCTCTTTGCGCACCGCGGCCATCTTGACCAGACGCACCCGATCCGCGCTCTTGACCTGCACCTGACGCGACGGATCCTGGTGTTTGGTCCCCGGACGTCGGCGCAAGGTGATCGCGATGGCGGCAATGATCGCCACGGTCAGGATCACCGACGCCACTTCGAACGGCAGCAGGTAATCGTTGAACAGCGCGCGCGCGATCCACTGGATGTTGCTGCCGCCCGCCAGCGCCGCCGGATCGGACTCGGCAAACGTCTGCTGGAAGCGCTGCACACCGATCAGCGCGATCATCTCGCCGAACATGACGACCGCGACCACGACAGCTACCGGCAGATGCCGCGCGAAACCTTCACGCAGCGGTGCGGTGTTGATGTCGAGCATCATCACCACGAACAGGAACAGCACCATCACCGCGCCGACGTAGACCAGCACCAGTGCGATGCCGAGGAATTCTGCTTGCAGCAGCAACCACAGGCAGGCGGTGGAGAAAAACGTCAGCACCAGCAGCAGCGCCGCGTGTACCGAGTTGCGCACGGTGATGACTCCGAGCGCCGCCAGCACGGTGACCAGTGCGAACGCATAAAACGCGATGGACGTAAAAGCCATGATCCAATCCCTCAGCGATACGCGGCGTCGAGCGACTTGCGCTCGGCGATTTCGGATTCGAGACGGTCACCGATTGCCAGCAACTGCGCTTTGTTGACCACGCCTTCGCTGCGGTTCTCGAAGTGATATTCGTAGATATGGGTTTCCACGATCGAATCGACCGGGCACGACTCCTCGCAAAACCCGCAAAAGATGCACTTGAACAGATCGATCTCATAACGCGTGGTGCGGCGGCTGCCATCGTCGCGCATTTCCGAGTCGATGGTGATGGCAAGTGCCGGGCATACCGCCTCGCACAGCTTGCAGGCGATGCAGCGTTCTTCGCCGTTCGGGTAGCGGCGCAGCGCATGCAGACCACGGAAGCGCGGCGACTGCGGATACTTCTCGAACGGGTAGTGAATGGTGTACTTCGGCGCGAACATGTACTTCAGGGTCAGCCACATACCCTGCAACAGTTCAAGCAGCAGCAGACTCTTGAAATAGGCGACGACACGTTTCATGTGATTTCCTCAGCCCCCAACCACGAACCAGTTGGCATAGCCTGCCCAGGCCACGACCAGAATCCAGACGATGGTGATCGGGATGAATACCTTCCAGCCCAGACGCATGATCTGGTCATAGCGATAGCGCGGGAACGTGGCGCGAAACCACAGAAAACAGAAGGCAAAAAATATCGCCTTGAGGAACAACCAGGCGATGCTGGGTGCGCCCAGCCAGGAGTCGGTCCAGCCCTGGAACGGCGACAGCCAGCCGCCGAGGAACAGCAGCGACGCCAGCATGCTGACCAGAATCATGTTGGCGTATTCGGCGAGGAAGAACACTGCGAATGCCGAGCCCGAATATTCGACGTGGAAGCCGGCAACGATCTCGGACTCGCCTTCGGCGACATCGAACGGCGCGCGGTTGGTTTCCGCCACACCGGAGATGAAGTAGATGACGAACAACGGCAGCAGCGGCAACCAGAACCACTCGAAAAACCCGGCATTGCCGGCCTGGGCGCGCACGATATCGGTCAGGTTGAGCGAGCCGGCGGCAACGAGCACACCAACCAGCGCAAAGCCCATCGCGATTTCGTAACTCACCACCTGCGCGGTGGAGCGCAACGCGCCGAGAAAAGCGTACTTCGAGTTCGATGCCCAGCCGGCAATGACGATGCCGTAAATACCCATCGAGGTCATCGCCAGCAGGTATAGCAGCCCGGCGTTGGCGTTGGACAACACCAGCCCATCCTCGAATGGGACCACCGCCCAAGCCGCCAGCGCCGGCGCGATCGCGAGGATCGGCGCGAGCCGATACAGGAAGCGGTGCGCATTGCTGGGGACGATCAACTCCTTGAACAACATTTTGAGCACATCGGCGAACGGCTGGATCAGGCCGATGCCGAACACTTGACCGATATAAACCGGCCCATGGCGCACGTGCATCCAGCCAATCACCTTGCGTTCGGCCAGCGTGTAGAACGCCACCGCAAGCGTGATCGGAATCACCACGACAAAAATCTTGACGAGGGTCCAGGCGACAAGGCCCAGGGTACCGAAGCCCAGAAACAATTCGCGAATGAAGTCGATCACGCTCAGGCCCTCGTCACGGTCAGACGGGCGGTTGCCGACAGCGGTGCCGTCGCCGCATAGCCCGATTCGATCCAGACCGCGCCCTTGGCCACGCGGCTGCTCACGCTTACCGGCAGGGTGGCCTCGCCGACGCCGTCGGCAAACTTCGCGATGACGCCATCGGCCAGGCCAAGTGCCAGCGCGTCCTCGGGATGCATGACTGCCCGCGGCCCGGCCGTCAAAGGATGCGACTGCAAGGCAGCGGCGCGACGCACCACCGCATCGCTGCGATAGATCGGCACCGTAGTGATCCGCGCCAGACCCTCGCCGGCGGCCGGGCGTTCGGCGACCTTCACGGTGCCAGTCGCGATCGTCGGCGCGTCCAGCAATGGCCGCACGCGTTCGGCCAGTTCGCTGAACGCGGTGAACGCGAAGCCCGGCAACCCCAAAGCAGCGCCGAGCGCGCGCAACACGCGCCAGCCCGGCCTCGCCTCGCCCGGCAGTTTGGCACCACCGGAGAACGACTGAATCGTGCCATCGACGTTGACCAGGCTGCCCTCGACTTCCGGCGGCAGGCCGATCGGCAACACCGCGTGCGCGGTGCGCTTGACGCCGGTGCAGGCGTAGGCGCCCACGTAGACATGGAAGTCGGAGGTGCTGCGGGCCACGTCGTAGGCGGTGGCGGTGGCGGTGTCCTGCGAACCCGAGTGGTAGACCAGCAAGGCCTTGCCCGGCTGCGCCATGATCTGCACGGCGTTCTTGCCGGCAGGCGATTGCGGAACCACGCCCACGCGTCCCAAACCGACGCCATTGGCGCCCGACGGCAGTTCATTGAACGCCGCGCCGGTGGCTTTCGCTACCAGTTTGGCCAGCGCGCGCAGCAAGGAAGCCACCGGGTGCTGGACGGCAATATCGCCAAACAGCACGAGCGCGTTTTCGCGCCCGGCGAACAACGCCGCCATGGCGCGCTGCGCATCGTTCGGCTGGGCGCTCGACACCACCGATGCGAGCGCGGCCGGCACATCGCCTTCAGCCACCAGCAGCTTCGCGAGTGCGGCCAGCTCATCCACCATCGCCAGCGGCTCGACGATGCGGCGCGCGGCAGGATCGAACAGGAAATCGAAGTCGACCGGGTTGATCACCGCGACCTTGGCGCCGCGCTTGACCGCCTTGCGCAGGCGCTGCGCCAGCAGCGGCTGGTCGTAGCGCGGATTGCTGCCGACCACCAGCACCCAGCGTGCCGACTCGATCGCCGCCAGTGGCATTTCGAAGGCCTGCGACAGCGGCACGTCGGCGAAATCGAGCGTGCGCAGGCGGTGGTCGATGTGCTCGCCGCCCAGACCGCGCACGATCTGCGCCAGCAAATAGCCTTCCTCGTTACTCGTCAGCGGAGCAACCAGCGCGCACAGGGCTTCGCCGCCGTGCCGCTTCAGTCCTTCTGCGACAAAGGCAATGGCTTCCGGCCAATCGACCTCGACCAGCGTGCCGCCCTTGCGCACCATCGGCCGCGTCGCGCGATCGCTGGCGTACAGGCCCTGATGCGAATAACGGTCGCGATCGGACAGCCAGCATTCGTTGACCGCTTCGTTGTCGCGCGGCACGCTGCGCAGCACTTCGCCGCGGCGCACATGCAGGTAAAGATTGGAACCCAGGGCATCGTGGTAGCCGATGCTCTGGCGCGCCATCAGATCCCAGGCGCGGGCGCGGAACCGGAATACCTTGTTGGTGAGCGCACCGACAGGGCAGACATCGATGACGTTGCCCGACAACTCGCTGGTCAGCGGCTTGCCGTCGTAGGTGCCGATTTCAAGGCGCTCGCCACGCTGCATCCCGCCCAGCTCGAAAGTGCCGCATATTTCGGAGGACACGCGAATGCAGCGCGTACATTGGATGCAACGGGTCATGTCGGAAGCGACCAACGGCCCGAAATCCTCGTCGGCAACGACGCGTTTGCGCTCGTTGTAACGGCTGACCGAGCGGCCGTAGCCGAGCGAGACATCCTGCAATTCGCACTCGCCGCCCTGATCGCAGATCGGGCAATCCAGCGGGTGATTGATCAGCAGGAATTCCATCACGTTGCGCTGGGCATCGAGCGCACGCTTGGACTGGGTGTAGATCTTCATGCCCTCCATCACCGGCGTGGCGCAGGCCGGCGCCGGCTTGGGCATCTTCTCGACATCGACCATGCACATGCGGCAGTTGGCGGCGATCGGCAGTTTCTCGTGGTAGCAGAACCGCGGAACGGCAACGCCCGCCTTGTCGGCAGCCTGGATGATCATCGACCCCTTCGGCGCCTGCACGGCAACGCCGTCGATTTCGATATTGACCAGATCGGGAGCGGTCGGGTTGCCCGGTTGCGCACTCACAGTAGACCCCCAAAGCGTTTTGGTCCGCAAAGGACGCCAAGGCCGCGAACAAAAGCTGATTTGAGATTTTCCTGGCGCAATTTGCGCTCTTTGCGGACTGCTTCCCGCTTCGAAACGTTCATGCCGCCACTCCCAACTGCGCATCGTCAACCAGGAAGCGCTTGTTGACGATCGCGTATTCGAATTCAGACCAGAACTGGCGCAGAAACCCCTGCACCGGCCATGCGGCAGCTTCGCCAAACGCACAAATGGTGTGCCCTTCGATCTGGCCGGCCACCGCCTTGAGCGTGTTCAGATCCTCCAGCTCGGCCTTGCCTTCGACGATGCGGGTCAGCACCCGATACATCCAGCCGGTGCCTTCGCGGCACGGCGTGCATTGCCCGCACGACTCGGCAAAATAGAACCGCGCGATGCGCTGGCAGGCACGCACCATGCAGGTGGTGTCGTCCATCACCACTACCGCACCGGAGCCCAGGCCGGAACCGGCCTTCTGGATGCTGTCGTAATCCATGGTCAGGCCGAGCATGGTCTCGCCCGGCAACACCGGCATCGAGGAGCCGCCCGGAATGACCGCCTTCAAGGTACGCCCCGGCCGCATGCCACCGGCCATTTCCAGCAGCTCGCTGAACGGCGTGCCCAGGCGGACCTCGTAGTTGCCCGGCCGGGCAACATGGCCGGATACCGAAAACACCTTGGCGCCGCCGTTGTTGGGCTTGCCCAGTCCCAGGAACCATTCCGGGCCGTTGCGGATGATCGCCGGCACCGAGGCGTAGGTTTCGGTGTTGTTGATCGTGGTCGGCCGCCCGTACAGGCCGAAGTTGGCCGGGAACGGCGGCTTGTAGCGCGGCTGGCCTTTCTTTCCTTCCAGCGATTCCATCAGCGCGGTTTCTTCGCCGCAGATGTAGGCGCCGGCGCCGAGCGCATTGTGGATATCGACATCCACGCCCGAACCCAGGATGTTCTTGCCCAGCCAACCGTGCCGATAGGCATCGGCCAGCGCCAGTTCGATGTGTTCGAACGGCTCGTGGTGGAACTCGCCGCGCAGGTAGTTGTAGGCGACCGTACTGCCGGTGGCGTAGCAGGCAATCGCCATGCCTTCGAGCACCGCGTGCGGATTGAAGCGCAGGATGTCGCGATCCTTGCAGGTGCCCGGTTCGGACTCGTCGGAATTGCACAGGATGTACTTCTGGCCGACGTTGCCCTTGGGCATGAAGCTCCACTTCAGGCCGGTCGGGAAGCCGGCGCCGCCGCGGCCGCGCAGGCCGGACTGCTTGACCATCTCGACCACCTGTTCCGGCGGAATCTTCTCGTCGAGAATCTTGCGCCATGCGGCGTAACCACCGGTCTTGAGATAGCTCTCGTAAGACCATGGCGTATCAAAATGCAGCGTCGTGTTGACGACGTTGTGTTCCTGCGGCGGGGGCCCGACTGCCATCTGCTCCGACCTCACTTCAGCGATGCGAGAATCTGGTCCACCTTTTCGGTGTCCAGATTCTCGTGATAGTGACCGTTGACGACCATCATCGGCGCGCCGCAGCACGCCGCGAGGCATTCTTCCTCGCGCTTGAGATAGACGCGCCCATCCGCGGTGCTCTCGCCCAGCTTGATGCCAAGCTTGCCTTCGCAATAACGCACGATGTCCTCGGCGCCATTGAGCCAGCAACTGATGTTGGTGCAGATCGCGACGTTGTTGCGGCCGACCGGCGCGGTCTCGATCATTGAATAAAACGTCGCCACCTCATACGCCCACACCGGCGGCACACCGAGATACTTGGCCACCGCTGCCATCATTTCGTCGCCAAGCCAGCCCTGGTTCTGCTCCTGCGCGGCAATCAAACCCTGGATCAACGCCGAGCGCGAGCGCTCCGGCGGAAACTTGGCGCGCCATTGATCGATGGTGGCGCGGGTATGCTCGTTCAGCGCCAGCATCGGATCGACGTGCTGGCAGGCTTCGAAATTGCCGGTGGCTTTCATGCGTTGCTTCCCGCCGTCAAAGCAAAGCCCTTGGGTCCGCCAAGGACGCAAAGATCGCAAAAGGTGTCCAGCAAAAACTCTGTCGGGATGCTCTGACCAGATATGTTTTCGCCAATCCAGCAAAACCAGGAACTCATCGGATAGAGCAAAACGGACCCCGGTTTGCGCCGGATGGAAGCCTTGTTCCGAGTGCCCTTTGCGCCCTTTGCGCAATTTGCGGACGGCTTTGAAAGGCAGGTATTCATCGGTCGATCTCCCCGAACACGATGTCGTAGGTACCGATCATCGCCACCACATCGGGCAACATGTGCCCGCGCACGATGGTGTCCATCGACGACAGGTGGGCGAAACCCGGTGCCCGCAGCTTCAGCCGGAACGGTTTGTTGGCGCCGTCGGACACGATGTAGGCGGCGAACTCGCCCTTCGGCGCTTCCACCGCGGCGTAGACCTCGCCTTCCGGCACACAGTAGCCTTCGGTGAACAGTTTGAAGTGATGGATCAAGGCTTCCATGTCGTCTTTCATCGCTTCGCGCGATGGCGGCGACACCTTGAAATTGTCCAGCATCACCGGGCCGGGGTTGGCGCGCAGCCAGGCCACGCATTGTTTGATGATGCGCGCCGATTGGCGCATTTCCTCGACCCGCACCAGATAACGGTCGTAGCAGTCGCCGGTGACGCCGACCGGAATGTCGAAATCGACCTCGGCGTACTTGGCATAGGGCTGTTTCTTGCGCAGATCCCAGGCGATACCCGAGCCGCGCAGCATCGGGCCGCTCATGCCCCAGGCCATCGCCAGCTCCGGCGGCACCACGCCGATACCGACCGTACGCTGCTTCCAGATGCGGTTGTCGGTGAGCAGGGTTTCGTACTCGTCAACCCGGCGCGGGAAATCGTCGGCGAACGCGTCGAGGAAATCGAGCATGGAGCCTTCGCGCCATTCGTTGACGCGCGTGAGTTCCTTGCCCTTGCGCCACGGCGACTCCTTGTACCTGGGCATGGTATCGGGCAGATCGCGATAGACGCCGCCGGGCCGGTAGTAGGCGGCGTGCATGCGTGCGCCGGACACTGCCTCATAGCAGTCCATCAGCTCTTCGCGTTCGCGGAAGGCATACAGGAACAGCGCCATCGCACCCAGATCCAGGCCGTTGGAGCCGATCCAGAGCAAGTGATTGAGAATGCGGGTGACCTCGTCGAACATCGTGCGGATGTACTGCGCACGATCCGGCGCCTCGATCCCGAGCAGGCGTTCGATCGCCAGCACATAGGCATGCTCGTTGCACATCATCGACATGTAATCGAGGCGATCCATGTAACCGATCGACTGGTTGAACGGCTTGCTCTCGGCCAGCTTTTCGGTCGCGCGATGCAACAGGCCGACATGCGGATCGGCGCGCATCACCGTCTCGCCATCCATCTCCAGCACCAGACGCAGCACGCCGTGCGCGGCCGGATGCTGCGGGCCGAAGTTCATCGTGTAATTGCGGATTTCCTGGGTCATTGCCGGGCCCTCAACGCTTGGCCGCAGCGGCTTCGGCCGCTGCCTGTTGCAGGCCCGAATCGTGGCGTACCACGCGCGGCACGCCGACCCGCGGTTCGATCGTGACCGGCTGATAAATCACGCGCCCGCGCTCGGGGTCGTAACTCACCTCGACATTGCCGATCAGCGGGAAATCCTTGCGGAACGGATGGCCGACAAAACCGTAGTCGGTGAGAATGCGGCGCAAGTCGGGATGGTCTTCGAAGATGATGCCGTAGAGATCGAACGCCTCGCGCTCGAACCAGTTGACCCCGGGCCAGACCGACAGCAGCGAGGGCACGATCGGCAACCCGTCGTCCGGCGCGAAACAGCGGATACGCAACCGCGCGTTGTTGCTTACCGAGAGCAGGTGCGCCACTGCTGCGAACCGCCGTGTCGGGCCGGCGCCCGTCGGCCGCTCGGCCCATGAGAACCGCCCCGGGCCCAGCGCCTCGACGCCGCGCGAAAACCCCTCGGAGGAGACGTCGCTGGTATCCCATTCGACCTGACCGTAGCTCAGGTAATCGACGCCGCTCACGTCCATGCACAGCTCGAAACGGAATTCGGGTTCGTCGCGCAGCGCCCTGGCAGTGGCCAACCAGTGCTCTGGCGCCACTTCCATTGTCACTTCGCCGCGCGCATCCACGATCGATAGCTGCACATCGGCGAAACGGTTCTTCAGGCGTTCAACCAGGGTCAATGTCGGCTCGGGCATGGCTCAGCGCGCAATCGTGTTGGTGCGGCGGATCTTCTTTTGCAACTGAAGAATGCCGTAGATCAGGGCCTCGGCGGTCGGAGGACAACCGGGAACGTAGATATCGACCGGCACCACGCGATCGCAGCCGCGCACCACCGAGTACGAATAGTGGTAATAGCCACCACCGTTGGCGCACGAGCCCATCGAGATCACCCATTTGGGTTCGGGCATCTGGTCGTAGACCTTGCGCAGCGCCGGCGCCATCTTGTTGACCAGGGTGCCGGCAACGATCATCACGTCGGACTGGCGTGGCGATGGACGGAAGATCACGCCGTAGCGATCCAGATCCAGGCGTGAGGCGCCCGCGTGCATCATCTCCACCGCGCAGCACGCCAGACCGAAGGTCATCGGCCACATCGAGCCGGTCCGCGCCCAATTGATCAGCGTATCCACCGAGGTGACGGCGAACCCATGCTGCACCAACGGGTTATCGCCTTCCGGACGCAGGATGTCGTCCACCCGGCCCAGCGGCTCGGGGTTATGAAAGAACTCCTTCACTCCCATTCCAGCGCGCCCTTCTTCCATTCGTAGATGAAGCCGACCACCAGGATGCCGAGGAATACGGTCATCGCCAGAATTGCAGTCAAACCAATTTCCCGATAGACGACAGCCCACGGAAACAGGAAGGCAATTTCCAGGTCGAAGATGATGAACAGGATGGCGACGAGGTAGTAACGCACATCGAACTTCATGCGCGCGTCTTCGAACGCTTCAAAGCCGCACTCGTACGGCGATAGCTTCTCGACATCGGGACGCTTGGGCCCCAACAACCAGCCAAGAACCAGCAACGAGGCGCCGAAGCCGATGGCGACGACCATGAACAGGAGAACCGGCAGATATTCGCCCAGCACGAGAGCCCTCTCAGCCGCGCGTTCAGCGCGTTCAAGCGCTGGTCGCGAGGCGACGCGAACAGCGCACTATGTGTTGGTGCCCAAGGGGGGACTCGAACCCCCACGACCTAAGTCGCTACCACCTCAAGGTAGTGCGTCTACCAATTCCGCCACCTGGGCAACAGGTTTAATCGCAGCCGGTTTAATCGCAGCCGGTTCAATCCCAACCGGCGAACCGGCCTGCGCCATTGTATCAGCGCTTCAGTTTTTTTCTTGATCTTTGTCAATTGCCGACGCATCGGTTGGCGCGTCGACCGGCGCTTCGGGCACGACCGACGATTGCGTTGCGGGTTCCGCATCCGGCGCTGCCGGCACCTCACCGTTCGCGGCAGGCTGCACCAGCGCACTCGGCGTCGATCCGCCCATCACGCCGAGATCATCGGCAACCGGACGATTGGCCGAACGGCTGGCGTAGATCGCCATACCGAGACTCAGCGCAAAGAACGCCGCAGCCAACCACTTGGTCGATTTGGACATGAAGTTGGATGCACCGGTGGAACCGAACACGGTGCCCGACGCACCGGCGCCGAAGCCGGAACCGGCGGCTGCGCCCGAGCCGCGCTGCAGCAAGATCAGACCGATCATCGCAACCGCGAGCAGCACGTGAACAATATTGACGAGTTTAAGAATCATGACCAGTGCTCAAGGTGCCGCAGCAGCGGCAATTGCAAGAAAATCCGACGCAACCAAAGAAGCGCCACCAATCAAACCGCCATCGACGTCCGGCAAGTCAAACAAGGCCCCGGCATTGGACGGCTTGACGCTACCGCCATAGAGAATCAGCAGCGAATCCGCAATTCTAGCATCCCGCGCGCGCACTTCGCCACGAATAAAGGCATGGACTTCCTGCACCTGCTCGGCGCTGGCTGCGCGCCCGGTACCGATCGCCCAGCGCGGCTCGTACGCCACCACCACCCCGGCCAGCGCGTCGTTGCCCAGCCGTTCGAACACCGGCGTGAACTGTCGCTCCAGCGCCCACTGCGTCTGCCCGGCTTCGCGCTGGTGCAAGGTTTCGCCCACGCACAGCACCGGAACCAGGCCGGCAGCCTTCGCCGCCCCCACCTTTTGCGCGATCAGTTCGTCGCTCTCGGCGTGGTACTCGCGCCGCTCGGAGTGCCCGACCAACACGTAATGGCAACCGATATCCGCCAACATCGCCGCCGACACCTCGCCGGTAAAGGCGCCTTGGCTGTTGCAACCGACATCCTGCGCACCAAAGCGCATGCCGCTGTCGGCGTAGCGCGCGATCAACTCGGCGAGATACGGCAGCGGCGGAAATATCGCCAAATCGGTGTTGCCAGGCCAGCCGCCGGCCAGTAGCGCATCGAGCAGTTCCACCGCGAACTGCCGGCTTCCATTCAACTTCCAGTTGGCAGCAACGAGACGCTTGCGCATGAGCCAGCCCAATGTAGCCATTGACGCGCCAGCATAGCCGCCAACGGGTCGGTGCGGCAATGCTTGCGCAATGCACCGGCTCGCTGCGCTGAACCATGACTTTCACGCGCAGCGCGGGCATCATCGCCCAACGATCACCACTGCAACCGCTTCTGGAGAGACATCATGCGCGCACGTCTGTTTGTCCCTTTTCTGTGCATTGCACTTGCTGCCTGTGGCGGGGCACCGCAATCTACCGATCCGGCAGCCGGCGCGCCAAGCACGGCAACCGAAACCGCACAGCAGCAGCTTGAGCAGATCTACGCGCAGTATTGGGAAGCGGCGCTGGAGCGCAATCCGCTGCGCGCCACCTTCATCGGCGACCCGCGTTACAACGACCGCCTGCCCAACACCCTGAGCCCGGCTTACCGCGATGCCAGCAAAGAGTTCGCGGCGCTGTGGCTGGAGCGGGTCAAGGCGATTGGCCCGGCGACCCTCGATCCGCGCGCGCGGGTCAGCTACGACGTGTTCGTGAACAATCTGGAAGGCGAGATCGAGGGCTACGCCTTCCGCGATGATCTGATGCCGCTGAACCAATTCCGCAACATGGCGAGCACCTTCGCCATGCTCGGTGCCGGCACCGGCGCACAGCCATTTCGCAGTGTGGACGACTACGACAACTGGCTAGCTCGCGCCAGTCAGATCCCTGCCCTGTTCGACCAGGCCATCGCCAACATGCGCGACGGCGTGGCGCAAGGCCTGACCCAGCCGCGCGTACTGATCGAAAAGGCCATCCCGCAGTTCGACGCGCTGATCGCCGACGATCCCGAAAAGACGGTTTTCTGGAAGCCGATCGAGAACCTGCCGGCGGGCTTCGCCGAAGCCGACCGCACCCGTCTGCGCGACGCCTACCGGGCGCTGATTGCCGACACCCTGATGCCGGCCTATCGCAAGCTGCGCGCCTATGCCGCCGATGAGTATCTGCCGGCAACGCGCGATAGCGTCGGCCTCGGCGCATTGCCCGACGGTGAAGCGTGGTACGCCTATCTGGCGCGGCAATCCACCACCACCGATCTCAGCCCCGAACAAATCCACCAGATCGGCCTGGATGAAGTCGCGCGCATCCACGATGAAATGCGCAAGGTCATGCGCCAAACCGGGTTCACGGGCGAGTTGAAGGACTATTTCACACATCTCAAGGCGGATCCGGCCAACTATTTCGACAGCGAGCAGGACATGCTGGATGCCTATCGCGGCTTTCGCGCCACGATCGAGCCGCTGCTGCCGGCCTTGTTCGATGTGCGGCCCAAGGCCGATTTCGAGATTCGCCCGGTTGAAGCCTTTCGCGCCGCCTCCGCCGCGGGCGGGTCGTATCAACGCCCGGCCCAGGACGGATCGCGCCCCGGCATCTTCTACGCCAACACGTACGATTTGAAAGCACGCCCGCGCTACGCACTGGAATCGCTGTTTCTGCACGAGGCCGAGCCCGGCCATCATTTCCAGATCGCGCTGCAACAGGAGCTCACCGAGTTGCCGGCCTTTCGTCGTTTCGGCGGCGAAACCGCCTTCGCCGAAGGCTGGGGCCTTTACGCCGAATCATTGGGCAAGGAACTGGGCGTTTACACCGATCCGGTGATGTATTTCGGCGCACTGGATGCCGAGCTGTGGCGCGCGATCCGCTTGGTAGTCGATACCGGCATCCACGCCAAGGGCTGGAGCCGGCAGCAGGTGCTCGATTACATGTATGCCAATTCGCCGACCGAACCCACCCGCGCCATCGCCGAAGCCGAGCGCTTCATGGCGATCCCGGGACAGGCACTGGCTTACAAGATCGGGCAGATCAGGATTCGCGCGTTGCGCACCAGGGCCGAAGCCGCGCTCGGCGAACGCTTCGATGTGCGCGCGTTCCACCGCGAGGTGCTCAACGATGGCACGGTGCCGATGAAGGTACTGGAAGCCAAGATCGAGCGCTGGATTGCGGCGCAATGATCGCAGCGCGCGCTTGCTGAAGGCCTGCCGAGGGATCAATCGATTTGCGGGCACCAACCGCAACCCAGCCTCGATGCGAACCCCGTCGCTCACAGGGTGAGTTCCTACACAATGTCGTGGAGCGACCTGTAGGAGCCCACCCTGTGGGCGACCTGGCGCAGCGAGCTACAGCCGTCTAGCGTGCGCCGGCAATACCACCCTTGGTCAGCGCCAGCGGATCGAGCAGCTTGCGCAAGGTTTTTTCCGGCAGATCGGTGGCTTCGCGAGCCACATCCAGCAACGGGCGGCCCTCGGCATAAGCCTGCTTGGCGATCGCCGCGCCCTTGGCATATCCGATCACCGGGTTGAGCGCCGTCACCAATACCGGATTGCGCGTCAGTGCGGCGGAAATCGCCTGGTGATTGACGCTGAAACCGGCAATGGCGGCGTCGGCCAACTGGCGGCTGGCGTTGGCCAGCAGGCGGATCGATTGCAGCAGATTGTGCGCAATCAACGGCAACATGACGTTGAGCTGGAAGTTGCCGCTGGCGCCGGCCATGGTGATGCTGGCGTGATTGCCGATCACCTGCGCGCAGACCATGCACACCGCCTCGGGAATCACCGGGTTGACCTTGCCCGGCATGATCGAGCTGCCAGGCTGCAATGCCGGCAGCGCGATTTCGCCGAGACCGGCCAAGGGGCCTGAGTTCATCCAGCGCAGATCGTTGCTGATTTTCATCAGCGCGCAGGCCAGCGCATTCAACTGGCCCGACATTTCCACCGCATCGTCCTGCGCCGACAGCGCTGCGAACGGATTCGGTGCCGCGCTAAAGCGAACACCGCCGATACGCGTCAACTCGGCAGCCATGGCCTTGGCGAAACGCGGGTCGGCATTGATGCCGGTGCCCACGGCGGTCGCGCCCAGCGCCAGCCGTTGCAGGCGCTTGCTTGAATCCTTGATGCGCTCGATCGCCGCATCGATCTGCGCCGCCCAACCGCCCAACTCCTGCCCCATCGTGAGCGGCATCGCGTCCATCAGATGCGTGCGTCCGGTTTTGACGACCTTGCTCAGGGCCTTGCCTCGCTTGCGGATCACCGCGCTCAGGTGCGTGAGCGCGGGCAGCAACTGGTTGGCGAGCGCCAGTGCCGCCGCTACATGAATCGCGCTCGGCACCACGTCGTTGGAACTCTGACCCATGTTGACGTGGTCGTTGGGATCCACGGCGAGGCCCGCGTCGCGGCTGGCCAGCGTGGCGATCACCTCGTTTGCGTTCATGTTGCTGGAGGTGCCCGAACCGGTCTGAAACACGTCCACCGGAAACTGGGTGTCCAATGCATTGCCGGCCACGCGCAGGGCGGCGGCGCGAATCGCTTCCGCCCGCAGCGTGTCGAGCGCGCCGAATCGCCCGTTCACCGTGGCTGCAGCGGCCTTGATCAGGCCGAGCGCGGCAATGAACTCGGCGGGCATGCGCAGCCCGGATATCGGAAAATTCTCCAGCGCGCGCTGGGTCTGCGCACCCCACAAGGCATCGCTTGGCACGCGCAGTTCGCCCATGCTGTCGCGCTCGATGCGGTAACCCGTTTGCTTGCGCATGCTGTGCTCCCGGTGCGGTTCGACAACGCACAGGGTAACGCCGCAAAGGCATTTGGTGACGGTGTTCTGCAGGCGGTGCCATCGCCAAGGTAAAATCGTGTTTTCAGCGCACCGAGCGAGCCATGTCCGAGCACAGCCTCACCGCCCTCTCCCCCGTCGATGGCCGCTACGCTGGCAAAGCCGACGCATTGCGCCCGATATTCTCCGAGTTCGGGCTGATTCGCGCCCGCGTCACCGTTGAAATCGAATGGCTGATCGCACTTGCTGCCGAACCGGCAATTGCCGAGCTCGCCGCGTTCGACGATGGGCAAGTCGCCTGGCTGCGCGCACTGGCCAGCGATTTTTCGCTCACCGATGCGGCGCGGGTCAAGGAAATCGAACGCACCACCAATCACGACGTCAAGGCGGTGGAGTACTTCATCAAGGAACGGCTGGCAGCCACCCCGTCGTTGCGGGCAGCGGCCGAGTTCGTGCATTTCGCCTGCACCTCCGAGGACATCAACAACCTGGCCTATGCGCTGATGCTGGCAGAAGGCTGCACCAAGGTGATGTGGCCTGCCACCACCAGGCTGTTGGAAAAGCTGCGCGGCATGGCGCACGAAATGGCCGAGCTGGCGATGCTGGCGCGCACCCACGGCCAGCCGGCATCACCAACCACATTGGGCAAGGAACTGGCCAACGTGCTGCATCGTCTGGCCTGGCAACTGGCGCAGATGCGCGAGATCGCCATCCCGGGCAAGATCAACGGCGCGGTCGGCAATTACAACGCCCATGTGGTGGCGTATCCCGAAGTGGACTGGCACGCCTTTGCGCAACGTTTCGTCGAGTCGATGGGTCTGGACTGGAACCCCTACACCACCCAGATCGAACCGCACGACGGCATTGCCGAACTGTGCGACGCGCAGCGCCGCATCAATACCGTGCTGATCGATCTGTGCCGCGATATCTGGGGCTATATCTCGCTGGGTTACTTCACTCAGGCGGTACGCGCCGGCGAAGTGGGTTCCAGCACCATGCCGCACAAGGTCAATCCGATCGACTTCGAAAATGCCGAGGGCAACCTCGGGATCGCCAATGCCCTGCTCGGCCACTTTTCGGAAAAACTGCCGATCAGCCGCTGGCAGCGCGACCTGACCGATTCCACCGTGCTGCGCGCGCTCGGCACCGGCTTCGCGCACAGCCTGATTGCGCTGGATGCGCTGCAACGCGGGCTTGGCAAGCTGCGCGCCAACCCGTCGCGGTTGAGCGCGGATCTGGATGCAACCTGGGAAGTGCTGGGCGAAGCGGTGCAAACGGTGATGCGCCGCTATGGCCTGCCCGAGCCATACGAACAGATCAAGGCATTGACCCGCGGTGTCGGTATCAGCCGCGACAGCCTGCGTGAATTCATCACCGGCCTGGCCATTCCGCGTGAGACCAAGGATCGCCTGCTTGCGCTGACCCCGGCCAATTACACCGGCCTGGCTGCGGCGCTGGCGCGCGAGGATTAGCAACCTGCCGAACGTGGCCGATCAGAGCGAGAGAAAGCCAGGCCCCTTGCGTCGCTCGCTCGGTCGCCCACAGGGTGGGCTCCTACAGGTGAGCGCAACCGGTTGATGTAGGAGCCCACCCTGTGGGCGACCGAGCGCCTCAGCGCGCTATGACACAACAGGATTGCTGCGCCGGCACCCTCACGGCGCTTCCCACGTCAGCGCCGACTCTCGCAACCTCGCGAGTGCTCCGGCAACTTGCGCGCTGCGCTGCAAGGCTTCCGCAACCGAACTCAGCGCATCGGCCAACTGCTTGCGATCCGGCGCGGTCAAGGTGGCGTGGCCCACCTTGCGCCCCGCACGCGGCGCTTTGCCGTAATCGTGCCAATGCCCGCAAGGCGAGGACAGTACCGCCCGTGGATCGGGCAACTCGCCCACCCAGTTCAGCATGCACGCATGGCCGCTGGCTGCGGTCGAACCCAGTGGCAATCCCAGTACCGCGCGCAGATGATTCTCGAATTGCGAGGTACGCGCGCCCTCGATGGTCCAATGCCCGGAGTTGTGCACCCGCGGCGCGATCTCGTTGGCCAGCAACGCGCCATCGCATTCGAACAGTTCCAGCGCGAACACGCCGACATAACCAAGCGCCTGAGCAACACGCTGCGCGGCGTCGAGCGCGGACTGCTGCAGTGTCGAACCGACCTTCGCCGGAGCGAGACTGGCGGCGAGGATACCGTCGGCATGCCAATTCTCGGTGACCGGCCACGCCCGGAACTCGCCGTCGCGGGCGCGCACCGCGATTACCGACAACTCGCGATCGAACGGCACCAACGCTTCGAGTATCAAGGCGGCTGCCCCGGCACCGAGCGCCTGCCATGCCGTATCGATGTCGCTTTGCCGACGCAGACGGAACTGGCCCTTGCCGTCGTAACCCAGGCGCCGGGTCTTGAGGATCGCCGGCAGCCCCACGCTCGCGACCGCCTGCTCCAGATCCTCACGCGTATCGACCCGCGCATAAGCCGGCACCGCAATACCCAGATCGCGGAACAGGGTTTTTTCCGCCAGCCGATCCTGCGCCACCGCGAGCGCGGATGGCACCGGGAACACCGGGATGCGCTCAGCCAACCACTGTGCGCTGCTGGCCGGCACGTTTTCGAAATCGAAGGTTGCCACGTCCACGCGCGACGCAAACTCGGCCAACGCCTCCTGATCGCGGTAATCGGCCTGCAACTGCGGCACGAACTGCGCCGCGCACGCATCGGCGAGCGAATCCATCACCAGAAAGCGCAGACCCAACGGCGCCCCGGCAAGCGCCAGCATGCGCGCCAACTGGCCGCCACCGAGTATTCCGACCGTGGTCATGGTTGTCGCGGATCCGCATGCGCCAGCACGTCGTCGGTTTGCTGGCGTCGAAACGCGGCCAGCGCCTGCGCGATCGGCGGAGACCCAAAGGCCAGCAGCGCAGCGCTGAACAAAGCGGCATTGGCGGCGCCCGCGGCACCGATCGCAAACGTGGCTACCGGCACACCGGCGGGCATCTGCACCATGCTCAACAAGGAATCCAGGCCATTGAGCGCTTTGGACTGCACCGGCACGCCAAGCACCGGGACGGTGGTCTTGGCGGCCAACATGCCCGGCAAATGCGCAGCGCCACCGGCACCGGCGATGATCGCACGCAAGCCGCGTTCGGCGGCCGACTGCGCATAACCGAAAAGCAGGTCCGGCGTACGATGGGCCGACACCACCCGCACTTCGAACGGGACGCCCAATTGTTCGAGGCGTGCGCACGCGTGCTGCATGGTGTCCCAATCCGAACGCGAGCCCATGACCACGCCAACCAGCGGCGAAACAGGTGTTGGGTCGCTCATCGCAATCGTCCAGGTCACGGTAAGCGCCTATTGTAAGCGCAAGCATGGCCTGACAAAATCGGGATTGGGGTAAAGGAAGAGATCGGTGGACAAACGCTTGCTGGATATTCTGTGCTGCCCGCTTACGCGACAGCCGCTGTTGCCGCTCCCGGCGGAGGCACGCGACCGCATCAACCAGGCGATCGCCGCCGGGACGGTCAAACGCGCCGATGGCAGCACGCAGCAAGAGCCGCTGCACGCGGCCCTGCGCACGCGCGATGGCAAACTGGTGTACCGGATTGAGGACGGCATCCCGGTTTTGTTGACCGACGAATCAATTAATTCGGCCCAAGTCACGGATTTGTCCGCGTGAAAACCGCTACGCTGCCCCCGGCGATGCGCAGCCTCCGGCTGGTCGCAGTCGTCAGCGAGGCCGATCGTCGATGAGTACGAACACCCCTTCACCGCCATTTCCGGAGCTGCTTTCGGCACTGCTCGGCCTGATGCGCACACGCTTGCGTGCGCCGGCGAATGCGTTGTTCGATGCCATCGACAACGAGTTGTTCGCATTGGCTGAAGGCGCCAGCAACGCCGAGCGTCAACAGCTCTATTTTGAAGCGATGCGCGAGTGCCGACGCCACCGCAGCCAGAGCATGGTCGCGTTTATCGCCAACATCGACAAACTGGCCGAATCGGCGCCGCCAATCGCCGATTCCGCGCGCACATCGCTGTCGTTGATCGAGCACGAAACACTGGAAATCGATCTCGCGGTTGACGCGATGGCCGCGCGTGCGAGCCAGCGTATCGGCGATGCCATGAACGCGCTCAACCAACGGCTGTCAGTGCTGCTCGACTTGCCGATTGCCGACGACGCGCAAAACCCGCTTGGTCCGCATGCGCTGGCGAAAGCGTTCGCGCAGGTGCTGGCCACCCTCGATCTGTCCCTGGACGTCCGCCTCGTCGCACTGCGCCTGTTCGATCAGCACGTGCTCGGCACGCTCGCACCCATTTACGCCGATATCAACAAACGGCTGATCGATGCCGGGGTGCTTCCGGATCTGATCGCACCCGCCAAGGCGGAACATGCCCGCGCCGCGTCCACCGCATCCGCGCCTGGCGCACCCGCTCAACCCCGAGCAGATCACGCCGCGGCCGAACCGGCCGACCCGGACAGTTTCGCGGAAATCAACGTCTTGTCATCGCTGTTGTCGCTACTCGAACAGCGCATGCAGAGCAGCGCCAGTGCGGCCAGCGCCCATTCGGAATCGGCAAGCTCAAGCGCGCTTGGCCAGGCGCTGGCGCGCTTTCTGGAGCGCATCGATCAAGGCCAGCCATTACCGCCGCCGCGCCAGTTCGCATCGCAACTGCTCGCCGAAGCGCGTTACGCCGAAGGTGGCGCGACTGCCACGCCTGCACACGCGGCCAGTATCGATCTGGTCGGCCGCGTATTCGAATCGCTGCTGCGCAATGCGCAGTTGCCAAAAGCCACGCACTCGCTGTTCGCACCGCTGCAGGTGCCGATCACACGCGCGGTACTGGAAGACCCCTCCGCGCTGGCGATCGAGGCACGGCATCCGTTGCGCCAGACCATCGACCTGCTTGCCGAAGTGACCAAGGGCTGGTGTCCGAGCGCAGACCCCGAGCGCGAGTCGCTGGGACAGTTGCGGGCCATGGTCGACGCGATCACCCACGCCCAGGAGCGCGAACGCCAGCAAGCGGCCGTGCAGGCGCTCAAGCGGACACTCGATGCCCACAACCGACGTGCCGAATTGTCGGAACAGCGCGCCGTGGAAGCCGCATCGGGCCGTGAACAACTGGCGTCGGCGCGCAAACGGGTGCACCAAGTGGTCGCCGCCCGCCTGAATCGCACACCGGCGCCGCCCTGGGTCAGCCATCTGGTCAGCCGGCCATGGGCCAATTATCTGGTATTGGTATTGCTTCGCCACGGCGAAACCTCAACCCAGTACCGCGAGGCGGTGGGCTTTGCCGACATCCTGGTCTGGTGCACCGTAGCCGGCGAGGCACAGGTGGAACGCCTGCGCCTGCGCGCCCTGGTGCCGGTGCTGACAACACAACTGCGTAGTGGCCTGGCCTCGGTGGCCTATCACACCGGGGAAATCGATCAGTTGTGCGAAGAACTCGGCCAGTTCATGCGCTGGCGCCTGGGCGAAATCGAACGCCCGGCATTTGTCGATCGCGAAGTGCTGGCGCCGCACGAGAACAGCATTCCGGACTTGCAGGCGGCGATTCGTGAAGACCAGCCCGTCGCGGAAGCGCTGGACGCGGCCTTGCTGTACCGCATTCGCAGCCTTCAGCCCGGCGCCTGGTTCGAGTTCGGCGCGCCCGACGACCCCGCAGCCGATCGCGCCAAGCTGTCATGGGTCAGCCCGGCCAGTGGCCGCTGCCTGTTCGTCAATCGCAATGGACTCAGCGTCGGCGAAAAACGCCCCGAAGATTTGGTCGAGGTGTTGCAACAGGGACTGGCCCGCATCCTCGAGGATGCCAACGTGATGCAACAGACGCTTGCCTTGCTGCAAAAGCAGATGCGTACGAACGCAGCACCCGCAGCCGAAGCGAACCGACCGGCGGGCTGATCGCGCGCGCCTGGGAGCCCATCGAAACGCCCGGCCCTGGCGTCGGAAAGCCCGTCAGGCTCGTGGCGAATCGGGCGATAATGGCAGCATGAGCGAACCCATTCTGGCGCCCCCTGATCCGCAGCACGTGCGCGCCGATGTGCTGCGCGCGCTGACCGAAGACGTCGGTACCGGCGATATCAGCGCACAACTGCTGCCCAATCAACCGCGGCTGGCGCAGCTGATTGCCCGTGAGCCGGGCGTCCTGGCCGGCAGCGCGTGGTTCAGCGCCTGTTTCGCGGAACTCGACTCGCATGCGATCGTGCGCTGGTCGCGTGACGAGGGTCAGGCGTTCGTGGCAAACGACACCATATGCACCGTTCAGGCCGACGTCCGAGCGCTGCTGAGCGGCGAACGCAGCGCACTCAATTTCCTGCAAACCCTGTCCGCCACCGCCACCGCTACCGCGGCTTTTGTCGCGGCCCTCGATGGCACCTCGACGCGCGTGCTCGATACCCGCAAAACCCTGCCCGGCCTGCGCCATGCGCAAAAATACGCGGTTCGCGCCGGTGGCGGCTGCAATCACCGGATCGGCTTGTACGATGCGGCAATGATCAAGGAAAACCACGTGCTTGCAGCCGGCTCCATCGCCGCGGCCATTGCCGCCGCGCGCAGCGGCGCGCACGGCCTGCCGATCATCGTGGAAGTGGAGTCGCTCGATGAACTGACCCAGGCATTGTCCTGCTCGCCGGAGCGGATCGTGCTCGACGACTTCACGTTGGCCGATATGCGCAGCGCAGTCGAGCGTGTTTCGGGCCGGGTCCCGCTCGAGGTTTCAGGTGGCATCGACCTGTCCACTGCACGCGCGATCGCCGAAACCGGGGTTGATTTCATTTCCGTCGGGGCAATCACCAAACACGTGCGCGCCATCGATTTTTCGTTGCGCCTGATTCCCGCGGATACGTTGCCGTGATCGAACCGACTGCGCTGCTGCTTGCCATCATCGGGTTCGGGCTAGGCGTCTATGTCTGGACCAGCGCGCAGGCCGCCAATGAGGCGGCGCGCCGGCACGGCGAACGCGCCTGTGCCGACGCCGGCGTGCAGTGGCTGGACCAGGCGGTTCAGCTGGAACGCATCCGCATCCGGCGCGGCGGCGATGGCTGGCTGGCGCTGGAGCGCTGGTATCGATTCGAATATTCGCGCGATGGCGAAAACCGTCACTCGGGGCGTTTGATCCTGCTCGGTACCCGGCTCAGCGGTTTGTTTGGCCCCGAACGCCAGCAGCCTGCAGGAACCGACCGACCGTAGGCAATCTGCCTTTCCCGCTACTTGACCACGCGCAGACTCGGCCCCTTGCGCGGCGGCGGCACGTCTTCGGGCGACGGCGTTGCCGCGGCACCGACGCTCCGGGTATTGGCGTTGTCTTCCGGCAACATCATGCCCTGACCGCTTTCCAGCGCGTAGATCGCCTGCACCGCAGCCAGCGGCACGAACACTTCCTGGCTCACGCCCGAAAATCGGGCATGGAAGCTGACGTAGGCCTCGCCGACGTCGAAACCCGCCACCGCGCGCGGCGCGATGTTGAGCACCACCTTGCCGTCGCGCACCGCTTGCCGCGGCACGCGCAAATCCGGATGTGCCGAGTCCACCACCAGATGCGGGGTCATGCCGTTATCGTTGATCCACTCGTACATCGCCCGGATCAGATACGGGCGATTGGACGTCATCGCTTTCACATCAGTCACTTACAACTCCCGCAACAGTTTCTCTTCCGCGGTCAGGCTGCGCTGGAAACCCGGGTTGCTGAAAATCCGCATGCCATAGTCCTCGATCGCCTTGCACTCCTTTGGCAGCAACACGCCCAAGGCCGGCAGACGATAGATGATCGGCGCCACCGCGCAATCGGCAAGGCTCATTTCCTGGTTGAGGTAGAACCGCGATGCCTTGAATACCGGCAGCGACGCGATCAACAACTCCCTGAGCCGTTTGCGGCCGGCGTCCATCTGTGCCTTGTTGCCATGCTGGATCGCCTGCACATGCGGCACCCACTCGTGCTCGATGCGCAGCATGGCCAGCCGCAGGCGCGCCCGCGACAACGGTTCGACCGGCATCAGCGGCGGATGCGGGTAGCGTTCATCGAGGTACTCGCCGACCACCGACGCGGCATACAGCACCAGATCGCGCTCGACCAGGGTCGGCAGCGAGCGGTAATCGGGATTGACCAGAAGCAGATCTTCCGGCGGATTGGCCGGATCGACCGGTATCAGATCATAGCTGACCCCCTTGGCCGCCAGAATCAGGCGAACCCGGTGGCAGACCACGCAATCGCGAGCCGAAAACAGGGTCAAGGTGTGACGCAATCGCGGACTCAAGGCCATCAATGGCAACTCCCCTCCGGCATCGGGCCGGCACCAATGCGCCTACCCGGGTGCGGGCAGGCGCGTGTTCCGAAATTACCTTAGATCGGCGCGCCGCGAAAGGGGTAAAGCGGATCAGTGCACGTCGCGCCAGTACTCGTGCTTCAGCAACCACGTCAAAAGGGTCAAAAACACGAGGAACAGCAACACCCAAACACCGACCGATTCACGCTCCAGCGCCGCCGGCTCGCCCACATATTGCAAAAACGCGGTCAGATCGCGGGCAAACGCATCGTATTCATCGACGCTGAGCTTGCCGGGGCTGGTCAGTTCGAGATGCGCCACCTGCGCGGCACCCTCGCCGGACGCGTATACCGGGCGCTGGATACCCTGCAACTCCCACAGCACGTGCGGCATGCTGGCATTGGGCAAAATCAGATTGTTCCAGCCAGCGGCCTGGCTTTCATCGACGTAGAACGATTTGAGGAAGTTGTACGTCCAATCGGCGCCGCCGGGCTTGTTGCGCGCCACCAGCGACAGATCCGGCGGTGCCTTGCCAAGCCATGCGGTTGCGTCGCCGGGCGTCATCGATGCGACGACGGTCTCGGCAAACTTGGCGCCATTGCGGTTGAGGTAGGCATTGACCTGATCTTCGCTCAGGCCCAGATCCTTGGCCAGACGCGAATAACGCTGGTATTGCAACGAATGGCAACCGGCGCAGTAATCCATGAAATGCGTCGCGCCGCGTTGCAACGATGCCTGATCGTTGATATTTGCGTAGGACGGCTTCAGGCCGACTTCTGACGCGGCGAACGCGGCCAGCGGCAACACCGCCAGCAGCAGTGCAAACAAACGCTTAGTCATGGCTGATCACCCGCGCTGGTACCGGCTTGGTCGGGTCGAGCCGCGACCAGAACGGCATGGTGGCAAAGAAGGCAAAGTAGAAGAAGGTGAACACACGCGCCATCAGCGTCTGCGTCTCGCTGCCGGACTGCATGCCCAGCCAGCCCAGCGACACGAACGCGACCACGAGCAGCGAGATCAGAGTCTTTGCGATCCAGCCGCGATAACGAATCGACTTCACCGGACTGCGGTCGAGCCACGGCACCAGGAACAGGATGCCGACCGCCGTGAACATCACGATCACACCGAACAGCTTGTCGGGAACCGCACGCAACATCGCGTAGAACGGCGTGAAGTACCACACCGGCTTGATGTGGGTCGGCGTCACCAGCGGATCGGCCGGCAGGAAGTTGTCGTACTCAAGGAACAGATCGCCGAAGGTCGGCGCGTAGAACAGGATGAACGCCATGATGACCAGGAAGAAACTGGCGCCAAACAGATCCTTCACCGTGTAATACGGGTGGAACGGGATGCCGTCGGCGGGAATGCCGCGTTCGTCCTTGACCTTCTTGATGTCCACGCCATCGGGGTTGTTCGAACCCACTTCGTGCAACGCACCCAGATGCAGCACCACCAGCAGCAGGATCACCAGCGGCATTGCCACCACATGCAGGGCGAAGAAGCGGTTGAGGGTGGCATCGGAAATCAGGTAATCGCCGCGAATCCACTCGGTCAACATGCCGCCGTACTCGGGAATCGCACTGAACAGGTTGATGATCACCTGCGCGCCCCAGTAGCTCATCTGACCCCACGGCAGCACGTAGCCCATGAAGGCCTCGGCCATCAGCGCCAGGAAGATGAACATGCCGAGTATCCAGACCAGTTCGCGCGGCTTCTGGTAACTGCCGTAGATCAGGCCGCGGAACATGTGCAGATACACCACGATGAAGAACGCCGAGGCGCCGGTGGAGTGCATGTAGCGGATCAGCCAGCCCCACTGCACATCGCGCATGATGTATTCGACCGACGCGAAAGCCTCGGCGGCGCTGGGCTTGTAGAACATCGTCAGCCAGATGCCGGTCACCAGTTGGTTGATCAGCACCAGCATCGCCAGCGAACCGAAGTAATACCAGATATTGAAGTTTTTCGGCGCGTAATACTCCGACATGTGCTTCTTGTAGGCGGGAATCAGACCCGGCGTACGTTGATTGAACCAGTCGAGAACGCCCTCGACCGTACGAGCGATCGCGCCAGCCATTACGCAGCTCCTTCAGGATTGACGCCGATCACCAGATGCTTGTCGTCGGCGAAACGATACGGCGGCACTTCGAGGTTGCTCGGTGCCGGCACACCCTGGAATACGCGCCCGGCAATATCGAAACGCGAGCTGTGGCAAGGGCAGTAGAACCCGCCTTTCCAGTTCGGATCGAACGGCTGCGCCACCAGTTCGGGCTTGAACAGCGGCACGCAGCCCAGATGCGTGCAGATACCGACCAGGACCAGGATTTCCGGCTTGATCGAGCGGTGCGCGTTGCGCGCGTATTCGGGTTGCTGCTCGACGTTTGCCGAGTCCGGGTCGCGCAGACGCTCGTTTTGTTCGGCCAGATGATCCAGTTGCTCGGCATTGCGCCGAATCACCCACACCGGCTTGCCGCGCCATTGCACATCCAGCCGCTGGCCGAACTCGAGTTTGCTGATATCGACCGAAACCGGGGCGCCAGCACCCTGCGCACGGGCGCTGGGCTGCCACGACTTGATAAACGGCACGGCCGCGAAGCCGGCGCCCACTGCACCCACAACGGCAGTGGTCGCAGTCAGGAAACGGCGGCGGCCATTGCTGACCTCAGGGTTGGCCATCAAGGCTCTCCAGGACTGATAGGATGGAAATCGGGTGTCGGCGAAACCCCGGTATCACGCTCGCCAGCACCGCATATCCTGTCAAGTTTACCGGATCAACCAAGCCAGCGACAACGCATCCGTTCGCCATGCCACAATTGCGCCATGGCTAGCCCCCCTTCCCACCCGGCCCGGTTTGTTGCGCTGGCGGCGCTGTCCGGGGTGGCTCTGGCACTCGCCCTCGCCGCCTTTGCGCCCGATCGCGTGCTGGCGCTGCGGCAAGCGGCGGGGCTGACCCGCGGCACGGCGGGCACACAATCGCCGGCGCGCGGCGGCTATGCCGATGCAGTGGCGCGCGCGGCCCCGGCGGTGGTCAACATCTACGCCGACCGGGTGATCGTCGAGCCGCCGCGCCGCCTGATCCCCGACATCGGCGAGCAGGGTCTGACGGGGTTGGTCGGGCAGCCGCGCCAGCGCCTGGAGCGCTCGCTGGGATCGGGCGTGATCGTCAGTCGCGACGGCTATGTACTCACCAACCATCACGTCATCGTCGGCGCCGGCGCGATCCAGATCGTGCTGTGGGACGGCCGCGTCACCCGCGCCACGGTGGTCGGCTCGGATCAGGACACCGATCTCGCGGTGCTCAAGCTCGATGGCGAAAACCTGCCGGCGCTGGCACTCGATCCCGATGCGCCGCTGCGGGTGGGCGATGTGGTGCTGGCGATCGGCAACCCGTTCGGCCTCGGCCAGGCGGTGTCGCAAGGCATCGTCTCGGCGCTCGGACGCAGCCAGTTGCATATCGCCACGTTCGAGGACTTCATCCAGACCGACGCCGCGATCAATCGCGGCAACTCCGGCGGCGCGCTGGTCGATACCAGCGGACGTCTGGTGGGCATCAACACGGCGGTGTTCACGCAACGCGTGCCCGATGCCAACGGCATCGGCTTCGCCATCCCGACCGCCACCGCACGCAACGTGCTGGAGCAGATCGTGCGCGAGGGCAGCGTGGTACGCGGCTGGCTGGGCATGGAATACATGCAGGGGTTCTCGCCGCTCGGTATCGACCAGCGCGGCGTCGTGATCGTCGGCGTACATCCGGGCAGCCCGGCCGATCGCGCCGGCCTGCGCCCCGGCGACGTGTTGCTCACCCTGAACGGCGAAGCCGTATTCGATCCGATCGCACTGGGCCAGCAAGAAGCCGCCATGACCCCGGGCAGCAGCGTCCGCTTGCAGGGCGAACGCGCCGGCGTGCCATTCACCCTCGACATCACCCTCGCCCGCCGCCCGGCGGCAGGCGTTCAGCCCCCGGCCAACGCGCCGCGATAGCGCTGCGCCAGTACCGCCACGCGATCCACGTAACGCAGCGTTTCCTGATAGGGCGGGACACCGCCATTGCGCTCCACCGCACCTTCGCCAGCGTTGTAAGCAGCCGTGGCCAGACGCTGATCGCCATCGAAGCGTTTGAGCAACCAGGCCAGGTAAGCAACCCCGCCACGGATGTTCTGACCCGCCGTGAACGGGTCGGCCACGCCGAAGCGGGTGGCGGTATCCGGCATCAACTGCATCAAGCCCTGCGCGCCCTTGTGCGACACCGCGTTGGGGTTGAACGCACTCTCGGCGTGGATCACGGCACGCACCAGCGCCTCATCCACCGCGTATTCCTGCACCGCCGCCGCCACTTCGCTGCGAAACGCCGACATGTTCAACGCCACCCGGGAGAAATCCAGATCGCTCGCGGCACAGGCGAAACAGGTTTCGATGTAGGCGAACAACACCTTGGCCTTGCGCGCATCGCTGGGCCGCACGTTGGTGTAATGGGTGATGCCATCGGTTTCATAGCGATAAACCGCACCGCGCGTGACCCGCGCCCCCGCGCCGCCGGATGCCGCCGGCAACGGCTCGCCGCTGGGCGCCGAGCGGAATTCGACATTGGGCTTCGCAGCGGCAGCACGGGCCGGCGCCGGCGCCGGTGCATTGGCAAACGATCCCACCAAGGTACAGTTCTCACCCTTGGCCGGCGCACGGTTGGAATAACTGCGACTGCCGTCCGCGCCATCGCAACGGTACAGCGTGCCCGCTGCCACCGGCACGGACATCAGCAGCAACATCACAAAGGCGCAGTAACCCCGCATGGGGCCTAGTGTTACCTGCATTTGCCCGGTTGCCAAGTGTCCCGGCTTCGATGCGATGCCGTGTCTTCCGGCGCGTTGACGAGGTTGCTTACGGCATCGTCGGTGAAACGGCTGCCGCTGCATCCACCGGCAGCATTGCTCACTGCTGTGCAACCGCATCGCCGCGCGGGCGGGTGGATAGGCTGCGGCGGGCGGTTGCGGTGACACCGCTGCTGTTTTCGTCGAAGGGGTAACGATCAGGCCGCCATTCTGGTTGACGTCGGTCAGGCAGCCGGCTGGATCGAACACCCGACAGGCAAGACTTGACCCCGTGCCTCGTGCCCCGCATGCCTCGTGACCCCATGCCTCGATTCTTCCGGTTTTCGCCCGGTTTCCGCCGCAGCGCTTGCCAGCCAATCCCCACGGTGAGAGGATTCCGTGGCGTTCGCTCGACAGATCACCAAAGGCTGCAAGCTTAGGCTGCGGAGATAGGCTGCACCATCGGCATAAACCGATGTTTCAGGCAAGATTTTTGCTACACCCACGCACTCGAGGTCTGGCTTAGGCTGCGGGCTTACATGGCGATTCGTCGCCGACTAGGTGTTAGGCCTCACATGACGACTTATCAGCGATTGTCCAAGGTGCAGCGCAATTTCGTCGTAGCAGTCTTTCTGGCTTGGCTGGCCGGCTTTCTGTCTACGCTTACCGGGCGCCCACTTGCCGCCTTTATTGTCCTTTGCATTTCAATATTGGTCATGCTTGCCGCCTTCATCTATTTCTATAGGTCGGCTCGTTGTCCACACTGTGGCGAGAAACTTTGGTTAAAGGTCGGCCGCATAGTTCCACTCGGCCCCTTCAAACCAAAAGTGCTGCAATGCCCATCTTGCGGAGTTTCAGTCCATGAAAAACTGGCTGAGGCCTAACAATTAATTCAAGCCGAAGCCGCTGCGCGGCTCGGCTTAATTCAGGCGTTAGAAGCCAAACAAAGTGCGGTGCATATGAACTTGAAGACGATAATTGAGGGGAACGACACAACGGCTGGACGAGTCTTTGATTTGACCATTCAGTTGTTGATAGTTGTCTCAGTAATCACCTTCTCAATTGAGACGATACCGAACCTAAGCGAGAGCACAACCCGCCTATTGTCAATCACTGAGACGTTTGTTGTTTCAATATTCACACTTGAATACCTTATGCGAGTGTACGTTGCCGACAAGAAGCGCGATTATATTTTTAGTTTTTACGGCATAGTAGATCTCATTGCAATCGCTCCATTTTATCTGTCACTTGGAATAGATTTAAGGTCGTTTCGAATTCTGAGAATGCTGCGTCTTTTCCGATTATTCAAGCTTGTCAGATACAACAGCGCAATGCGGCGATTTACCAGGGCCTTCTCCATAGCAAAAGAAGAGATTGTCATCTTCGGCGTTGTTACAATAATGCTGCTCTATTTGTCCGCTGTTGGAATTTACTATTTCGAGAATGAAGCACAACCGGAACAGTTTAAGAGCATATTTCATAGCTTCTGGTGGGCTGTGGCAACGCTTACTACCGTTGGATATGGGGATGTTTATCCCGTCACTATTGGCGGAAGAGTGTTTACGTTCCTGATACTTATGGTGGGTCTTGGGATAGTAGCTGTTCCGGCCGGGCTGCTTGCGTCCGCACTTTCCAAAGCCAGGTCAGAAGAACAGAAGGAGGATGAGTAATGGGGCAATGTATTTACTGCGGAAAACCCGCTGGCTTTTTGAAGAAAACACACAAAGAGTGCAAGCAACAACACGAACAAGGAAAATCTGAAGTTATTTCTCTTGTTGGCAAAATCGGTGCTGAAGGTGGTGACTTACATCGATTGGAAAACTCAATTGAACACGTTGCCTCAACAAGTTTTATAGATAAAGATACGCTGAACTCTCTAGTGGCATCTGGTTGGGAAAGGGCGGTAAATATTGCTTTTGACGATGGCCTGCTTTCCGAGAAAGAAGAATCTGCACTCAGTGAATTAAAGGAACACTTTTCATTGCCACAGCAGATTCTTGATAGAAATGGCGCGTATTCAAAATTGGTAAAGGGCGCTGTTCTACGCGACATCATGGATGGAAACTTGCCGGAAAGAATAAAAATTGATGGTGGCTTACCATTCAATTTGCAGAAATCAGAAAAAGTCGTATGGGTGTTCCAGAATGTCAACTACTATGAAGAGAAGACCAGAACCCGTTATGTTGGTGGCTCTCAAGGTGTAAGCGTACGTATTGCAAAAGGACTGTATTATCGAACTGGTGCTTTCAAAGGTGAGCGCGTTCAGACGTCTGAAACCGTGCATGCAGATACGGGCTTGCTGGGTGTCACAAATAAACACATTTACTTTGCCGGTCCATCAAAACGATTTCGCATAGCTTACAACAAGATTGTTACCTTCGAGCCTTTTTCTGATGGCATCGGGGTACAAAGGGATGCGCAAACAGCCAAACCGCAGTCGTTCCAAACTGGTGATGGTTGGTTTACTTACAATCTCATCACAAATTTGTCTCAGATGTAATGGCTTCTAACAATCGCATACACTCGGACAGCAAAAAGCAGCGCTCCTCGTTCCTCGTCGCTCTGCTTTTTGCTGCCGGTGATGCGAAGCGTTAGACCTACTTATGAATGATCTCGTTGCCTGGATAGAAGCGCACCAAGCAACAGTTGATCTACTCAAAGCTGCTGTATTGCTCCTTGTCGCATGGGTTTCTGGCTTGTTTGCCTACTTGCGTCGCTTCCGCAAGAATCCAAAGCTGGAAGTGGCAGATACGGCTAGTTTCGTCTATCTCGAACAGATGGACGAGTTCGACGGGCAGAAGAATGTTGTACGCGCAGCTTTCATCATCAATGCATCTGTAATCAATGCATCAAACGAGAAGGTTGTCGTGGATCACTTCTTGCTCTCATTCCGCACGTTCAATGTATGGCGTTCGCATCGTCAGAAATTGGTACGGATAGGATTCCCATCACGCCCGAGAAAGCGTCTTGGCATAAGTACAAAGCAAATGGGTGTTTGGTTCACCCAGTACCCGGAAGACGAGGTGCAGATGGAGCACGCAACCGGTGCTCTTGAACCAAAAGAACTGTGTGGGGGCTATTTGTTGTTCACAAGCTTCACATGGGGAGGCTGGAACCCCAAGCAGAGGAACGGAATGGTGCACATAACTCTCAAGGTAAAGCTGACTTCCCAAAAGTGGCTAAGTAAAAGTGTATGGCTCCGCGCGACAACCGATGCAACGAAAATTGAGGAAATGTCACCCGGGATGGTTGAGCACCTAAAACATGAGACGACATGGCACCATGACCTCACTATTTGGGGCAAGTAGGTCTAACAATTCATTCGAGCCGACGCCACTTCGCGGCGCGGCTTAACTCAGGTGTTAGGCCGCATGACAAACATTCCCCGTATGCCTTCTGCCTTCGTCTTCCTTGGGACACCAGCGAACTTCGGTGACAATCTTCCGTTCAGACTCTCGCCCCGCCTCGTTCTCCGCCGGGCCAGTGCCTCGGAAATCACAAGCATTCAGAAGTACTTAGATGGACTTTCCCCAACGTATCCGTGCGCTCAGATTTTTGAATCCGACTTCGAGAAGGAAGTGGAGTACGCGGCCATACGCGAAGAATCAATCAAGATCGAATGCCAGAATTCAACCAAGTTGCCGCGCGAACAGTGGCGCTACAACGTCGTTTCTATCACTCGCTATGAGGGGTTCCTGTTCGGAGAAGAATATTCGGATCTGATACAGCTTCGAGTTTCATCCCAGCTTTCATCTCGCCCGTTATTTCTCAACACCGCCACGACTCGTCGCATTCGGCACAGTTTGGATTTCGCCGCTGATTGGCATCACTATGTCAGTCCGACCGACTCCGAATACAAGGTGATCAATTTTCAAAGGCGAGATCTCGAAGATTGGAGAGCCACCTTGCAGTTGCTCGCGAGCGTCAAGGCCACTTTTCCGTTGGTTTGGCACTAGCTCAAGTTGTTCAGCGAGATACTGATCATCAAAGGACACAACGAGCTGACAATTCTCGCACTGTTCTCCGTGCTTGAATCTGTGCTTACACATAATCCGCGCGGTGAGTTCGATTCTATTGGCCATCAAATTAGAACGAAGATTGCGCTGGTAGCAAACCGCTCAGATCTGGAGATCGATTACTCCGTGTTTGGCAGCACCTCATCTGACACCATTTGGAAGAAGCTTTACGACCTGAGAAGTAAGATAGCTCATGGATCGGAGGTGAGCTTCTCTGGTCCGCTGCAGGTTTTGAATGACGCTTACCTCGTTGAGAAATTCATGTTTTCTGCTTTGAGGGCTATCCTGCGGTTTGCAGTCAAAGAGCCGCAGTTGGTGACAGACCTCAAAGCTGTCTAGGCGGCATGCGGCCTAACGAATAAGGTTAGATCGTGCGCAGCCACGATCTGAACTGAACCGCCCCGGGATTTGAGGAGGCTCCAACTCTTGAGAGAATGGAGCCATGAACAAGTCTACGAAGTTTTCCCCTGAAGTCCGCGAGCGCGCGGTGCGCATGGTGCAGGAGCACCGCGGAGAGTATCCATCGCTGTGGGCCGCGGTGGAGTCGATGGCGCCGACGATCCCCATGTCAAGCGTTTTCTGGTGGCTTGGCTTCGACGCGATGCCTTATCCGTTCTACAATGCGCGTTTTCCCGACCGGAATAACCGCCATGACCGGGATCGCCGACCAGCTCGCGCCCACTGCCACACCCGCCCCGCAAACGCCCCAGCCGGCCAAGGGCAAGTTGTTCATCAAGACCCACGGCTGCCAGATGAACGAGTACGACTCGGACAAGATGGCCGCCGTGCTCGGTGCCGAACACGGGCTCGAACTCACGCTCGACGAGAGCGAGGCCGACGTGATCCTGATCAACACCTGCTCGATCCGCGAGAAAGCGCAGGAGAAAGTGTTTTCGCAGCTCGGGCGCTGGAAGCCGATCAAGAAGAAAAACGCGCAAGTCATCATCGGCGTCGGCGGCTGTGTCGCCTCGCAGGAGGGCGAAGCGATCCTGCAACGCGCGCCGTACGTCGATCTGGTATTCGGCCCGCAAACGCTGCACCGGCTGCCGGCGATGATCGAAGCGCGTCGCGCCAGCGGCAAACCGCAGGTGGACATCAGCTTCCCCGAAATAGAGAAGTTCGACCGCCTGCCCGAGCCGCGCGCCGAAGGCCCCACCGCCTTCGTCTCGATCATGGAAGGCTGCTCGAAATACTGTTCGTTCTGCGTGGTGCCCTACACGCGTGGCGAAGAAGTGAGCCGGCCGTTCGACGATGTGCTGCTGGAAGTGGCGCAACTGGCCGAACAGGGCGTGCGCGAAGTCAACCTGCTGGGTCAGAACGTCAACGCCTATCGCGGCGCCATGGCCGATGACAGCGGGAGCGACACCGGCATCGCCGATCTGGCGCTGCTGATCCGCGCCATTGCGCAGATTCCCGGCATCGGCCGCATCCGCTACACCACCTCGCACCCGATCGAGTTCAGCGACAGCTTGATCGAAGCGCACCGCGACGTGCCGCAGCTCGCCAGCTACCTGCACCTGCCGGTGCAGTCCGGCTCCGACCGCGTGCTCAGCGCGATGAAGCGCGGCCACACCGCGCTCGAATACAAGGCCAAGATCCGCAGGCTGCGCGAGGCCAAACCCGGCATCAGCATCAGCTCGGATTTCATTGTCGGCTTTCCCGGCGAAACCGACCGCGAGTTCGAAGCGACGATGAAACTGATCGAGGACATCGGCTTCGACCAGAGCTTCAGCTTCATCTACTCCAAGCGCCCCGGCACCCCGGCAGCCAACCTCGATGACGACACCCCGAATGCGGTAAAGAAACAGCGCCTGGCGCGGCTGCAGGCCACCATCGACGCCAACGCCAAAAGCATTTCCGCAGCGATGGTCGGCACCGTGCAATCGGTGCTGGTGGAAGGCCCGAGCAAGAAGGACCCGAGCGAACTCACCGGCCGCACCGAGAACATGCGCTTCGTCAACTTCGCCGGCCCGATGCGGCTGGTCGGGCAGTTCGTGAATGTCGAGATCACTGCGGCGATGAGCAATTCGCTGCGCGGGCGGGTGGTTTGATCGGGATTCGGTCGTTCGGTCGCCCACAGGGTGAGCTCCTACTGACAAGCTGTGGCGCTCACCTGTAGGAGCCCACCCTGTGGGCGACAGCCCGCAGGATGGGTAGAGCGCAGCGAAACCCATCAATTCCGAAGCCTTCAATCCAACCGCTTGCGGAACCGCCGCACCGCCAGTGTCATCATCACCGCGGTGAACCCCGCCAGCACCGCCACCTCGCGCCCCAGATCGCCGAGGTCGGCGCCGCGCAGCATGATGCCGCGGATCAGGCGCACGAAATGGGTCAGCGGCAACACTTCGGCGATCCACTGCGCCACCACCGGCATGCCGGCGTAGGGAAACATGAATCCCGACAGCAGGATCGATGGCAGCATGACGAAAAAGCCCATCTGCATCGCCTGGAACTGTGATTGCGCGCGGGTAGAGATCAGCAGGCCAAGGCTCAGGTTGGCCGCGATCAACAGCAGCGCCGCAACATACACATCCCACAGGCTGCCACGCACCGGCACCTGGAAAACCCAAACTCCCAGCGCCAGCACGATGCTGGTTTGCAACAGGCCGATGGCGATATAGGGCAGCACCTTGCCGACCATCAATTCCAGCGGCGTCACCGGGGTGGTGATCAGCAGTTCGATATTGCCGCGCTCGCGCTCGCGCACCACCGCTACCGCCGTGAACAGCACCATGGTCATGGTCAGGATCACCCCGATCAAGCCGGGTACCACGCTCACCGCCGAGCGTCGCTCCGGGTTGTAGAAACTGACCACACTGATGGTGCCCGGCGCGCGTGCGCCACCAACCGGCAACTGCGCCAGCTGCCGCACCGCGTTCTGCACGCTGGTATCGCTGCCATCTACCATTACCTGCACCGCTTCGCGGCCATCGGCAAGGCGTCGTTCGAAGTCGGGCGGCACCACCACCCCGACGCTGATCTCGCCGGCACGGATGCCCTGCATCAACGCCGCCGGCGTGTCCACGCGCCGGCGCTGCACGATCACCCCGGTCGCCAGCAAGTCCTGCACCAGCGCGCGTGAGGCAGCGGTATTGGCCTGGTCGGCGATGCCGGCGTCGATCCCGCGCACGTCGAGGTTGATGGCGAATCCGAACAGCAACAACTGGATCGACGGAATGCCGACGATCATCGCGGCGGTGATGCGATCACGGCGTAGTTGCCGGATCTCCTTCACCACGATCGCCCAAAGCCGGCGCCAACTCACGCCGCACGCTCCGTGCTGCGAGCATGGGTGGCTGCCACGAATACGTCTTCCAGATTCGGCTGTACTGAAACCACTTCAGCATCGATATCGGCATCGGCAAGACGCCGTCGCACTTGCTCGCGCATGGCGCCGGCGGCGCTTGTCAGCAGCCGCAGTTCACTGCCGATCTGCGCCACGCTGAGCACTTCGGGCATGACGACCAACAGCGCCTGCGCTTGTCGCGGTTGCCGGCAATGGATGCGCAGCACCCGACCGTCGAGTTGCGCGGCAAGGTCAGCCGGCACGCCGTCGGCCACCAGCGCGCCGCTGTCGAGAATGGCGAGGCGATGACAGCGTTCGGCCTCGTCCATGTAGTGTGTTGACACCAGAATGGTGGTGCCGGCGTCGGCGAGGTCGAACAGTTTTTCCCAGAAGTCGCGCCGCGATTCGGGGTCCACGGCACTGGTCGGCTCATCGAGCAGCAACAGGTCCGGCTTGTGAATCACCGCGCCAGCCAGCGCCAGGCGTTGCTTCTGGCCGCCGCTGAGGGTGCCTGCCATTTGCTCGGCGCGATCATGCAGGTGGTACGAATGCAGCAACTCCTCGATGCGGGCGGCTGCGGCGGGCTTGCGCAAGCCCTGCACTGCTGCCAGGAACTCCAGGTTCTCGCGCACCTTGAGGTCTTCAAACAGCGAAAAGCGCTGGGTCATGTAGCCGATACGACGTTTGAGTGCTTCGGCCTGCTGCGGAATGTGCAGGCCCAGCACTTCGATATCGCCGGCACTCGGGGTGAGCAGGCCACACAGCATGCGGATGGTGGTCGACTTGCCCGAGCCGTTCGGACCCAGGAAACCGTACACGCAGCCCACCGGCACCGACAGGTCGACCCGGTCCACCGCTAACAGATCGCCGAAGCGTCGGCTCAGGCCGCGCGCACGAATGGCCAGATCGCTCATCGGGTGGCCGACGCTGCTGCCCACTGTGCGCGCAGCGGCATGCCCACCGGCAATGCGGCAGCATCCGTGCCCAATACGATCTCGGCCAGATACGACAGCCGCGCCGCATCCTTGCCGGTGAGCGCGTAATACGGGGTGAAACTGGCTTCGCTGCGCAGATTGCGCACCGTGCCCTTGAATACCTTCGGGTTGCCATCGACCAGCACATCAACCGATTGGCCGATGCGCAGACTGGCGCGTACCGGCTCGGGCACGTAGACCCGCGCGTACGGCGATTCGCCCACCAGCAGCACCGCCAGCGGCGCGCCAACCGGCGGTTGATCGCCCAGCTTGTACGGCAGTGCGTCAACGTGGCCGGCGCGCGGCGCAGCCACACGCAAACGATCCAGATCGGTTTGCGCCGCGCGCAGTTGCGCCTCGGCGGCATCCAGTGCCGCCTGCGCCTGGGCAATGTCTTCGCTGCGGCTGCCGTTATGCAGCAGATCGCGTGCGGCGATTGCCGCATCCAGATCGGCGTGCGCTGAATCCGCGCTGGCTTTGGCCTGATCGAGCTGCGCTGCCGGCAACAGTTGCTGCATCACCAGTGCCCGCGTGCGCAGCAGTTGCTGATCGGCATTGCGTGCCTGCGCGCGTGCTGCCTGCACTTTTGCCGCTGCCTCGTCGCGGCTCTCCAACCGCGCCCCGGCCTGCAATTCGTCCAGTTGCCCGCGCAGTCGTCGCACTTCGCCCTGCGCGGCATCGCGACGCGCCTGTGCACGACTGGGGTCGAGTCGCAACAGCAGATCGCCGGCCTGCACCGCATCGCCTTCGTGCACCGAGATCTCGAGAATCGGCTCGGATGCAGTCGCCGGCAGCGTGATGCGATCCCATTCCAGGGTGCCCAGCGCCTGCGGCGGTGCCGGCTGACAGGCCGTCAGCAGCGCCACCAGAACGCCGGCCCACACGGCACTTCGCACGCCCATTGCCACTCCATATCTGCACCAATTGGTACATGGTACATAGTGCCTGCAATGAACGTCGCGCGAAATGCAGACGGGCGCACCGGCAATACAATACTCATCGCCAACGCCCGTTAAGCCCTCCACTCGCGGCTCCAGCCTGGCGATCCGCCTACAGCAAAGCCAGCAGCACCCCGGCCAGCACCAGCACGCCAGTTACAGCCCACAGCCATTTGTTGCTGAGCGCGGATTGTTTTGTGGCGCCGGCACCGAGATTGGCATCCGGCCCCAGCCGCAACAGATCGACCATGGCCTCGGTTACCGGCTCATCAGAGTTCAGCGGATCAAATTGATCGCGGCCAAAACGTGCCAGAACGGTCTTGATCTCCGAGGCATTGGGCACGTATTTCATTGCCCACTCGGAAAATGATGGTGCCGCGATGGGCTTGCGCTGCAAGGTCCTGATGTCACGATGGCGCGGATCGCTGGCCAACTGCGCATACAGGGTATCCAGCGCTTGCGCTGAGCCTTGCAGACACTGGAAGAAAAACCCATTGCTGTAATACAAGGCACCCACCAGGCCACGACGTGGATTGTTGCGCCGGGACGCAGTGAGGATGCGTGCCACCTCGATATCGATGCTGCTGACACCGCGGGTTGGTGCGAACGTCGCACGGCTTGCGTACACCAGTTGCTGGTAATCGGACATTGCTCCCCCTGAGCATCATCAAAGCCCATATCATCGATGCCACGACGTGCAATGCGCGTGAAATGTGCAATTACCGGCGGCGATACCCGCAAAGCCTCGTCCTTCGGGGCGGCTCGGTGGATACCAACCGATGACGAATCAGTGCGCACGCGTTACTCTAATGGCGATGACCAACCTGGCCCAACGCGACTTCACCCTTGAGCCCGATGATATGGCGCGACTGGCCAATCTCACCGGCCCACTGGATGCACATCTGCGCCAGATCGAACTGCGCCTGGGCGTCGAGATTGCCAACCGCGGCAGCGTGTTCCGGGTTATCGGCGATGGCCCGATCGTGGAGGCCACCGAGCGATTTTTGCGTGCGCTGTATGCCGATACCGAATCCGAGACCATCACCCCGCACCTGCTCAATGTGCGTCTGAATCAGGCCAACGTCGCGCGCCTGGCCGAAGCGGCTGCCGAGGGTACCCAGGAAGTGGTAATCCGGGTCAAGCGCGGCGTGGTCAAGGGCCGCGGCCCGAACCAGGCACGCTACCTGCATGCCATTGCCACCCACGATATCAACTTCGGAATCGGCCCGGCGGGCACCGGCAAGACCTACCTCGCTGTCGCCAGTGCGGTGGAGGCGCTCAGCCAGAGCCGCGTGCAGCGGGTGGTGCTGGTGCGGCCGGCCGTGGAAGCGGGCGAGAAGCTCGGCTTCCTGCCCGGTGATCTCAGCCAGAAGGTCGATCCCTACCTGCGCCCGCTGTACGACGCGCTGTACGAAATGCTCGGCGTCGAGAAGGTCATCAAACTGCTGGAACGCAACGTCATCGAGATCGCGCCACTGGCCTACATGCGCGGACGCACCCTCAATGATGCGTTCGTGATCCTCGATGAGGCGCAGAACACCACCATCGAGCAGATGAAGATGTTTCTCACCCGTATTGGCTTTGGTTCAACGGCGGTGGTGACCGGCGATGTGACCCAGGTCGATCTGCCCAAGCACGTCAAATCCGGATTGCGCGACGCCATCGAAGTGCTGCGCGACATCGAAGGCATCAGCTTCAGTTTCTTCAACTCGCACGATGTCGTGCGCCATGCGCTGGTCGCGCGCATCGTGCAGGCGTACGATCAGCGCGATAACACCTCCGACTGACGCGAGGCCGCATGATGAGCCGATCATCGCTAGAACGCCGCAAGAGAAACCGCGCGCCGTTGCAACTGGAACTCGGCGTAAGTTACGGGATATCGCGCAAGGGCCTGCCCGCTCCGGCGTCGTTCAAACGTTGGGCTTCGGCAACGCTGACCAACCGCGTACGCCAGGCCGATCTGGCGATCCGGATCGTCGATGAGCGCGAGGGCAAGGCCCTCAACCACCACTATCGCGGCAAGAACAGCGCCACCAACGTGCTCAGTTTCCCGGCAGAGTTGCCCGAGGGCGTCAAACTGCCGGTGCTCGGCGACATCGTGCTGTGCGCACCGGTCGTGGCGCGCGAAGCCAAGGCGCAAGGCAAGGCTCTGATCGCCCATTATGCGCATCTCACCGTGCATGGCGTGCTGCATCTGCTCGGGCTGGATCACGACGACCCGCGCGAAGCGGAAGCCATGGAGCTGCTCGAGCGCGACATTCTGGCCGGCCTCGGCGTTGGCGATCCTTACCTCTGAGCGCAACGGGCACCTGCTTGATGCGGGGAAGCGCCATTGCGACGGCATCCTGAATCGAGTGCAGTGCGACCGGCAAACCGCTTGGCCTTCGCTTCGCCCGATCGCCCACAGGGTGGGCTCCTACCCTTCGCTTCGCACGGTCGCCCACAGGGTGGGCTCCTACCCTTCGCTTCGCCCGATCGCC
>PGZC01000077.1 GCA_002839995.1 Gammaproteobacteria bacterium HGW-Gammaproteobacteria-4 | reverse complement strand
CCGTCCATGCCGGGCATGCGGATGTCGGTGAACACCAGTGCCGGCAACGGCTCGCTATCGAGTGCGGCCAGCGCGGCTTCGGCGCTGTCGAACGCGAGTACGGTGAGCCCGGCATCGCGCAGTGCCTGAGTGAGCACGAAGCGCACCGCGCGATCGTCATCGACGACGAATACGCGGCTGCGATCAGGCGTCGTCATCGACGGTCTCCATCGGTTCGTTTGCCGGCAGCAGCAGGGTGAACACGGTGTGCCCCGGGCGCGAGCGGTAACCCAGGCTGCCGCCATGTTCGCGTGCCACCTGTTGCGCCAGCGGCAGGCCGAGGCCGCTGCCCTGGGCGCGGCCGCTGACCAGCGGCAGGAAAATGCGCTCGGCCAGATCGTCGGGCACGCCGCGGCCGTCGTCGGTGATTTCCACGCGCAGGGCGAGGCGGTGGCTGTGTTCGCCGATCACTACGTTGCGTTCTGCACGGGTGCGCAGGCTCACCGTGCCGGCGCCCGATTCAAGCGCGTTGCGCACCAGATTCCATAGCGCCTGGGTGAGGCGATCGGGGTCGGCGGCGAATTCGGGCAGGCTGGGGTCGTAGTCGCGCTCGATCCGGATCGCCCATCCCGCTTCGGCTTCGGCCAGTTGCCGCACCCGCTCCAGCACGGCGTGGATGTTGGTCGGCTGCAACGGTTGTGCCGGAATCGGAGTGATCAGGCGATCGAGCAGGGCGCTCAGACGATCCACTTCCGAGCCGATCAATGCGACCAGTTCCAGCGATTGCTCGCCCTCCACCCGGCGGCCGAGCAATTGCGCGGCACCTTTCAGCCCGGCCAGCGGGTTGCGCAGTTCGTGCGCCAGCCCGCGCAGCGCCGCCGACAACGCAGCCGGCAATGCGGTGGCGGGGTCTTCGCCGGGAAACTCGTCGGTCGGATGCGCTTCGAGCAAAATCGTGCCGTCGCGCTCGCAGGTCAGCAGCAGATCGGCGAAGTGCTCCGCCCCGGACGGCGCGCGCAGCCGCGCACGGCGCACACGGACGGTATCGGTGCGCTCGCGCTGTCGTTCAAGCACCTGCGCCAGGCGGCCCGCTTCGGCATCCAGTGCGCTCAGTTCGAGGTCAAGCAGGCGGCGGCTGCTGGTGCCGAGCCACGCCGCGAATGCGGCGTTGCACCCACGCACTGTGCAGGTGCTGTCCGCCCACAGCAGCGGTGTTGCCAAGCCATCGTATGCGGAATCCATTGCACCAGTTTAGTGCCCGAGTCCCGGGTATTGAAAAGGCGGGGGTCCGCAAAGAACGCAAAAGACGCAAATAACAGCGATGGGTTGGCGACTGTCGGGTTTCGCCACGCTCTACCCATCCTTCTACTGGCTCGGCTTCGTGCTTTCCTTTGCGCACTTGGCGTCCTTTGCGGACCCAATATGCTTTACGGTTCTCCCGAGTCCCGAGTCCCGAGTCGGTCTGCCGGCGCCTACTTCGCCTCGTCCTGTGCGTCCGGGCTACGGTCGGCGGCAAACAAGTTCTCCAGCTCATGCAGCGCTTCGCGGCTCGAGGCGATCAATGCCGCATCATCGTCGTAGACCAGGTGTTGTTCCTGCAGCAGGCGTTCGTCATGCGCCTTGAAACGCGCAGTGTGCTCGGCCGCCTGCTCGGGCGGAACGCCCAACGACTCCATCACCCGCCGGCCGATTTCCAGGCTGGAGTGGAACGTTTCGCGTACCACGCCCACATCCATGTCCATCAAACGGAACGCGTGCTGGCGATTGCGCGCGCGCGCGATGATGCGCAGGTGCGGGAAATGGCGTTTGACGATCCGCGCGGTGCGGACGTTGGCGGCCGGGTCGTCGGTGGTCAGCACGAAGACTTCGGCGTGGGCGGCGTTGGCGGCACGCAGCAGGTCGGGGCGGGCCGGATCGCCGAAGTAGATGGTGCTGCCGAAACGGCGCGAGAAGTCCACCTGTTCGGCGCTATTCTCGAGCGCGGTGAATGCGATCTTTCGTGCGGTGAGCATGCGCCCCACGATCTGGCCCATGCGTCCGAACCCGGCGATGATGACGCGCGGGTGCTGGTCTTCGATGGTGTCGAAATCGCGGTCCGGTGCCTGCGTCGGATGAGCCGCCAGCCAGCGACCGACCGCAATCAGCAGCAGCGGGGTCAGCGCCATGCTGCTGCCGACGATGACCACCAGCAGATCGCGCACCGGTTGCGCAATCAACTGCGCTTTCATCGCTTCGCCGAACACCACGAATGCGAACTCGCCACCCATGCCCAACAGTGCTGCCAGCAGCAGTGCGGCGCGGTTATCCAGCCCGCTGGCGCGGCCGAGTGCGAACATGATCAGGCCTTTGCCGGCGAGCAACGCGAGCACACCGATGGCGATGGTGCCCGGTTGCGCGGCGACCACGTCGAGGTCGATGCTCATGCCGACGGCGATGAAGAACAGGCCCAACAGCAGGCCCTTGAACGGTTCGATATGCGATTCCAGTTCATGCCGGAACTCGCTGTCGGCCAACAGCATGCCGGCCAAAAACGCGCCCAGGCCCATGCTCAGGCCCACCGACTCCATCAGCCAGGCGGTGCCGGCAACCACCGCCAGGCTGGCGGCGGTGAACACTTCCACCATGCGCGCCCGCGCCACCATGCGAAACAGGTAGCGCAACGCGTAGCGGCCACCGACCACCACCAGCGCGATCACCAACACCGCATTGCCGACCGCCTGCCAGCCGGGCGCGGACAGATTGGCCGCCTTGGCGGCGCCGAGCAACGGGATTGCCGCCAATAACGGAATGGCGATGATGTCCTGGAACAGCAGTACCGCAAATGTCAGCCGACCGTGGCTGCTCGCCAATTCCTTGCGTTCGGCCAGCAATTGCAGGCCGACCGCCGTGGACGACAAGGCCAGGCCGATGGCGAGCACCGCGATCGCTTTCCATCCCAGTCCCAGCAACAACAGCGCGGCGCTGACCACCGCTGCGCTCAACGCCACCTGCAACGCGCCGACGCCGAATACCTGCCGACGCATCAACCACAATCGGGCCGGCGACAGCTCAAGGCCGATGATGAACAACAGCATCACCACACCGAATTCGGACAGCGCCAGCGACTCGCTGGCATCGGTGACCAGGCCAAGGCCATCGGGGCCGATGCTGATGCCAGCGACCAGATAGCCAAGCACGGCGCTCAGCCCGAGATAACGGAACAAGGGTACAGCCACCACGGCGGCAATCAGGAAGATCAGCAGTATTTCGAGTGCGCCGTGTGGGTGCATGGTGTGAGTTGATTTCCCGAAGGCGACTGGAGCATCTGTGACGGCACAACCTTGTGCGGCTGCCGAATACGCGTTAGCGTCCGCACATCAGGGAAGATGGCATTGCAGCATGTCGCCAAAAATGAAAGCAGCCTGGATACGCCCATAATGCTACCGCATCGCCTGCGCAATGATTTTCCGCTGGCCGTGATCACCCTGGTCGGCGGCATGGCGCTGTTCGTGATCAGCCCCTTTGCGGCCTATCGCTTCGCGACCGGGGCCATGTTACACGGCGTGCTGGACCTGCTGGTAGTGCTGGCGATTCTCGCTGCCGTGTCGTTTGCATGGCGCACGGGCAACAGCCGCTGGCCCGGCGTCGTTCTCTCGATCCTTTCGGTCGTGTTCACCTGCACGACCGCGATCCTGCCCGACGCGGTGGGCCTGCACTGGTTCTATGCGGCGTTGATGGCCAGTTACCTGCTGATGGCAACGAGTGAGGCGAGCGCTCTGATGCTGGCCGCACTGACGGTTCTGGTGCTGCATGGCGGGGCGTTCCACTCGCGCATGCACATGCTCACCTTCGTCACCTCCGCGTTGCTGGTGAGTTTGTTCGCCATGGTGTTCCGCTGGCGTGCCGACGCCCAGCATCGGCAACTGGAACTGCTGGCGACGCTCGACCCGTTGACCGGTTGCAGCAACCGTCGCGCGATGGATCGCGAATTGCTGATTGCGGTCAAGGCGCATGCGCGAACGCGTACGCCATTCGCTCTGGCGATGCTCGATCTGGATCATTTCAAGATCGTCAACGACAAGTACGGCCACGAGGCCGGCGACCAGGTGCTGATCGAACTCACCCGGTTGCTGCGCATGCACACGCGACACGGCGATCGGCTGTTTCGCTTCGGCGGCGAGGAGTTTGTGTTGCTGCTGCCGGGAGTGGATGACGCGTTGTTGTTCGCGGTCTGCGACAAGTTGCGGCGGGTGGTCGCCGAATCGCTGAACTACGCCGGGCATCCGGTAACGCTGTCGATCGGCGTGGCAGCGCTGCGACCGGGCGAGGACTGGCAATCGTGGTTGCTGCGTGCCGACAAGGCGCTGTACGCCGCCAAGCAGGCCGGACGAAACCGGGTGCAGGTGGCGTTGCCGACGGATCCGGGAGATGCCGCGCCAAGCGCGTAGATTCTCGCACGTGGCGTTGGCTCTCAGCGCTCCAGAATTGCGACCACGCCCATGCCGCCGGCAGTGCACACCGAGATCAGCGCCCGGCCCTGGCCTTTTTCCTTCAGCAGCTTGGCGGCAGTGGCGACGAGGCGCGCGCCGGTCGCAGCGAAGGGATGACCAACCGCCAGCGAGGAGCCGACGACGTTGAGTTTGGCGCGATCGATGCTGCCCAGCGACTTGGCAAGGCCGAGCTTGTCGCGGCAGAAACTCTCCGATTCGAAGGCCGAGAGCGTGCACAGCACCTGCGCGGCAAAGGCTTCGTGGATTTCGTAGAAGTCGAAATCCTGCAAGCCGAGGTTGTTGCGTGCGAGCAACTGCGACACCGCCCACACCGGCGCCATCAGCAGGCCTTCGCCGTGGACAAAATCGACGCCCGCCACCTGTGCATCGCGCAGCCAGGCCAGCGGTTCGTGGCCGTGCGCGCGCGCCCAGTCGTCGGAGGCCAGCAGTGCGGCGGCGGCGCCATCGGTCAACGGCGTGGAATTACCGGCAGTCAGCGTGCCATTGCCCGAGCTGCGATCGAATGCGGGTTTGAGTGCGGCCAGTTTTTCGACGCTGGTATCCGGGCGCATGTTGTTGTCGCGCTCGACGCCACGAAACGGCACCACCAGATCGGTGAAAAAACCGCGCTCGTACGCGGCAGCGGCGTTGTGATGCGATTGTACGGCCAGTTCATCCTGGGCGGCGCGGCTGATCTGCCACTCACGCGCCATCAGCTCGCAATGCGCGCCCATGCTTTTGCCGGTGCGCGGTTCGGCCACGCCCGGGAACTCGGGTTTGATCTCGCTCAGCGAGAAGCCCTTGAATGCCGCCAGGCGAGCGCCGAAGGTGCGCGCGCGCGCGGCTTCCAGCAGGTGTCGACGCAAGGCGCGACTGACCACGATCGGCACATCCGAGGTGGTGTCCGAGCCACCGCCGATGCCGGCATCGATCTGGCCCAATGCGATCTTGTTGGCGACGGTGATCACACTGTCGAGGCTGGTACCGCAGGCGCGTTGCAAGGTAATGCCCGGCGTGTTCGGCGACAGGCCCGACGACAGCGTGGCCTCACGGCCGATGTTCCAGTCGGAGCTGTGCTTGAGCACCGCACCCATTGCCACTTCGCCCAGCACCTCGCCATGCAGGCCGAATTTCTCGACCAGCGCGCCCAGGGTGCGAATCGACATGCCGAGGTTGCCGACGTCGGCGTAGGTGGTGTTGTTGCGGCAGAACGGGATGCGTACGCCCCCGAGTACCGCGACCGGACGGCTGGCCCTCATGCGTTGACTCCTTGTTCGAGTTCATCGGGTGGCGCGCCCCAATCGGCGGCGCGTTGCGTCCACGCCCCATGAATCCAGGCGCGAAACATGCGTGCCAGTGGATCATCGAGCGCGCAGTGGCGCAAGGCGGCAAGCGCGGAATGCGGCGGCTCGCCACGGAATTCGGCATCCAGTATGCAGTCGAACAGGCTTGTCCACAGCGCCGGGTACTGGATTTGTGCGGCAGCGGCGCCAAGGGCGGCACGCAGGGCGGCATCGCTGCTGCCGTCGGGCTTGCGCGCCACCGCCTGCACCCAGGGCGAATCGGTGAGCGTCAGCACCGGCTCCAGCCCGGCGGCGCGCACGTACAGCTCCACTTCCTGAGGCGTGCAGAACTGATTGCGGGCGACATCCTTGCGCTGGCCCGGCGGCTGTTGCGCGGCCTGGTTTACCTCGAAGTCGAAGCGGCGCCAGCCCACCGGATGCGCCAGATTCCAGGCGTCGAAATAAAACAGTCCGCCCGGTCGCAGTACGCGCGCGACATCGCGCAGATACAGCACCATGTCTTCCTTGTCCATGTGGATGAACACGGCGATGCAATAGCCCTTGTCCATGCTGGCGTCGGCCAGCGGATCGAGGCGTGAGCGGGTCAGCGCATCGAGGGCGGTATTGGCTTGGTCGCGCAAACGATCGCGCGCGGCGGCGAGCATGTTCTCGGCGATATCCAGGCCATGCCACAACCCCACCTCCGGCGCGAGCTCACGGCCGATGCGCGCGGCGCCACAGCCCAGTTCGAACACGCGATCGCCCGCTTGCAGTTGCAATGCGGCACGCAACTGGCTGGCGGAATAGGCGCCGGTCAATTGCGCGGTGCGTTCGTCGCGGCTGCCATCGACCGCCATCAGCGCCTGCGCGGTGGAGGTGGCGCGGGCATTCCAGCAGCTCTTGTAGTCGATCGATTGCATGTTATTGACAGGATCTCGCAGCAACACATGGCCGGGCGGGGTGATAATCATACCGCGACAGGCTCCCGACAGCGGCAACGCGCTGCCGGTTTCGCGCGGTTTCCGGTATCTCACAGCATGGGCGAGACTATGAAAGCCGACATCGAGCACTGCTTCGGCGCGCTGGCGCTGGAGCTGGCGCCGAACACGCTGGCCAGCAACCTGGCCATGGATCAGGCGCACGCCGCTGAGTTGGCGGTATTGGTGGCAGCCGATCTGAGCCGGTTCGTGCCGGCGCATGCGCCAGTGCAACTGGTGCTGCTCGGTGCGCACGTCGATCCGGTCGAATTGCTGCGCCCGGGCTGGCCGCTGCACAGCACGCTGGCGGAACTGGCGGCGCGTGCGCCCGGCGAGCGCGACGGTGCGCGGGTGGTCGCATTCGGCTGCCACGAGCGCAAGCTGCCCGGGCCGTTGACTCCGGATGCCGACCTGGTTGGCGGCCCGCTGCGCCTGCTGCCGTGGGTGCTGAGCGGGCCACGCGCGCTGATGACGCCGGTAGCCGAACAGCTTGAAGCCGACCTGCTGGAAACCGGCATGGCCGGCGCCGCCACCGCGCTGATGGCGCAGCAGCGTTTCGGCGCCAAGGTCGAGCATGCGCGCTACCTCACCCTGCACGATCTGGTTGCGATGATGGCGTTGCAATACGAGCACGCTGGACTGGCCGAATTGTGGCCGCTGATCGAAGCGTCGTTGTTCGAACCCGATGCCGAGCGCGTGATCGACGCGCCACCCGAACCGCTGCTGCGGATGGCCGGCGCAAGAGTGCGCATGGCGATGCTCGATATCGACGCCTGGGCCGATGCCGGCCTCGCGCCGGAACACACCACGCCGGAGCATCTGGCCGGCAATTACGACGCGTTCTGCATGCGGCAACGCCAGTTCGAGGCGCTGCTCGGCGCGCATCGCATCGCCGTCGAACCGATTCCCTGCCGCATCGGCACCGATCCGCGCGATTTGCTGCGGATGTGAAACTCGGGACTCGGGATTCAGCTGCTTCGCAGCAGCGGCCGCTGCGCGGCCTATGCCTTCGCTACGCTCGGTCGGGACATCGGTCGCTCACAGGGTGAGC
>PGZC01000076.1 GCA_002839995.1 Gammaproteobacteria bacterium HGW-Gammaproteobacteria-4 | reverse complement strand
GTTGCAAGGAGTTGAGCGAAGCGAGCGATGTAGCGGATCGTTGGATCTACCGCACCGGGCCACATTCCACCGTGACCCTAGCAAACACAGTGCGCGAAGGATAGCGCGTCTTGCGCCGCAATGCGAGCGTTTTCGTGAACAAATGCTGGCCGTGGCGTTCGGTGGCGTGCCCGCTGGCACCGCCCCGCTTGCGCCGCTATGCTGATGCGATGGAAGAGAAAAACATGAAAACCGTCATTTTCAAGTGGCTGCGCTTTGGCGCCCTGATGGCTGTGGTCTATTTCGGCAACGTCCAGGTCCAGACCTGGATGGGCAAACGCGCCATCGAACAGACCGAGCTGCATTTCCTCGGGATCGAGGCCGGCCTGGCGCAGGGACTGCGGGAAAACAAACCCGTCCTGGTCGATTTTTCCGCGATCTGGTGCGGAAATTGCCGGGCGATGCACCAGACCCTGTTCACCGACGCGGCAGTCAAGCAACTGCTGGCGCAGGAGTATGTGCTGGTCCGGGTCGATTACGACGCGCCGGAAGCTGATGCGTTCATGGAACGCTATCAGGTGCGTTATTTCCCCAGCCTGGTCGTGCTGAGCGGCGATGGCGCGCTGCAACGCCGGCTGCCGGTGCCACAAGCCGCCGCCGAGTTCGTCGGTGTGTTGCGTGCACCGGGCTGATCGCGTCGTAGACTCTGCTTTAAAAAACAAAACATAACTACTGGATTTAACGATGAAAACACGCGCAGCCGTTGCCCACGCACCGGGCCAGCCCCTGGTTATCGAGACCGTCGATCTGCAAGGCCCCAAGGCCGGCGAGGTGTTGGTCGAGATCAAGGCCACCGGCATTTGCCATACCGACGCGTTCACGTTGTCCGGTGCCGATCCCGAGGGCATCTTCCCGTCCATACTCGGCCATGAAGGTGCCGGCGTGGTGGTGGATGTCGGGCCCGGCGTGCGCTCGCTCAAAAAGGGCGATCACGTGATCCCGCTGTACACGCCCGAATGCCGCGAGTGCGAATACTGCCTCAATCCGAAAACCAACCTGTGCCAGGCGATTCGCGGCACCCAGGGCCAGGGCCTGATGCCGGACGGCAGCAGCCGCTTTTCCATCGGCGGCAATACCTTGCATCACTACATGGGCTGTTCGACATTTTCCAACTACACGGTGCTACCGGAAATCGCGTTGGCGAAGATCCGCGAGGACGCGCCGTTCGACAAGGTGTGCTACATCGGCTGCGGCGTCACCACTGGCATCGGCGCGGTGATCTTCACCGCCAAGGTGGAAGTGGGCGCCAAGGTGGTGGTGTTCGGCCTCGGCGGCATCGGCCTGAACGTGATCCAGGGCGCGCGTCTGGCCGGAGCGGACATGATCGTCGGGGTCGATCTCAACCCCGCGCGCGAGCAACTGGCGCGCAAGTTCGGCATGACCCACTTCGTCAACCCGAACGAGGTCGGAGGCGATCTGGTGCCGTATCTGGTGGACCTCACCAAGGGCGGTGCCGATTACAGCTTCGAATGCATCGGCAATGTGAACGTGATGCGGCAGGCACTGGAGTGCTGCCACAAGGGTTGGGGCACATCGATCGTCATCGGCGTGGCGCCAGCGGGGGCGGAAATCGCGACGCGTCCGTTCCAGTTGGTCACCGGCCGCAACTGGCGCGGCAGCGCCTTCGGCGGCGCACGCGGGCGCAGCGACGTGCCACGCATCGTCGACTGGTATATGGAAGGCAAGATCAATATCGACGACCTGATCACCCACACCCTGCCGCTGGAGCGTATCAATGAGGGCTTCGATTTGATGCACAGCGGCGAATCGATCCGCAGCGTCGTGGTTTACTGATGACGCTGGAAATCCTTGGCGAACAGCGCTGTCACGGCGGCATGCAAGGCTTCTACCGGCATCACTCCCGGTCATGCGCCCTGCCGATGCGCTTTGGCGTGTATCTGCCGCCGCAGGCCGGCAACGCGCCGGTACCGGTGCTGTATTTCCTCGCTGGCCTGACCTGCACCGAGGAGACCTTCGCGATCAAGGCCGGGGCGCAGCGCGTGGCCGCCGCGTTGGGCCTGGCGCTGGTGACACCCGACACCAGCCCGCGCGATACCGGCATCGCGGATGCCGGCAACGACTGGGACTTCGGCGAAGGCGCGGGATTTTATCTCGACGCCACGCAATCGCCGTGGTCGGCACACTTCCGCATGTACAGCTACATCCGCGATGAGTTGCCGGAAGTCATCGCCGATCATTTCGCGATCGATGCCGCGCGCTGCGGCATCTTCGGCCACTCGATGGGCGGCCACGGTGCGTTGACCATCGCACTGCGCAATCCACGGCAGTTCCGCTCGGTGTCCGCGTTCGCGCCCATCGTCGCCGCAAGCCAGGTGCCGTGGGGCCTGAAGGCCCTGCCCCGTTATCTCGGCGCGGATCGCGCGGCATGGGCCAACCACGATGCCTGCGCCTTGCTCGAACGCGGAACCCATCCGGGGACCATCCTGATCGATCAGGGCGAATCCGATCGATTTTTGACCGAACAATTGCGGCCGGAACTGTTCGCGGCGGCATGCGCCAGGGCCGGCCAGGCATTGCGGCTGCGCCGACACCCCGGTTACGACCACAGCTACTGGTTCATCCAGAGCTTTATCGAAGATCACCTGCGCCATCACGCTTCCGCGTTGGCCGCGTAATCGCAGCTTCAGCCAAGCGCCGCAATGATGTCCTTCTCGATTGCCGCCGGCTTGTCGGTTGGGGCGTAGCGTTTGATGACCTTGCCATCGCGGCCGACCAAAAATTTGGTGAAATTCCACTTGATGCCGCTGCCGAGCAGGCCGGACTTTTGCTGCTTGAGCCAGGCGTACAAGGGGTGCGCCTGCACGCCATTGACCTCGATCTTCTCGAACAAGGGAAAGCTCACGTCGTAGCTGAGCGAGCAGAAATTGCGAATCTCATCGGCATCGCCGGGTTCCTGATGACCAAACTGGTCACAGGGGAAGCCCAACACCACCAAGCCCTCGCTGCGATGCGCGCGCCACAGGGCTTCCAGGCCCTCGTACTGCGGCGTGAAACCGCATTTGGACGCGACATTGACGATCAACAACACCTTGCCGCGAAAATCGGACAACGTTTGCTCGCTGCCATCAAGCGTGCGTACCGACAGGTCATACAGCGTATTCATGTTCTGCTTCCGGCAAGAGACGGGCCGGATCGTCCGGCCCGTCGGGTTATCGATCAGGCTTTGCCCCACTTGCGGTCGAAGCTCAGCGGGCCGGGGCCATTGGCGAACAGGAACAGGAAGCCACCGGCCATCGCCAGGTTCTTCATCAGCATGATGCCCTCAACCATCGCGTCCTCGTTGCCGACCGGCGCGGCATGCATCAACAACGCCGAAACCACCGAAAACCCCGCCAATGCCAGCGCCGCCAAGCGGGTCTGGAAGCCGACGATGATCGCGATGCCACCCGCGAGCTCGGTGAATATGACGACCGGCAGCAGCATGCCCGGCAACCCGTGCAGCGCCATATCCGCCAGCGTTGCGTCGTAATGGGTGATCTTGTTCATGCCCGCCATCACGAAAATCAATGCAATCAGGATGCGTCCGATCAGATCTGCGAACTTGTTCATTCGTGCCTCTCCCATGGTCTGCAAGGAACCTCGTTATTTCAGGCGGTCGCCGCCCGGCGCTTCACCCCGCACGTCTCGGCCCGGTTTGCGCTTGCACAGCATCCGAGTTAGTGCGGCAAAGGTCAAACACTTGCGCATGATCAAGTCGCGGCATGGGCCGCTGGCGTAAAATGCAGCCTGACTCTCGCAAGCCTCCTTCATGTCGAATTTGCACACCGAGCGCGTGCTGGCCGTACGCCACTGGACGCCCGATTACTTCAGCTTTACCACCAGCCGCGACAGCAGCCTGCGTTTCGCCAACGGCCAGTTCGTGATGATCGGCCTGATGGTCGATGGCCGGCCGTTGCTGCGCGCCTACTCGATCGCGAGCGCCAACTGGGAAGAAGAACTCGAGTTCTTCAGCATCAAGGTGGCCGATGGTCCGCTGACATCGCGCCTGCAACATGTTCAGCCGGGCGACGACTTGATCGTCAGCAGCAAGCCCACCGGCACCCTGCTGATCAGCGATCTGTTGCCGGGGCGTAATCTGTACCTGCTCGGCACCGGCACCGGCCTGGCACCGTTTCTTTCGATCGTCAAGGATCCGGAAACCTGGGAGCGGTTCGAACATGTCGTATTGGCGCATGGGGTCAGGCGGGTAGCCGACCTGGCCTATCGCGACTACCTGACTTGCGAACTGCCGCGTCACGAATACCTCGGCGAGACGATCGGCGAAAAGCTGCATTACTTTCCGGCAGTCACCCGCGAAGCGTTTATCCATCGGGGCCGCCTCACGACCTTGCTGGCCGATGGCACGATGGCCGCCGCTGCAGGCTTGCCGCCGCTGAATCCCGAACACGACCGGGTGATGATCTGCGGCAGTCCGCAGATGCTGGCCGATACCCGCGCGCTGCTCGACGCGCGCGGCTTCAGCGCCGCGCCGCGCATCGGCCAGGCCGGTCATTACGTGTTCGAGCGCGCTTTCGTCGAGCGTTAACGCGCGGCATTGTCGGCGAACGGCGAATCCGCGCTGGCCAGAATCCGCAGGCAGGCATTGACGGCGTCGGCGTCGTAGCGAACCCCGCTGCCACCGAGCAACTCGGCACGTACCGCATCCAGGCCAAGAGAGGCGCGATAGGGGCGGTGCGACAGCATCGACTCGGCCACGTCGGCAACGGCCAGCACCCGCGCCTCCAACAGCATCTGTTCGCCGCGCAAGCCCTTGGGATAACCCGAGCCATCCAGGCGCTCATGATGCTGGCGCAGGATGTCGGCCACCGGCATGCCGAAATCGATGTGTTCAAGGATGTGGTAGCCGGCATCGACATGGCATTTGATCAGCTCGTATTCCGCAGTCGTCAGGCGCGTTGGTTTGCTGAGTATTTCGGCCGGCACGCTCATTTTTCCGATGTCGTGCAGTTGTGCGGCAATATCCAGCGCCTGCCGTTGCGCCGGTGGAAAACCGAGTGTATCGGCAATGCCGACGGCGAGTCTGGCCACGCGTTCTTCGTGGCCGAAGGTATACGGATCGCGCGCTTCGACCATGCGTTGCAATGCGCTGATGGTGCCGTGCAGCGCCGCTCTCAAACGCTGTGTGCCCACCTCGCTGGCGAAACGGCGCTGGGACAGTGCCAGCGCCTGACTGAGGCGATGGGAAAACTCCGCGATCAACTCCTGCACCGGGTCGGCGTAGGCGCGCCGTTCGCGGTGATAGCCGCAAAGCACGAAATCGGGTGCATCGGCACGGCCGATCACCGGTGCAGCGAAGGCGCAGGAGAACCCGTGATCCAGCGCAAATTGACGCCAGTGCGCAAAGCACGGAGCGCTGGCAATGTCGTCAACGACCACCATCTTGCGGCAGCGTACCGCTTGCCCTACCGGCCCCGCACCGGTATCGGCGCTACCCCAGGTGACCCGCAGCGTGTCGAGATAGGTGCGCCCGCCGCCCGCGGACGCGACCGGCGTTACCGAGCGGTCGGCATCGCCGCGCACGTAGCCGACCCATGCCATCACGCACACGCCGCGCTCGGTCAGGCTGCGGCAAGCGTATTCGAGGGTTTCCTGCGCAGTGCGCGGCTCCAGCACGAAGGCATCGAAATCCGACAGTGCGCGCAGCACACCGCTGCTGCGCTCGTCGATGATCTGCTCCCGCCGTGCCTGGGTGACATCTCGGAAGCTGGCTACCATGCCGGCAAACCCGCCATCGGCGGACACCAGCGGCGCGGCGTTGATCGACAGCAACTTGCGCGCCGCTCCCGATGGTTGGATCGCGTGCACGATGTCCATCGCTGGCCGCATTTGCGCACGCACCCTGGCGAATGGCAGGTCGGCAGAATCCATCGCCTCGCCGTCGGCGCCGGTGATCGTCCACTCCGGCGCATCGAATGCATTTCCGATCAACTGCGAACGCTTGACCCCCAGCACATCGCGTGCATGCGTGTTGGCGAATCGGATGCGACCGTCGGCGTCCAGCACCACCAGTGCATCGGGCAGCGTTTCGGCAACCGTGCGCATCAATTCCGCCGATGCCCGCGCCTTGATCTCGAATCGATGCCAGCGCAGCAGCGCACGACGCAATGCCAGCAACAGCACCGTGGCCGTGACCAGAACGAAAGCGAGGCCTTTGAGCGTACCGAACCTGAGCAGATCGAATGTGGAGCCAGCGCTCAACAGCGCCAGCAGGCGATCGCTCAGCAGTATCCAGGCAACGCCCAGAACCGCGTACAGCGCCGCCACCTTGCTTGCCGACCACCACGCCGCGCGACGCACCTTGCGCTCGTATGAATCAGCGACCGGACTGATACCAAACGGCTCCTCGGGAGCAGCGCTATCGCGCTCGGCATCGGCTCGGTACTCGCTATCCATCGATCACCCCGGGCTCCAGCACCGCATTACTTGCAACGCGGTCCATAGCGCTGCAAGGGAAAGTTGAGTATATGATGATCATCACGATCAGCAACAACAAGGGTGGCGTCGGCAAAACCGCGCTGGCGGCACATCTGGTTTTCCGCGCTGCCGAGTCGATGCCGGTGCTGGCGATCGATCTGGACTCGCAAAGCAACCTCACCGCCACCTTGATCGAGCGCGGCAGTCGCCGCAGCCAGGGCACGGCGGAGCAACTATTCACCGAGATCGAAGCACCCGAACCGATGCCGACCGCAGACCCGAACATCTATCTGCTGCCGGCCTCAGCGGGGCTCACCGGCGTCGATCGCCTCAATCTGTCGGCAGGGTTCATGGCGGTCAATCACATCAAGAATCTCGGCAAGACGTTCCGCCTGATCGTGATCGATACCGCGCCGGCGCTGGGCATGCGCCTGACCGCCGCGTTGGCCTGCTCGCATCGCGTGGTGGTGCCGCTGGTACCGGAATCGTACGCCGTCGATGGCGTCGGCACGATACTCTCCGAGATCGCAACGATCGGCGAGAATCTCAATCCGGCGATGCGTCATCAAGCCGATTTCGTCATCAACCTGGTCAATCCACAGGCGCGACAGCATCGCATCACCGCCGCGCATATCGCCGGCAATTTCACGGTGCTGATGCCGTGCCTGAACCGCTCGGTGGCAGTTGCCGATGCCCTGTCGGAACGGCGTCCGGTATGGCGCAAACCCAGCTCCAAAAAGGCGGCCGCGCAATGGCGCGCGTTGTGCGACAACCTGCTGACGCAATATGGCGTTTTGCAGCCCGTCAGCGGCACCTGAGCACAGCCCGGGCTTCCCGCCCGCGCCACGCCCTGCGATGATGGTGCATGAATACCTTCGCCACACTTGAACTCGCCCCCAGCCTGAGCCAGGGGCTCGACGCCTTGGGCTACACCGAAATGACGCCGGTGCAGGCACAAGGCCTGCCGCTGATCCTTGCCGGCAGCGATCTGATCGCCCAGGCACCTACCGGCAGCGGCAAGACGGCCGCCTTCGGCCTGGGCCTTTTGCAGCGCATCGACGTGACGAACGCCCGCGTACAGGCGCTGGTGCTGTGCCCCACCCGCGAACTGGCGGATCAGGTCGCAAAGGAAATCCGCAAGCTCGCCACCGGCATCGCCAACCTCAAGGTGTTGCTGCTGGTCGGCGGCGTGTCGCTGCGACCGCAACTGGCCTCATTGGGCCGACCGCCGCACGTGATCGTGGGCACGCCGGGACGGGTGCTGGAACTGCTGAAGCAACAGGCGCTCAAATTGGGCGCCGTGCGTACTTTGGTGCTGGACGAGGCCGATCGCATGCTCGACATGGGCTTTGAGGACGACATCCGCCAGATCGCCGGCAAAACCGGCAAGGAGCGCCAGACCCTGCTGTTTTCGGCCACCTACCCCGCCGCGATTCGCGAACTGGCGCCGAGCCTGATGCGCGAGCCCGCCGAAATCACGGTGGACGCCGCGCTCGAGCAACCCGCTATCGAGCAGATTTTCCATGAAGTGGATGCGGCGCAACGCGCAGGCGCAATCGCCGCTCTGTTATTGACGCACCGGCCGGAATCGGCGGTGGTGTTCTGCAATATGCGTCGCGATACCGAAGAACTGGTAGCCGCGCTGCGCGGTTTCGGCTTCAGCGCGCTGGCATTGCATGGCGACATGGAACAGCGCGATCGCGACGAGATTCTGCTGCGTTTCGCCAACGGCAGTTGCAGTGTGCTTGCGGCAAGCGATGTGGCCGCGCGTGGCCTCGACATCAAGGATCTTGCCGCGGTCATCAACTACGAACTGCCGAGCGACCCCGACGTATACCTGCATCGGATCGGACGGACCGGCCGCGCCGGACGCGGCGGTATGGCACTGAGCCTGGTCGCGCCGCGCGAAATGCCGCGCGCGCATGCGCTGCGCGATCAGCACGGCCAGGATTATCGCTGGGCCAGCGTGGTACCCCTGCGCACGCGCAGCGGTGAAGCTCCGCAAGCGAAGATGGCGACGTTGCGCATCGACGCCGGAAAAACCGACAAACTGCGCGCCGGCGACATCCTCGGCGCCCTGACCGGCGATACCGGCCTGTCCGCTAGCGCCATCGGCAAGATCGACATCTTCCCGACCCGTTCCTACGTCGCGATCCGGCGCGATCTGCTGGCGCAGGCGCTCAAGCGATTGAGCGCCGGAAAAATAAAGGGCCGTAATTTTCGCGTACGCGCGATTCAATAGGGTCTTGGTCGCGGCCCGGGTTGAGCCGCGCAGCGGCGAAACCCGGGGTTACGCGGTGTGACGAGGCCGATCGCACAGCGCCGTTTCCGCCCGCGCCAACGCGGCATCGAGGTCGGCACGCAGATCGCGCACATCCTCGATCCCCACCGACAGGCGCAGCAGGCCATCGCCGATGCCGGCAATGCGCCGCGCTTCCTCGGGCATGGCGGCATGGGTCATGCTCGCCGGATGCGCGATCAGGCTTTCCACGCCACCCAGCGATTCGGCCAGGGTGAAACAGGCCAGCCCGTCAACGAACGCGCGCACGGCGGCCACGCCGCCGTGCAGATCAAAGCTGAGCATGGCGCCGAAACCCGACTGCTGCCGCGCCGCCAGCGCATGCCCCGGATGACTGGCGAGACCCGGAAAATGCACGGCGGCCACCGCCGCGTGCGCCGCCAGATGCTCGGCCAGCACCAGGGTGTTTTCCTGATGCGCACGTAGCCGCACATTCAGGGTGCGCAGGCCGCGCAGGGTGAGGTAACTGTCGAACGGTGCGCCGGTAACCCCGGTCGCGTTGGCCCACCATGCCAGCGTTTCGTGCAGTGCCGCGTCGGCGGCCACCACCGCGCCGCCGACCACGTCGCTGTGGCCGTTGATGTATTTGGTGGTGGAATGCACCACGATGTCGGCGCCGAGCGCGATCGGCTGTTGCAGCGCCGGCGACAGGAAGGTGTTGTCTACCACCACCTTCGCGCCGATCGCCTTCGCCGCCGCGGCAACGTGACGGATGTCGGTGATGCGCAGCAACGGGTTGCTGGGGGTTTCGATCCACACCATGGCCGGGCCGCGCGCCAACGCCGCGCCCAGCGCGCCGGGATCGTGAAAATCGATCACCACCAACTCGAACCGGCCCTTGCCGGCACAGGCGCGAAACAGACGATGCGAGCCGCCATAACAGTCGTGCGGCACCACCAGCAACTGGCCCGGCTCAAGCAGTTCCAGCACCAGTCCGACCGCCGCCATGCCGCTGGCGGTGACGACGGCACCGGCACCGCCTTCAAGTTCGCTCAGCTCGTAGCGGCGCTTGCCATCGAGGCCAGCGAATGAAAAGTTGGTCGACAGGTGCAGCGGCGGAATCACCGCGCCGAAGTTGGGGTCGGTGTCGATGCCGGTACGAACGGCGCGGGTGGCGGATTGCAGGCTCATGGTGATGATCTCGTATTGGGGCTGTCGAAGGCAGTTCACGCGCTCAACGCTGGCCTTCGCATTCGCAAGTCCTGTTGCAGACAGGCCGCCAACCAGTCGCCGATTGCGGCGGACTCCTTCAAAAACGCGTCGTGTCCGTAGTCCGAAGCCAGACAGGTGAATGAGGCGCCGGTGGCGCGCGCCAGCGCCTGGATGTCGGCGCGCGGCACCAGCCGATCCTGATCGACCGCCAGCAAATGCAGCGCGGTGTGCAGGCGGTGCGGATCGACCTGATGCAGGTCCAGCGATTCGGACAGCACGCGGTAAGCGTCGGCATCGAACCGGCGGGCGAAGCGCTCGCCCTGGGCGCGCAGGTAGCCCTCGACCGGCAACCGCCAGCAGCCGCCCTGCCGTTCGGGGGAGCCCGCGAACCGGCGCGAAAACTCGGCATCGCTGCGGTAGGTGGTGATCGCCAGCGCACGCGCCATCGCCACCGCTTCCGCCTGGAAACCCAGGTCGTCGCCGAGGCGCAACAGGTCGCGTTGCAACGCGCGCAGCGCCGACGCCATCGGCGAGGGACGCGCGGCCATCGACAGCACCAATGCCGAATCGAGACGCTCCGGGTAACGCTCGGTGAACGCCAGCGCCACCGCGCCGCCATACGACGCGCCGACCAGCGCATGCGCGCGTTCGATCGCCAAGGCGTCGAGCAACGCATTCAATGCCGCCGCCTGATCGTGCGGGCTGATCCCGCTCCAGCCGGCAGGCAACACCGACAGATAATCAAAGCCCAGCACGCAGTAGTAGCGCGTATCGAGCGCCTTGCCCGGGCCAACGTGTGCGGCCCACCAGTCGCCGACATGGCGCGAAGCCGAAATGCCGCCCATCACCACGATGCACGGCGCGTCGGCGCGGCCGTAGCGCGCAAAACGGATTTCGACTTCGGAGGCAACGCCTTCCAGCGCGCCGTCGATCACGGCGTGCCGCACGCCCAGTTCAGGCGTGCCGTTGGTACACGGGCGGGGTTCGGTTCGGTTCGCGCTCACGGCATCGGGTCCTGTAGTGATCCGACCCGGCGAGCCCACGAGGGGAATCGCGCGGCAACTGCCTTGCGGCAATCGCTACGGCTCATCTTTCAGTGGCATTGCCACCGTAGGATTTGGCACCTTGCGGTTTCCCGCTGGTTGCCCCGGCGTCCAAGGGCCTGTCCCTCAGCCGGTCTCGATGAGTCGGATGGAAGAAGGCTACGACAGGTTTTTGCGCTTGTCAATCGCTTTATCCGCATGAAGCGATATAATGCACGGCAACGCAGAGGGGGTTGCCATGGCCGCAGTGAGCTTCGAATTTTTCCCACCCAAGACCGACGAACAGCGAGAGCAGTTGGACAAGACCGCTGCCAAACTGGCGCAGCGCCAGCCCGAATATGTGTCGGTGACCTTTGGTGCCGGCGGCTCGACCCTGAGTTACACGCCGGAGACGGTGCGGCGTCTGCACGACACATTCCCTGGACGCCACACCGCACATCTCCTGCGTCGGCGGCAGCCGTGAGGAGATCCGGACGTTGCTGGCGCAATATCGCGCCCAGGGCTGCAAGCGCCTGGTCGCGCTGCGTGGCGACATGCCCTCGGGCATGGCGCGCGCTGGCGATTTTCGCTACGCCTCGGAGCTGGTCGCCTTCATCCGCGCCGAGCACGGCGCCGCGTTTGAGGTACTGGTGGGTTGTTATCCCGAAACCCACCCGCAGGCCGATCATGCCGCCGCCGACCTCGCCCATTTCAAGTTGAAGGTGGATGCCGGCGCCAACGCCGCGATCACCCAGTATTTCTACAACGCCGATGCCTACTTCCACTTCGTGGATGACGCCCGGCGACTCGGCATCGACATTCCGATCCTGCCCGGCATCATGCCGATCGTCAATTTCGCCCAGTTGCGACGCTTCTCGGAAGGCTGTGGTGCCGAGATTCCGCGCTGGGTGGCAAAACACATGGCATCGTTCGGCGATGATCGCGACGCGATCCGCGAGTTCGCCACCGATCTGGTCGCAGGCATGTGCCGGCGGTTGCTCGACGGCGGCGCACCGGCATTGCATTTCTACACGCTCAACTTGGCGCGGCCGACACTGGCAGTGCTCGAGCGATTGGGGTAAGGCCGGGACCGCGGGAAAAGCATGAAGCTTCGGTCCGCGAACAATGCAAAGAACGCGAGACGCAAACAGCTTGATGTCGGTTCCGCCGCTGCGCGGCTTGAACCGACCTAAGGATGCTCTGAACAACCCGTCGAATGGACGCCATTCAGAGCCGACATGCGCCTGTCGGATCGATGATGACCAGATTTTCCGTTCATTCGCTCAAA
>PGZC01000009.1 GCA_002839995.1 Gammaproteobacteria bacterium HGW-Gammaproteobacteria-4 | reverse complement strand
GCTGTGACGGCACCAGGTGCGCTCGGTGCATCTGGGCAAGGGTGGCATTGCTGCTGGCCATGCCGGCAAGTGCGGACCATCCGGCCAACAGACCCGGCAGGACGAGGGCGATGATGATGACCGCGATACGCTCGCGAATGCGTGGGCGGCGCGCGCGATCGATCCATCCCGACCAGCCGCTGCGGACGCATCGGCCTCGGCGCAGCCGCCATCGATGATGGCGCGATGCATCGCGCAGATCGGCATACGCCTGCTGCGCCCGACGCACCTGTTCAAGACAGGGCCGGGTGCGTAGCGACATGTAACCAATGATTTCACCGTCGGCGACGATGGGGTTGGCATTGGCTTCCACCCAGTAAAATCCGCCATCCTTGCAACGGTTCTTGATCAACCCTTTCCATGCCTTGCCGGCCTTCAGCGTTGCCCACAGGTTTGCGAACACGGCCGTCGGCATGTCGGGATGGCGCATGATGTTGTGCGGTTGTCCGATCAACTCCTCGCGGCTGTAACCGCTGATTTCGCAGAACGTGGTGTTGACGTAGGTGATGATGCCTCGAATATCGGTACGCGACACCACGCTGTCGCCATCGCGCAGATGGCGTTCAGTGTCGGTGACTGGCAAGTTCAACCGCATGCTGCAATCCCCGTTCAAGCCAGCCGGAAGAACCCCATCAGCCGATCCAGTCGTTCGGATTGCGTGCGCAATTCGTCGGATGCAGCGGCCGCTTCCTCGACCAGAGCCGCATTTTGCTGGGTCACGTCATCCATCCTGACCACGGCGGTATTGATCTGGCCAACGCCTTGGGATTGCTCGGAACTGGCCGATGCGATTTCGCTGACCATGGCGGATACTTTCTGTACGCTGCCGACGATCTCGCGCAATACATCGCCCGATTCGCGCACCACCGCCGAGCCGACATGGGTTTTTTCCACGGCGTCGCCCACCAGCGATTTGACTTCGCGCGAGGCTTCCGCCGAGCGCTGCGCCAGATTGCGCACCTCGGCCGCCACCACCGCAAAGCCGCGACCTTGTTCGCCCGCGCGCGCCGCTTCCACCGCCGCATTGAGCGCAAGCAGGTTGGTCTGGAAGGCAATACCATCGATCACACCGATGATTTCCGAAATCTTGCTGCTGGATCGATTGATGTCGTCCATCGACGCAATCGCACGCTCGACCAGTTGCCCACCCGCTTCGGCGCGGCCGCGCGCCTCGGTGACGATCATCGCGGCATTGCCTGCGTTTTCGGCATTCTCGCGCACCGAAGCGGTCATCTCCTCCATTGCCGCGGCGGTTTCTTCCAGCACCGATGCCTGCTCCTGGGCACGCGCACTGAGGTCGTTGTTGCCGGCGGATATCTGGGTGGCCGCACTGGCCACTGCGCTGCTGCCATCGCGCACGTCGCTGGTGATGCCGCGCAGGTTGCCGGCTATGTTCTTGATCGATTGCGCAATCGCGCCAATTTCATCGTCGCGCTCGACACGCAGATCCTGGCTCAGATCGCCGGAGCCGACCGCTTGCGCGAACTGTTGTGCGGCATCCAGCGTCCTCTTCATGCTTCTCAATGCAGCCAGCGAAAACGCCACGGTGACGACGATGATAATCATCTTCGCCGTCAGCGGAATGCGGTAGTGGAGCATGTCAGCTACGGTGGATGCAGCGGCGATCAGGGTCAGAAACAAAAAGGCGATCGTCAATCGCGTGCTCAAGGCGAGCCTGCGCAGCCGGTCGCCGATGCCCAGCAACCCGCTGCGCATGATCCGCCCCCGGCGCACGGTCCATCCCCGGCGTTGCTCGCGGATCGCGGCATACACCTTTTCGGCATGCTCGATCTGCTCGCGCGTGGGCCGTGTGCGCAGCGACATGTAGCCGATCACCTGACCATTTTGATAGATCGGGTTGGCATTGGCTTCCACCCAGTAATAGCCGCCGTCCTTGCAGCGGTTCTTGACCAGCCCCTTCCACGACTGGCCGGCATGCAGCGTCTTCCAGAAGTCGGCAAATGCTGCAGGGGGCATGTCCGGGTGGCGCACGATGTTCTGCGGCTGGCCGATCAGTTCGTCTTCGGAGAAGCCGCTGATTTCGCAGAAGGTGCGGTTGACGTAGGTGATCTTGCCCTTGGTATCGGTCTTGGAGACGACGCTGTCGCCATCCTTCAGCACGCGTTCGTGATTGGTTACCGGCAGATTGATGCGCATTTCGTCCCCCCGAAAAATCATGACTTCCATTTCACAGCGACTGCTGTGAACCCTGAGTGGAGGTCTCGGCAGCCATTGCGCCAACTTGAGGCCGCATGCGACCGATACTGGGCGGGTGTGTCGGGGCAGCATTCTGCGACCAGCGCGGCGCGCCAAATGCGGTGGCTTTGCAACGCGACAGGTGCATTTGCATATGACTGCGGTTTCCGTCGAAAAATATCGAAATATCCAATCGCGTCAGTTCGTTAACCTGATTCGGTGGTGTTTGCGATAGCGAGAACGTGTGTGGCTTCCACCGATGTATCCGCCAGGCGTCTGAGCAGCGGTGTGGTCGCGTCGATGCTTCGATGGTCTGTTGTTTCCCCTGGATGGTCTATCGGGAGATTCCCGGTGTTGGCCGCAACGGCGGCGTTGGTCGTACTTGGTGGTTCCCCAGTAGGCGGCCATGACTCAGGTCGCCCACAGGGTGGGCTCCTACAAAAGGGGATGCCCACTGTAGGAGCCCACCCTGTGGGCGACCGACCGTGCCGCGCAGCGGTCGAGAGCGACGTCGCTGCGATCGGTCACGTCCGAGCCCGGCGGTTAGGTGGTTCCCCGGTATGCGGGACGCGCGGATCAGGACAGACTCGCCAGCTATGAAATCTACACTGAGCCATCACGGGCACTGACGTATTTTTCGCTGCGCCGCGTTGCTGCCTCGAAGTCGCAATGGAGTTACCCTATGCATGGACTCGCTGCTCAGGTACTGATCGCCGTAGAGGGGGACATCCTGCGCTTTGCATTGGCTGAAATGGTGCGCGGCATGCCCGGGTATTCGTTGCGTGGTGTTGCCGCAGACGCGGCAACCGCAATCATGGCGATGCGTTCGCACACGCTTGACGTGCTGCTTCTGGATGTCGTGCTGGCGGAGAAGATGAAGGCCGCATTCGGCGGGCACGGAACCCATCCTCGCGTCCTTTTGTTTTCGCCGCACCGGCACATCGGCCTCGATGCCGCCTGCGCGATGGACTGTGCTTGCGGCTTTGTGCGCGAGGTTGCGGCCATCGCTGGTGCCGGCATCGTTGCCGCTGAGCCCGCGCGAGCAGGAGGTTTTTGCCCGGATTGGTGCGGGCGAAAGCAACCAGGCCATCGCTAAAGCATTGGGCCTGAGCGTAAAAACGGTGGAGTGCCACCGCGAAAGCTGCAAGCGCAAGCTGGGTCTGAACTCGGCTGCGCAATTGCTTGCCGCGGCGGTAGCGTGGCGCGCTGGTGATTATGTGCCCGACCACGTCGATGCGCTCTCGCGCCAGTAACGGGTCAGGCCTCGCCCAACCACTCGCGCACCGCGCGGCTCATCGCGGCACGGCGAAACAGCAAATCCCAATAGCTGCCGCCCAGTTGCCGCCACAGTAGCGCCGAGCGCACCGCGGCGAGCAGCACCGCGCGAATCTCGGCGACGATGGTGGGCTGCCCCAGATACACCGGATTGCCCTGCACCAGGATGCGCGGGCGCAAGGTGCTGATGGTGGCGGCGTACAGCTCGCCGAGGCGGGTGAGCACGGTCGGGTGGGTGCTGCCCCAGTGCGCGGATTGCCGGCGCACCTCCTCGATACCCTTGCGCACCTGGTCGATGACATCGTTGCGTGCGGCGAAGCGGCGCTCCAGGTGCAGCACCGTAATCGCCACCCGCGCCAGTGCCGGGTCGCGGTTGGCGTCGCCTTCCAGATGCGCAAGCAACAGCCGCAGACCGCGCTGCAAGGCAGCGATATCGCCATACACCGCCAAGGTATCGTCGGCATCGGTAGCGAATACGCTGTTGATGCAGGCGGTCAGCGGTGTCGTTTCCGCGTCGCCATTGGCGGCAATCTGACGCGCCAGATCGCAACTCTGGATCAGGCCCGCCAAGGCCAGTACCCGGTCTTTCATGCAGCATATCCTTGTAAACGGCGTTCCATTGGGGCATCGCTGGTTTCGATGGTGGCACCGCCAAGACAGACTTCTCCGCGGTAAAGCACGACCGACTGGCCGCTGGTTACCGCGCGTTGCGGTTCGGCGAACGCGACTTCGATGGCGTCTTCGTCATCGAGCACGCGCAGCCGACAGGGCACATCGTGCTGGCGGTAGCGCACCTTGGCGGTGCAGTCGAGCACACGGCCGGGCGGCGACCCGGACACCCAGGCCGGCGCGCTGGCGCGCAGCCAGCGTGAATACAGGTATGGGCTGTCGGTTCCCTGATCCACGTACAGGATGTTGTTCGCCACATCCTTGCCGACCACATACCACGGCGTCGCCTCGCGGCCGCGCACCCCGCCGATCTGCAGGCCCTCGCGTTGGCCCATGGTGTAGTAGAAGACGCCGCTGTGTTGGCCGACGACGGTGCCATCGATGCTGCGGATTTCGCCCGCCTGCGCCGGCAGGTATCGGCCCAGAAATTCGCGAAAGTTGCGCTCGCCGATGAAACAGATGCCGGTCGAGTCCTTCTTGGTGGCGGTCGGGAGCCCAGCTTCCGTGGCGATCTGCCGTACCAGCGGCTTTTCCAGATCGCCGATCGGGAAGCGTGTCGCCGCCAATTGTTGCTGGCCGAGCTGGTGCAGGAAATAGCTCTGATCCTTGTCCGCGTCGCGTCCGCGCAGCAGCTGCCACAGTCCCCCGGTCTTCGCAGTGCGCGCGTAATGGCCGGTGGCGATGGCTTCTGCGCCCAGCGCATGCGCAGCATTCAGAAACGACTTGAACTTGATCTCGCGGTTGCACAGCACATCGGGGTTGGGTGTGCGCCCGGCCCGGTATTCGTCGAGAAAACGGGTGAACACATCGTCCCAGTATTCACGCGAGAAGTCGCGGTGATGGAAGGGGATGCCGATGCGGCCACACACGGCTACCGCGTCGCGCCGGTCATCTTCGGCACGGCAGTCGCCGCTGCCGTCTTCCGCCCAGTTGTTCATGAACAGACCGGCAATCGGCGCACCCGACTGGGCAAGAAGCAGGGCTGCCACCGAGGAATCGACGCCGCCCGAAACCCCGACCACGATTTGCGGCGTCATGCTCATGCCAGTTGCCGCACGGCAGCCAGCGGCAATCGCTTGCCGGCGAGGAAGTCGTCGATCACCGCCAGCACCAGCGGGCTGCGATGGCGATCGGCACAGTCGCTGATTTCGCTCGGGCTCATCCAGACCGCGCGAATGACGCCATCGTCGAGCGGCCGTTCCGGATGGTGCCGGCAGGCACGGCCGGAGAAGGCAAAGCGCACGAACGAGCGTCCATCGCTCGGGCTGGTCCATTGATAACAGCCGATGAAATCGATCAGTTCGACATCCCAGCCGGATTCCTCGAGCGTTTCGCGGATCGCGGCCTGTTGCAGCGTCTCGTCGGGTTCCAGATGTCCGGCTGGCTGGTTCAAGACGGCCTGGCCCTGCACCATCTCTTCGATCATCAACAGCCGCCCGTCGCGCACCACCACCGTTGCCACGGTAAGGTCTGGCGCAAAAATTGCTACGCTCTCGTTGTCGGAGGGATTCATGGGCTGTGATCGGGTTCGCAATGGGTAAATGTTACACGAGCGCATCATGACGCCGTGGCAGCGGGCTCGCGCAACCTGTCAGGTGTTGCGGGTTGCCCGCTCGCGCGTTCGGCCCTTGCGATGCGCGCCCTGATACCCATATTGTGGCATTCAGGAGAATGCAATGAGCCACGATATACCCCCTGACATGGAACACGACCACGGTCTGGCGGTCGAAGAAGTCAGACCCGAGTTGGCCAAGCCGCCATTGTTCCAAGTGGTCTTGCTCAACGACGATTTCACGCCGATGGAGTTCGTGGTCGAGGTGCTTCAGGTTTTTTTTGCGATGAGCCGCGAGCAGGCGACGCAGGTGATGCTGCACGTGCATACGCGCGGCAAGGGCGTTTGCGGCGTGTTCACGCGGTCGATCACCGCCGGAGGCGATATGTTCAGCAAGGATCTCGAATTCACCATTGGCCAGTGCTACAAGCAGGCACGCGAGGCGCGTCATGAGTTCATGACTGTCGAGCATCTGCTGTTGGCGCTGCTTGAGAATCCTTCGGCGGTAGCGGTGTTGCGTGCCTGTGGCGCCAATGCCGAGCGTTTGACTGCCGATCTCAGCCAGGTCGTGGCCGACACCGTGCCGGTGTTGCCGGCTGGCGACAGCCGCGACACCCAGCCCACACTCGGGTTCCAGCGCGTGTTGCAGCGCGCGGTTTATCACGTGCAATCGTCCGGCAAGAAGGAGGTGACCGGCGCCAACGTGCTGGTGGCCATCTTCGGCGAAAAGGACTCGCATGCGGTGTATTTCCTGCAACAGCAGGAGGTTACCCGCCTGGATGTGGTCAATTTCATTTCGCATGGCATCGCCCGAGTTGGCGACGAGGAACCCAAGTCGGCCAACCAGGGGGCGCAGGACGCCGAAGGCGAGGGCGGCGAAGCCCGCGGCAACCCGCTGCACGAATTCGCCAGCAACCTCAATGAAGCAGCCCTTGCCGGCCGCATCGACCCGTTGATCGGGCGTGAACTGGAAGTCGAGCGGATCATCCAGGTGCTGTGCCGGCGGCGCAAGAACAACCCGTTGCTGGTGGGCGAGGCGGGCGTCGGCAAGACCGCGCTGGCCGAGGGGCTCGCCAAGCGCATCGTCGATAAGCAAGTACCCGAGGTTCTGCGCGATGGCGTGATCTACGCACTCGACCTGGGCGCATTGGTTGCCGGTACCAAGTACCGCGGCGATTTCGAAAAGCGCCTGAAGGCGGTGCTGGCACAGTTGAAGAAGGAGCCCGGTGCCATCTTGTTCATCGACGAGATTCACACCATCATCGGCGCCGGTTCGGCGTCCGGCGGCACCATGGACGCCTCCAACCTGATCAAGCCGATGCTCGCTTCCGGCGATCTGCACTGCATCGGCTCGACCACGTTCCAGGAATATCGCGGTGTATTCGAGAAGGATCACGCGCTGGCACGGCGGTTCCAGAAGATCGACGTGGTCGAACCGACGGTGGCCGAAGCGATCGCCATTCTCACGGGGCTCAAATCCCGGTTCGAGGAACATCATGGCGTGCAGTACACCGGCGAGGCGATTCGCGCGGCGGTGGACCTGTCGGTGAAGCATATCGGCGATCGCCTGTTGCCGGACAAGGCCATCGACGTCATCGACGAGGCCGGTGCCAGGCAGCGTGTGGTGCCCGAAGAGCTGCGCAAGAAGGTCGTGGACGTCGAGGAAATCGAGATGATCGTCGCCAAGATGGCGCGGGTACCGCCAAAACAGGTTTCGGCGTCCGACAAGGATGTGCTCAAGAACCTCGATCGCAACCTGAAGATGGTCATCTTCGGCCAGGATCCGGCAATCGATACGCTCGCTGCGGCGATCAAGATGGCGCGTTCCGGCCTGGGCGATCCGGCCAAGCCGATCGGCAGTTTCCTGTTTGCCGGCCCGACCGGCGTCGGCAAGACCGAGGTCACCCGGCAACTGGCGATGCAGCTAGGTATCGAACTGGTGCGTTTCGACATGAGCGAGTACATGGAAGCGCACTCGGTGAGCCGCCTGATCGGCGCGCCGCCCGGCTATGTCGGTTTCGACAAGGGCGGTCTGCTGACCGAAGAGATCGTCAAACACCCGCATTGCGTGCTGTTGCTCGATGAGATCGAGAAAGCGCATCCGGACGTGTTCAACATCCTGTTGCAGGTGATGGACCGCGGCATCCTTACCGACACCAACGGCCGCGAAGCCAATTTCCGCAATGCCGTGCTGGTGATGACCACCAATGCCGGCGCGCAGTTGGCATCGCGGCGGACGATCGGCTTCACCCGCCAGGATCATTCCACCGATGCCATGGAAGTGATCCGCAAGACGTTCACGCCCGAGTTCCGCAACCGGCTCGATGCGGTGATCCAGTTCGGCAGCCTCGGCATGGAGCATATCCTGCGCGTCGTCGACAAGTTCCTGATCGAACTGGAAAGCCAGTTGCAGGAGAAGCACGTCACCCTGAGCGCCACGCCCGACGCGCGGCAATGGCTTGCCGACAATGGTTTCGATCAGCAAATGGGGGCTCGCCCGATGGCGCGCGTGATCCAGGACAAGATCAAGCGCCCGCTGGCCGATGAATTGCTGTTCGGTGAACTGATCAACGGCGGTCGGGTAACTGTGGACGTGATGGATGGCGAGTTGCGCGTCGAAGTGCATCCGGAAGAATTGTTGTTGCCGGCGACCATCGACTGAGGGGGCCTTCGTAGCGGTGTGGATGGCAGGGCTGCGCCCACGCGGACTTCGGCGCCGACGCTGCGTGGCGGGTCGACGTGGTCAACTGTAAAGCCCGTCACTCACGAGGTCCATCGTCCCAGCAAGAGCAAGAGCGGACAGTCCGCAAAGAACGCGAAGGGCGCAAAAAACGAAACAAACCAAGAAGTGGGCTCTCCTTTGCGAACTTTGCGTCCTTTGCGGACCATTCGCTTTTCCCGAGCCGCGAGTCCGTCCCCCAATCCCCTGATGGTGTAACGAATCATGCGCATATTGCTCGCCCGTCACGGCGAAACGCCCTGGAATGCCGAAGGCCGTTATCAAGGTCAGATCGATATTCCGTTGTCGGATGCCGGCGAGCGGCAGGCGGGTTTGCTGGGACAGCGTTTGGTCGATGTCACCATCGACCGTGCCGTAGCCTCGCCGTTGCAACGGGCGCGACGTACAGCCGAACTCGCTCTGGGCGATCGCGCCGGGATGCTCACGCTGGAGCCGGGCTTGAGCGAGATCGCGCACGGGACATGGGAAGGCAAGTTGGCGGGCGAGATTGCCGAACAATATCCGGAATTGTTTCAGGCGTGGCGCGACGCGCCGCAAACGGTGCAGATGCCGGAAGGAGAGTCGCTCGATCAGGTGTTTGCCCGGGTCTGGCCGGCATTCGTCAGATCGACCGAAGGCCTGGCCCACGACCAGACCTTGCTGGTGGTTGCCCACGACGCGGTAAACCGGCTGATTCTGTGCCGACTGCTCGGCATTTCGTTCGCCCAGCTGTGGCGGTTCCGGCAGGCGCCGGCAACCTTGAACCTGCTGGAGGGACCGAGCGCCGATCGTCTGGACATCGTGCGCTTGAACGACTGCGCCCACCACACCGGGCTGTTTGGCGAGGCGGTGCATCGCGCCTTGTGACGGCCGGGTGGCCTTGCCCCGTTTGCAGGCAGGCGGCGCGATAGGTGTTGGTTGACGTTTGCCGTAGCCGCTTGCGGCGGCGCTGGTTCAGCGCATGCGGTAGGTGATGCGGCCCTTGGTGAGGTCGTAGGGAGTCATCTCGACCTTGACCTTGTCGCCGGTAAGAATGCGGATGTAATGCTTGCGCATGCGCCCGGAAATGTGGGCAGTAATCACGTGGCCATTTTCGAGCTTCACCCGGAACATGGTGTTCGGGAGCGCTTCGAGAATGGTCCCCTCGAATTCTATGCAATCGTCCTTGGACATTCGTCACTTCAGTTGGTGGCGGCGCGGCCGCGGTCATAAGCCGGGCATTGTGCCATGTCACCGTGCCTGGCGCAAAGGTTCGGGTGTTGCGAACGTGTTGGCCGGCACCGATCCGAACGCCACCGCGAACCCGGTCCCGGCCGAGGGCAATGCGGTCAACCGCGCCACTTCGGCGAGAAACGTGTCACGTGGCATGGTTTTCGCCCCGAGGCCGAGCAGGTGCGGATTCGAGACCTGGGCGTCGATCAACGGCCAGCGCCACTGCGAAAGGCGGTAGGCCAATGCCGCCAGCGCCAGTGTCGAGGCGCCTGGCAGCGCGCTGAACATGCTCTCGGCGAAAAACATCTGCCCGATCGCCAATCCGTACAGGCCGCCCACCAGCGTATCGCCGTCGCGTACTTCGATGCTGTGCGCCCAGCCGCAGGCATGCAGGTCGAGAAACGCGGCGCTCATTTCCGGGGTGATCCAGGTGCCGTCCTGGCCGCGGCGGGGCGCATGCGCGCAGCCCGCGATCACCGCGGCAAAATCGCGATCGGCGCTGACCTGCCAACGACAATGGCGCAGGCGGCGGCGAAACCGTGAAGCCAGATGGATAGCGCCGCTGTCGAACACACAACGCGGGTTCGGACTCCACCACAGGATCGGCTGGTTCTCCGAAAACCACGGGAAAATGCCACGTCGATAGGCGTTGAGCAGACGGGTCCGGCTCAGGTCGCCGCCAAAGGCCAGCAAGCCGTCCGGTTCGTGCAACGCTAGCTGTGCAGGCGGAAATGGTGCGTCGGGCTCAGGATCGAGTAGCGGAAGTGGTTTCAGCATGACGAAAGGGGCTGTGGGCCAATAGGTGCTCACGATAGCGCGTTATCGACGCGCGTTCTTGTGCGCACCAATGGGCGATGGCTTGCGCAAACGCCGGGTCGGCGATCCAGTGCCGGCTATGGGTGCTGACCGGAGCGAAGCCACGTGCGATTTTATGCTCGCCCTGGGCGCCAGGTTCGAAGGTGGTGATGCCGTGCTCCAGGCAATACGCGATGCCCTGGTAGTAACAGGTCTCGAAGTGCAGTCCGGGAATGTCCACCGCGCCCCCCCAGTACCGTCCAAACAACCGATCGCTGCTGCGCAGGCACAGTGCGCCTGCGATCGGCTCGTGATCGCGCTCGGCCAGTATCAGCACCACCTGCTCGGGCAGGGCGCGGATCAGGTGTTCGAAAAAAGCAGGGGTCAATGCTGGCGAGTTGCCTTTGTCGAAGAAGGTGCGCAGATAGAAGCCGTACATGGCCTCGCGTTCACGTGCGCCGATCTGTGTCCCCGACAGGCGCCTGAATTCAACGCCTGCCGCACCCACCAAGCGGCGTTCGGCGCGGATGTTCTTGCGCTTTTTATGGCTGAGCGCGGCGAGAAAATCGTCGAAACATCGCCAATGGCCCGGATTGTGCCAGTGGTATTGCACATCCTCGCGGGGCAACCATTCAGCACCCAGGGCCGCATAATCGCCGGCGCTCAAGAAATTGATGTGTACGGAAGAAAGTTGCTGCGCTCGCGCATGGGTGAGGATTGCAGCAATCAGTTCGGCGCGCAGCGCGGGTGTGCGTGCCAGCAGCCGCGGCCCCGGCACCGGCGAGTACGGTACTGCGATCAGCCACTTCGGGTAGTAGGGTTGCCCGTGGTGCTGATAGGCGGCTGCCCAGGCATGATCGAAAACGAACTCGCCATGCGAGTTCGTCTTCAGATAGCCTGGTGCCGCCGCCACCAATTCGCCGTCCTGCCACAGGGTGGGGTGATGGCCATGCCAGCCCCAGTCCGGGCGCAGGCTGCCGGTCTGTTCCAGGCCGGCGAGGAAGGCATGCGCGAGGAACGGATTGTCGCCGTCGCGCAGACCATCCCAGTCCGTGGCCGCGATGTCGGCCAGGGCAGGGACGATGCGGAACGTACTCACCTACATTGCTCAGGCGTGCGACTCAGCCATGGCCATCGAGAAATCGCTCGGCATCGAGTGCCGCCATGCAGCCGAACCCGGCCGAGGTGATCGCCTGCCGGTAGACCTGATCGGCGACATCGCCGGCGGCGAACACGCCGGGGATGCTGGTCTGGGTCGCATTGCCATCAAGGCCGGTGCGGATCGCCAGATAGCCGTTTTTCATTTCCAGTTGGCCCTTGAACAGCTCGGTGTTGGGGCTGTGGCCGATCGCGACAAAGAATCCCTGCACGGCGATATCGCGCGTGGCATCGCCGCTGGTCGAACGAACGCGCATACCGGTCACACCGCTGTCGTCGCCCAGCACTTCGTCCACGGTATGGTTCCAGATCAACTCGATCTTGCCGGCCTCGGCTTTGGCGAACAGCTTGTCCTGCATGATCTTTTCGGCACGAAGGGTGTCGCGGCGGTGCACCAGATACACCTTGCGTGCGATGTTCGACAGGTACAGCGCCTCTTCCACAGCGGTGTTGCCGCCACCGATCACCGCCACGTCTTGATCGCGGAAAAAAAATCCGTCGCAGGTGGCGCAGGCGGACACGCCCTTGCCCTTGAACGCTTCCTCCGAGGGCAGGCCGAGGTATTTTGCCGTGGCGCCGGTGGCGATGATCAACGCATCGCAGGTGTAATCGCCGCTGTCGCCGCTCAAACGAAATGGGCGCTCGGACAGGTGCGCGGTGTGGATATGATCGAACTCGATCTGCGTTTCGAAGCGTTCGGCATGCGCCTGCATGCGCGCCATCAGATCCGGCCCCATCAGGCCATGCGCATCACCCGGCCAGTTATCTACCTCGGTGGTGGTCATCAACTGGCCACCTTGCGCCAGGCCGGTAATGAGCAGCGGCTTGAGGTTGGCGCGCGCGGCATAGACAGCGGCACTGTAACCGGCCGGGCCGGAGCCGAGGATGAGGGCTTTGGCGTGGCGCGGCGCGGGGCTGGAAGCGGTCATATAGTATCCTTGCCGCCTGTGGGCGGTACGTGATTGAAAGGGTGACGGGCCGTGCTGTGGCGCGGTGTGCAATGCATCCGGAACGCACGCGATCGATCCGCAAAGCATGGCGGTCGGTCGGCCTTGATTCAAGCCCGCGCTGTCCGAAGCCACGCGCCACGGCAGTAGACGGTTCGGCTGGTGGTTCCGGCCGCGGCTGGGAGTTTCGATAAATCCCCTGTATATTCATACAATAAACGTGCATTTATAAGGTAAACTCTCGACGTGCCACCCGCCAACGCTCCGCGCGCAAAGTTGTTTGCTGCCGATCGCCCGGCCAGTCTGTGGCGTGAGCTTCCTTTGCTGCTGGCGGCGCCGGTGGTGCTGTATCTATTGGCGTGCCTGATCAGCTATTCGCCCGACGACCCGGGCTGGTCGCACGCGGGATCCATCACCGGTGCGCTGAACAATTTCGGCGGCATCGTCGGCGCCTGGATCGCCGATCTGGCCTTTTACCTGAGCGGGTACATGGCCTACCTGCTGCCGGTAACGCTGGGTGGTGTGGTCTGGTTGGCCACCCACGGGCGCGAACCCGATGCCGAACACCTGGCCCCGGCCTTGCGCTTGAGCGGCATGGTGCTGCTGCTGATCGTGGCTCCCGGTCTGGCGCAGTTGCAATGGGGCGCAGCGAGCGAGCTGCCGGCCGACGCCGGTGGCGTGATCGGGCAACTGGTGGGTGTTGGCTTGGCGCATGTCGTAGGTACGGTCGGCGCCAACCTGTTCTTGTTCGGCCTGTTTTTTGTCGCGCTGACGCTGGCGACCGGTCTGTCCTGGTTTGCGCTGATGGATCGTATCGGCGCACTGGTACTCTGGCTGGGACGCGCCCTGAAGCGGGGTACGCAAGCGCTGCTGCAATGGCGGCAAAGTCGGCAGCAGCGCGACGAGCGCAGCCAGGTACGGCGGGTCGAAACCGCAAAGCGCGCCAAACGCGAGCCGGTTCATATCGAGCCACCGCCGGCGCCGGTGGTGGAGAAGAGCGAGCGCGCCCGGCGCGAGCAGCAAATCCCGCTGTTCAATGTCGATAGCGATGGTGCCTTGCCGCCGCTATCGCTGCTGGACGACCCCAAGCCGCAACCCAAGGGCTATTCGCCCGAAACACTGGAAACCCTGTCGCGCCAGATCGAGTTCAAGCTGCGCGATTTCCGCATCGAAGCGCAGGTGGTAGGGGTCTATCCGGGTCCGGTGATCACCCGTTTCGAACTGGAGCCGGCACCGGGGATCAAGGGCAGCCAGATATCGGGGCTGGACAAGGACGTCGCCCGCGGGCTGTCGGTTAAGAGTGTGCGCGTGGTCGATGTGATACCGGGCAAGTCGGTGATCGGCCTAGAGATACCCAACGCCAGCCGCGAGATCATCTACCTCTCCGAGATACTCCGCTCCAAGGAATACGACAAGCTGGCGTCGCCGTTGGCGCTGGCGTTGGGCAAGGACATTTCCGGTCGCCCCAGCGTGGTCGATCTGGCGCGCATGCCGCATCTGCTGGTCGCCGGCACTACCGGCTCGGGCAAGTCGGTCGGCCTCAATGCGATGGTGCTGAGCTTGCTGTACAAGGCCAGCGCCAAGGATGTGCGGTTGCTGATGATCGACCCGAAGATGCTCGAGCTTTCGGTGTACGAGGGCATCCCGCACCTGCTCGCGCCGGTGGTCACCGACATGAAAGAGGCAGCCAACGGGCTGCGCTGGTGTGTGGCCGAAATGGAGCGGCGCTACAAGCTGATGGCCGCCGTTGGCGTGCGCAATCTGGCCGGATTCAATCGCAAGGTCAAGGATGCCGCCGACAGCGGTCAGCCGATGACCGATCCGTTGTATCGGCCGGCTCCCGATTCGACCGCGCCGGTACCGACCCTGGAAGGGTTGCCGCACATCGTCGTGATCATCGACGAATTCGCCGACATGATGATGATCGTCGGCAAGAAGGTCGAGGAACTGATCGCCCGGCTGGCGCAGAAATCGCGTGCGGCCGGCATGCACCTGATCCTGGCGACGCAACGGCCGTCGGTGGATGTGATCACCGGTCTGATCAAGGCCAATATCCCGACCCGGATGGCGTTCCAGGTATCGTCCAAGATCGACTCGCGCACGATTCTGGACCAGTCCGGTGCCGAAACCCTGCTTGGCCACGGCGACATGCTGTATCTGCCGCCGGGCACGGCCATGCCCGAGCGCGTGCACGGCGCCTTCGTCAGCGATGAAGAAGTGCATCGTGTGGTCGAGCACCTCAAGCAAAGTGCGGGTGGCCCGAATTACTACGAGGGCGTGCTGGAAGAAACGCACAGCATGGGCGACGGCGTGGTGGTGGGGCCGACCGGCTTGCCCGAGTCGCTGAACAACAATGACCCCGAATCGGATCTGCTCTACGACGAAGCCGTGCGTATCGTCACCGAATCGCGCCGCGGCTCGATCTCCGGCGTGCAACGGCGGCTGAAGATCGGCTACAACCGTGCGGCCCGGCTGATCGAGGCGATGGAGGCGGCCGGTATCGTCTCCGCGCCGGAGCACAATGGCGACCGCAAGGTGCTGGCGCCGCCACCGCCGCGCAGTTAGTGGGAACCTGTGATCGCCACAGTCAGCTATAAAACCCGTCAATCATGAAGTCCCTCGTCCCAGCGAGAGCAAGAGCGGATAGTCCGCAAAGAACGCAAATGGCGCAAAAATAGCGAATAAAGATGTGGGTTCTTCTTTGCGAACTTTGCGTCTTTTGCGGACCATTTACTTCTCCCGAGTCCCGAGTCAGCGGTGCTTCGCAATTTCCGGCACATTCAGCGGCCACCCCACACACTGTCTCTCCCTTTCTTTCTGGCACAGCACATGCGCTCGATGACCCGACTGTTTTTCGCGTTCGCGTTGCTGGCAATCGCTGCATCCGCGAGCGCGGCAGCGCGCGACCAACTGGCCCGGTTCACCCGCGGCATCACGGCGCTCGATGGCCAGTTCAGCCAGCAGGTGTTCGATTCGCAGGGCCAGCTCAGCGAATCGTCCACGGGTCGGATCGTGTTGGCCAAACCGCGCCAGTTTCGCTGGGAATATGCACAGCCGTTCCCGCAACTGATTGTGGCCGATGGCAATCACGTCTGGGTGTTCGACCCCGATCTGGAACAGGTCTCGGTGCGCCAGCAAAGCACGGAGGAACAGCAGAGCCCGTTGGCGGCGTTGATTGATCCCGCCGCGCTCGATCGCCAATTCAGGATCAGCGAGGGCGGCGATCATGACGGGCTGAACTGGCTGGTGCTGCTGCCGCAACAGGGCGAGGACGCGCAACTGCGACAGGCCTGGCTCGGGTTCAGCGACGGCGAACTGCGCCAGATGGAGCTGCGCGATGCCCTGGACCAGCGCACCGTGATCGTGTTTTCGCAGTGGCAGCGCAACCCCGTGCTGGCCGCCGACACGTTCCGCTTCACCCCGCCTGCCGGCGCTGATGTCATCGGCGACATGGGCGATGTTGCCGAAGTGTTCCCACTGCGCTGAGCTTTGCCGCGCCCATTGCATCGGGCATGATGGGAACATGGTACGCCGCAGCAAAGCGCCAACCCCGGAATTGTTTGCCCCCGTCAGTGCCGCGATGCCGCTGGCCGAGCGCATGCGCCCGCGTTCGCTCGATGAAATCGTCGGCCAGGAACGGCTGGTTGCGCCGGGGCGGGCCCTGCGCCGCGCGGTCGAAAGCGGGCACGTGCATTCGATGATCCTGTGGGGGCCACCCGGCTGCGGCAAGACAACGCTGGCGCGGTTGCTGGCACGTTATGCCGACGCCGAATTCCGCGCCCTGTCCGCCGTGTTGTCCGGCTTGCCCGAGGTGCGCACGGTGCTGGCCGAAGCCTCGGCGCGCTTCGCCACCGGCGGCCGCACCGTGCTGTTCGTCGATGAAGTGCATCGTTTCAACAAGACCCAGCAGGACGCCTTCCTGCCGCATATCGAGCGCGGCGACATCGTGTTTGTCGGTGCCACAACGGAAAATCCGAGCTTCGAGCTGAATTCGGCGCTGCTTTCGCGCTGCCGCGTGCATGTGCTCGACGCGCTCAGCCCCGAGGACATCACCGTGGCGCTGGAGCGGGCGTTGCAGGACAGCGAACGTGGTATCGGTCAACTCCAGGTAAGCATTGCGTCGGACTTGCTGCGGCAGATTGCGGTTGCTGCCGATGGCGACGTGCGTCGCGGGCTGACCTTTCTTGAAATCGCGGCCGAGTTGGCCGAACCGGACGCCAATGGCATTGCGGTAATCGGCGAAACCACCCTGGCGCAGGTGCTGGCCGATCGTACCCGACGTTTCGACAAGGGCGGTGAGCAGTTCTACGACCAGATATCGGCATTGCACAAATGCGTGCGCAGCTCCAATCCGGATGCCGCGCTGTACTGGTTGCTGCGCATGCTCGACGGTGGCTGCGACCCGGCCTATCTGGCGCGCCGGCTGACCCGCATGGCGGTGGAAGACATCGGCCTGGCCGACCCGCGCGCGCTGGAAATGGCGATCGCGGCATGGGACGCGTTCGACCGCATCGGCAGCCCCGAGGGAGATCTGGCGCTGGCGCAGGTGACGCTGTATCTGGCCTGTACCGCCAAGTCCAACGCCGGCTATGTCGCATTCAACGCAGCGCGCGCCGACGTGCGTGCCGAGGGTAGCGCCGCCGTGCCGTTGCACCTGCGCAATGCGCCGACGCAACTGATGAAATCACTCGGTTACGGCAAGGGTTACCAGTACGATCCCGATCTGCCGGACGGCGTGGCGCTGGATCAGACCGGGTTTCCCGATGCGCTGGGCGAACGCGTCTATTATCGTCCGCAGGCACGCGGCATCGAGGCCAAACTCAAGGAAAAACTGGACGCCCTGCGCGCGCGTCGCACGCAGGCGCAGGGGCAAGACAAACGCAAGGATGTCGCAGAATGATCGCATCGTGGTGGCAGCAGTTGGCTCTGGTGATGGCCGGCGGCGCGGTCGGCGCCGCGGGTCGCTTCCTGCTCAGCGGCTGGTTGCTGCGCCACGAAGGCAATGCCTTGCCGTGGGGCACGCTTGCCGCCAATCTGATTGGCGCACTGCTTGCCGGATTCCTGGTGGTATGGCTCGAAGCGCGCGGGCCCAGTGCGTTGTACTGGCGGGCGTTGTTGATCGTCGGGTTGCTCGGTGGCCTGACCACGTTTTCGGCACTGATGATCGAAACCCTGTTGCTCAGCCGCAGCGCACGTCTGCTCGATCTGGGCGGCTACCTCGCCGCCACCTTGCTCGGCGGCTTTGCCCTGGTGTGGTTGGGTGCGCGTATCGCGTATTGGTTGCGCGGGCCGATCGAGTGGCCGTGACTGAACTTCAGGTGCATTGTGCACAACGGGGTCACAAACTGCGTTTCAGGCTGAATTTCCGGGATGTCGAAAAAACCATTACATCGACAGATCGAGCCACGACACGCGAGACTGATTGTCATCGCGGCATGTGCCTTTGCTGCGGTTGCGGCGGCGGCAATCGTCTACACGAACCACCTTGAAAGCGGCTCCATTGCCATGATAACGCGTACGCACACGATTCCGCTGGCTGTCCTGGGCGACTCCGATAGTCATTCCTATCAGGACACGATCAGCTTTCCGGAATCGACGCCGGCGCGCGGCGGCACGTTTCGACCAATCACCTTGCAGTGGACCGAAGTGTTGGCACGTCTGCGCGGCGAGCGCATCGACCTCGGCCGATGGGGGGTGTGGGGACAGCCCGACCTGGTGCCGAGGGCGATTGCACTGTTCGGCATCAAAGTGCGCAAGCCGCGCAAGCGCGATTATCGGTTCAACTTCGCCGTATCCGGCGCCACTTGCGGCGATTTGCTCGGCGGCTGGCGCGAGGTCGACAGCCTGCTGGATGTTATCCATGAGGACATGGGCCGTTGGCGGCAGGGGATCGTCGTCATCCGGATCGGGGTGAATACCTTTGCCACCGCTGCCAGCCTCGACAGGCTCGCGCGCGATCCATCGGCGCCCGAGGTGACTGCCATGATCGATGCCTGCGTTTCCGGGATTCGCACCACAGTGACGCGCATCCATGCACTGCAACCGCATTTGCGCATCGTGCTGGTCGGGATATTCGATGAGTCGCATTGGACGAAATATCTCGATCGTTGGCAGACAGCAGCAGAGATCGCCAATATCGACGTTGGACTCGACAGTTTCGACGATGCGTTGCGCTCGATTGCATCGCACGACCCACGCATCGCATTTTTCGACGATCGTGCGTGGTTTCGGAAGCTTTGGGGAGGCCGCGATGCGCAGGGAGTTCCGGCATATCGGGCGCTACCCATAGCCGGTATGCACGTAACCAACACGAGCGGCGACGATCCCGGCAACGCGGTGCTGGCCGATGGCCATGCCGGGCTGGTCTGGAATACGCTTTGGGCGAAGGCATTGGTCGAGTTGCTCAATACCGAGTTCGACGTCGGCCTCGAACCGCTGACCGATGTCGAGATCGCTGCATTCATCCAGGCGCTTGTGCACGATACCCGTGTGCCGGAATGACACGTCTGGAAACCCCGATCAACGCTGCCGCTTGAGCCATCCCTTGAGCCAACCGATGATTCGCTGTCCCGGCAGTTGTCTGGCGCTTGTGCGGGCAACCGCTTTTGCCCACGCGCGACGGGTGGCCATCGACTCCCCCACGCGCACTTCGATCACCGTGGGGCCATGCGCTGCGAGCGCGGCCTGCAAAGGGACGCGGATGTCGTGGCCCGCCAACGCATAGCGCGCGCCAACGGCTGCGGCAAAAGACTCCAGATCAAGACCGTTGCAAGCGACACCGGCTTCGTGCCCGTGATCGTGCAACTGCTGGATTCGAATCAACCCGTAGTGGCCGTCGTTGAAGACGATGACCGGAATGCCGAGCCGATGGCGAACCGCGGTCATCAGCGCCATCCCGCTCATCAGCAAACTGCCATCGCCGGTGACGAGCACGACGGCCCTTGCCGGCGCCGCGAGCTTTGCGCCGACAGCGGCCGGCAAGCCGAAGCCCATCGACTGCAGATCGATCGGGAGTATCAGGCCGCGGCAGGAGAGCACGGGGAAATGCCGACGCAGGAGCATCTGATGCCACCCCGAATCGGTGACGACGGTACTTTCGCGCGGCAAGACATCTCTCATGACTTCGAAGAATCTCGCCGCGGTAGCTGGATCGGCGCCACCTACTTTGGGTTCGATTGCCGTCGGGTACCCGATGCGTACCCGTTCGCGCCATGCGTTGACCTCAGCGCCAGTCCAAAGCGTGGAAAACGGTGCGCCGTCGGAGAGGTGCTCGGCCAATTGCGCGAGGAAACACGGTACATCCGCGCAAATGCCGAGGGCGGGCAGATAGTTGGCACCCAGCACATCCGGTGCGGCATCGACGTGAATCAGGCGCTCCTGCGGTATCTGCAACCGGAATCCGCGCGCACCGTTGTGGGAAAACTTGATCCCCAGCGCCAGCACCATGTCGGCATTCGCAATCAGGGCATTGACGTCGCGCACGTCACACAGATCCGAGCGGATCGACAGTGGGTGATCTTCGGCGATGACCCCGCGCCCGGAAGTGCTGGTGAGCACCGGGCAGCGCAATTGCTCGGCGAGCCTCAGAACGGCTGCGCTCGCGCTATTGCACCCCTGTCCGAGCAGCAGCAATGGTCGGTTCGCCGCCGCAAGGCGGTCAATCACGGCCTGCATCGCCGCGGGCGAGGCTTCAATCGGTAGTGGGCGGGGTATCGCCACAGGCTGCGGATGTGGCGACACTTGTTCGCACAGCGCAACATGATCGACTTCGATCAACACCGGCCCGGGTTCGCCGCTCACGGCACAGGTGTACGCCGACTCGATCGTGGCAACCAGCTCCGCGCAGGTGTTCACCCGGAAGACCTGCTTGACTACCGGGCTCGCCAGTGCGGCCTGATCCAGAGCCTGCAACTGGAAGCGATTGCCCGGCGATTGCGCAGCGCGCTGCACGATGCACATCAACGGGACCGAATCCAACCGTGCCTCGGCCAGACCGGTAATCGCGTAGGTGAGGCCGGGGCCGGGGATGGTGGTGATCACCCCGGCCTTGCCCGAGGCGCGGCTCAGACCGATTGCCATGAAAGCGGCAGCGAGTTCGTGGGCGGGAACCACCGTGCGCAGCTTCGACGTGCGCAACGCTTCGAAAAACGCCGTATTTTGGCTGCCAGGCAACCCGAATACGGTATCGACAGCAAGGGCTTCGAGGGCGCGACAGAGCAGGTCGTACCCGGTCACGACAACAGCCCTGTCAGCTCGCCGGCCAACGTGTGGACAAAGGTCTCGTCGCGCATGCTCAGATAATGGGAACGGATGTTTTCCGGAAAAATTCCGGCAAGCGCCAGCGTCCGCGCCGATGGCGTGCCCAATGCAATCTCTCGCACGTCGAGGTCGTCGACATACGGTCTGAATTGGGCGGCAAGAAGCCCGCTGCAAGGCCCCCTGGTGTCGAAGATCACCACCTTGGCGTCATAACGCCGCAAACGGTAGCGATGGTGCGCATGTACCTGCAGGTTGTACTGCACCGCGATGTTCTTGATCATTTCACGGTCGACTTCCGGTGCGGCATTCCTTGCCCGCTCAAGCAGCCTGTCCAGATAGTTGGCAGGCGCGACTTGCGACAGATCGCTGGCACTCAAGGCAAACGGAAGGCCGGTGTTGAGTTCCAGCAGCACCGACAGCGCGAGCATATGCTCCTTGCTGGTCAGTGAGAGCGTGGCAGCTTGTGCAAACTGCTCCGGGCTCAAGCCAGGGTCATCCACGGTGCCTGATCGACCACTGTCGCGCAGCCGGCGCGGCACCGCCAGGCGCAACCACCGCCCCGCCAACATGACGGCCCGGGCTGGCAACCTGCTCATGAATCTCGCCTGCAATGCCCAGTAGCCGAAGCGACGCTTGCTTGATCGATCCATTGCCAATGGATCGATCAAGGCCAGAAGGGCCACCTCTTCGCCGCTGCGACGCAGATGTTGGGCTATCTCACAACCGAATGCCCCGGCGGACGAGTACGCCAGCAGATAGTACGGACCGTGGGATTGCCGTTCGCGGATCGCTTTGACATAGAGCGCGACCCAACTCTGGAAATTCGCGGTGGGATCCCTCGCATCCCACAAGAACGGATCGCACACGCCGATGATTTCGCGCCGAATCTCGATCATTCGCACGAGCTTGTCGTAGGCGCCAAGCGTACCGCCGGCGGAAGCAATGGCGAACAAGGGTGGGAGTGTTTGATCGCCCTGCTTCAATGAGCGCAGTATCGCGTTGCCTGGGGATATTGCCGGCGGCGTGCCCTTGTCGATAGCGTCGATACAGGCGGCCAGCGCGGCCACGGTCTGAAACTGATGGATGCTGACTTCCGGAAGCTGGTGTCGATCCAGGCCGAACGCATTGCGCAGACGGTGTACGGCGGCGAATTCATTCAGTGAGTTGCCCCCGATCTCGAAAAAGCTGCTGTCGGGGCCGATATCCGTGCATCGGAGTACTTGCTTCCATATCTCGGCAACGCGTCGCGCTGTGTCCGACGCGAACGCGCCGGCACCATTCGCGACACGATGGGCATGCTCGGCAAGCAGACGCTGTCGATCGATCTTGCCGCTGGCCGTGAGGGGCAACGCAGGCATGGCAACGATCATCGAGGGAATCATGTGGCTTGGCAAATGTTGCTGCAACAGGTGGCGAAGCTCCGGCTGTGCGACCGACTCCGGAACCACGAATGCCAGCAGCATCGCCTGCCCGGGTTTGTCGCTGCTGGCGATGACGGTGGACTGGCGAACGTCCGGATGAAGCAGCAGCGCTTTCTCCACTTCCTTCAAATCGACGCGAAAGCCCCTGATCTTGACGGTGTCGTCGATGCGACCGACGAAATGCAGATTGCCGTCCGTCGTTTGCAATACCTGATCGTGCGTGTTGTACAGCGTCTCGCCGGTCGCAGGTAACGTGGTGAACGCGGCGGCGGTCGACCCGGCGTCCCTGAAGTATTCCGTAAACAGCGGCGATCCGGCGACATGCAGTATCCCGGTTTCGCCTGCGCTCACCGGCGCCAAATCAGTACCCAGCACGAAGGCGCGCACGTCCGCTGCGATCGGCTTCCCGAGCGGCAATTCCTGACCTGCTCGAAACTGCCGGCGGATGTCGCATACGAAAGTCGAACTAGCCTCGGTGCTGCCGTAAATGGAGAATATTTCCGTGTGCTCGGGGAATGCGGCGATCGCCGCTGCAGCCAGTTTCGTCGTTACGTGTTCGCCCATGAGCACCAGTGTCTTCAGCGGCGGAGCCGCGAACCCGGGCATGTCCAGCGATGCCTGCAACAGCGAAGGCACAATCAGCAATCGCGAGATCGCTTGCGTGTGGATCGTATTCCAGAGCGGATCGAGACGCTTGACCTGCTCGTCCGCGATCACGTGTATCGGGATGCCGCGGAGCAACGGTTCGAATAGTTCGTAAACAGCGTGGGTTGTCGCCATATGGGACTTTTGGCAGCACACTTCATCGCTTGCATACGGGTGGTCGTCCCACGTCCAACGCAGCCGATGGAAAAACGAGCGATGGCTGCGAGCGATCAACTTCGGCGCACCGGTGGAACCCGATGAGCACAGGACGAATGCCGTCTGGTCGGGGTCGCCGGGTGGATTGGGCATGGATGTGGGTGCTGCAACGCCCCGCATGGCTTCGGAGTACGCAATGGCCGTGCCCGCAAATCGCGGGCCAAGCAGTGCCCGGTCACCCGCGATGACAGCGTCAAGTGCGGCAAACGAGACGATTTCCCGCAGGCGCGATTCGGGATAGGACGGGGGCAGGGGGACTGCGGCACTGTTCGCTTTCAGGATTGCGAGAACGCTGACGACATAATCCATGGAACGCTCCATGTGCACGCCGATACAACTCCCATCCTGAATCCCCAAGGCACGAAGCGATGTCAGGACGCGGTCAGCACGTGCCTTGAGTTCTGCAAACGTGATCGACGCGCCGTCAAAATGCAACGCGGTGGCTGCGGGGGTTCGTCGCGCCTGCTGCTCGAATTCGTGGTCAAGTCGAAATGATGGATCGGACCGGTTCATGGGCTTGAGTACCTTGGGTAACCTCTCGAAACCTGCTGCGCGACACAGCGGCAAGGCGACAGGGCTTTTGCCGGTGTTGCCGGCCGTTTGCGTATCCAGTGTTGTGGCTCGCCAATCAGGTGTTGTATGCGCAGTAACGTCATCGCGGCACCATTGCGGACAACAGTTGCGACCCGAATGAACACAGGACCGAGGCTACGATGCGGACGTTAGAAACAGCCTCAGTCGATGCCCTTGTCGCGCGGATAGGTTCGTCGACGGTCGGCTTTCCGGCCAACGGCGGATCGGGCCCCCCGGTTCCCAAGGCACGCGTGCTGTTGATCGAGGTCGCTCGCTGGCGCGCGGCGCTGCCGGCGGCGGCGTCGTTGCTCGATGCCGAAGAATCGGCACGGGTAGCGCGCAAACGCTTCGTTCGCGATCGCGAAATGCTGACGCTCGCCTACGCCGTGCATCGTTTGTGGCTCGCTGCCTGTTTGCGGTGCGAGCCGGCCGCGGTGCCGCTGATACGCGACGAACGCGGTTGCCCCCAGGTCCCCGGAACGCCATTGCATACCAGTCTGAGCCATAGCGGCAGCGCCATTGCCATCGCACTGAGCGTAGCAGGCGTGATCGGCGTGGATATCGAGCCCGCGAGTCGGGCGCACGGCATGCTGGATCTGGCCGAGCGCATCTGCCACCCGGCCGAACTGCAGGTGCTGGCCGCGTTGCCCCATCAGACTCGCGAGTCGGCGTTGCTGCGCCTATGGGTGCGCAAGGAAGCGTGGCTGAAGGCGGTTGGGGTAGGGCTGGCGTGGGACATGTCGGCATTTGAAGCGCCTGCCGACGCGCCTGTTGTTTTCACAAATAACATCAAATATGACTTGCAAATTACCGATATTAAGGAAGTTTATGGATGGTGCGTCTCGCTCGCCATGGCGCCGGACGTGGCCTTGGAGTGGTCCTGGCTGGAGCCAGCCTAACGCGCTGCAGCGTGGCCGGAGTGTGATGGGCTTCACGTTCAACTGAGAGCACCGTGGAGCGTGAATTGCCGGAAAAACGCGCTGCCATCGTTCCGGGAACCTATTCGTGACAGGGGGCTGGATAGCGCGTCTGCCGTTACACCGCAGCGCGGACTGCCCGGCCGAAGCTACAGATCGAAAGTTACAGGGTGAGTACGTGCACATCATCATCAACGATGCGGGTCGATTCGACTTGCAGGCGTCTGCGCTTCCCATGATGCATTGCGCCTGGACACCGGTGCTGGGGAGGGCTCCTCAATCCGGCAGTTCCGGCCGGCGCCGCAGCATGTGGAGGATAGGGTCATGAGCATCGCATTACGCAGTCAGAAAGGACGCGCGCTGTTCGGCCTGTGGGTGGCGGAGATGGTCGTGTTGTTCTTTGCAGTGTGCGCTGCCGCGTGGATCCGGTTCGTGGGCGACAGTGAGTCGTACCGCCTGTTTGCCGAAACCGCGCCGGTTCGCACATTTCTGGTCGCCATCGCGATCACGCTGTCGATGGCTGCGTTCGGCCTGTATCAGGTCAACGTGCGTCGCAACCGGATGGAGACGTTCCTGCGCCTGCTGCTATCGTTCGCTTTCGGTGGCGTCGCGCTGCTGGTGCTGTTCTATCTTGTCCCGCAAACCTATATCGGGCGCGGTGTCCTGCTGATCGCGCTCATTCTGTCATTGGTTGGCGTCATCGTTGTGCGCGTGCTTTCCGAGCACGTATTCAGCGCCGACCTGTTCAAACAAAGGGTGCTGGTGCTTGGTGCCGGCGCAAACGCCGATTTGCTCCACCAACGCATGCGGCGGCGGGCAGACCGCCAGTCGTTCGTGCTGGTCGGTTTCGTGCCGCTACCAGGGCAGACGGTGATCGTGCCGGAGGCGGTAGTCGTTCGCCCGGGCTTGGCATTGGTCGATTATGCGTTGTCGATGCAGATCGACGAAATCGTGGTGGCACCGGACGAGCGCCGCGGCGGCTTGCCGATGTCGGACATGCTGGCTTGCGTGCAGCGCGGCATCACCATGACCGATCTCTCGACGTTTTTCGAACGCGAGGCGGGAATGGTCAAACTCGACGTGGTCGATCCGTCGTGGCTCGTATTCTCCGGAGGCTTCGATCAATCCGCGATGCGGCGCTTGAGCAAGCGTTTCTTCGATCTGGTTGCTGCAGTTGCGTTGCTGCTGGTGGCATGGCCGTTCATGCTGCTGGTGGCGTTGGCGGTGTGGTTGGAATCCGGTGCGCCGATCTTCTACACGCAGACGCGGGTCGGGCAAGGTGGGCGCACCTTCGATGTCATCAAGTTCCGCAGCATGCGCGTCGATGCCGAAGGCGATGGCAAGGCGCGATGGGCTACCAAGAACGATGATCGCACCACGCGCGTGGGTCGTTTTATCCGTCTGACTCGACTCGACGAGTTGCCACAACTGTTCAATGTGCTGCGCGGCGACATGAGTTTCGTCGGGCCGCGACCCGAGCGCCCGCAGTTCGTCAATCAACTCAATCAGGAAATCCGCTATTACGATATCCGCCACAGCGTAAAGCCCGGCCTCACCGGATGGGCGCAATTGCGTTATCCCTACGGCGCGTCGGTGCGCGATGCCGAGGAAAAACTCAAATTCGACCTTTTTTACGTCAAGAACCAGGGCTTGCTGTTCGACGTGATGATCATGTTGCAAACGGTGGAGGTGGTGTTGTTCGGGCGCGGGGCTCGCTGACCTGGTGTAGTGCTTCGCTAGCGCCGCGATCGGCTTCAACGTTGATGGGTTCTTGACGATTCCGATTCGACACCCGGCGATGGCGTCCGGGTCTTCAGGCGATACAGCGGCGAGCTGTACCAATCGACGAGTTCGCCATGCTCGATGCGCAACCACGATGGCCCGTATTCCCAGGTGCCCCCGTTGATCCGCATCGGCTCGCCCTGGATCGCACGTATTGTTGCCATATCCATGCCGAGCTCCAGCGGACCGCTGCGCAACTCGGACGGCGGCAACGATCTTGGAGCCTGTTGTGTCTCGGGTAACTCCGTAGTCGTTGGTGGTGGTGCGTCTGAGTGCTCGTTCAGGGCGCCGAGCAACAGCAGCCCGATGATCAGCAGGGTAGCCAACACGCGACGAACGATTGGAGAACGACGCGTGTCGGTGGCCATTGCAGGGACGGGATTGCGGTCGATGCGGGTCGCTGGTGGTGGGCCTGCGGGAGCGGCGCCACCGGGCAGGCGGCCATGTTCGCGATGGAACGCGATCGCGCTGGAATGTAGCGCGATCAATTCGCTCAACGGCAACGCGCCGGGTTGGATGACAGCGCTGCGCGCCTTGTCCGGATGGCGCTCGGAAAGACGTTGGCGGTACGCACGTTGGAATTCCTCCAGCGAGCAACCCGGGAGCAGTCCAAGTTCTGCGTAGATCTGGCTGAAATCCGGTGTCATGGCGTACCTCGTGCTGCCGCCTATGCTAACGCGGCGCGGCAAAAATGTCTGGCCGGCGGGATTGGCCGAATGCGGCGTTGCAATACGTTTACTGAAAGCGGACGACGGGGAAATCGAGATTGTGCAAATGAGGCCGCATAAACACGTTTACTACAGTCTGGAAGCGACGTGGGAGACCACTATAGTGCGCTGTGACTCTATGAAGAAGTGGTCTCCCTGCATCTCCAGCAACTGGAACGGTCCGGTCGATTCCGCTCGCCAGGCGTTCATGTCATCGAGCGTGGTTGTCGGGTCGAGGCTGCCGCTGAATGCCGTCAGCGGGCATCCCAATGGCGCCATGGGGATGTATCGATACGAGTCCAACAGCTGCAGATCGGCACGCAACGCCTGCATGGCGACGGCACGGATTTCGGGATGCGACAGCGACGTGGCGAGGCTGCCATATCGTTCATCCAACGACCGCATCAATTCGGTGTCGGATTGTTCCGCGCCGCCGCTTGTAGGTGAAGTCTCGCGCCCAGGCCACGGCCGTCCGGACACGAACAGGTGCAACAGATATCCCGGTGCCGCCCGTTGCAGCCAGCGCGCGAGCTCCAACCCGATCACGGCACCGAGGCTGTGGCCGAATATCGCGGTCGGCAGCGGCGGCAGCGTCGAAACGGCATCGATCAGTTCGGCGCGCATCGTATGCCAGTCGGTCAGCGGCACCTGCGCGATTGCGTCTTCGCGCCCCGGGAGTTGTACCGCAAATGCTTCTACGTGGGCAGGGAGCAATTTTGCCCACGGGCGAAACGCGACGGCTCCGGCCCCGGCAAACGGGACGCAGATCAGCCGTACTCTGGCCATCGGTCGCGCGACAAGGCTTTTCAATCGAATCATTGACGCTGCCCGGTGGGTAGTCGCTTGGGTTTCTGTTGCGAACACTGTAGTGCCAAGCAGGCATGATATGCGATGCGCGAACCGAATCGGTGCCAAGCGATGATCGTCGAACGACACGGCAAATTGTCCGAGGCCGACTTCCGCGATAACTTCCTCATTCCGCGGCACCCGGTGGTTCTGACTTGTGCCATTGATGCTTGGCCCGCGTGCGGGCTTTGGTCATTGGATTTTTTTCGGAGTCGATATGGTGATCGGATGTTCGTATGCCGCGGTCAACGCGAGTCGGTGCGCCTGGCGGATTACATCGATTCGCTGGCGGAGTCCAGTTTCGATCAGCCTGCACCGTATCTTAGAAACATCAACATCCAATCTGATTGGCCGGAGCTGATCAGCGATATCAGCCCGGCTGTATGTTATTCCCGCGCTGATTGGCTCAGCAGCCGCTTGATGCCAAAAAACTGGCCACGGCCACACCACCTGAATCAATTTTTCATGAGTGGGACAGGCACCAAAATACCGCTGCACTACGACGATTGGATGACGCACAACGTGGTCTCAAACCTCATCGGAGAGAAGGAATTTCTCCTTTTTGATCCAGACCAAGGGCAGTATCTTTACCCCAGCGACAAAGCGTACCTGGTGTCGAAAATCCCAGACCCGTTCGCGGTTGATCTTGCGCAGTTTCCGGCGTTTGCGCTGGCCAGACAGGTGCGGGTTGCGCTTGGCCCTGGCGAGTCGTTGTTTGTGCCGTGCGGATGGTGGCACACCACACGCACTCTCAGTACCTGCATTTCGGTGAGCTCAAGTTTTGCCAATCGCCACAACTGGAGCGCGGTAGTGGCAGAGATGCGTCGCCTTCGCTCGTTCTCGGGCAGTGCAGTCTGGAAGACACACATGATCTGCTGGTACCTGACCGCGGTTGGAGCGCTGCTCGGCCTGGCGTCGGTGCTGCACTCAGCAAGCGGGTTGGGCAGTTTCCGAGTGGGCTCGAAAGTGTAATGCGATGAATACCAATATGTTGACTCAATTGGCTCGATCTGGCGACGCCGCCTCGGCGGTTGGCGAACGGCCTTTGTTGGCATTGGCCGGTAGCTACACGCTCGATCCGTTGCTGGAGCCTCTGGAGTTCTGGACCGATCTGTTGCGATTGAATCTGCAACCGACGCTTGCTCCGTACGCACAGATGTTTCAACAACTGTTGGATCCGGACAGCATGTTGCGGCGCAATCGGCTCGGCATCAATGTCTTGCTCTTTCGCTGGTCCGATCTGACAGCACCGAATGCGCGTGAACCGGGTTGGGAAGACGTGATGGCTCGGGTTACCGAAGTGGCCAACGCACTGCAATCGTTCGAGCACCGGGTTCCCTGCCTGGTCCTGATTGGCCCGGCGTCGGCGCACCGCGACGTATCGGTCCGTGCAACCGAGCAACTGCGTTCATTGCTCGCCGGCACGGCGAACGTTCACGTGCAGGCGGGTGAGCACAATATGGCGCTGTACCGCGTCCAGTCCGTAGCCGATGCCGTGGCGGAACGTGTTGCTCACGTCCCCTACAGCACATCGGCACTGGCAGTTCTGGCGACGGCCATTGTGCGCTGGTACGTCGCGCTGACACGGGCACCTGTCAAGATGATCGCGGTTGATGGCGACCATACGTTGTGGGCTGGCGCGGTTGCCGAGGACGGCTGCTCCGGTATCCGTATCGATCCGGGACACGTTGCCTTGCAGAACGCGTTGCTTGAGCAAAATCGAAGCGGCCGGTTGCTATGCCTGCTCAGCAAGAACGAGGACTCCGACGTCCGCGATCTGTTCGCATGCAACAAGGCGATGCGGTTGCCGTGGTCCGGCTGGGCCGCCACCCGAATCGACTGGTCGCCCAAACCGTCGAACTTGCGTGAAGTGTGTTCGCAGTTGGGGTTGGGCCTGGACAGCGTGCTGTTTCTGGACGACAACCCGATCGAGTGCGCGGCGATGCGCGCTGCATGCCCGCAAGTGATGAGCATCCAGGTGCCCACCGACGACAAGGCGATGCAGGACTTCGTCGATCACCTGTGGTTGTTCGACCGGACGGCAAGCACGGCTGAGGATCTGAATCGCGCACGGATGTATCAGGATCAGGCGGCGCGGTTCGCGTTGCGCAAGAGCACGCAATCGCTGAAGGAGTTTCTGGATGGCCTGGAACTCGACGTGGCGATCGCGCCCGCGCGACCCGATGACCTGGAGCGACTGGCGCAGCTTTGCCAGCGAACCAATCAGTTCAACACCAGCCTCGTTCGTTATCAGGCACACGAGTTGCGTGACGTGGCGCGTTGTGCCGGCGGGTTTCATTACGCCGTTCGCGCGCGCGATCGTTTCGGCGACTACGGCATCGTAGGACAACTGCTGGGGCAAGTATGCGGCGACGCGTTGGAGCTGAGTCTGGTTACGCTCAGCTGTCGCGCACTTGGGCGCGGCATCGAACATCGGATGCTGGCGGCGGCCGGCAAGTTCGCGCTCGACGCAGGCGCTACGCGCGTTGTCGTTCGGTTCCGGCGTGGCGAGCGTAACGGGCCAGCCGAACAGTTTTTGCAGGGCGTTTTCAACGATCAGGCGGACGCGGATTGCCATCGCTTCGGCATGGCTGCCGATGATGCTGCCAAATTGGTGTTCGATCCATCGGCGGGTTCCGATCAGCTATCCGAACCCGGAGTCGAACCGACCGCCGACATGGCACATCCCGTCACTGCCGTTGGGGCTGCCTTGATTGAGCCTGCCTTGACTGAACATTACCAGTACATTGCCCACACCCTGACCAGTGGCGCAAACGTGGAGATGGCGATGGCAAGCCGGGTACGCCCACGGCCCGATCTGCATACCGGTTTCGTCACGCCGTCGGCCGCCATGGAACGCGAGATCGCCACGATCTGGGAGAAGGTGCTGCGAACCGGTCCAGTCGGTGCACACGACCATTTTCAGGATTTGGGCGGCAAGTCCATCCACCTGGTGCAGGTGCATTCGCTACTTCACCAGCGGCTCAAGATTCCACTTGAAATAGCCACGCTCTTTCAGCACCCGACTGTGGCTTCGCTGGCGGCGCATTTATCGGGTGCGGCGCCGCTCAGTGCGACCGGCATAGACGCCAGACATCGCGGCAACCGCATGCGCGAGGCCCGCGTGCGGGCCGCCAATCGCTCGGGAATGGTGAAATGAGCACGCAAATGGATGGCATTGCGATCGTCGGGATGTCGGGACGTTTTCCCGGGGCGCCCGACGTCCCGCGATTCTGGGCCAACATTCGCAACGGCGTGGAGTCGGTCAGCCATTTTTCGGTCGATGATCTCGAAATCGGCGCTCAATCGATCGCCGAGAACGCGTCGGGGTTGGTATGTGCAAAAGGGCTGCTCGACGACATCGATCTGTTCGACGCCAGATTCTTCGGATATCTGCCGCGCGAAGCGGAAATGATGGATCCGCAGCACCGGGTGTTTCTCGAAATCTGCTCGGAAGCGCTCGAACACGCCGGCTACGATGCGAGCCGCTATCCGGGCGCGATCGGCGTGTTCGGTGGCTGCTACATGGATACCTACCTGATGTGGAACCTGTGTTCGGATCCCGCCTTTCTCGCCGAACTCGTAAGCTCGATTCAGGTCGGGTCGTTGCAAACCGAATTGGGTAACGACAAGGATTACCTTGCCACCCGAGTGGCGTTCAAGCTCGGTTTGCGCGGACCGGCGATGACGCTCCAAACCGCCTGTTCGACCTCCCTGGTCGCGATCGTGAACGCCTGCCAGAGCATTGCCAGCTACCAGTGCGACATGGCATTGGCCGGTGGTGTGACCATCGTCCTGCCGCAAAAGAAAGGCTATCAGTACAAAGAGGGCGGGATGCTTTCGCACGACGGTCGTTGCCGCACGTTCGACGAAAACTCGGCGGGCACCGTTTTCAGCAATGGCGCTGCCGTGGTGCTCCTCAAACGCGTGGAAGACGCAGTGGCGGCGGGCGACACCATCTATGGCGTAATCCGCGGTTACGCGATCAACAACGATGGCGGCAAGAAAGTCAGCTACACCGCGCCCAGCGTGGAAGGTCAGACCGAGGTGATCTCGCTTGCGCTGGCGATGGCGGATATCGACGCGCGCACCATCGGCTACGTCGAAGCACACGGCACTGCGACTCCCATCGGTGACCCGATCGAAGTGAGCAGCCTGACTGCTGCCTATCGCGCGTATACGGCGGATACCGGATTTTGCGCGATCGGTTCGGTCAAGGCCAATCTCGGCCATCTCGATATCGCATCGGGAGCGATCGGCCTGATCAAGACCGCGCTGTGTCTGCACGAGCGGGTGCTGCCGCCACAGATCAACTTTACCCGGCCCAATCCGCGTATCGATTTTGCCAACAGCCCGTTCTATGTCAACACCCGGTTGCACGACTGGCCGGCGGCGCAATGGCCGCGCCGCGCGGGAGTGAGCTCGTTCGGTGTGGGTGGCACCAACGCCCACGTGATCGTGGAAGAGGCGCCGACGTTGGCGTCGCGACAGCATGACGCGTCGCCCAGTCTGCTGATCCTGTCGGCGCGAAGCGAGTCTGCGCTGGCGCAACAGGCCGAGCGTCTCGGATCGGCGCTTGCGCAACTCCCCGATGATCGGTTGGCGGATGCGGCTTACACATTGCAGGTAGGCCGGCGCGAGTTCGAGCACCGCCGGTTCATTGTCGCGGACACGATGGCCAGCGCAGCCGGCAAACTGCTTGCACCGGCGCAGCGTGCCCATAGCAGTACGCTGCGTACGTCGATGCCGCGGCTGATTTTCATGTTTCCCGGCCAGGGCGCCCAGTACCCCGGTATGGCCGCCGGTTTGTATCGGGCAGAGCCGGCATTCCGGGATGCGATCGATCGCTGCTGCAACGCCTTGGCATCGGATCATGACCTGGCACGCGAGATGCGCTCGCTTCTGTTGTGGCAGCCAGACACCGATGCGCCGGGGCGCGCGCAAGCGGAGGAAAGGCTGGAGCAGACGCGCGTCGCGCAACCGGCGATGTTCGCGATGGAGATGGCGCTTTGCGCATTGCTCGCAAACTGGTCGATCCGCCCGTCGGCGGTGATGGGCCATAGCGTCGGTGAATATGCCGCAGCGTGTGCCGCTGGCGTGTTTTCGATCGAGGACGGCATTCGCCTGGTCGCGGCACGGGCGCGTCTGATGCAGGCGCAGCCAACGGGTCGAATGCTGGCAGTTCGCGCTGCATTGCCGACACTTGCCGAACACTTGCCAGCGGATGTCGGCGTTGCGGCGGTCAATGCCCCGGAGCTTGTCGTGCTCAGTGGGCCGACAGACAGCATCGAAACGCTGTCTGCTACCTTGCTCGGGCAGGGCATTCATTGCTCAGCGCTGCGCACATCACACGCGTTTCATTCGTCGATGATGAACCCGGTGTGCGCGCCGCTCGCCGATGCAGTGTCTTCGGTTGCGCGCCACGCGCCATCGCTTGAGTTCATTTCCACGGCGCGGGCATGCCGTCTCGACGCGCAAGACGTGTGCGATCCGGCGTACTGGGCGGCGCAATTGCTCGAGCCGGTCCGATTCGCCGACAGCGTGGTGTTCGCCGCCAGTGACGAACATGCGGTATTCGTGGAGGTGGGCCCTGGACAAACCCTGGGCACGCTCGCACGCCAGTCGTTGCCACGTGAGCGCGGACAGGGGGTCGTGTCCTGCCTTGGCCCTTTGCAGGCAGCCGGATCGGATCGCGAAAACCTGATGCAGGCCGTCGGCCGGCTGTGGTTGGCGGGGATTACCCCGGACTGGGAGCATATCCAGGGCGCGCCACGCGCACGGATTGCGCTGCCCACGTATCCGTTCGAGCGCAAGCGGTTCTGGGTGCAACCTGCGGCGTCGGCGGCGCGTGCAACCCACATCGATACGACTGCGCCGCCGCTGCATTCGCCGCCGTCGGCCGCAGCGTCGGCAACGGTTGCCGCGACGCCCGCGCCGTGGGCTGCGGATGCGGGTACCGAAGCGGCACAACAGGTGATCGAGCGGCAGCTGGCTTTGATCGCCGCGCAGATCGACCTGCTTGCGGATACGGCGCACGGCAGTCGCGCACAACGAGTCAATGGGAATATGGGGCAGGAGAACGGTCATGAGTGAAGTTGGCAGAATTCGAGTTCACAGCGTGCTCGAGCGCCTGAAAGGGTTGGCATCCGAACTTTCCGGATACGACGCCGCCGAACTGGACGTCACCTCGACGTTTCTGGATATGGGGTTCGACTCGTTGTTCCTGACCCAACTCGCGACGACGTTTCAGCGCGAATACGGACTCAAGATCACCTTCCGCCAGCTTTTTGACGAATTGCCGACATTGCGTGCGCTGGCTGAATATATCGATGGCAAGTTGCCGCCGGAGGCGGTGCCGGCTGCAAAACCGGCGACGGTGGCCGCGCCAGCGACGCCGCAGCGGATCGAGCTGGCGGCGCAGCCATCAGTGCCAGCTCCCTCGGTTTCCGTCGCCGCGGCACCAACTGTGGAAACCCCGGAAGCGCAGGGTGCCCGCGGCAACGGCGAGATTGCGGGCAGCGCGATGCAACAGGTCATGGCGCGGCAACTGGATCTCATGGCGAAGCAATTGAGTGTGCTTCGAGCGTTCAGTACCCCCGGTTCGGGAGTTCCGGATGCCGTAACGGCAATGGCTTCGGACGGTGCGAGTGCGGGTCGGCAATCGCCGTCAAACGTCGTCACGGTCGGGCAAGCAGCACCGAGCGAGTCCACAGCCCCGGCTGCAGCCGGGGAACCGACCGAGCTACCAAAGGGGTTCGGCCCCATTGTGAAGCGCGACTCGATGACCTTGACGCTGCGCCAACGACACCATATCGATCGGCTCACTGCGCGCTACAACGCGCGCACCATGGGCTCGAAATTGCACACGCAGCGGCACCGCCCGCATCACGCCGACCCACGGACGGCCGCCGGGTTCAATCGGCTGTGGAAGGAAATGGTCTATCCGATCGTCATCGAGCGCTCGCAAGGGTGTCGCCTGCAGGATGTGGACGGGAACTCCTACATCGATATCCTCAACGGTTTCGGCCCGAACTTCCTCGGCCACAGCCCGCCGTTCGTTTCCGAGGCGCTCAAGACGCAGATCGAGAGGGGCATTGAAGTCGGGCCGCAAACCCCGCTTGCCGGCGAGGCGGCAAGATTGCTGGCCGAGATCACCGGCATGGATCGGGTCAGTTGGGTGAACACCGGCTCCGAGGCGGTACAGGCAGCGATCCGTCTGTCGCGCACCTACACCGGGCGATCGAAGATCGTCGTTTTTTCCGGGGATTATCACGGCAACTTCGATGAGGTGCTGGTGCGCGCGACCAAGACCGGGGCCGGACGACGCACACTGCCGCTGGCACCCGGGATTCCTTTTGGCGCCGTCGAGCAGGTGCTGGTTCTCGACTACGGCACCGACGAATCGCTGGCGGTGATCCAGGCGCAAGCCGATAAAATTGCCGCCGTGCTGGTTGAGCCGGTACAGAGCCGACGCCCGGAGTTTCAGCCGCGCGAGTTCCTGCACGCCCTGCGTGCATTGACCGAACGCGCGGGCATTGTCCTGATTTTCGATGAGGTGATCACCGGCTTCCGGATATGCCCGGGCGGCGCGCAGGAGTACTTCGGAGTGCAGGCTGATCTGGCAACCTACGGAAAAATCATCGGCGGCGGAATGCCGATCGGCGTGGTCGCCGGGAGAGCGCGTTTCATGGACACCTTCGATGGCGGCCAGTGGGGTTACGGCGACGACACGTTCCCGGCAGCCGGGGTAACGTTTTTCGCCGGTACCTTCGTTCGTCACCCGTTGGCGATCGCCGCGGTCCATGCAACGTTGCAGTATCTCAAGGCGCAAGGGCCGTCGTTGCAGGAAGGCGTCAACCGTCGCACCACCCGTCTGGCGAATGAACTCAACGCATTTTTCGCGCAACGGGGCGTGAAGATTCACATCGCCCACTTTGCCTCGCAGATGTTCATTCGGGTTCAGGAGGCGGGCGAGCTGGCCACCTTGCTGTTTTATCACCTGCGCGACCGCGGCATTCATGTTCTGGAAAATTTTCCCAGCTACCTCACTGCGGCGCACAACGACGAGGACGTCGAACGCATCATCGCTGCCGTCAAGGACAGCGTCCTGGAAATGCAGGCGGACGACATCCTGCCACGGTCGGACTCCGCCGCATCGGATATGGCCACTTGGCGTCGCTGCGTGCCGTTGAGCGAGGGGCAAAGCGAGGCCTGGCTTGCATCGCAGATGAGCGAGATGGCCAGTTGCGCCTTCAATGAGTCCGACTCGGTGCTTATCCGCGGTGCGCTCGATGTCGCACTATTCACCAAGGCTGTGGTGAACGTATTGGAAGCGCAGGAGGCTTTCCATTACCGCTTCGATCGCGATGGCGCGATGCAATGGGTTGATCCGGATGCGCGCTTCGAACTCGAGTCGCTCGATTGGTCGACACTGGAAGTCGCCGAGCGGGATCGAAGACTCGACGCGCTGGTCGAGCAACAGGCATCGACGCCATTCGATCTGGAGAACGGACCGGTGCTGCGGGTGCATTTGATCATGCTGGAACCCGACCTGTTCGTGTTCATGATCTACTGCCATCATCTGGTGTTCGACGGCTATTCGTCGCAGATCGTCATGCGCAAGATTGCCGATGTTTACCGTGCGCTGCACGAAGGCACGGATTGCGAGAGCGCCGCGACGACGCCATACAGCGTGTATGTTTACCGCGCCTTGCACGCAGGCGCGGAGCCGCAGCTGACACAGTCGCTGGAGTATTGGCGGCATGTGCTTGGCGACAATCTGCCGGCACCGCTGGATATCCCGACCGACCGGCCGCGCGGGCGTATCCGCAGCTACCGTGGCGCGACCGCGCACCGAGTGCTCGATCCCGGACTATCCAGCGCATTGCGTGCCACCGCCAAGGCACTCAAGACCAGTATGCATGGTTTGCTTCTGGGGAGTTTCGCCGCATTGCTGTCGCGATTGAGCGGCGAAGAGGACATGGTGCTCGGCATTCCGGTCGCCGGACAGGCGCGCAACAACCTGGATGTCGTTGGCTACTGCGTCGAGCTGTTGCCGATTCGCTCGCAACCAGCCGCCGGAAAACCGTTTTCGACGTTCGTGCACGAAATTCAGAGGCACCTGCTCGATGCACTCGACCATCAAGGCGTGTCGTTGAGCACGATCGTGCGTGCCCTGGGCGTACCGCGCGACGCCAGCCGGCTGCCGCTGATCGAGGTGATTTTCAACTACAGCAGCTATTTTTCCGATCTGCAATTGCCGGGCTGCGAGGTGAGCACGCGCGAAAATCCAAGGCGTGCGGTTTACTTCGACATGTTCTTCAATATCATCGAGTCCGACGGCCGGTTGGTGATCGATTGGGATTACAACCGGGACTTGTTCGATCCGGAAACCATCGCGCGCTGGACGGATCATTTCGGCGAGTTGCTGAGTGGCATCGTCAGCGCGGACGGGCAGGCAATCGGAGACTTGCCACTGGTTGCCGCCGGAAGTGAAGCATCGGCGTCGACCATGTGGGGGCGCACATGAGCCGACCGCAACAAAGTGCAGCGCTTGATCGGCGAGTGGATCAGTTGATCTCCGAACAGGCCTGTCGAACGCCGGAGGCGGTAGCCGCGGTGTGCGGCTCACGCACGTTGCGCTATCGTGAGCTGGAGCAGCTCTCGGACAGGGTGGCAGCGCGTCTGCAAGCGGCTGGCGTTGCGCCGGGCACGTTGGTAGGCATCCATCTGGATCGCTCGCTGGACATGTTGATCGCATTGCTTGCTGTGATGAAAGCCGGCGGTGCCTATGTGCCATTGGATCCGGACTTTCCGTATGAGCGCCTTGGCTATATGGTCGAGGACGCCGGCCTCCACATGCTGATCACGCAATCGCGGTTGGCCGCGTCGTCGCCGGGGCAATGCACCCAATTGCTTGTCGAGCAGCTTCTCGCCGATCAGGTTTGCGTTGAACCGGAGCCGATGTGCAGCGTGATGCCCGAGTGTACGAATGCCGGAGGCTCGGATCTGATCTACGTCCTCTACACGTCCGGCTCGACCGGTCGACCCAAAGGCGTCGCCCTCGAGCACCGCAACGTGGTGAACTTCCTGCTGAGCATGCAATGCGAGCCGGGGATGACTTCACACGACCGACTGCTTGCAGTGACGACGCTGTCGTTCGATATTGCCGGGCTGGAGTTGTATCTCCCGCTGATCATTGGCGCAATGGTGATCATTGCCGAACGCGACGATCTTGCCGACGGCAGCCGGCTTGCCGAATTGCTGGAACGGCATCAGGCAACGGTAATGCAGGCGACTCCGTCGACCTGGCGGGTTCTGCTGGAATCGGGATGGGCCGGGGCGCCGGGGTTCAAGGTGGTTTGCGGTGGCGAGGTGCTGCCGCGCGAGTTGGCGGCGTCGCTGCTGCCGCGCTGTGCGCAATTGTGGAATATGTACGGCCCCACCGAAACCGCGATCTGGTCGACCGCGCATCGCGTCGTCGACGCCGATACGGCGATACCGATCGGCAGGCCGATCATGAATACCGTCGTCTACGTGCTCGACAAATCCGGGCGTTTGTCCCCGACTGGAATCCCAGGGGAAATCCACATCGGCGGCGCAGGCGTTGCCCGTGGTTACCTGAATCGCCCCGAGTTGACGCAGCAGAAGTTCCTGCCCGACCCGTTCTCGTCGGCTTTCGGTGGCCGGATGTACCGGACCGGCGACCTGGGGCGTTACCTCGCCAATGGCACCCTGGAGTATCGCGGGCGGATCGATAATCAGGTCAAGGTGCGGGGATACCGCATCGAGTTGGGCGAAGTCGAATCGGCACTGGATTCGCATCCCGCCGTCAAGCAGTCAGTGGCCACCGTATTCGAAACACAGCCGGGCGACACCAGGCTGGTTGCCTACTTCCTGCTGCAGGCGGGTGAGGTCGCAGTGAGCGAGCTACGCGCCCACCTGGAAAAGTGCTTGCCGCACTACATGATTCCGCAACATTTCCTGGCGATGGCGGCGTTTCCGCTGACTCCTAACGGCAAGGTCGATCGCGCGCAGTTGCCTGCACCCGACCTGAGCGAGCGCTCGACCGCCAGCCATATTGCGCCGCGAACCGATGCCGAAATGGCGATCGCCGAGGTCTTTCGCGATGTACTGGGCGTCGAACAGGTCAGTGCTGATGCGAGCTTCTTCGATCTTGGCGGGCATTCGATCCTGGCTACCCGGGTTGTCGCCGTGCTGCGCGCGCGTGGCTTCTCCGGGATCGGCTTGAGGATGCTTTTCGAGTTCCCCACCGTGATGGCACTTGCCGCGAAAGTCGGATCGGCATCCGGAGATGTGCTGGCTGGCGCGGGCATCGAGCGCGAGGAGTTCGAGTTCTGACCATGGACAACGGCCCCACCAATCGGCAAACGATCGGCGACTTCATCGCCGAACTCAACCGGCTCGGCGTCGTCCTGGCTGCCGATGGCGATCGCCTGCGTATCAGTGCACCCAAAGGTGTCGTCGATTCAACGCTGGCGGAACGTATCGGCAGCCTCAAGCCGATGCTTTTGCAACACCTGCGGACACTGACCGATGCTGAATCGATGCCGATCACGATAATCGCGCGTGATCGTCCGCTGCCTCTGGGGTCCGTACAGCAGCGGATGTGGCTGCACAACCAGATAGAGCCGGATACGGTTCTGTACAACCTTCCAGCCGCATGGCGCCTGTCGGGGCCGCTGGATCCGGTTGCCTTTTCCAGCGCTTTCGACGCAGTCGTGGAGCGCCACGAAGTGCTGCGGGTGTCGATTCGAATGGATGGCGAAGTGCCCGTCCAAACCTTTGCACCCCGTCGAATGCACACCCTGATGACCGAGGATATGCGTTCGATACCCGAGGATCGGCGAGACGTAGTGCTGATGGAACGACTGCATGCATTGCGCGACGCGGCGATCGACCTGGAGGCAGGCCCGCCATATCGAGCCTGCTTGTTCCAATTGAGCGTGCACGAACATGTGTTCTTTCTGATGCCGCATCACGTCGTCTGGGACGGTTGGTCGTTCGATATTTTTCTTCGCGATTTCGATGCGCTTTACTCGGCGGCGATTGCCGGCCGGCAGCCGCATCTGCCTTCGCTGCCGATCCAGTACATCGACTTCGCGAACTGGCACCGCGCCTGGCTTGATCGCGGCAACGCGCAAAAACATCTGCCGTTCTGGACGGAGAACCTGGCTGGCGAGCGACCACCGATCGAGTTTCCAATCGATCATCCGCGCCCACCCAGGTTCAGCCATCGCGGCAATTGGGAAGAATTCACCATTCCCGGCAAAACGCTGGCCTTGGTTGCGCAACTCGCCTCGCAGCATCACGGCACGCCGTTCATGGTGTTCCTGGCCGCCTGGATGGGTTTCGTGTCTCGAATCGGCGGCCAAACCGACGTGGTCGTTGGCATTCCCATCCAGGCCCGGCAACGGCTCGAAGTGACCGACCTGATCGGCTGCTTCGTAAACACACTATGTATCCGTCTCAAACTCGATCCGGCAGCCTCGTTTTCCCGGTTGCTCGTCGCCGTGCGTGGTGCCTGCCTGGATGCCTACGAACATCAGGAAACGCCGTTCGAGATGCTGCTCGATCGGCTGTCCGTGCGTCGCGACCCGAGTCGCACGCCGCTGTTCCAGACCCTATTCAGCCACCAGCAGGTCGGGCGTCGCGTGCATCGCATCGGGCCGCTTTCCCTGGCGCAGGTACATGTCAATCCGGCATCGACGCCCACCGATCTGATGTTCGCGATCATGGAAGACACCACGGCGGCGCGAGCGGTGATCCACTACAGCACGGATTTGTTCGAGCCGCGTACGATACACATGCTGCGACAGCGTTTCGAGCGATTCCTCGACGCGGCTCTGGCCACACCCGAATGCGCTATCGCGAATCTGCCGCTGCTTGCCGGGCAGGAATTGGCCGTGCTGGAGCAGTGGGGCGAGACGACGGCCGCCTTCCCCGAAAACACCCGTATCGATCAGTTGTTCGACGCGCAGGCTGCTCGCACACCCGAAGCGATCGCGGTGCGCGACGGTGACATCACGCTCAGTTACGCGCAGTTGCGCGATCAATCCAATCGGTTGGCGCAGGCGCTGCGCGCACGTGGCGTCGTCCGCGGCACCGTTGTCGGCCTGTGCCTGGATCGATCGGCGCGTTTGATCGTTTCGCAACTGGCGGTTTTCAAGTCCGGCGCCGCCTACGTGCCGATGGACCCGATGTATCCCGCGGATCGCCTGCACTTCATGGCGGCCGATTCGCAAATCTGTTTGCTGATCACCGATCCGCAAGGTCAACAGCTGATCGACTGGCCAACGCAGCAGTTGCTGGTGCTCGGCAACGATCCGCTTGCACCGTCCGCTTCGAGCGATCGTGCCGCGGCCTCCGCAACCGAAAGGGGCATGGAGGCGCAACCGGAAGATCCGGCATATGTGATCTACACCTCTGGCTCGTCGGGCCGGCCCAAGGGCGTGCGCATACCGCATCGCGCCGTGGTGAACTTTTTGACCAGCATGGCCAGGCAGCCGGGGATGTCCGGTGCGGATCGCCTTCTGGCCGTTACCACCCCTTGCTTCGACATCTCGGTACTGGAACTTTTTTTGCCGTTGATCGTGGGCGCGCAAGTCGTGTTGTGTCGCCGCGAGCAAAGTCTCGATGGCGAGGCCTTGGCCGGATTATTGGCATCGGAGCGGATCACCGTGATGCAGGCTACTCCGTCCATGTGGCGTTTGCTGATTGACGAAGGTTGGCACGGCGCACCGGGATTGAAGGCTCTGTGCGGCGGTGAACCGTTGCCGGAAGACCTGGCGCGCGAACTGCTGCGACGCTGCGATTCGCTATGGAACATGTATGGGCCGACCGAAACCACGGTATGGTCTACCTGCGGCAGAATCGAACCACCCGAGAGCGCCGGTGCGGCCGTCGATATTCACATTGGTCGGCCGATAGCGAACACTGCCGTGCACATCCTCGATCCTTCGGGGCAACGCTGCCCGATCGGCATTGCCGGAGAGCTCTACATCGGCGGAGCCGGATTGGCGCTCGACTACCTTGGCCGCCCGGAGTTGACGGCAGAGCGTTTCGTTGCCGATCCATTTTCCAGCGATGCGCACGCGCGTCTGTATCGCACGGGCGACCGTGCGCGCTGGCGTTACGACGGTCGACTCGAGCATCAAGGCAGGATTGACTTCCAGGTCAAGGTGCGCGGGCATCGAATCGAACCGGGCGAGATCGAGTCGGTGTTGCTCGAACACCCGAACATCGTCCGCGCCGTGGTCGTCACGCGCGAAGATCGACCGGGCGATGTCCGGTTGACGGCCTATCTCGTCGCCACGCGGGAGATTCCTTCCGCCAAGGCGTTGCGCGAGCATCTTCGCGAAAAGTTGCCCGAGTACATGCTGCCGCATCATTACGTTGCACTGGATCGCATCCCGTTGCTGCCCAATGGCAAGACGGATCGCAACGCGCTGCCGGCGCCGACGGACACGTTCGACATTCCGGAGCCGAATGTCCCGGATTCCGATACGGACGTACGCATCGTACAGTTGCGCCAGATATGGATGGATATTTTGGGTTCGCCCGTAGACGCCGACGACAACTTCTTCGAGATCGGCGGCGACTCGATGCTCGCACTGCGCATGATTACCCGTGTGCAACGTGCCACGGGTATTCGATTCAATCTCATCGGACTGGCGACCGGTACGCTGCGCTCCTTGGCACAAGAGCTGCCAGCCCCGGCAGTTGGCGCGAAATCCGGAAACGGTATTGGATCGCTCGTCCGCTTCCTGTTCGGGCGGCGGGCCTGACGTGTTGTGTATCGCTTCTTCTTCGACTCTCCAATGAACAGTGAACGACGATGCCAATGGAATGCTCCGATAATACCCGCACTACGCGCAACGGCGAGATCAGATGAGCATAGGCCCATGGCAGCCGCTCTGGATCGGCGAGCACAGCCGACAGCTATACGCTGCATTGCATGCTCCCGTCCCACATGCCAGCCTGGGCGTTGTATTCGTTCCTCCCTTGCTGCACGAGCAGCCTCGCAGCCGGCGCTTTCTCACCGAGGCAGCGAGCGAATTGGCGGCGATCGGTATTCCCGTGCTGCGGTTCGATTTCTATGGCACCGCCGATTCGGCCGGTCACGGCGCGGAGCTCGATTTTGCGACCATGCGTGACGACCTGACCCGGACCGTGCACGCGTTGCGCGCACTGGCGCATGTGGATCGAGTGGCACTGCTCGCCTGGCGAGCCGGTGCGTTGCCGACGTGGAATTGGTTGCGGCACGGGGGCGAGGTGTCGTCCGTGGTGCTTTGGGAACCGGTGTTGAGCGGCACCGAATGGATCGCGGAATTGGAGGAAGCCGATCGACATGAACGCTGCTCGCCGGAGCGTTACACGGGAGTATTGCCGCAGGCAGCCGACTTCGATGATGGTCAACTCATGGGGTACCCGGTATCGAATGCGTTTCGCGTCCAGTGTGCCGGTGTCGATATCCGTGCTGGCGACACGCCAGGGCGGGACGTGCCGATGTGGATGGTCGAACGCGATGGCGATCGGACCGCCTCGTTGACGCGGGATCGCACTTTCGTATTGCCAACAGACGCACCGCAGTTCGCTGGCAGCACGCGCATGGACGTTTCGCTATTCATGTCGCCACGCATGCAGCACACGATTCGCGGAATCGGCGAGGCGTTGCTGGAGGGCGTATGAGCATCGACACGATCATCCGCTTCGGGACTCACGATCAGCTTGTCGGCATCCTCAGTGGGAGCGCGCGCTCGCCGGCGGAGCCCATTCTGGTGCTTCCCAATGCTGGAATGGCACCGCGTGCGGGTTTGTTCCGCCTGCATGTCGAGATGTCGCGCCGGCTTGATATCCGCACCTTCCGATTCGATGTGCCGGGTGTTGGAGAGGCACCCAGAATTTCCGGTTGCGACTCCCGCCAGGCGGCGCGCGCTGCACTTGATCGCTTGCAAAGCCAGTACGGGTGCAATCTATTCATCGTCGGCGGCATCTGCAGTGCCGCCGACTTGGGCTGGCGCACGGCAGTCGACGACGTGCGCGTGGTTGGTCTGCTGCTGCTTGACGGCGTCACGTTCACCGGCCCATGGTTTCATCTGGCGCGAGTCGTGGCTGTGCTCAAACGTTCGCCACTGCGGTGGCCCGCCGCGGCGCTTCGATTCGTTCGGCGCTCGCGGTCGATGCAGCCGGTACTTGCGGCCAGCGACTATCGCGACTGGCCCAGCCGCGAAGAGGCGCGCAGCGAGCTGGCGGCTCTGGTTGCGCGCAAGGTGCAATCGCTGTGGGTCTACAGCGGTGGAGCGGCGGATCGATTCCTGCACCCTCGTGAATTTCATTGGGCCTTCGGCAACGCGGCCCGCAGCGACTTGAATACGCTCAAACACTGGCCCGACTGCGATCACACGTTCTACACCCGTGCCCATCGCGATCGCTTGTTGAACACGATTTCGGACTGGCTGAGCGAGCGCTTTTCCGAAAGGGGGGTGGGCAGTGTGCACGATGCACGATGACGTGGTTTCGGATCATGGTTCGGAATCGACACAAACCCGTCTGTACCCGGGTTTGAAACCCGGTGCGTGTCCGCTTCAGGTGGTGTTGCTGGTTCCGCAACACAGCCCACGCTGGCTCGCCGACCTTGCCGGGCTCGCTCATGCCGGCCCGAGTGTGGTCGTCTCGGTGGTAACGATTGAAGGCGATTTTCCCGCTGGTCCCGTACCGGTGTTGCCACTGGACATGCGTTTGTACTTGACGCTGGAGCGATTGCGCCATCGCAACCTCGGCGACCGCCTGACACTGGTGGATCTGAGTGCTTTACGCAACACGCACGTGCAGGTTGCCGATAGTTCGGAGCGTGTCGCTGGCGTTGTCGCCTCGTTGCAGCCCGACGTGGTTCTTCTCGTCGGCCCGCCGTCGTGGCAGCCCAAATTGGCTGCGGTCGCACAGAAGGGTTGCTGGCGGATCGATGGCAGTGTGCTGGACCCGCGTTACGCTGGCTTGTCATTGCTGTGGCCGGTACTCGCCGGCACAAATACCAGTCTCATCGATCTGGTATTGACGGACGCGAATGGCGCAACCACGTTGCTCGGTTCGAGCGTGGGGACTACCCATCCAGGATCGTTCCGCTTGCAACGCGACCGGGCCTTTGCCAAGCTTCCAGCGATGTTGTTGCGGTCATTGCGCCAGTTGGCCCACGGTGATCTGCAATTGCCCGACATCAAGCCGGCACGCCTGATGCTGATGCCCGTCAGGCGTTTCAAGTTGGGGCAAGGCCTGCGTGCCCTGCTGATCACATTGCGCCATACCGTGCGTTGGCAGATTCAGAAACGTCGACCGGAAGATCTGTGGCTGTTGCTGCTGCGCCACGGCGAGCAGGCGCTCGACCCTGCCAATCCGCACATCGAGGACTGCACGGCGCTGTTGGCGCCGCGCACGGATTATTGGGCTGATCCGTGCGTGATAAAACATGACGGGCGCAACCTGATCTTCGTCGAAGAGTACCCGCTGCGCACACGCAAAGCGGTAATCGTCTGTATTGAGCTGCTGCCCGATGGGCATGCCGAGCGACTGGGCATCGCACTCGATCAGACCTGCCACCTGTCGTATCCGCAGGCGTTTCAATGGCAGGGGCAGTGGTACCTCACGGTAGAGTCGGGGAGCGCGCGTTGCGTGCGCCTGTACCGCGCTTCGGATTTCCCGCTGCGTTGGCAGCCGGTAACCGATCTGATCAGCGACCGGGTCAGTGTCGATCCCACGCTGCATCATCACCAGGGACACTGGTATTTGTTCGTCAACATCTCCGAGAGCGGTGGCAGCACGTCGGAGGAACTGTTTTTGTTCGTCAGCGACCAACTCACCGGACCGTACCGGCCGCACCCGGGCAATCCGATCGTCAGCGACGTCCGCCGTGCGCGCCCCGCCGGCCGGCTGTTCGAGCACCGCGGGCGGCTGATTCGCCCTGGTCAGGATTGCGCCGCCAGCTATGGCAACGCCATTGTGTTCAGCGAAGTGTTGGAGCTCAGCCCGGATCGGTATCGCGAACAGCCACTGGCACGGCTGGATGGCAGTTGGTCGTCCACACTGGATGGCTGCCATACCTACAGTGCCGTTGAGTCGCTGGAGGTGCTGGATGCGCGCGGCAAGGTGCCTGCACACATGCGGCAAATGCCTGTGTCGCACGCTTCGATTTCCCAGCGGGCCAGTGAACGCGAGGTGCCACTGGTGAGCGTATTGATGATCGCCGAAGGCGATGTTTCGTGGCTGCGCGACGCTATCGAGAACGTGTTGGAACAAAGTTTTTCCGACCACGAAATTCTGATCGCCAGCAATGATCCACATGCGATCGAGTTGCATCTGGTCACGTTCGTTTCCGGTCGTCCCGATCACGTGCGGGTGATCCGCACCGAGTCCCACAATCGCATGCACATGTACGACGCAGCCATGGCGCAGGCGCGCGGGCGTTATCTTGCCTGGTACCAGTCCGGGTACCGCTGGGTCAAACAGCACCTGGAAGCGTCGTTGGAGTGGTTGGAGCGCGACGCCGCGCTGGGCATGGTGCATGCGCACGTGCTGGCGCTCGAATCGTCATCCGAATTGTTTGGACGTTCGCTGGCACGTGAGCACATGCCGCCGCGTATCACGGATCCTTACGCTGCATTGTTGTTGTGGAGCAGCCACCCGGTCACCGCAGCGGTGGTTGCCAGGCGCAGCACCACGCTCGCCGTCGGCCGCTTCGACGATCGTTTCGCGTGCCTCGCCCACAGCGAGCGCGACTATTGGTTGCGGATCGCTGCGATCGCCGACGTCGGTGCGATTTCGACGGGACACGTGATCCCGGTTGCGGCGAGGGAGCGCGGCGATTTCAACGAGGATGCAGTCTGGGGCTCACGGCGGATGCTCGTTGAAAAACACATCGGCACGGCGAGGGGAAGGGCATTGCGGCAGCACGCACTCGCGGCGCTGGACGCGGATCGCGCAATCGGCTGCGCCGCTCATGCTGGCTTCTGGGTGTCGCTGTCGGCCTTTGCTCAGTCATTGCGCCGCCATCCGTGGCGATGGCGGGTATGGCGCGACATGCTGCGCTGGATGTTGCACATGCCGAAGACGAACAGTGACACTTCACAATGAAGACGCCGACGCCGCACAAAGGCGAAGCCATCGGCGTGCAGACAAGTCCCGAGCTCTGCATCATCGGGCAACCGCGGGCGCTGCCGACCGTAATGACCATGCACAGGATTGAACTGCAGTGAGCGACCACGACCGCATCAGGCCAGTCGCCAACGACGAGGGCGGCATGAGCGAACCATGCGACCGCCGCGCCGGCGCACGCGCGCGTCCGATCATTGGCGTCGGAACGCACTATTTGCGTTATTCCAGCGCCAACCTGATGGTGTTGCTGGCCGGGTTCGTATCCTTTCCACTACTCACCCGTCTGCTCGACAACACCCAATACGGCATCCTCGGCTACTTCGAAACGTGGGTGATGCTGGCCGTTGCAATCGCAAAACTCGGCGCGCAGCACTCGATCATCCGCTTCTATCCGCCCGAGTCGGATGATCACCGGCTCGGTCATTTCGCGACCAATCTGGTGCTCCTGCCGATCCTCGCGTCGCTTGCGATTTGGGCGGCGATAGCAATTGCAATCGGCATATTCGATGCCTTCAGCGACGATACGTTCTCAGCGGTGTTCTGGTTGGCATTGTTCCTGATTCCTTTGGTGGTGATCGGCAGTCTGGTGGAGATGGTGTTCCGTGCCAGCGAACGCTCGCTGTTGCTGACCGGCACCCGTGTCGCCAAACGCTGGCTGGAGCTCGTTCTGATATTGTCGGTAGTGATCGCGTTCCAGCGCAGCGCGCAGGCGGTTTACATCGGAAAAGTTGCGGCTGCGGCGTTGGTGGCGGTGTTTTACGTGCGCTGGATGATCCGCAACCTGAAGTTTTCCAGCAGTCTGATGGATGTCTCTGCGATTCGTGCGTCGCTGGTGTACGGTCTGCCACTCGTTGCCAACGAAGTGGCGGCGGTGACGCTCGGTTCGATCGACCGGGTGATGCTCAAGCACATGACCGGAGATTTCGCAGCGGTCGGCATTTACACCATCGGTTATTCCCTGGCGATAAACGTCAGTCTGTTCATGAGCGCCACCCTCAATGAAGCGTTCGTTCCGGTGGCCAATCGCTTGTTCGGCACCGATGGCGAGAGGGCAGTGCGTGAGCTCAAGGGCCGAATCCTGCTGCCGATGACCTACGCATCGGTCGGTGTCGCCGTGATGCTGTGGTGCGTCGGCGCGGATGCGCTGGTCGCACTCAGCGGCCCCAGCAAGGCAGCGTCGGGCGTGGTGTTCGCTACGGTCGGAACCTTGTTTGCCCTGTATCCATTGATCGACATCGGCGGCTACGGATTGCTTTTGAAAAAGCGTTCGTTGACGGTGCTGTCGATCACCCTTGGCGCCGCGATCGTCAATATCGCGCTCAATCTCTGGCTGATCCCGATCATGGGCGTCATGGGTGCGGTCTGGGCCACGGTAATCAGTACCATCGCGCTGGGCGGGGCGCACTGGGCTCTGTGCCCACGCGGCCTGCTCAGAGCGCCCGACACGCGCGCACTGTTGCTGGCGTGTCTGTGCGCACTGCCGTTGCTGGCGATCATCAAGGGCATGAATCTTTTCGGTCTGGAATCGGTGTGGTTGCGCCTGATCGTTTCCGGCGCGCTGTTTTTCTCGCTGTACGCGCTGCCGGTGTGGTTGTTCGATCCACGATTGAGCGCGGCATTGCGAGAATGGCGTTTACAGCGCAGTAGCTGAATGCCGTCGTTCCATGGTGAGACGTCAGGCGAATATGTTTTGATCGGATGAAAGGTCGAGCGGCACAGGAGACGCGGTGAACAACAGTCCAGTTACAGGGTATGACACCGCGAGAGATTGCACGCGCCAGCCTGCAGGCGCTGGCATGGCTTCGCCTGCCGACGGCGAGCAGTTTCCCGCCACGGTGCCGCTAACGTGCGCCCAGCAGGAAAAATGGCTTGGTGGGCAATATGGGCCGGACGCCACTTTGGCGTTTTCGGAGTCGTATGAAGTCCTTCTCGAGGGCGAGGTCGACGTTGCCGCGCTTGGCGCCGCCTTCGGTCACGTGATTGTCCGGCACGACGTGCTGGCGATGCGCTTCTCTCCCGACGGCAGCGGCCAGACATATACGCCGCCGTCGCGTGTCCACATGGAATACGTCGATCTTTCCGATCATCCGGATCCGCTCGCCGAATATTGTCGTTTCCATTCCGAATGTATGCGGCGGCCTTTCGACCTTGAAAATGGCGACACGTTCCGAGTTTTCCTGTACCGCTTCGCTTCGCGCAGCGCGAGCCTGTTCATGATTGCGCACCACCTTGCGCTGGATGGTTGGTCGATGCGGATCCTGTTGCAGGAAATCGTTCATTTCTACAATGCGCAGTTGGTTGAACGGGGAAATGCAAAAGTTTGGCCCGCAGCTCGCAACTGGCGCCGGTTCGTGCTTGAACAGCATGCACGCAACACAGGGGAAGCGGGGCGCAAATCTCTGGACTACTGGTTGCAACGCTACCGCGACCTGCCAGAACCGCTCGCACTTCCGACCGATCGGCCGCGCGCAGCATCGATATGCTTTGACGCGGCCGCGCTTCTGTTTCCGCTGGCAGCTCCGCTTTGGGCGCGGCTCAAGGCGCGAGCGAGACAACTGAAAGTCACTCGCTTCAACCTGTTGCTCTGTGGTTATGCCGTTCTGTTGCACCGCTTGGCCGGCCAGAACGATCTCGTGTTCGGCATCCCGTTTTCGATGGCCGCGCAATCGCGCGCGCGCATGCTCGGCGATACCGACAACACATTGCCGCTGCGCATTGCGATCGATCCCGATGCCAGCCTGGCGAGCACCGCCAAGCGCATTCAAGTCCGGCTCGATGAAGCGGCAGCGCATCAGGACACCTCGCTTGGCCAGATCGTGCAAGCGCTGTCGCTCAAACGCAATGCCGGGCGTTTTCTACTCACCGAACTGGCATTCAGCCTGGTGCCGGCAATCGGCGAACTGGAATTTCATGACTTGAAAAGCGCGCTTCGACCGTCGCCACGAAAGTTCATGGCGTGGGAGTTGGCATTGCATTGGTTGCAAAATCCGGACGACGGATTGCTGGAAGTGCAGTATCGAAGCGACCTGTTCGATGCCGGCACCATCGATGCCTGGATGCGCAGCTACCTGCTGGTGCTGGAACAAATCGCCGATGGCGACAAGCCTGTCTCTGAAGTTGCACTCGTACCGCTGGCTGGGGCGCTGGAAACACGGGGGGAAACTGCTGTTTCGCCACCGTTGTTGGAGCTGTTTGCTACGGCCTTTGACGAACACGGTGATCGCGTTGCTGCCGAATGCGCTGGCGAGCGCGTCAGCTACCGCGAACTGGATGCCGAGAGTCACGCCATCGCGCTGGCGTTGCAGGCGCAAGGGATCGGGCAGGGCGATCTCGTCGGCGTGAGCCTGCCGCGCTCGGTGCGGATGCTCGCGGTACTTATCGGTGCGCTTCGCGCCGGCGCGGCGTATGTTCCGCTCGATCGGGAGTTTCCGGTCGAGCGTCTTCGATACATGATCGAGCAATCCGGGCTGCGATACATCGTGAGCGAATCGGATGCTCAGTTGCCCGGTGTATTGACCCGCGATCGGGTCGTTCTCGACGTCGCGACGCTGATCGAAAGCGGTCGCGATCTGGCTTCCGGAGGACGGCCGCTGGCAGCGGTTGCCGACGATGCACTGGCCTATGTGCTGTACACCTCGGGCTCGACCGGACAACCGAAAGGTGTGCGTATCCGGCACGATAATCTTGCCAATTTTCTGGTGTCGATGC
>PGZC01000075.1 GCA_002839995.1 Gammaproteobacteria bacterium HGW-Gammaproteobacteria-4 | reverse complement strand
GTTGTGGATGTTGTACAGGGTGCCATCCGGCGCCACCACGTCCACCTTCAGGTCGCCCTTCCAGGTGTGGAAGATGGTGACATCCACCTTCAACGTGCTTGGCGCATTGCCGCTGCGGCCGCTGACCGTGATCGGGCTATCCACCGTGCTGTTGTCGTTGATGATGAAGTCGGTCTGGTTCTCGAAGAACGACGGCTGCGTGCTGCCGGCGGTGTAGTTGCCCACCAGCGAAACACCGGAGAAGCTCGAGAATGCCTTCACCCGAACATGGTAGGTGCCGGTTTGCGGCGCGGCGAACGAACAGGTCTCGGTGTTGCCGCTCAGGAACGGACGGCAATCGTACACGGTGTCGGTCGGCGCGCTGCCGAAGCGCACGTACATGTCGGCATCGCCGGTGCCACCGGACAGATTGAACGCGAGATTGCTGGAACCGGACGGGACATCCATGGTGAACTTGATGTCATTGCCGGTGCTGGCGGCAAGCCCGGTTACCGCGACGCCCTTGGTCAGGGTGCCGCCCGCCGGCGGCGGAGTGCTGCCAAGCGCGGCATTGACCGCCGCCAGCGAATCCACGATGCCGGCGCCGCAACCACCCGAACAGGCGCCCGGCAACGGCCGTGCGGTGCTCTTGAGGATGCTCTCCACTTCCGCCGGGGTCTTGGCAGCGGCGGCCATGATCAGCGCCGCGAGGCCCGCCACGTGTGGCGAGGACATCGAGGTGCCGCTGAGCAGCGAGTAGTTCTCGGCGCCCGGCGTGGTGGTGCCGGCGTTGCGGGTCGAGAGGATGCTCACGCCCGGTGCCGACACATCGATCCCGGCACCGAAATTGGAGAAGCTGGCGCGCGCGCCGTTGCGATCCGTTGCCGCCACCGCCACCACGTTGTTGCAGTTGGCCGGGTTGGCATTGGACACGTTGACGTTGTCATTGCCGGCGGCGACCACCACCACCGTGCCGCGGCCGACCGCACCGTTGATCGCGTTCTGCGACGCGGAATCGCACGCACCGGTGCCGCCCAGGCTCATGTTGATGACTTCCGCCGGGTTGGCGTTGGTCGGCACGCCGCTGACTGCGCCGCCGGATGCCCAGGTGATGGCATCGACGATGTCCGAGGTGAAGCCGCCGCCCTTGCCAAGCACGCGGGCGGGAACGACCTTGGCGTTGAACGCCACGCCGGCCACGCCCTTGGCGTTGTTGGTCACCGCTGCCACCGTGCCGGCAACGTGGGTGCCGTGCCAGCTCGAGTTCTGGCCACCGCTGGCGTCACCCGGATCGTGGGCGTCGCTGTCGCGGCCATTGCCGTCCGCAGCGATGCTGGCATCGCTGATGAAGTCGTAGCCCTGAAGGATGTTGGCGTTGAGGTCAGTGTGGTCGACGTAGCCGGTATCGATCACCGCCACCACCACGCCGGAGCCGGTGGACTTGTCCCACGCCAGCGGCAGGTTCATGCCGCCGGTCGCCTCAAAGAAATCCCACTGTCCGGAGGCGTACTGGGTGTCATTCGGGGTGAACAGCGGATGCATCAGTGCGTCGAGCTGGATGTACTCGACGTTCGGGTTGGCGGCGATGTCGCGCATCAGCGCCTCGGCGCCGGCGCGATCCAGCTTGCGGCTCGCCTTGATCACGTCCGCGTCCACCGACAAGCGGAGCAGCGACTGCATCGACATCGCACGCGATTTGGCCGTGCGCGACAGCGATTGCACGCGGCTGGCGGCATTGCTGTATTCGGCGCTGCCGTCGCGGTACTTGACGATGAAGCGATCATAGCTGCCACCCGCCTGCAACGCGGAGGTGTCGATACGATCGGCCGCAGAAGCGGCAAACGCGGTGGATAAAGCAACGGCAGTGGCCGCAGCAAGGGTCAACGGGCGCGGCAGTGCGCGCCCGGCTTTCAGGTTGTTATTGGTCACGGATGGTTTCCAGGATAGGTTGAACAGGTGCCGCGCACCGAGTGGTTTGCGGCAGGACGTGGTTACCGTCGCGTATCGGCCAGTACACGCTTACGTCCCCACCCAACCCCCGTTGGGTGGCGCACATCCTGTGCAGCTCTGGCGCACCCGAAGCCCCCCAGCTCCCGGTGGATACGACAATCCTTACGGCGTTGTCGTGAACCGTTTCACAAAAAAACAGCACACGACAGAACGAAACCTAACAGACGCTTAATGCGCCGTCAATGCTGCGTTACAGCAAAAATCCCTGCGCCGACAAACAGTTACAAATGAAATCATTTTTTTGGTGCCAGGCCACGCGTTCGCTTCGCATGCCTTCGCCAACTCTCCCTGGCGCCCTTGGCGTTCCGGGCGAGAGTACAGCGCTGTTACAGCATGCCGGTTTCCAGGCGCGCGACATCCGACATCATGCTCTGGTTCCACGGTGGGTCGAATACCAGATCGACGTCGGCCTGAGCGATGGTCGGAATCATCTCCAGTTTGCTGCTGACGTCGGCGACCAGAATGTCGCCCATCCCGCAGCCAGGCGCGGTGAGCGTCATGGCGACGTGCACGCTGCGCTCGCCGTTCTCGGTACGGCCCAACTCGCAGGTATAGACCAGACCCAGGTCAACGATATTGACCGGTATTTCCGGGTCGTAGCAGGTTCGCAACTGCGACCAGACCAGACGTTCGACATCCTCGTCGCTGGCATTTTCGGGCAGGCTCGGCCCGGCGACCGGCTCCTTGCCGATCGCATCGGCATCGTTGCCAGCGAGTCGGAACAGGTTGCCCTCGACGAACACGGTAAAACTGCCGCCCAGCGATTGCGTGATGTAGCCGACGGTGCCGGCTGGCAGGGTGACACTTTCGCCCTGCGGCACCAGCACCACCGCGCAATCGCGCTCAAATTTGATCGGCTCGCTGCTGCGGTGATAATTCACGGCGCTTTCTTCCTGTGCGGTTGCCGGCTATTTTAACGCGATGCGCGCCATCGAATGCCGACCATTGCCGGGCCACGCCAAATGCCTGCATCGGGCACCGTCATGAGTCGCCTCAAGATCGGCCTGTGGTGCCTTCTTGCCGCCACCGGCATGGCTGCGCTCTGGGCCATTGCCGCAACTGCCACTCATCGGCCACTGGGCTGGATGGCATTGCTCACCGCGCTCGATGTCATCGCGATGCTCGGCCTGCTGCGCCTTGCCCCCGACGCCACGCGAGCCGGTCTCGCCGGCGCCAGCACGGCGCTGTCGATCGTCCTCGCCTGGTGGTTCATTGCGGCCAGCCAGATGGCACCGATGCTGGGCCTGCATCCGCTGCAATCGCTGCTGCGCATCGGCCCGCATCTGGTGTTGTCGCTGAGCGTCGCAAGCTTCGACCGCTTCGACCTGGCATTGGCCGCAGCCAGCATCGCGCTGGCCACGGCCTGGGGTTCTGGTTTCACTGTCCGCAAGCGGCGCGGCGGCGCTTGAAACCGCCGTGCCCGCGGCGTTGGCGCCGCGCCTGCGTTCGCGCAGTTCCGTCAGTGACCGCCATCCAGCGCCTTGATCTCGGCAACCAGTTGATTGGCCATCTCGGCACCGTCGCCATACAGCATTCGCGTGTTGTCGGCATAGAACAGGGCATTTTCGATACCGGCAAAGCCGGTGCCCTTGCCGCGCTTGATCACGATCGCATTCCGCGCCGCGACCACATCGAGGATCGGCATGCCGAAAATCGGCGAGGCCGGATCGGTTTTCGCCGCCGGATTGACCACATCATTGGCGCCGATCACCAGCGCCACATCGGTGTTCGGAAACTCGGGGTTGATGTCGTCCATGTCGGCGATCAGATCATACGAAACACCGGCCTCGGCCAGCAGCACGTTCATGTGACCCGGCATGCGCCCCGCCACCGGGTGGATCGCGAACTTCACCTTGACCCCGCGCTTTTGCAACAACTGGGTCAGTTCCCAGATCTTGTGCTGCGCCTGCGCCACCGCCATGCCATAGCCAGGCACGATCACCACGCGCTCGGCATAGGCCATCATCGCCGCCACATCGCCCGCTTCGATCGGCTTTTGCGCGCCGCTGATTTCCTGCGCCTCGCCGGTTGGCCCGAAGTTGCCGAACAGCACACTGGCCAGCGAACGATTCATCGCCTTGGCCATCAACTGCGTCAGCAGCGTGCCCGCGGCACCCACCACCATGCCGGCAATGATCAGCGTTTCGTTCTGCAGCACGTAACCTTCAAACGCGACCGCCAAACCGGTGAATGCGTTGTACAGCGAGATCACCACCGGCATGTCGGCGCCGCCGATCGGCAAGGTCATCAGCACGCCCACCGCCAGCGCCGCGATGAAGAAGCCGATGATCAACGGCTGCTGCAACAGCACCACCGAAGCAACGCCCAGGCCGACGGCAATCGCGAAGATGCCGGCATTGACCAGTTGCTGGCCGGGGAACACAAAACGGCGATCCATCAAACCCTGCAACTTGGCGAACGCAATCAGGGAACCCGAAAACGAGATCGCGCCGATCAGGCCGCCGGTAGCGCCAAGCACCAACTGCGTCGTGGTCGCCGTGCCGCCGCTACCGCTGGCGAACCCGAGCAACTCGACCGCGCCGATCGCGGCGGCCGAACCACCGCCCATGCCGTTGTACAGCGCGACCATCTGCGGCATGTCGGTCATCGCCACGCGCTTGCCGGACACCCAGGCCAGCGCACCACCGATACCGATCCCGACCAGCATCAACCCCTGGTTGTGCATGCCCGGCAGCAGCAGGGTCGCCACCACCGCGATCACCATGCCGTAGCCTGCCCAGACGATGCCGCCACGTGCAGTCACCGGCGACGCCATGCGCTTCAGGCCGAGAATGAAGAGAAGCGCGGCAGCGAAGTAGCTTGCCTTCACCGCAATCGACAGCCAGCTCGACAGTTCCATCAGTGCGCCCCCGGCTTCTTGCTGCTGCGGAACATTTCCAGCATGCGCTCGGTGACGACATAGCCGCCGGCGGCATTGCCAGCGCCGAGGATCACGCCGACCAGACCGATCACCTTTTCAGCCGTCGTATCGGCATGACCCAATACCACCATCGCGCCCACCAGTACGATGCCGTGGATGAAGTTGGAGCCGGACATCAAGGGGGTATGCAGGATGACCGGAACCCGGCCGATGATCTCGTAGCCGGTAACGGCTGCAAGCATGAAAATATAGAGCGCCACGAATCCGTCGATCATTGCCAAATCACCCCTGCCAATGGAATCAGCCCCCATCATAATCGCTGCACGCCAGATGTGCGCGTACCTGTCAACCGAATTCGTGCTGCGGCGTTATCGACCTCACCAACCCAGCCCAGGAAACCCCATGAACAACGCGATCCCGTTTGCCGTCCTGCTCGCCATTGCCGGAGCCACCAGCGCCAACGCCACCGACCGCAGCGACCGGATCGAACGACACCTCGACCGTCAGGGAGACCGTATCGAGCACCGTGCAGATCACCGTGGCGACCGCATCGAAGAACGCGCCGATCGGCGCGCGGATAGACTGGATGCGAAAGGCCATCCGCAGGCTGCGCGCCATGTCGATGCGCGCGGCGATCGGGTCGATGCGCGCCTGGATCGCCGCGGCGAGCGCGTCGACGCGCACCTGGACAGCACGGGTGAGCGCATCGATCGACGCACGGATCGTCGCCACGGCCGCGATTGAGCGCGGCGCCCACGCATGCTCGATGCTGCACCAACCGCCCCGCTACCGCGTTCGCTGGACGAGTTTTTCGCCCAAATCGAAGTCCGCGCGTTCCGGCTGGCACAGGTGGCGCTGGGCGATCGCGACGACGCACTGGACTCGGTTCAGGACGCCATGGAACGCATGCTCGGCTACCGCGATCGCCCCGCCAGCGACTGGACACCGCTGTTCTGGAGCATCCTGCGTCGCCGGCTCACCGATCGGCACCGGCGCCGCGCTGTCCAGCAACGCCTGCTCGGCTGGCTGGTTCGGCCGGCGCCTGATGGCGCGAACAGCGATAACGGCCTGGACACCTTGCCCGACGGCGGTAGCGAGCCAGCGCAACGGCTCGACGACGAACGCGCCATGGCCAGCCTGAGCCGTGCGCTGCGCCGGTTACCGGCGCGCCAGCGCGAGGCCTTCCTGCTGCGCGTGCTGCAAGGACTGGACGTGGCGGCGACGGCGCAGGCGATGGGGTGCTCCGACGGCTCGGTGAAGACCCACCTGTCGCGGGCACTGGGCGCGCTGCGCACACAATTGGAGGATTGGCGATGACGAGCCCACGCGAGCAGCAATTCGCCGAGCATGCCAAGGCCCGGTTCGAGCACAGTTGCACTACGCTGGACGATGCGACCCGACAGGCATTGCGCAACCGCCGCCGCGCCGTGCTCGCGACGGTGCACTCCGGCGGCAAGGGGTGGCAGCGTTTCATCCCTGCCGGCGCAGTGGCTACCGTGATGGCCATCGCCGGCACGCTTTGGCTCGGCCCGCCCCCGGCGACACGATGGCAGTCCGAGAACGGCGCCATCAGCGCGCAGGCAGCGCTGGCGACCGCCGAGGAGAGCGCCCAGACGCTCGATGACGACCCCGATTTTTATCTCTGGCTGGCCAGCGAACCGATCGCCGATACCGGCTTTGACACCGCACCGCAATTCGATGAGGAAAGCACATTATGAATTTCCAGTCCTGGCCCCTGATAGCCGCCCTGGCGCTGGCGTTCGGCGCGAATGCGCAGGAAACGCAACCGGTCGAAATGCCGCGCTGGGAACAACTCAGTCCGGCGCAACGCGAAGCATTGAGCACGCCATTGCGCGAGCGCTGGAACCAGGCCGCGTATGAGCAGCGATTGCGCTGGCTGCGCCAGGCCGAGCGCTGGCAGCACCTTTCGCCGGAAGACCGCAAGGCGGCGCGCAAGGGCCTGCGTGCCTATCGCCAGGCTGACCCGCAGACCCGCGAAAAACTGCGCGACGTGTTCCGCAACCTGCGTGATGCATCGCCCGAACAACGCGCTGTCCTGCGCGAAAAATGGCGCTCGCTCAGCCCCGAGCAGCGCAAGCAATGGCTGGATGCCGGCGGCCCGGGGGTGGCGCCACCGCCGGAGGAATAATGAAGCCGGGACTCGGGACTGGGGACTGGGGACTCGGAAAAGCCACAGCAAAAGCTCAAAACGAGAGCTCGCAAGCTTGGCGTCCCGAGTCGTAGGTCGGCTCAAGCCGCGTAGCGGTGGAGCCGACAAAGGGAATGCCGGACGCTTGCACCAGCGTCGCAAGTACTGGGGACTGGGGACTGGGGACTGGGGACTCGGAAAAGCCACAGCAAAAGCTCAAAACGAGAGCTCGCAAGCTTGCCGTCCCGAGTCGTAGGTCGGCTCAAGCCGCGTAGCGGTGGAGCCGACAAAGGGAATGCCGGACGCTTGCACCAGCGTCGCAAGTACCCGT
>PGZC01000008.1 GCA_002839995.1 Gammaproteobacteria bacterium HGW-Gammaproteobacteria-4 | reverse complement strand
CTGCGAAGCGCAGCTTCGCGGCACCGGTGAGCGCCCGCGCCGCTGGCGCGGGCCGGGAATCGCACGATCGCAGCCATCGTAGATGGCGGAGAGAGTGGGATTCGAACCCACGGTGGTATCGCTACCACGCCGGTTTTCAAGACCGGTGCCTTAAACCGCTCGGCCATCTCTCCGTTTGTACATCTCACGGCGCTACGCGCGGTATGGCACTTCCTTAGGCGAGGATGCGCCACCACGACGGCTCCCTGATGCAGGTCGGCTCAAGCGCAGCGGAGCCGGCGTTGCGCTACCGAGAAACCACCGTCGGCTCCGCTGCGCTTGAGCCGACCTACAACGCTAAGGATGCTCTGAACAAGCTGTCATTGCGAGGAGCGAAGCGACGTGGCAATCCAGGAATACTCGGAGAATCAAGACGCTGGATTGCTTCGCTACGCTCGCAATGACGCCAGATGTTGCTTATTCAGAGGTTCCTTAAAGGAAGTGCCCTTCAGTTGCGCGCGCGGTAAATTGTCCCAGACTCGCGTGCACTTGTCTCGCTGCTTCGGTTACTTCGACAACCTGGCGGCGCGTTCCGGGCAACCATCGCCGGAACAGCTCAGGCGGCTGGCTTCAAGCTGCGCCGGCAGATGTTCGGCGAGGTAGTCGATGAACACGCGCACGGCCGGCAGCAGGCCGCGGCGCGACGGAAATACCGCGTGGCACAGGCCCTGCGGCAGGCGCCATTCGGGCAGCACCACTTCCAGCGCGCCGGCGCGCACGGCGTCGGCGCAGATGGTTTCGGGCAACAGGGCGATGCCCATGCCGGCGATCGCCAGTTCCTTGAGCAACGGAAAATCATGCCCGCTCAGGCGCGGCTGCAACTCCACCCGCTGCACGTGTCCCTGTGCATCCTGCAAATCCCAGCGTTGGCGGCTGTCGTCCTCGTTCATGCTCAGGGTGGTGTGGGTGCCGAGTTCGGCTGGCAACTGTGGCCTGCCGAACTGCTTGAGGTAATCCGGACTGGCCACCAGCAACTCCTGAATCTGGCCGAAGCTGCGCAGCACCAGGCTGCCATCGTCGTTGAGCTGGGAGCGCACCCGCAGGGCGATGTCGAAGCCCTCGTTGATGACATCGACACGACGATTGCTGACATGCAACTGCACCCGCACCTGCGGGTACCTGCGCAGGAAATCCGGCAGCAAACACGCCAGTTGCTGCTGGGCAAGCGCAACTGGCGTGCTGAGCTTGATCACGCCACGTGGCTCGGCGCTGAGCCGATCCACCACTTCGCGCGCGGCCTGCGCTTCGGACAGCATCGACTGCGCGTGGCGGTAAACGCTCTGGCCGATGTCGGTTACCGCAAAGCGGCGCGTGGAGCGCTGCAACAGGCGCACGTCGAGGTCGAGTTCGAGCTGCGCAATGCGGCGGCTCAGGCGCGATTTCGGGATACCCAATGCGCGCTCGGCGGCAGCGAAGCCGCCATGCTCGACCACCATCGCGAAGTAATACAGATCATTGAGGTCGTGCATGGGGCGTAGGCGCCGCGAGGGAAACACAGCGCCATCTTCGGTGGTCCGATCGCGCGCCGCAAGGCGAGTGCCCGGCCCGCACGTGATCAGCAACCGCAACATCGGGGTCCGCAAAGGGCGCAAATGGCGCAAACAAGGCAACCGCATTTGTTCTTGTTTGCGCCATTTGCGTCCTTTGCGGACCAGACGCTGTTGGCCGACAACACCGCTCACGGCAACGTTGTCGCTGCAATCAGGCGATGCGCTCGGCGCCGCCCATGTACGACCGCAGCACCTCGGGTACGGTGATCGAGCCGTCGGCGTTCTGGTAGTTCTCCATTACCGCGACCAATGCGCGGCCGACCGCAACACCCGAGCCGTTGAGCGTATGCAGCGGCTCGGGCTTGCCGGTTTCGGGATTGCGCCAGCGCGCCTGCATCCGCCGCGCCTGGAAATCGCCGCAGTTGGAGACCGAGCTGATTTCGCGATACGTGTTCTGCGCCGGCAACCACACTTCCAGATCGAAGGTCTTGATGGCGCTGAAGCCCATGTCGCCACTGCACAACAGCACCCGCCGATACGGCAAACGCAGGCCATCGAGCACCGCCTCGGCGTGACCCACCATCTGCTCGTGCACGGCATCGCTCTCATGCGGACGCGCGATCGCCACCAGTTCCACTTTCTCGAACTGGTGTTGGCGGATCATGCCGCGTGTGTCGCGACCGTGGCTGCCGGCCTCGGCGCGGAAGCACATCGAATGCGCAGTGAGCCGCATCGGCAACTGCGCATCGTCGATGATCTGATCGCGCACGATGTTGGTGAGCGGTACTTCGGCGGTGGGAATCAGGTAACGACGCGTATCGCCAACCTGCGTCGCGAACAGATCGTCCTCAAACTTCGGCAACTGGCCGGTGCCGCGCAGGCTGTCGGCGTTGACCAGCAGCGGCACATTGCATTCCAGGTAGCCGTGCTTGGTGGTGTGCAGGTCGAGCATGTACTGCGCCAGGGCGCGATGCAGCCGCGCCAGCTCGCCGCGCAGCACGGTGAAGCGCGCGCCGCTGAGCTTGGCGGCGGTATCGCCGTCGAGCCAGCCCTTGCGCTGACCGAGTTCGACGTGATCCTTCACCGCAAAATCGAACGCGCGCGGGGCGCCGCGACGATGCACCTCGACATTGTCGTTCTCGTCGCGACCCAGCGGCACCGATTCGTCCGGCAGGTTGGGAATGCCCAGCGCAATGGCGCCCAGTGCATCGCGCAACACGTCCAGCCGCGCCTCGCAGGCTTTGAGTTCATCGCCGAAGCCGGCCACTTCCGCCAGCAACGCCGCCGCATCCTCGCCCTTGGCCTTGGCGTGGCCAATGGCCTTGGAGCGGGTATTGCGCAGGTTTTGCAGTTCCTGGGTGCGGGTCTGCAACTGCTTGCGCTCGGCTTCCAGCGCTTCCAGTGTCGCAACGTCGAGCACGAAGCCGCGCGTGGCCGCGAGGCGCTCCGCGGTTTCGGCCGCACGGCTGCGCAACAGGTTGGGATCGAGCATGAACGATTACTCCAGGCGCATCGGCAAATACGACATTATCCGCGCGGGCGGCGGTGGGGACAATGCGGGGCTCGGGATTCGGTCGCTCACAGGGTGAGCTCCTACAGGCGCATGTCGTGGCTTTTTGCAGGAGCCCACCCTGTGGGCGACAGTTGTCGCAACGATGCAGTGGGATGGAACGGTGAAGCCGACGAGTAGCACAGGGATGTGCGGGCCAAGTGCAACAATGCGCCGTAAAGCACGCCGAGCACCGCAGCCGAGCGCGGGAGCAAGGCGCGATTGTTCGAGCGCATGGATGCGCGAGTTCGCGCCGGCCCGCGATCGGCGAGAAGCGCAGGGAATCGGTGCGGCAGGAGGCGCATCGACGTGCGCCCGGCGCAGGCGTTTTTGGGTACTTTTTGCGCCATCAAAAAGTACCTCTCACGCCGAATGCGAGTGAAAGCCCTGCTTCAAGGCTTTTCCTGCCGCAGGCTTGAAAGCGCTTTGTTCATGCTTTTACCCGTCGGCTCCAGCCCTTTGGGCCTTGAGCCGAGCTACAACAGCACGATGCCGCAGGCTTGAAAGCGTCGCTCAAGCCCACAACCCAAACGCCACCGCGACCGGGCTGCTTACCGCCATCTTGTTGATCGCGCTGGCACTACCCGACCGCATGTACGGCTCAGCCTTGCCGACCAAAACCGCCCGGACGCGGCCAATCACCTCGCTCAAGGCAGCGCCACACAGCCGGTCTCGTTACAACCCGGCAGCGCACCGATTTGCGCCTCGCTCGCCGGCTCCACATCGCTGGCCTCTGCACTCTCGCCCAGCAATTGACCGAGCAAAACGCCTAGCCGCAGATCGTCGATACGGCCAAAGTCCTGCATGCGCAACTGCCCCATGCGGTCAATCAGGATCACGCTCGGTGTACCCCGCAAACGATATCGCTGCATCGTCGCGGGGATGGGATCACCTGTTATTGGCGCATCCACACCAACCGGATGGGTGATGCGGTATTCATGCACAAACGCTTCGAGCGCCTCCGGAGTCATCGCGGCATGATGCTCGAACACGGTATGCAAGCCAACCACGGCAACACCGTCGCGGGCGTAAGCGCGATGAATGCGTTCGGCCTGCGGCACGCCGTGGCTTACGCAGCCGGGACACAGCATCTGAAACGCGTGCAACAGCACCACCTTGCCTCGCAGTTGCGCGAGGCTCAGCGGTTGCCTGGTATTGAACCAGCGGCTGACTTGCCATTCCGGCGCCACAACGGAGGTATTCATGATGTTGTCTCTCAATCACGAAGGTTGCTGTACACGTAATCCCGCGCTTTTTGCGGTACATGGCAGGCGAAACAGGCAGTTGCTGCGTTGCCGCCCACCACGCGTTTTGCCTTGTCATCACCGGCGAAGCCTTCAAAACCCCAACCGCCAGTTGTCGGATAGGCAGCAGCATCCTTCTGCATCACGCCAACCACTTTTCGCACACCTTCGGTCACGGCATTATCGGCGGCATTGGCTTCCAGCAAGTCGAACACGATCACCGCACCGTCCGGGAACGCGCCAGTGCGATAACCGCGCATAGCCAGGTCGTTGGCATACAGATGATGGATGCCGCCAAACGCAGCAAACAGCGGATGCCCATTCTCGATGACCATGCTCTTGACATGGTGCCAGTTGCGGTAGCCATCGGGATAGGCAACTTCAGGCTCTGCAGCCAGGACCGGGTTGACGACAACAGCGAACAACAGGACAGCAAGCAAGCGCGACATGGCAGGTTCTCCATAATGCATCGAGTCGATGCATAACCAGCATAGATATCGACACCAGCCTTGTCAAGTTATGCGTCGAGACGATACATTAGCAGTCATGGATACAACGAGCGTCTCGGCGCCCTGACCCAGCAATCCGTGCGCGACGACGCCGCACAACACGGCTTGCTGCCAGTCCATCTGCATATCCTGCAATACCTGGCGCAGGCCAACCACTACAGCGACCTGCCAATTGCGATTGCCGAATACCTCGGCATCACGCGTGGCACGGTATCGCAAAGCCTGGCGGTGTTGGAGGGAAAGGAATTACTGATCAAGGCGCCAGACCCGCGCCATGGCAAGCGCGTGCATTTGCACCTGACCGCAGCCGGTGAATCGGTACTCCAGGCGAGTTGGGCGGAGCGCGTTGGGCGAGCCCTGGCCGCGATACCAAGCGGTGGGATCGCCTGTGAAATCACCCTGTTCAACCTGCTGCGCGCACTGCAACGCGTCAACGGACAGCGCCCGTTTGGAATCTGCAGGCAATGCACGCATTTTCTATCCGACGCAGATGGCGCACATTGTGGTTTGACCCGCGAGCCGCTGGCCCAGGAGCAAACCAGCCGAATCTGCCGCGAATGGACGGCGCCTGCAGAGGCATAGTGTGCTGATCGGTGCAGGGGACCCCTGTCATGCAGCCTTAGCGAAGCGTTATCCGCGCAAGCCAAACCCAATACCGCGCGCAAGATCGTCAAAGCCGGGAAACGACGTCGCCACATTGGCGCAATCGACAACGCGCACTTCGCCGCTGGCGCATTGCGCGGCAACGACCAGCGCCATGGCGATGCGATGATCGCCGTGGGCATGTGCCTCGCCGCCGTGCAGCGTACCGCCGTGAATCACCGCGCCATCCGGTGTTTCGTCGATGCGGGCACCGAGCGCGCGCAGGCCGCTCGCCATGGTCGCGATGCGGTCCGATTCCTTGACCCGCAACTCGGCGGCAGCGGTGACCACCGTGGTTCCTTCGGCGAGTGCGGCAGCGGCAAACAGCACCGGAAACTCGTCGATCATGTCCGGCACGCACGCCTCGGGCACCGCGATGCCGCGCAGGCGGGCATGGCGCACCCGCAGGTCGGCCACCGGCTCGCCACCCTGTTCGCCGCACGGCGATTCCACGATATCGGCGCCCATCGCACGCAATACGGTCAGCAAGCCGGTACGACGCGGGTTCATGCCGACTGCACGCAGCAGCAGGTCGGACCCGGGCACCAGGCTGGCAGCGACAATGAAAAATGCCGCAGATGAAAAGTCCGCCGGCACCTGCACCTGCGTCGGCTGCAGGCGATGGCCGCCACTGAGCCGCGCCCAGCCGGGGCCGAATGCGATCGGCCAACCGAATGCACGCAACATCCGCTCGCTGTAGTCGCGGGTCGGGTGCGGTTCGCGAATATGGGTTTCGCCGTGCGCATACAAACCGGCGAGCAGCACGGCGGACTTCACCTGCGCGCTCGCCACCGGCAGGGTGTAATCGATGCCATGCAGCGCACGGCCACCGCGAATGCGCAGCGGCGGCAAGCCGCCCGCATCGGATTCGATCAGGCCGCCCATGCGCACGATCGGGTCGATCACCCGCGCCATCGGCCGCTTGCTCAGCGAGGCATCGCCAACGAGCACGCTGTCGAAGCGCTGGCCCGCCAGCAGGCCGGCCAGCAGGCGCATGCCGGTGCCGGCGTTGCCGCAGTCCAGCGCTTCGGCGCAGCCGTGCAGGCCATCGATGCCAACGCCCTGCACGGCCCGGCTGCCGACGCCCGCGGCATCGATGCGAACGCCCAGTTTCGCGAATATCGCGGCGGTGGCGCGGGTGTCTTCGCCTTCGAGGAAACCATGCACCTGCGATTCGCCATCGGCGAGGCTGGCGAACATGATCGCGCGATGCGACACCGATTTGTCGCCGGGAACCGCGATTTCGCCTCGCACGGCGCTGCCCGCGCCTGCCAACCAATCCAGCGTACTCATCTGCCGCCCCCACACGCCATGACTTCATCCAGCGCCGCCAACAGGCGTGCATTTTCTTCGCCAGTGCCGAGGCTGATCCGCAAACACTCGCCCAGCCCATAGCCGGCCATCGGCCGCAGCACGATGCCGCGTTCCAGCAGTTTCGCTTCGATCTGTGTGGTGTGCGGGCCGAACTCCACCAGCAGGAAATTGGTCTGCGAGGGATACACGAACAAGCCGCGTGCGCGCAGTGCGTCGGCGAGCCATTGCCGTTGTTCGCCATTGCGCACGCGCACCTGCTGGAGGTGCGTGGACGCGGCAAGCGATGCCTCGGCGGCGGCAAGCCCCAGCGCGTTGACATTGAACGACTCGCGCGCGCGTTCCAGTACCGCGATTAGACCGGGCGCGGCCAACGCGTAGCCGACCCGCAAACCGGCCAGTGCGTGCGCCTTGGAAAAGGTGCCGGTGACGATCACGCGCGGATCGCGCGCCAGCCACGCAGTCGCCGAAACATGATCCGGCGCGGTGACGTATTCGCGATAGGCCTCGTCCACCACCACCAGCACCTGCGCCGGCAGTTTCGCCAGAAAGGCAGCGAAGGCATCGCCGGAGTACCAGGTGCCGGTCGGATTGTTGGGATTGGCCAGATACACCAGCCGGGTATCGGCATCGACGGCATCGGCGATGGCGTCGAGATCGTGCCCGCGTGCCATCGCGTGCTCGCGCGGCAACGCGGCCGCCAGCCGCAGCGGTGCGTTCGCCGCCCTGGCCGCCAACGCGTACACGGCAAAACCGAACTGCGAGACGACCACGCCGGCGTCGGGGCCGGCGAACACCTGCCCCAGCAGCATCAGCAGCTCATGCGAACCGTTGCCGAGGATGATCTGCTCCAGCGCGACGCCGTGCGCCTTTGCCAGTGCGTGCTTGAGCGCGCCGCCGCGCGGATCGGGATAGCGATGGATCTCGGGCAATGCCGCGGCGATTGCGTCCATCACCCCCGGCGCGATACCGCAGGGGCTTTCGTTCGAACCCAGCTCGATCAATGTCCCGTCGTGCGCAGCGCGCAACGCTACCAGATCGTGCCCCGGATCGTAGGCGCGCAGGCTGCGGATGCCCGGCTGCGCCAGCGCATCGAAATCCGGTGCGGCCGCACTCACAAGATCGCGACCGGATAGCTGCCCAGCACACGCACCTGTGCGGCAAAGCCGCCGAGGCCTTCCAGCGCGTGCTTCACCGGCGCGTCCTCGACATGGCCACTGACGTCGATGAAGAACGCGTACTGCCAGCGACCCTGATGCGAGGGCCGCGATTCGATGCGGTTCATGCTGACGCCGTTGTCGGCCAGCGGCTTGAGCAGGTTGAACAGCGCGCCGGGCTGATCGCGCACGAACACCAGCAACGACGTGCGGTCATGTCCGGACGGCGGCAACAGGTCGCGGCCGATCACCAGGAAGCGCGTGGTGTTGTCGGGGCGGTCTTCGATCGGGCCGGCGACCACTTTCAGGCCATACACGTGCGCCGCGGATTCACCGGCGATGGCCGCTGCATCATCGGCATTGCGCGCGCGGCGCGCCGCCTCGGCGTTGCTGGTGGCGGCGAAGCGTTCGGTCTTGTTGCAATGCTGGCGCAGCCAGTTCTTGCACTGCGCCAGCGATTGCGGGTGTGCGTAGATCCGCTCGACATCTTCCAGCCGGCCGGTGCGCGAGAGCAGAAACTGATGCACCTGCAATTCGACTTCGCCGCAAATCTTCAGCTTGGAGGTGAGAAACATGTCGAGTGTGGACTGGATCGTGCCCTGTCCCGAATTCTCGACCGGCACCACGCCAAAATCGGCGTTGCCCGATTCCACTTCCTGGAACACTTCCTCGATGGTGGCCAGCGGCAATCCGTGCGCGCTGTGGCCGAAGTGCTTGTGTACCGCCTGCTGCGAGAAGGTGCCCTCGGGCCCGAGAAAGCCGACTTTCAGCGGCTCCTGCTGCGCCAGGCATGCCGACATCACCTCGCGGAACAGGCGCACCAGCACCTCGTCGCTGAGCGGGCCGTCGTTGCGATCCACCACCTTGCGCAACACCTGTGCCTCGCGCTCGGGCCGGTAATAGTCGATGGCGGCCTTGAGCGGGCCTTTGGCCTTGCCGACCTGCCGCGCCCAGTTGGCGCGTTCGGCGATCAGTTCCTGGATATGCTGGTCGATGCTGTCGATCCGCTCGCGCGCCTGCCCCAATGCCGGTGAGGCAACGGTTTTTGCCGCTGCGCCGCTTTTTGCAGGTTTGCGCTCACGCTTTTTCGGCGCGGGCGTGTCTGCCTTTACGGAAGGTTGCTTCTTGCGTGGTGGGGACATGCTGGCTCAAGCCTTGCGCTGGGCGAAGTCGATCATGAATTGCGCCAGCGCTTCCACGCTGGCCTCGGTTACCGCGTTGTAAATCGAAGCGCGTATCCCGCCAACCACGCGATGGCCCTTCAAGCCGATCAGGCCATTGGCGGTGGCGTGTTTGAGAAAGTCCGCCTCCAGCACGTCGTTGGCGAGGAAGAACGGCACGTTCATGCGCGAGCGACAGGCCGGATCGACCCGGTTGACATAAAACCCGTCGCTGCCATCGATGACCGCATACAAGCGCTGCGCCTTGCGCTGGTTGATGGCTTCGATGGCGGCGACGCCGCCCTGTTGCTTCATGTGTTTGAAAACCAGCCCGGCCAGATACCAGGCAAACGTCGGCGGCGTATTGAGCATCGAGTCGTGTTTGAGATGGTTGCCGATGTCCAGGATCGGTGCTCGCGGCTGCCCGGCGCGCGCCAGCAACTCCGGGTGGATGATCGCAACGCAAATCCCGGACGGCCCGATGTTCTTTTGCGCACCGGCATAGATCATGCCGTAGCGCGACACGTCGATGCGGCGCGAGAGGATGCTGGAGGACATGTCCGCGATCAGTGGCGCTGCGCCTGGCTCCGGGGTGTCGGCGTATTCGACGCCGTGAATGGTCTCGTTGCTGGTGATGTGCAGGTAGGCGGCGTCATCGCCGAGTTGCCAGTGCGAACGCGCCGGGATCTTCGTGTAACCAGTGCTCTCGGCGCTGGCGGCGATGCGCACATCGGCATACGGCCGGGCCTGATCGACCGCCTTTTCGCCCCAGTGGCCGGTAAGCACGTAGTCGGCGACCTGCCCGGTAGCGGCGAAATTGATCGGCAGCAGCGCCTGGATCAAGGTCGCGCCGCCCTGCAAAAAGGCGACCGCGTATTCATCCGGAATCGCCATCAACTCGCGCAGGTCATGCTCGGCCTCGGCCGCCATGTCGATGAACGCCTTGCCACGATGGCTGAGTTCCATCACCGAGGCACCATGGCCGTTCCAGTCCAGCAGTTCGGCCTGGGCCTGACGCAATACCGCCTCGGGCAGGGCCGCAGGGCCGGCGCTGAAGTTGTGCACGCGCGACATGGATGCTCCGGATCGGGAATGGGTAGCTGACACTAGCATGTGGCAGCGCAGCAAAAAAGCCCAGCCCCGCCCATCACGGAAAACGTCGTAGCCCGGGTAGAGCCGCACCGCGCCGAAACCCGGGGGTAGAGGCGCACCGCGCCGAAACCCGGGAGCGCGATGCGACCATGAATGCGCGTCGCCAATCACGGCATCAGGTGCGACGTGAAGCCAGCTCGATCAGGCAGCGGGCGCCTCGACCGGGTGCAATGCCTCGTCGATCAGCAACTCGATCATCGTCAAGTCGGGGATCAGGGCGGCGTCCTCGTTCAACACGACCCGCGCCCTGACGCCCAGCGGCAACGGATTGTCGCCTTCGCTGACTGACAGTCGGTCCCGTGACACGTTGATCAGGCGTGGAAATCCCTGGGTAAGCACGGCAAAGAACGACAAACGTTGGTTGCCGCCGAGGGCCTTCACGACAACCACCTTCGAACCAAGTTGCCCACGCTCATCGGCGATCCCCGCCAAGCGGGAAAACGCGATGACCGGGACACGCCAGCCGCGCCAGCGCAGACGGCCAAGCAGCCATGCGGGCGCGTTGGCGACGATCTCCGGATCCGAGAAACTGATGATTTCGGCCATCGATGCGTTCGGCAGCAGCAAACGCCCGCCCGCAATGGCGATCAGCACGCCGCGCAGATCATTTTCGACAGTATGCGGTGACCCGCTCTTTACGTTCATTTCTTCCACCGCTCCACCGCTTTGGCGGTCAACTCAGCCATCGCCCCCACCTGACCACCGGCAACTTGCGCGCTCGCACATGCCGCGGCATCGATGCAACTCGCCGGGTCCTGGGCGATCACGGTCGCGCCAGCAGACACGCATTCCGCCAATCGATTCGCCAATGCCGCCGGCGCGCCACTGGCGAGCGCAACCACCAGATCGCGACCCAGGGTCATTAGCTGGGCCAGCTGCACGTCGGCGGTCGGCGGCTCCGCAGCAAAAGACATGTTGCCGTGACGACCGATCGACACGCCCAGATCGCCGGGCACCACGAATACACGACCGGCATCGACACTCATTCCCACCGCGGCCAGAACCACAGGCAGCGTGCTGACTTTCGCCAATTGCGGGATCAGTCGATCGTGATTGGCCCCATCGAGGTGCTGTATCAATACCACCGGCACCGGCAGATCGCTGGGCAGATTGGCAAGCACCTGGCGCACGGCGTCCGGGCCTCCGGCGCCGGAAAAAATGACCACTGCGCCTTGCTGGGTGGCAACCGTGCTGGCATCGTCGTCGGCAAGCGAGAGCCCCGCGATCAGTGCGTCAAAGTCGATGTCGGCAGGCACTACCGGATCGTGCCCCCGGGTAACGGTATCGTTCGGCGAATCATCGTCATCCGATACCAGCGAAAGATTGGCGAACGGGCTGATCTTGTTGGCCGCTTGTTCGTTTTCTGGCGGTTGCGCAGGCGCGTCCGAGCGCATACGGTCCATTCCGGAGGACTCGACGCCTGGTTCGATATCGCGAATATCGTCATTGTCGCTGCGCCGTGCGAAGTCGTACTCCGTGACGCGTTCGGCGCCATCCTGGTCGTCGCTGGTATTCGCATCCAACTGCGCAGCCAATGCCAGCAAGTCCGGATCGAGCGCCATCTCTTCGTCATCGGAGCCGTCAAACTGCGCGAAGCTCAGCGTCGGCTCGTCATCGCCACCTGCTGTCGATGCGGTATCGGCGGTGAACGAGAAGTCCGTCTCCAGATAGCTCTCGTCCAGTTCGAGCACGACCGAATCGCCACCATCAGCTTGCGAGACCTCGGCGGAGGCCTCATCGACCCCGGAAACCACCGTGACGGCGGGCATCGGCTCCCCGACGTAATCGGTGAGATTGATATCGCCGGACAGCTCGATCCCGATGTCGTCGATCCGGATATCCTCGATCGACGCCGCGGGCGAATGATCCGCATTCGGCCGGTCATCGCTTCCGCCGGTCAACGCACGTGCGATCTCATCATCATCCAGTTGCAACGCGTCAACGGTTTCTTCGGTACGGACATAGGCCGGCGCATACGCCACCCGCGCGCCACCGCCTGGCACCTCCAGCGCCGGTACGTCGCGCGCCAGCTCGGGGGTGTCGCTGGTGTATTCGGACAGGGTCGCGGCACTCATCTCCTGATCCGGTCGAATCGGGGCGCCCGGCTGCGGCCGCATGTCGAAGGACTGCACGCGCTGCGCGTGATCCGGCGCGGCCGGCAACGCCGCTGCCGCGTCACCGGACAATTTGCTGGCCAGATGCCGCGCCCAACGGGCAAGCTCCCAGCCGCCCAATTTACGCGTCACTTCGGCCTCATCGAAGATCACGCTCACGCCCGGCGCATCGAACAGCGGCTGGAACGCGTCCAACGCATCTTCGATCCGGTCGTCGAGACTGACCAGAATGATCGAGGAGCCCGCTGCGCTGAGCGCCGCAGGCTCGACCGCGCGCGGGTCGGCCTCAATGCTGATCTGCGCACCGAAGTCGAGCAGCACCTGCCGCAACTGGGTGCGCGCTTCGCCTTCCACACCCAGCAATGCCACGCGTGCCGGGACACTAGCCATTGCTGTCTCCGCCACTGAGCAACTCGCCGACGTTGCGCAGCAATTCGGCTTCCTGATATGGCTTGCCGAGATAGCGGTTGACGCCGATTTCGAATGCGCGCTGACGGTGCTTTTCGCCGCTTCGCGAAGTGATCATGATGATCGGAATATGGCGAAGACGCGCATCGTTGCGCATGTGAGTGGCCAATTCGTAACTTCATAGTTCTGGCGTTCAAGGACACGGCTGGACACCTTGCGCATGGTGATCGAATCATCGACGACCATCACCAACGGCACACGTGCGACCGGGCGAACCGCAGCACGCGGTTCCAGCAGCGTTTCCGCACTGTCGACATGGCTAAGGTGGCGGCGTACCAGCGGGAGCACGTCGAGAATGACCACCACGCTGCCGTCGCCCATTACCGTAGCGCCGAAAATCCCGGGCAACGAACTGACCTGCGGGCCCACCGGCTTGACCACGATTTCGCGGCTGCCGAGCACCTGATCCACAGCGATGGCTGCACGCAATTCACCCGAACGCGCCAACAACAGAGGCATTTGCAGACTTTCCGCCGCCTTGGCTGGCGCATGCCCGATCAGCATGCCCAGATCGTGCACCGGATAATCATCGCCCGCATACCGGTACAACGCATCGCCACGAAGCTGCCCCATTTCCAGCTCGTCGCGATCGATACGGCCCACACCCGCGACCGAGGCGATCGGCACCGCGAAGCTGGTTTCGCCGATCTTGACGAATACCGCCTGCGTCACCGCGAGCGTAAACGGCAGGCGAATCAGGAACTCGGTACCCTTGCCCGCACGCGAGCGGATACCCAGCGTGCCGCCCAATTGGCGAATTTCGCTGTGCACCACATCCATGCCGACACCGCGACCCGCGAGCTTGCTGACCGACTCGGCGGTGGAAAAACCGGTCTGCAAAATGAACCCATACAGTTCGGCATCCGGCACTTCGGCATCGGCGGCGAGCAGCCCACGCTCGATGGCCTTGGCGCGAATCGCAGCGGCATCGAGTCCGCGGCCGTCGTCGGAGACGGCAATCACCACTTCGGAGCCTTCGCGGGAAACCGCAATACGCACCAACCCATCACCAGGCTTTCCGACTTTGGCCCGGTCCGCTGGCGATTCCACGCCGTGCGCCACCGAATTTCGCAGCATGTGCTCCAGCGGCGCGGTGATGCGCTCGAGCACGCTGCGATCCATTTCGCCCTGCGCACCGTCGACTTTGAGCTGCACCGACTTCCCGGTTTCCGAACCCGCCTGGCGCAAAATGCGTCGCAGACGCGGCACCAACGAATCGAACGGCACCATGCGCGTACGCATGAGCCCTTCCTGAAGGTCCGAGCTCACCCGCGATTGTTGCAGCAACAAGGTTTCGTGCTGGCGGGTGAGGTCATCGAGCACCTGCTCGAGGTTGGTCAAATCGGCCGCCGACTCGGACAATGCCCGGGTGAGCTGTTGCAGCGTCGAGAATCGATCGAGTTCGAGCGGATCGAAGGTTTCATCCGCCATATCCGGCTCGCGCTGGAAACGCGCAATGATCTGGGCTTCGGTTTCGATCTCGAGTTTGCGCAACTGATCGCGCAAGCGTGAGGTGGTCTGATCGAGCTCGCCCAGATTGGTGCGGAAACTCGCCAGTTGTTGTTCGAGGCGCGCGCGATAAATGGCGACTTCGCCGGCGTAATTGACCAGGCGATCGAGCAGGTCGGCACGGATGCGGACCTGCTCCTGCGGCGCTCGCACATGCATGTCGTCGGCGTCGTCGAAGTCGGTTTCGATCGGTGCCGACAAGCGACCGCCCGGATGCGTCTTCCCGGGTTTGGCGACGACCGTTTGCGCGATATCCCGCTTCGGCTTCGTGGGCGCGGCCTTGTCGATCACCGGGGCGACTGCGGGCTCGGACGACTCGAATTTACCGGTAGACGCCGCCTCAAAGCGGGCGATCAGATTGACCGGCATCGCGATGGCTTGGCGCGCAGTGATTCGCGACAACATGCCGTGCAATCGGTCGAATCCGCGCTCAAGCAATACCAGCCCTGGCAAGCCCAAGTCGAAACGCCCCTCGGCAACCGCCTCCAGCAGCGACTCCATCACATGCCCAAGGTCGCCCATTTCGGCGATACCGGACATGCGCGCACCGCCTTTCAGCGTATGCAGATCGCGCTGCAAACCGACCACCGGCTCGCGCTCGGAGAGGTTTTCGCGCAACTGCGTCAACAATGTATCGGAGTGATCGAGCAGGTCGGTCGACTCTTCGATAAAGATATCGAGCAACTCTTCATCCAGGTCGCTCAGATCGAGCGGCACTTCGGGGTCGGGTTCGTCCTCGATCAGCGCAGTGGTCGAAGGTGCGGCGGAATCAGGTGTGGCGCTTTCGATAGCCGTGGCTTCGGCAGCGACAGCTTCGGCAGCGGCAGCTTCGGCAGCGGCAGCTTCGGCAGCAGCCGCTTCGGCAGCGGCCGCTTCGGCAGCGGCAGCTTCGGCAGCAGCAGCGTCGGCAGCAGCAGCGTCGGCAGCGGCCGCTTCGGCGGCGGCAACTTCGGCGGCGGCAACTTCGGCGGCGGCAGCTTCGGCGGCGGCAGCTTCGGCGGCGGCAGCTTCGGCAGCAGCCGCTTCGGCAGCAGCCGCTTCGGCAGTAGCCGCTTCGGCGGCAGCAGCGTCGGCGGCAGCCGCTTCGGCGGCGGCAGCGTCGGCAGCTTCGGCGGCGGCAGCTTCGGCGGCGACAGCTTCGGCGACAGCTTCGGCGGCGGCAGCGTCGGCGGCAGCAGCTTCGGCTGCAGCAGCTTCGGCGGCAGCAGCGTCGGCAGCGGCAGCGTCGGCGGCGGCGGCTTCGGCGGCGGCGGCTTCGATCGGCGCATCGATCGCGTCGGAATCCACGAATGATGGCAAGCCGCTGATATCCGGCGCATCAAGCGTCACCGCAACCAACGAACCGGCACTGTCTGCCTCGTCATCCACAGCGAATACATGCGCTTCGACACTGGGCATGGTCGGTTCAGGCAAGGTGTCGCGCTCGGCGCGGACGCGTGCCGCCAGCGGCGCAAAGTCCGGCAAGCCGTTCTGCGGGGTTTCCAGAGCGTGCATGACCGACCGGATCGCGCTCGCGGCGTCCGCTATCAGGCCCACCCCTTGCGCGCTGGCGATCCGCTTGTGCGCCAGCAGGCGCTTGATATACGACTCCATCGGCCCGGTCACTTCGGTAATCGCCGGAACCTCGGTCATCGCGAACGCGCCGCTGATGGTGTGCATGGCGCGTAGCAACTGATCCGTCGCGGCAAAACCGCGACCGTTGGCTGCATCCAGCCACTCATCGATGGTGTTGAGATGCCCGGCGACCTCGGCCTTGAGTATCTCGAACAACACGGTATCGATAGGCTGCACCGCGACACGGGTTTGTGTGGCGCCGTCGTCGGATTGTGCTGCCCGCGCAGCCTCGCGTTCATCAGGTTGCAGCGGCTGCGCCGGTACTTCATCGACTTCGGCATGCACTGAATCATCCGGCGCATGCGCCGCAATCCCGGCCGGTGCCGCGGCCTGCACATCGCCTTCCGGCGCCTGCAACCACGCTTCTTCGCCAGCGGCGATCCGATCCGCTACCGATTTGATGGCCTCGATGTCGATCGCCACCGAAGCCGCGCCAGTGCGAAGCGCCTCATGCATATGCGGCAACGCCTGGCACGCGGCATCGAGGATCGCCATCACCGCAGGCGATGCCTCGCGCGAACCTTCCAGCACCCGATTCAGCATGTTCTCCACACGCCAGCTGAACTCGCCAAGAGACATGGCACCGACAAGACGACCACTGCCTTTCAGGGTATGAAACACCCGTCGGATGGACCGCAGCACATCGAGCGCTTCCGGATTGGCGCGCCATGCCGGCAAGGTCTGCTGAAGATTCTGAACTTCCTCCTGGAACTCTTCCAGGAACACTTCACGAATCTCATCGTCGATATCGTCGGTTGCACTCTCAAAGCCAATCAGTTTACCGACCGCGGACGACGGCACGACGACGGATGCGGCTTCAGCAGACGCGCTGTTGGAAGCAAACTCCCGGGCGTCGCTGGCAACTTCCGGAAGGGAAATGGCCAGATCGCCTGATCCAGCCAACGCTACCGAAGCATCGGCAAGATCAGGCTGCACGGCGCCGCCCGTTTCCTCGCTATCAAACGCTGCCGGCACCGCTGCGGTGGTCGTTGCCGCAGCCGGTTCTTGCGACTCGCTCTGAATCATCGCGGGCAACGGCCAATAGCCCAGTTGCTCCATGCCTTGGCGAGCATGCTCCAGTATCGTTTCGCGGCCCGGTCGATGATCGCGAAGCGCTTCGAGAAAGTATTCCAGTGCAGCGACGGCTTCGGCGAACGTATCGATCTGCGCGGCGTCGGGGACGCGACGCAATACGATCAGTTCGTTCTGGGTGAACCGGCCGACTGCGGTCATCAATTGCGCTACTTCGCTCAACTCCAGGATACGAAGCGCACCGGCAACCTCATCGAGCAACCGTGGCACATCGCTGAGCTGGGCGCTGTCCCAATTGGTCTCGATGAAGGCCACGAACGATTGCCGCGCTTGCGCGAAGTTCGCGATCGCCTCCTTGACCACGGCGTCCAGCAGGTGCTGGGCCTCCGAGCCTGGCAGCGTGCGATCACCACTGGAGCCGGTGTCTATCGATGCCTGGCCAAGGCGCGAAACCTGATCGTCAAGCGAAGCTTCCACGTACAACAGCGCGCCAGCGATATCGAGCAGTGTTGCTTCATCAGCCGGCCGGTTGCCGCCGACCACCTCGGCGATCGCCTGGCTTTGCTCCTGCACGACGCGCCGCGGCACTCCCAGCCCCAGCATGCCCAGCGTGTCGGCAACACGATCAAGCACTTCCGCTTGCGCGTTCAGCGCCGAAACCGGGTTGCTGGGCGAGCGCATGTGCAAGTCGAGCATGTCCTTGACGCGCAGCAGATCTTCCTTGATCGCGCCACAAACGGTATCCAGCAAGGCGCGGTTGTGGCCCGTCATGCTGCCCTTGGCGTGGGCGATCTCCGCCTCGGTCGGCAGGTCCGCCTGCAGCCCGAAAACGTCGCGCATTTCGCGAATGCGGCCGTAATCGGTAGGCGCGTGCGCAACGAAATAAAGCAACTGCCGCGTGAGTTCCAGCGGCGGATCTTTCGAAAACGCCGCATCGCCTGCATCGGCAAGTCGCTTGATCTCCCGTTCGACGCGGGCCAGCGAGCGCTTGAGCGGCTTCGACGCCTCGAAAGCCCCGGCCTGCAGCGCCTCCAGCGTCCCACCAGCGACCCAGAACAGTCGACGCGCATGCTCCGATCGCGTCATCGCCACCAGTCCATCGCAAACCTGGGTCAATGCCGCAATCAATTCCGGATTGCCCTCGTCGCGAAGCCAACGCAGCAACGACGCCTGGAAACGCGACCGCAATGCCTCGGCCTTGGCACGCAGCTGATCTTGCGGCAACTCGACCGTGGGACCAGACACTGCTGCGGGCAGCGGCCGCGAAAGATCCGGCGAGAACAGCACCGCCTCGGACAGACCACGTTCGCCGCGCGCGGCACGCAACTCGTTGAGCAGCGGCAACAGCACCACCGGGATGTCCTTCAACCCCGACTGCAGGCGCTCAAGGTAATCGGGCAACTGCACGATGCCGCGCATCAGCACGGTAAACGCCTCGTCGCGCTCGGTAACCGAACTCTCCAGCAGCGACAGCGCCAACTGCTCCATTTCCTCTGCGACCATCGCGGCGCCATAGAGCTCCACCATGCGCAAGGTACCGTGCACCTGATGCAGGTACGCGGCACACGCACGCATCTGGCTGGCGTCGGTGGAGTCCTCGACGAAGGCCTCGATCGCGAATCGCGCCTGGCGCAAGGTTTCATCCAGCTCGGGCTTGACCCAGTTGAGCGTGGTGAAGTTGATGTCTTCTTGCAGCCTCATGCCCGGGTCTCGCCCCTGATAGGAAGGTGTGGCGCGTGCTGTGACGCGGCGAATGGCCGCCACGCATCGCTATGACACCTTCGTGCAACCTGATCTGAGCACAGTCGCATTGCCATCTCGAATTATCTGTCTCAACCGGGCAACTTGAAGTCGGCCACCGAGCGTCGCAGGTCCGCCGCGAGTTGCGCGAGGTTTCCGATCGACTCGGCGGTCTGACTCGCACCCTGCGAGGTCTGCGACGTGATCTCCTGAATCACGCTCATCGTTGAAGTGATGTTGGTCGCCGCTGCCGACTGCTGGCTCGCCGCCGATGAAATGCCATTAATCAAATCGGCAAGGTCGGTAGACACCTTTTCGATCTCGCCGAGCGCCAGACCGGCATCCTCGGCCAAGCGGGCACCCGCGACCACTTCCGCGGTGGTCTGCTCCATCGAGCTGACTGCCTCGTTGGTGTCGGATTGAATCGTCTGCACCAGGGTTTCGATTCGCTTGGTCGCATTCGATGCGCGCTCGGCGAGCCGCTGCACTTCATCGGCCACCACCGCGAACCCGCGACCCGCTTCACCCGCCGACGCCGCCTGGATCGCGGCGTTGAGCGCCAGGATGTTGGTCTGCTCGGAGATGTCGTTGATCAGTTCGACGATCGAGCCGATTTCCTGCGAGCTCTCGCCCAGCCGCTTGATTCGCTTGGACGTCTCCTGGATCTGGTCGCGAATCGAGTCCATGCCCTGAATCGTCTGGCGCACCACGTCCGCGCCTTTTGCCGCGATCTGCACCGAGCGCTGCGCCACGTCGGCCGACTCGGCCGAGTTGCGCGACACCTGATCGATGGATACCGCGATTTCCTGGATCTTCGACGAAGCGGAGCTGATCTGTTGCGCCTGATGTTCAGCCGCTTCGGCCAGATGCATTGCCGTTGCCTGCGTCTCCTGCGCCGCGGCAGCGACCTGCACGGCGGTCTCGTTGATCGTCTGCACCAGACTGCGCAACGCCTCGACCGCAAAGTTGATCGAGTCCGCGATCGCGCCGGTAATTTCCTCGGTCACGGTCGCCTTGACGGTAAGATCGCCTTCCGCAAGCGAGCCCATTTCATCGAGCAGGCGCAGAATCGATTCCTGGTTGCGCTGATTGTGCTCCTGCTGACCGCGCAGGCGTTTGTTCTGTTCACGCCACAGGGCAAAGAGCAGACCCGCCAAACCGACCGCCACGGCAATACCTGCGATTACACCGACCAGCAGCCCTGGAAACAGGCGCGTGTTGGGCAGCGCGTTGAAGGCCGTGTTCAGGTTGCGCGCCGCGTCGAGCATCAACGCGGAGTCCTGGAAGATCTGCCCCGACGCTTCCTTTACCTCGAACAGATCGGTGGACGATTCCAGGATACTGTCGACATCCGCCTGCACGTCGGTGTAAATCTCGGACAATTCGGCCAGTGCGCGCTGCGCGGCGCCACTGTCGAGCCGGCGCAAGCCCATTTCGGCGTTGCCGCGTTCCAGACCAACCAGCACCTGGGCGAAGCCCTGCGCATCGCGCGAGAAGGCATCCGCCGCGGACACGGCCCCCGCGCCGCCCTGCAAGATGACGGTGACACGACGCAACATGCGGTCGGCCAGCAGCAACTGGCGCATGGCGATGTAAACCTGCGAGCTGGACGATCCGGTGTCCATCATCTGGCGCACCACCTCATCCATCTTCGCCTGCAACTGCGGCACCCTGCTGGAGAACTCGGCAGCGGTGTCGGCCAGCCCAAGCACCAACTCTTCGCGCTCGGAAATGCGCTGTGCGCTGCTGTTTACCGGTGCCCAGGTATCGACCAGCTTTTGCAACGCGTCGCCCACCCCGGGCTGTCCCTGATAGGACGGCACATTGTCGTCCGGGTTGCCGGTCTGCAGGTTGCGCACCAACGTCTCGATGCGTCCGCGCGTGGATTTGAGCTCGGAGAACGCCTCAAAACCGCCGGAAACCGCTTCTGCCGAGAACTTGGCGATCTGCTGCGAAAGCACCTGGATCTCGGCGATGTATTCGCGCGCCTTGTTTTCCTCGGCATTTCGCTGGTTGCCGAAGTAGAAATTGAGAAAGAATGCCGCGATCGCAAACACGAGCACGAAGCTGAACAAATTGGTCAGCGCGCCGCGTTCCTTGCCGGTCTTTGCGCCTGATGCAGTGCTCATGATTGAACCTCATTGCGTTGTTGATTCATGACCAGACCCTCACGCGGCAGCCTGACGAAATTCGGGAGTACGGGTGAGCAATGCCATATCGAACACACCCCAGACAATCTCATTCACACGATAGCTTTGCTTGATGAATCCGCTGAAGCGACTCGATTCGGATTCGTCGGTTTCGATGGCGTCCTGATCGTTGAATGTGCGCTGACCATACATCTCATCGACCAGGACAGCGACGTTGCCACCCGCCTGCCGCACCACCAGAACCCGCGCCGACTCATGCAACGCGGTGCGTTCGTCGTCCATGAACTGTTTCAGATCGACAATCGGCAGCAACGTGCCGCGCACGTTGGCGACACCCAGCATCCAGGCCGCTGCTCCAGGCACCGGCGTCGCCGCAGGCAGCGGGATGATTTCGACGACTTCGTCGAAACCGACCAGCAGGCGGCGCGCGCCAAGCCGGAAACCGACCCCGCGCCAATGGCCCGCCGCCTCGATCTGCTCCGGTCGACCGGGCTCATGACCGAGGCTGCGTTGCTCGTAATCGAGCAACACGGCGAACGGATCGGTCGGCGCTGTCGTCGCTTGCATCGGCAACTCAGCCCGCTCCGAGGAGGGTCGCGATGCGATCGATCAGGTCGCGCTCATTCGGTGGCTTGACGATATAGTCGCGTGCTCCCTGACGCAGGCCCCATACGCGATCGGTTTCCATCCCCTTGGTACTGACGATGATGATCGGAATGTTTGCGGTGTCGGGGTCGCGCGTCAGCGCGCGGGTGGCCTGAAAGCCGTTCATCCCGGGCAGGATGACGTCCATTAACACCAGATCGGGCTTTTCCCTCTTTGCTGCGGCAATGCCGTCTTCGGCACTGCCGGCGGCAATCACCTCGTGCCCGTTCTTTTCGAGCAAGGTGGTAAACACCCTGGTGTCGGTCGGTGAATCTTCGATGATGAGAATACGAGCCATCTAACCCCCCTTAGGTGTCTGGCGTATCGAAACGAGCGTTCGCAGGCTCATGTGCCGGGAATGAAGCGGCGAATCGCGCCAAGCAATTCGTCGCGCGTGAAGGGCTTGGTCAAATATTGCTCGGAACCGACGATGCGGCCTCGCGCCTTGTCGAACAATCCGTCCTTGGACGACAACATGATCACCGGGGTGCCGCGAAACATCTGGTTGTTCTTGATCAACGCGCAGGTCTGATAGCCGTCCAGGCGGGGCATCATGATATCGACGAAGATGACCTGCGGTTGCTGGTCGGCAATCTTGGCCAACGCCTCGAAGCCGTCGTTCGCGGTCACCACCTCGCAACCCTCCTTTTTCAGCAGGGTCTCGGCGGTACGGCGAATGGTCTTGGAGTCGTCGATCACCATGACCCGAAGCCCAGCGAAGCTACCGGACTGAATTGCATCGTTCATCGAATTCCCCGCATGTACCACACCCATCTGGACTCGCCAACGCGCCGCGCGCGCACATACGCCTAGCTTATATCCCAATCGCACCCGAGTCTGTCAAGCGCCGCGTGATACGGCAGCGGGGCAGGCAGAACGCCTGTTACGATACGCGCTTTGCGTGGCAATCGCACGGCCACGCCGACGCAGGTACCCGGCGCGGCTCGAATCGATGACATCCGCACTGATGCCAACAGCGGCGAGCCCGGCGGCAAAGCCGGCAAAACCTGGAGACCGCCATGCGCTGTGATGTCGCCGTAATCATGGATCCGATCGCGTCCATCAAGATCGCCAAGGATTCAACGTTCGCCATGCTGCTGGAAGCGCAACGGCGCAACCACCGCCTGTTCTATGTCGCTCCCGGCAGCCTTGCCCTGACCCAGGGCGTTGCGATGGCGAAGCTGGCACCGCTGACCGTGCGCGAGGACCCCGCGCAGTGGTATGAGCTCGGCCCCTGGCAACTGCGGCCGCTCGGCGCGGTGCCGGTAATCTTGATGCGCAAGGACCCGCCGGTCGACGCCAACTACATGCACGACACCCAGATTCTTTCGCTGGCGCAGGCGCAGGGTTCGCTGGTGGTCAACGACCCGGCCGGACTGCGCGACCTGAACGAGAAGCTGGCGGCGCTGCTGTTCCCCGATCTGTGCCCGGCAACCGTGGTCAGCCGTGATCGCGAGCAACTGCGGGCATTTATCCAGACCCACCGCGACTGCGTGCTCAAGCCGCTGGATGGCATGGGCGGGCACTCGATTTTCCGGGTTCGCGCCGAGGAAGACAACCTCAATGTGATCCTCGAAGCCCTGACCGGACATGGCCAGCTGGCGATGGCGCAGGCTTTCCTTCCGGCAATCCGCGAGGGCGACAAACGCGTGCTGCTGATCGACGGCGAACCGGTGCCGTATTGTCTCGCGCGCATTCCGCAAGGGCAGGAATTTCGCGGCAACCTTGCCGCCGGCGGGCGCGGCGAAGGGCGCCCGTTGAGCGACTCCGACCGCCGCATCGCCGCCATCGTCGGCCCGGAAATGCGCCGCCGCGGCATGATTTTCGTGGGCCTGGACATCATCGGCGACCGCCTTACCGAGGTCAATGTCACCAGCCCGACCTGCATCCGCGAACTCGACACCCAGTTCGACCTGAATATTGCCGGACAGTTGTTTGATGCCATCCACGCCCGCCTCAAAGCCCGCCATTGACGCCATGATCCGCAAGCAGGTCGGTCCCGGCGACCGCCTGAGCGCGACTCTGGCACTATCGCTCGTCGCCCACGGCGTGGTGTTGCTCGGCATCGGGTTCAGTCGGGAAGACCCGGCCGGGGTGCAACCCACACTGGACGTGATGCTGACCGAAACGCGTAGCGAAAAAGCGCCGGATCGTGCCGATTTTCTGGCCCAGGCCAGCCAACGCGGCGGCGGCGACGCGGACATCGCCGAGCGACCACGCGAGCCGCAGTTGGGCAACGTGGTTCGCGAGCAACCGGGTGTCGCGCGTCAGCCATTGCAGGCACAGGCTCCGGCACCACAGCCGCAGCCGACCGACCGGGTGCTGAGCACCACCAACAGCGAGTTGGCGCTTCCCAGCCCGGAAGACACGCCTCCGGAACGCAATCCGTTATTGCCACTGGGGCCGGAATGGATCGAGCGCCAGCTCGAAATGGCGCGGCTGGCCGCGGAAGTGGAGCAACAAACCGTCGCCTACGCCCGCCGCCCGAACGAAAAGCGCATCACCGCCAGCACCCGCGAATACGCATGGGCGCCGTACATGCGCGCGTGGGTCAATCGGGTCGAGCGAATCGGCAACCTGAATTATCCCGAGCAGGCACGGCAGCGACGCTTGCAAGGGCGATTGGTGCTGACCGTCTCGGTGCGCCGTGACGGCAGTGTTCACGCCATCGAAGTCGTGGAATCGAGCGGCATCGCGCTGCTCGATCAGTCGGCGGTGCGCATCGTGCGACTGGCGGAACCGTTTCCGTCGCTGCCGGAAACAAACGAACGCATCGAGCTGCTGCACATTACCCGCACCTGGCAGTTCGAGGCTGGCAGCTTCCGCGGGCAGGCGCAATAAGCGGACGCCTCGCACCAACCGAACGTTCGCCCACCGGGGCGTTCACCGCTTTCGTGGGAGCGCGCCTGCGCGCGAAGCTTCTCGCGGCATTGTTCGCCGGCAGGCCGGCTCCCACAGAAGCCTGACTCGCACCAGCGGTCATACCGTTGCACCGACAACAAATCGGTGATCCACCCTGTAGGAGCCCACCCTGTGGGCGACCAGCGCGTGCCCCGGCTGGAAAATCACGGTCGCTCACAGGGTGAGCTCCTACAAAAACATGGCGTGCCGTGGCCCTGTAGCCCACCCTGTAGATAGCTCACCTTGTGGGCAACCGTCATATCACGGTGTTGCACCACCCATCACCGGCCAAGCAACTCCGCCAACACTGCCATGCGTACGGCAACGCCGTTGGACACCTGTTGCAGCACCCGCGACTGCGGGCCATCGGCCACCGCCGGATCGATCTCGATACCGCGGTTGATCGGGCCTGGATGCAGCACCACCGCATCCGGCGCGGCGCGGCGCAGGCGTTCCGGGCTGAGCCCGAATGCGCGGGAATAGTCCTCCAGCGAGGATACCAGCCCTTGGGTCATGCGCTCGCGTTGCAGGCGCAGCATGATCACCGCATCGACCCCGTCGAGCGCATCGTCGAAGTTTGAATACACGCTGCAACCCGCCAACACGTCGTCGTCGGGCAGCAGGTTTTCCGGCCCACAGATGCGAATATCGCCGGTGCCCAGCGCTCGCAAGGCGTGGATGTCCGAGCGCGCCACCCGCGAGTGCAGCACGTCGCCGCAAATCACCACACGCAAGCCGGAAAAGTCGCTGCCCTTGGCCTGACGCAGGGTCAGCATGTCGAGCAGACCCTGGCTGGGATGGGCATTGCGACCATCGCCGGCATTGATCAACACGGTAGTGGCCGATGCCGCTTGCGCCAGCGCCGCAACCGCGCCATCGCGGCTGTGGCGAACGGCAAATGCATCGACTCCCATCGCTTGCAGGGTGGCCAGGGTGTCGCGATCCGATTCGCCCTTGCCGACCGACGAATTGGTCACATCGAAATTGAGCAGATCCATGCCCATGCGCGTTGCCGCCAACTGGAAGCTGGACCGAGTGCGCGTGGACGGCTCGAAAAACAGCGTACACAGGGTCGAACCGGCCAGCCGTTCGCGCAAACTCAATCCACCATGGGCATGAACGGCCATGGCCTGTGCCGCGTCCAGCAAACGATTCAGCACTGCCACCGGAATGCCGTCCAGTGTGATCAGGTGGCGCAGGCGCCCATCGCTGCGCAGCCAGGGATAACTCATGGCATCTCCACGGTGTGTGCCTGTTCGGGGTTGTCCAACCAGCGCTCGATGATGATCACCGCCGCCATCGCATCGAGCATGGCCGCATCGCGCCGACGACGTGCACCGGCAGCACGCGCGCTGGCAAACCGGGCCGCGGCCTCGATCGAACTGCGGCGCTCATCGACCATATGCACCGGCACGGCGAATTGTCGCGCTGCTTCTTCGGCAAAACGCAGCGCCGCCTGGCGTGCCGGTTGATCGCCGCCTGCCAGCGTCCGCGGATCGCCGACCAGCAGACTGGCCGGCCGCCATTCGCGTAGCAACTGCGCAATGCGGGCCCAATCGACCACACCGTCGCGCACATCCACTACCGCCAATTCCCGCGCACCGCCGGTCAACGCGCTGCCCACAGCCACTCCGATGCGCCGGCTGCCGACATCGAAACCAAGCACGCAACCCGACTGCATCAAGCGTGCCCGGCGTAACCGGCCAATTGACCCGGATCGACACCCAGACGGGAGGTGGCGGCTTGCCAACGCATCTCGAGCGGCACATCGAACAGCAGTTCGTTATCGGCGGGCACCGTGAGCCACGCGTTATCGGCCAGCTCGGACTCCAATTGCCCCGGCCCCCAACCCGAAAATCCGAGCATCAGCAGAAACCGGGTGGGGCCGGTGCCGGCGGCAATCCTCTCCAGCACATCGCGCGATGTGCTTACTGCCAGCGCGTCGGTGATGCGCAGGGTCGAATCCCAATCCGTTGCGCCCTCGTGCAGCACAAAGCCGCGATCGGTCTGCACCGGACCACCGGCAAGTACCGGCCGATCGGCAAAATCGGCATGCACGTCGCTGATCTGCATCTGCGCGAAAATCTCGCTCAATCGGTAGTCGGACAGGCGATTGACCACCAGCCCCATCGCACCGTCTTCGTTGTGCTGGCACAGCAGCACCACGGCCCGCGCAAAGCGCGGATCGTCCATGCCCGGCATGGCGACCAGGACGTGGCCAATCAGCGATTCCGGCAATCGGTCAACGGACGTGTTCATGGTCGCATTGTAGCCCCGGCGGACCGTGGCGCCTATTTCGACTCGACCAGATCCACTCCGTCCATGCCCTGCGACAGCGAATGCACGTCGCCACCCTGGCTGAGCTTGATCTTCAGCCGCACCTCGTTGGTGCTATCCGCGTAGCGCAGCGCGTCCTCGTAGGAAATCTCGCCCGCCGAATACAGTTCAAACAGGGCTTGATCGAAGGTCTTCATGCCCAGGTTGGTGGACTCCTTCATCACTTCCTTGAGCTTGTGAATCTCGCCGTCGCGGATGTAATCCTGCACCAGCGGCGTACCGAGCAGGATTTCCATCGCCACCCGCCGCGATTTGCCATCCGGTGTCGGCACCAATTGCTGCGCGACCACGCCCTTGAGGTTCAGCGACAGATCCATCAGCAACTGGTTGCGCCGATCTTCGGTGAAGAAGTTGATGATGCGATCCATCGCCTGATTGGAATTGTTGGCGTGCAACGTGGCCAGCACCAGATGGCCGGTTTCCGCGAACGCCACCGCATGATCCATACCCTCACGGGTGCGAATTTCACCGATCATGATTACGTCCGGCGCCTGGCGCAGGGTGTTTTTCAGTGCGGCCTCCCAACTGTCGGTATCGATGCCGACTTCACGTTGGGTGATGATGCAGCCTTCGTGTTTGTGCACGAACTCGATCGGATCCTCGATGGTGATGATGTGGCCCGACGAGTTCTGGTTGCGATAGCCGATCAAGGCTGCCAGAGACGTGGACTTGCCGGTACCGGTAGCGCCGACGAACAGGATGATGCCGCGCTTGGTCATTGCCAGCGTCTTGAGCACCGGCGGCAGGTTGAGCTCGTCGATGGTGGGAATGCGCGACTCGATCCGGCGCAACACCATGCCGACCTGATTGCGTTGATAGAAGCAGCTGACGCGAAAACGGCCGACACCCGAGACGCCGATGGCAAAGTTGCATTCGTGCGTTTTCTCGAACTCCTCGCGCTGTGCCGGCGTCATCACGTTCAACACCAGATCGCGGCTTTGCTGCGGGGTCAGCGCGCTTTGCGTGATCGGCGCAATCTTGCCGTTGACCTTCATTGACGGCGGCACCCCGGCGGTGACGAACAGATCCGACGCCTTCTTGTGCGCCATCAATTTCAGATAGGAGGTGAAGTCGATGCTGCTCATGGCGTTATCTCCCGCGGGGGTGGGGCTGGGGACTCGATGAAGCCGGGACTCGGGATTCTATGAAGCCGAGGCTCGGGACCGGGAAAAAGCAAATGGTCCGCAAAACACGCAAAGTTCGCAAAGGAAAGCCCACTCTCGATTTGTTTTCTCTGCGTCCTTCGCGTCCTTTGCGGACATCCGCTCTTTGCTTCTGCGTTGTTGCTCTGGCCTTTCCGAGTCCCGAGTCCCGGATTGAATCAATCGAACAGCCGCTTGTCCTTGGCATACTCGCGCGCCGACTGCCGGGTGATCAGGCCGCGCTTGACGATATCCTGCAGGCACTGGTCCAGCGTCTGCATGCCGTACTGCTGACCAGTCTGAATCGCGGAATACATCTGCGCCACCTTGTCTTCGCGGATCAGGTTGCGGATCGCCGGCACACCGACCATGATCTCGTGCGCGGCGACGCGGCCACCGCCCACTTTCTTGAGCAGCGACTGCGACACCACCGCGCGCAGCGACTCGGACAGCATCGAGCGCACCATCGGCTTTTCGCCGGCCGGGAACACGTCGATGATGCGGTCGATGGTCTTGGCCGCCGAACTGGTGTGCAGGGTACCGAACACCAGGTGACCGGTTTCGGCGGCGGTCAGTGCCAGACGGATGGTTTCCAGATCGCGCAACTCGCCGACCAGGATGTAATCGGGGTCCTCGCGCAAGGCCGAGCGCAGGGCCTCGTTGAAGCCATGGGTGTCGCGGTGCACCTCGCGCTGATTGATCAGGCACTTTTGCGAGGTATGCACGAACTCGATCGGGTCCTCGACCGTCAGGATATGGCCGAACTCGCTTTTGTTGATGTGATCGACCATCGCCGCCAGCGTCGTCGACTTGCCCGAACCGGTCGGCCCGGTGACCAGAATCAGGCCCTGCGGCTGCTCGATCAGTTCGCGAAACACCTTGGGCGCGGCGAGATCGTCGAGGGTAAGCACCTCGGAGGGAATGGTACGAAACACCGCACCGGCGCCACGGTTCTGGTTGAACGCGTTGACGCGAAAGCGTGCCAACCCCGGAATTTCGAACGAGAAATCGACTTCCAGGAATTCCTCGTAATCGCGGCGCGCCTTGTCCGACATGATGTCGTACACCAGCGCATGCACCTGCTTGTGATCAAGCGCGGGGATGTTGATCCGGCGCACGTCGCCATCGACGCGGATCATCGGCGGCAGACCGGCGGACAAATGCAGGTCGGAGGCCTTGTTCTTGACCGAAAACGCCAGCAATTCAGCAATATCCACGCACGATCTCCCTTGCCCCTACCACGGGGCGCTGCATTCGTTGCAGTATAGCCGCAATCAGCGCAGGTCAAACCCGCCCCAATGCCCAGCCCGGAACACCGACTGAACACGCTGCTGCAGCGCATCGAAACCGCTGCACGCAACGCCGGAAGAACGGATCGTGTCAGTCTGCTGGCGGTGTCCAAAACACAGAGCGCGGACGTGATACGTGCGCTCGCCGCAGCCGGGCAACGCGCGTTTGGCGAAAACTACGTACAGGAAGCCGGCGCCAAGCAGGATGCGTTGCGCGAGCTGCCGCTCGAATGGCATTTGATCGGCCATTTGCAGAGCAACAAGGCGCGCGAAGCGGCGCAACAGTTCGACTGGGTGCAAAGCGTCGATCGTCCCGGCGTGATCGAGGCACTGGCCCGCCATCGACCCGATACCCGTGCGCCCTTGAACGTGCTCATCCAGGTCAACATCGACGCCGAAGGCAGCAAATCGGGCTGCCAACCCGAACAGATCGAAGAACTGGCAGCGCGTATTGCGCACCATGACCGCCTGTGCCTGCGCGGGCTGATGGCGATACCGGACCCCGAGCATGACCGGCAACACCGAGCGAGCAGCTTTGCGCGCATGCAGCAGGCATTTGCCCGATTGCGCAGCGCGTACGCCACGGTGGATACCCTGTCGATGGGTATGAGCGCCGATTTTGAACAGGCGATCGCCCACGGTGCCACCCTGGTGCGCATAGGCACTGCGCTGTTCGGGCCACGCGAATAGCTTGGGGCCGGGGAGAAGCGTAAAACACATTGAGTCCGCAAAGAACGCAAAAGGCGCAAATAACAACGTTGGGTTGGCGACTGCCGGGTTTCGCAGCGCTCTACCCATCCTTCTACCGGCTCGGCTTCGTGCTTTCCTTTGCGCACTTGGCGTCCTTTGCGGACACCTGCTTTTTCCACTCTGGATCCGGCGAAGGCTCTCACGAGCGTGAATGCCGCGCATCCATCACGACTCTTGCTATCGTGCGCGTATCGAACCCGCACCATGCAACCACCGAGAGCTGCTCATGAGCGAACGCGAAACCACCCCAGCCCGCCACGACCCCGCCATCGCCTTCATCGGCGGCGGCAACATGGCGCGCAGCCTGATCGGCGGCCTTATCGCACGCGGCAGAGCGGCCACATCGATTCGCGCCGCCGACCCCAACGGCGAATCGCGCGCGGCGCTGGCGCACGACTTCGGCATCCGTGTCGATGCCGACAACGCGGTAGCGGCCGATGGCGCCGCGATCTGGGTGCTTGCGGTCAAACCGCAGGTGATGGCCGCAGTCTGTGCCAGCCTGCGCGAACTGGCGCAAGCGCAGCACCCGACCATTGTCTCGATTGCAGCCGGCATCACCAGCGCACAGATCGACGCCTGTCTCGGCGGCGGTCAGGCGATCGTGCGCTGCATGCCCAACACGCCTGCGTTATTGGGCGCCGGTGCCACCGGCGTTTTCGCCAATGCCGCTGTCGGCAACGCAGCCCATGCGCAGGTGATGGCGTTGATGGCAGCCGTCGGTATCAGCGTGCCGATAGGCGATGAAGCGTTGATGGACGTGGTGACCGCCGTATCGGGCAGCGGCCCGGCGTATGTGTTTTTGCTTGCCGAGGCTTGGCAGGCGGCAGCACAGGCCCAGGGTCTGTCCGCCGAGGCCGCGCGCGCCCTGGTGAACCAAACCCTGCTGGGCGCGGCGCGAATGCTGCTGGAAACCGACGAACCCGCCAGCACGTTGCGTCAGCGGGTCACGTCGCCAGGCGGTACCACCCATGCCGCGATCGAGCAATTGCAACGTGAGGGCTTCGCCGGAATGATCGAGCGCGCCATCGACGCCGCGACCCGGCGCGGCGCTGAACTTGCGGCGTCGGCGCCAGTCTGAACGAATCGCCATCGGACAGGTGACAGCAGCACGCGCCAGCGCGATGATGCGGACACCACCGCGTACGAATCCGCCCCCAGGAGGAACCAAACCATGCGCCTGATCCAACGTTTCGTTCGCATCGCCGCCGTATCGTTGCTGGGCATCGCATTGGTGCCGGGTGCCAATGCGCAACAACAGAACATGATCCAGACCGGCGATGTCACCGTGCATTACAACGCATTGGCGACCACCGATATCAGCGCCGAAGTGGCGCATCAGTACGGCATCACCCGCTCGGCAAGCCGCGCGCTACTCAATGTCGCGGTTCGCAAGGGTGTGCCTGGCGAAGACAAGGCAGTGCCAGCCGTAGTTACCGCTGCGGCCACCAACCTCAACGGCCAGCGCCAGGAACTGCGCATGCGCGAAGTGCGCGAGGGCGACGCCGTTTATTATCTTGGCGAAACCAAGATTGCCGACAAGGAAACCTTGACCTTTGACATTACCATCGCCACCGAGGGTGCCGGAAGCCCGCTGCGCGCAACGTTCCAGCAGCAGTTCTTCGTATCGCGCTGAAGCGGAGGCGCAATGACACTGCTGGCGGTTCGCCATGGACAGGCTTCGTTCGGCAGTGCCGATTACGACAAACTTTCAGGCAATGGGCACGAGCAATCGCGCCGTCTTGGCGCGTGGCTGGCTGGTCACGACATGCGCTTTGCCGCGATCGTGTGCGGCGACATGCGGCGGCACCGCGAGACCTATGAAGGCCTGACCGAGCCCTATCGCAGCAGTGGAATCCGCTTGCCCGCACCGCAGATCGATGCCGACCTGAACGAATTCGACCATCGCGCAATCATCGCGGCGTTCATCGCCGCACAGCCCGAACACCCAACCATCCACGCCACCGGCGGCGGCATGAGCGGGACGCCGCGCGAAGTGTTTGCGCTGTTGCAGACGGCGTTGCGCGCGTGGATCGCCGGGACACTCGATACGCGCACCGAATCATGGGCGGCGTTCCGCCAGCGTACGCAGCGCGCCTTTGCCAGGCTGGGCGAGCAGTGTGCCGCTCACGATGTGCTGGTGGTATCGTCGGGCGGCGTGATTTCGCAGTTGGCGCAACAGGCGCTCGGCGCTGCCGATGAGCGCGCGATCGAACTGAACCTGTCGTTGCGCAACAGCGCACTGTGCGAGTTCCACGCACTGCCCGATGGGCTGCGCATGGGCAGTTGGAATGCGCTGCCGCATCTGGCCGATGTGCGCGAGCTGTGGACTTATTTCTAGCAACGTGGAGATCGGCATGAGCAGCGAAATCGAACGCGCACAGGATCTGCAACAGCGGGTCAACGCCTTCATGCAGACCCACGTCTACCCCGCCGAGGCGGTAATCGAAGCCTGGGATGGCGACACCGCCAAACGCTGGCAGATCTGCCCATTGATCGAGGAACTCAAGACCCGCGCGCGCAGCGAAGGCCTGTGGAACCTGTTCCTGCCCGATGCCGCGCACGGCGCCGGCCTGAGCAATCGCGCCTATGCGCCGCTGGCGGAATTGATGGGCCGCTCGCTGATCGCGCCGGAGCTGTTCAACTGCAACGCTCCGGACACCGGCAACATGGAAGTACTGCATCTGTTCGGCAATGCCGAGCAAAAATCGCGCTGGCTCGAACCGTTGCTGGCGGGCGAGATCCGCTCCGGTTTCGCCATGACCGAGCCGGACGTGGCGTCGTCGGATGCCACCAACATCGCGCTGAGCATCCGCCGCGAGGGCGATGATCTGGTGCTCGATGGTCGCAAATGGTGGACCACGGGCGCTGGCGATCCGCGCTGCGGCATCCTGATCGTGATGGGTGTCAGCAATCCCGAAAACGAACGCCACAGCCGCCATTCGATGGTATTGGTGCCGATGGATACGCCCGGCTTGCGGGTAGTACGGCCGCTTACCGTGTTCGGCTACGACGATGCGCCCTATGGCCATGTCGAACTGGCGTTCGAGCACGTACGTGTGCCCGCCGGCAACCTGATCGGAACGCCGGGCTCGGGTTTTGCCATCGCCCAGGCGCGGCTCGGCCCGGGTCGCATCCACCACTGCATGCGCTTGATCGGCCTGGCGCAGCGCGCGCTGGAAATGATGCTCGAACGCGCGCGCAACCGAGTCGCGTTCGGCCGGCCGCTGGGTGGTCACGGCATGGCGCAGGAGGCGATCGCGCTGTCGCGCTGCGAAATCGAACAGGCGCGGCTGCTCACCCTGCATGCCGCTGCCGAACTGGATCGGGTCGGCAATCGGGGTGCCAAGGACCTGATCGGCATGATCAAGATCGTCGCCCCGCGCATGGCCTGTGCGGTGATCGACCGCGCCATCCAGATGCACGGCGGCGCCGGTCTGGCGCAGGATCGTTTTCTCGCGCGCGCGTACGCCGGCGCCCGCTCGCTGCGCATCGCCGACGGCCCCGACGAAGTGCATCTGACCGCATTGGCGCGTTCAATGCTGAAGGCCGGCGCATAAGACACAACACGCCGCACGATACGACGGAGACCTGTCGAAGGCGTTGCAAGCGCGCCTGCTTTGCTCCTGCTTCGCTGCGCACCGTCGCCCACAGGGTGGGCTCCTACAGGGGCGCGTCAGGGCACATTGTAGGAGCCCACCCTGTGGGCGACCGTCCGAGCGGAGGACGGGTGGATCACCGCGCTTTTGTAGGAGCCCACCCTGTGGGCGACCGCCCGAGCGGAGGATGGATGGATCACCGCGCTTTTGTAGGAGCCCACCCTGTGGGCGACCGTCCGAGCGGAGGACGGGTGGATCACCGCGTTTTTGTAGGAGCCCACCCTGTGGGCGACCGTCCGAGCGGAGGACGGGTGGATCACCGCGCTTTGTAGGAGCCCACCCTGTGGGCGACAGTCGGGGTTCCCCTAAAACCGGATGCGCCCAACCAGCATGTCCTTGAACATCACCCAGTCGCCCATCAGCGACCACAGCGGGTAGGTAAAGGTCGCCGGCCGGTTTTTTTCGAACACGAAGTGCCCCACCCAGGCAAAACCGTAGCCGATCACCGGAATGCTGAACAACCAGATCGGTGGCAGGCGCCCCATGATGACGGCAGCAAGCACGCCGAGCACCAGCGCGCTGCCCGCGTAATGCAGGCGGCGGCAGGTGCGGTTGCTGTGCTCGGTCAGGTAGTACGCGTAAAACTCGCTGAAGTTCTTGATTTTTTCGGACATGTTGCGACCCTCCCGTGAGTCAGTTTGCACCCTCATCAGCGGGTGCTCAAGTCGCACTGCCGCAACGACGCCTCACGACGTCATTCCAGCGAAAGCCGGGATCCGCCAGCTCATGATTCGTGAAGAAAAGTCAAAATGGACCCCAGCATGCGCTGGGGTGTCGTTCTGATGGTTTGTCGTCCAAACCAACCGTATTGAGCCTAACGCTGCTTTTCTTCAGCCTTGGCCCGATCCCAATACGCATCCTGCTGCGCCAGGTCGAGATCGGCCAATGCCACCGCATCGGCCGCCGCGAACGCTTCCATGCGGCGAAAGCGGCGCTCGAACTTGGCATTGGCGCGGCGCAGGGCATTGCCGAAATCGACCTTGGCATGGCGGGCAAGATTCACGCACACGAACAGCACATCGCCGATCTCGTCTTCGAGCGCATCATGACCCGTGCCCTTGGCGAACTCTGCCCGCACTTCATCGATTTCCTCGTGCAGTTTCTCCAGCACCGGCTCGACGTCGGGCCAGTCGAAGCCTACCGTCGCCGCGCGCTTTTGCAACTTGGTGGCGCGTTGCCATTCCGGCAGGCCGCGGGCGATGCCGGCCAGTGCGCTGTTGTCGTTTGTGCCCGCGCGCTCCGCACGTTTGTGCTGCTCCCAGGCGACGCTCTGCGCCTGTTCATCGGCGATCACCACATCGCCGAACACGTGCGGGTGCCGCCGCTCCATCTTGTCGCAGATTGCGGCGGCGACATCGCTGAAATCGAAACGACCCTGCTCCTGCGCCATCTGCGCATGAAACACCACTTGCAGCAGCAAGTCGCCCAGCTCGTCGCGCAGGTCGTCGAAGTCGCCACGATCGATCGCGTCGGCAACCTCGTACGCCTCCTCGATGGTGTACGGTGCGATGCTGGCGAAGTCCTGCGCCACGTCCCACGGGCAACCACGCTCGGGGTCGCGCAGCCGCGCCATGATTACCAGCAAGCGCTCGATACCTTCGCTGTGCTCAGTCATGCAACCATCCCCGCCACGGCAAATCCGCGTCGCCGAGCGCAATGAAATCGGAATTGAGCAACGAGTCCTTTTGGTTGTAACGCAGCGGTTCGCCGTTCATGCCCAGCACCACGCCGCCGGCCGCTTCCAGCACGCACTGCGCGGCGGCGGTGTCCCATTCGCTGGTCGGGCCAAAGCGCGGATAGACGTCCGCTCGGCCCTGCGCGATGCGCAAGAACTTGAGTGATGAGCCCAGCCCAAAACGCTCCACTTCGCCCATGCGTGCCAGGACCGCCCGGGTGCGTTCGTCCAGATGCGAGCGACTGGCCGCTACGCGCAATGGCGCTGTCGCCGGCCGCCGGCAATTGATCGCGATGTCCTTGTCGCCCAAGCGCAGGAATGCACCGTGAGCGCATGATGCGTAAGCCAACTCGTCCAGCGCTGGCGCGTACACCACGCCGAATATCGGCGCATCGCCATCGATCAGGGCAATGTTGACGGTGAACTCGCCATTGCGCTTGACGAACTCGCGGGTGCCGTCCAACGGATCGACCAGCCAGTAACGGCGCCAGCGCTTTCGCACCTCCCAGTCGATCGCGGCAGACTCTTCCGAGAGCACCGGGACATCGGGATCGAGCGCCTGCAACCCCGCGACGATCAGCCGATGCGCCGCCATGTCGGCTTCGGTCAGCGGTGACGCGTCAGCTTTGGCTTCAACCGCAAAGTCGCGCGCATACACCGCCATGATCGCGGCGCCAGCGCTACGCGCAAGCGCGATGCACGGTGCAACATACGACTCAGACATCGGTGATTCCATCCGGGTTGCGCGCCAACCATTCGCGCGCGATAAACAACGCCGCCAGTGCGCGGCCCTCCGAGCACTCGTCGCGCAACATCAGTTGATCGAGCGCGTCCAGACGCCACGGCAACACTTCAAGTTGCTCGGGCTCGTCGCCTGGCAGGCGTTCGGGGTACAGGTCCTGTGCCAGCACCAGGTGCGTGACGTGATCCATGTAGCTCGGCACCAGCGACAGGGTTCGCAGCACCTGCAACCGGCGAGCGCCAAACCCGACCTCCTCCTTGAGCTCGCGGTTGGCCGCCTGCAACGGCGTCTCGCCGTCATCGATGCGTCCGCGCGGCAGACCCAGCTCGTAGCGATGCAGGCCACAGGCATATTCACGGGTAAGCAATACGACGCCGGGTTCGGAAATCGCGACCATCACCACCGCGCCATTGCCGCGCGCGCGCTGACGCCGGTAAAGACGCCGCTCGCCATTGCTGAATTCGAGATCCAGTTCCTCGCGACCGTCGCCGCGTTCGGTGATGCCATGGATGATCGGTATGCGCGGGGTCATTGCCGGGCACCATACCAAAGCCCCTGCAGACGCAATTCGCGCTCACCCGACGCCTTGGGCTTGCCCATCCATTCCAGCACCGGCAACAACGCGGGGTCGCGCGCAGTCATTCGTACTTCGCCGGAATAGCCCAGCGGCGACAACCACAGTTGTCCATCGACATCGAGTGGGCCGCCATCGTCGTCGAGCACCAGACTGGCTGCATTCGGCGCATCCAGCGTGAGACGACCACGCAAGGTACCCAGATCGGCGCTGGCCAGACCAGCCACCGCCGCATCCGCCCACACCGCATCGCCATCGAGCACGACCAACATGCGATCGCGCAACTGCGCGGCATGGATATCGACACGGATATGGCCCAGCGGCCGCAGCTCGGGCACGGCAAAAACGCCGGCAAGGTAATACGCAGGCAGCTCGCTGCGCAGCTCGCTCACGCCGAGCGCAGAGAATGAGCGCCATATCTGGCCCTCGGCACTGCCCCAATCGCCATGCGCCTCGACATCGGCACGCAGACGAAGGCTGAACAGGGCCGAGGGATACAACCGCCAACGCAAGCCACCCAGTGCGCGTCCGCGATAGACCACCTCGCCCACCCCGCCACGCCAGATACTGCCCGCCACCGACGACAAATACAGGTCGGGCACGCGTGCCTGGATCGCGTTGACCAGCATCTGCGCCGGCGCGAACGCCAGCGTCGCGACCGCTACCAGCAGTAGCGCGAGCAACACCAAAAACACGCGCCGGATCATTTCGCCGCCTCCGCCAGCAGCACGCGCGCATCGACGCGGCCGGCATTGGCGCGCTGCACCGACAACTGCTCCAGCGCCACACCCTGGCCGGAAACCTGTTGCAACCAACGCGCCAGCACATCGAAATCGGCGGCCGACAACGTGGCGCGAACCCGATTCGCGCCCTGCGGTTCGACACTGACCAGAGAGCCGCCCAGCCCGGCCTCGCGCGCACCGGCATCGATCCGCGCCAGCAACGAGCGCGCATCGGCGCTTGGCGCACCCGCCAGACCACCGGCCGCGGCCAATTGCCGTGCTGCGGGCCGCATCCACGCCAATGCCTCGGCTTGGGCGATTGCCTGCGCCCGCAAGCTGTCGCGCGCACGCGACAACGGCTGCCACGCCAGCGCCCATAGCAGCATCAGCGTTGCCAGTACCGCACCGATTTGCAAAATGCGGCGATCGCGTGCACCCAGCCCAGCCCACCACGTCTTCATCGGCCGCCTCCGCTCAGGCGCAGACGCCCTTCGACACCCTTGCTGCCGGGCGTCGCAGCCGTCAGCTCGACCGCCGCGCCGACCGCGAGCCGCTGCTGCAGGGCATCGAGCGCCGCCACGTCCGGCGCGCTGACCACCAGCTCCAGGCTGTCATCGCGCAGTTCCAGCGCGTCGAGTTGAATCCGCGAATCGGTGGACAGCCCCGGCGCCGCCTGCGCCAGCAGCGACAGGCTGGCATCGCCGCGCCCGCGTCCAGTGGCGGCAAGGGCGCTGCGCAATTGCTGCTCGGCATCAACCACGCGGGTCGCACCGGGCACCGCGGCGCGGTACAGATCCGCCATCTCGCCACGCTGGCGATCCACCAGCGAAGCCAGTTGGGCGCGTTCGAGCAGACCGTGAGCGAAACTCAGCAACAAGCCAACAACGGCCAGCCCGGCAGCCAACAACCAGGCACGCTGAGTGTGCCCGGCACGACGGCGCGGCGCATAGTCGCCTTGCAACAGATTCAGCGGTGCCTCGCCGCGCAACGCATCGGCGTACGCCAGCAGCGCATCGTCCACACGCCGGGTGGCGCGCAATGGCAATGGCGATTGCTGCGCACCGACCAGAACACCATCCAGCCCTGCATCGACACTGCCCGCGAACATCAGCAGTTCATCGGGCTGACCGACAAAGGCGCGTGCCTCGCCATAGCGCAACACTGCCCGGCCAGGCTCGACCAGCACCGTCGCCACACCAACCTGCCACGGCAGCAGCAGCGGTTCGGGAACCAACACGTCGGGTTCCAGCGCGCGCGCGCGCAACGAAGCGAGCAGTGCATCGAGCCGCTCGCGGGCAACCACCGCGACCGATACCTGTTCGGGATTGGCAGCCGGCACCCACGCCACGTGCTGGGTTTCGATCGCGGCGGCAAGCTGGTCCTCGATCGCGTACGGTAACGCCTGCTGCATCTGCGCCGGCGAACGCGCAACCCGTGGCGCCGACATCAACAGCACGTCCTCGGCCGGCAAAATCACCCACAACCGGTCATCCGGCGCAAGCGGCGGAACCCCACGCTGGACGCGGATCGGGGCTGACGTGGACAACCAACGCAACTCGCCATCGGGCGCAATGCGGATCAGGATTCGGGACATGGGTCGATTCTAGCAGTGAAGCCAGGATACGGGACTCGGGACTCGGGAAAAGCAAATGGTCCGCAAAACACGCAAAGTTCGCAAAGCAAAGCCCATATCCTGATTTGCATTCTTTGCGTCCTTCGCGTCTTTTGCGGACATCCGCTCTTGCCTCTGCATTGTTGCTCTGGCTTTTCCGGGTCCCCAGTCCCGAGTCCCGGCGTCATAATTGGCCCAAGCGCGCAAACAGCCCGGACAGGCCCGCATCCCCCGGATTCCACAACTGCGCCGCATGCACAGCACGTCGCGCCTCCTCGATATCACCACGACCCAGACGTTCCTCCGCAACGCCCAGATACACCCTCGCCAAACGCGCCCGATCCGGCTCTGCCGCGTCAGCGCGGGAAACCAGCGCGGACATCGCTTCCAGACATGTCGCCGCACGCGTCAACCAGATACTTGCCAATGCCTGTTCAAAACACTGCCGCATATCGGCGCGCTGGCGATCGAGCGCAGCGGACGCGGCATCGGCCTTCATTGCCGAAAACAGCGCCGACCAGCCAGCCTCACCCGACGTGCCGTCGCGGCGCATCCGCCATGCATCGCCGCGCGCCTCCACCAATGCCATGAAACCGGCAGCGTCGCCTGCCGCGGCGCTCAGCACGGCGAGGTGGTCGCGTGCTGCCCGACGCGCACGGCCGTGGTCGCGCGCGGCCTCGACAATCGCCCGTCGCGCCCACGCCGAGGCCAACTCACGCCTCAACACCGCATCATCCGCCTGCATATCGGGCACGGCAGCTAACAACGTCAACGCGGCATCCAGCTGACCTTGTTGAATGGCAGCGGTGATTGCGGCGCGGCGCAACGTGGCCTGCGCCGGCGCTCCGCCAAGATGGCTCGCCAATGCCGCGCGCGCCGCGGGCAACCCGAGGTGTCGCGGCGCAATCGCATCAACCCGCTCGATCATCGCCAGAGCGCCGGCATCGTCGCCGACATCGAGCCGTTTGTGTGCCTGGGCCAACATGCTGGCGAGCACGCCGTCGCGCCCATCCAGCGCCAGCACGTTCCCCGGGTCACGTTCCAGCACCTCGTTGAATCGCGCCAGTGCCGAATCCGAACCGCCATCCAGATTGCCTAGCGCCTGCGCCTGTCGCGCCGAATCGAGCAGTGCCCGCAACACCGTTTCGCTGGACCGCCCCGCACGGACACGCAACAACAGTGCATCAACCTCCGTACTTGGCGCGCCGGCAGCACGCGCGATGTCGAGCAGCGCCAGCGCAGCGACTGGCTCATCGTCGGCCAGGCGTTGTTCGGCGCGAAGCAGTGCCGCTCGCGCCACGCGCTCCAAACCGGCACGTGCCGCGGCGCGATCCGGATCGCGCGCCAACACCGCAGCAAAACGTTCGCTCGCGCCGGATCCGTCATCGGCGCTGAGCCGGCCCTGTTGCAGCGCCTGCTCGGCCTGTACCAGCAAGCGCTCGGTCGCAGATCGCGGCAACAAGTGATCGGCAAGCGGCGCGCGCAGCCACCACAACGCCGCGAGCAGCAATACGACGCCGAGCAACGGCCATTGCGGGCGCGCCAGCAGCATCATTCGGAAAGCCGCACCGCTTCGCCAACACCGGGAACTGACGCCAATCGGGCCAGCAAATGGCCCAACTGCTCGAAGTCGTTCACCTTGAGCGTGAAGCGCAGTTCGGCAGCCGCCCGCGCTTCATCCAGATGGCTGTTCACGGCCAGAACGTGTGCGCCGGACTGGGCGATGACGTTGGTCAGGTCCTTGAGCAACCCCTTTCGATCGACTGCCCGCACGCGCACATCCACACTGTAGCTGGACCGCCCCTGGCGCCCCCATTCAACCGGCAATACCCGTTCGGGGTGTTGTGCCGCGAGCCGCGCAAATGCCCCGCAATTCCGTCGATGTACACTCACGCCGCGAGTGCGGGTGAGGTAGCCGACCACGGCATCGCCGGCAACCGGTTGGCAACAGCGCGCGAGTTGGGTGAGAAGATTACCCACACCTTCGACGACAAAATGCTGATCCGGACGTGGCGGCTTGACCCTGGATTCGGAGCGCGTTTCGGCGCGGGCTTCTTCGCCGCGCAGACTTTCATGCAGCACGCGCGCTACCTGGCTCGGGCCGATGTCGCCCAACGATACCGCGAGGTACAGATCTTCCACGTTCTGCACCCGGAAACGCGGCAATACCGGGGTCAGATCGTGCTTGTGCAGCGCCATCCGCTTGAGCTCTCGATCAAGCAGATCGTGACCGGCCTGTACATTTCGCGCGTGATCAAGACGGTGAAACCAGGCGCGCACCTTGTCGCGCGCGCGCGCGCTGACCAGCAGGCCGGAACCTTGCGACAACCAGTCGCGCCGCGGTTCGGAGGTCTTGCCGGTGAGTATCTCGATCTGATCGCCGGTCGCCGGCGCGTGATTGAGCGGCACGATTCGACCATTGACCTTGGCGCCGCGACAGCGATGCCCGACCTCGGTATGCACGTGATAGGCGAAGTCGAGCACGGTGCCGCCACGCGGCAAGTCGATCACCTCGCCGCGCGGCGTGAGCACGTAAACCCGATCCTCGATCAGATCGCTGCTCAGGCCCGCCATGAGGGCGCTGTCGTCGTCGCCGTCGCGACCCTCCAGCAGCTGCCGCATCCAGGCGATCTTGCGCTCGAAACCGGCATCGGCACCGCCGCCTTCCTTGTAGCGCCAGTGCGCCGCGACACCCAGCTCGGCGTGCGCGTGCATCTCGTGCGTACGGATCTGCACTTCCAGGGTGCGCCCACCCGGGCCGATCACGGCGGTGTGCAATGAGCGGTAATTGTTGCCCTTGGGGTTGGCGATGTAGTCGTCGAATTCGCTGGCGATCGGCGACCACAACGCATGCACCAGACCCAGCGTCGCGTAACAACTGGCGACATCGTTGACCAGCACCCGCACTGCGCGAATGTCGTACAACTCGCTGAACGGCACATCCTTGCGCTGCATCTTTTTCCAGATGCTGTAGATGTGCTTGGGTCGGCCGGCCACGTCGCCATCGATGCCCGCCTCGCGCAGGGCGGCAACGATGCGCGCCTTGGCTTGCTCGATGAATTGTTCGCGATCGCCGCGCTTTTCATCGAGCAGACGCGCGATGCGGCGATAGGTGTCGGGCTGCAAATAGCGAAACGCGAGATCCTCCATCTCCCACTTCACCTGCCAGATGCCGAGCCGATTGGCCAGCGGCGCCAGGATGTCGGCACTCAGTCGTGCCAGCGCCAGCCTTTCGGCAGCCGGCAGAGCCGCGGCCGCGCGCAGGCGCAACAGGTGCCGCGCGAGCACGATCAGAATGCCGCGCACATCCTTGATCAGGGCCAGCAGCAAGCGGCGCAGCCCCTCGGCGTCGCCGCCGGCCGGCCGCCCGGCATACAGGTGCCACACCTGCTCGGCGGCACGCTGACCCTCGAGCAGAGCCGGCACCCCCGGGAACAACTTCGCCAGCGCCGTGCCCGCGCTCGCGAACAGGGATGGGCGCTCATGGACGATCGCGGCGATCAGCACATCGGCATCCACGCGCAGCCCCACCAGCAGCTCCAACGTCTGAATCAAGGCGCGGTCGCCTGCCGCAAGTGGCGAGTCGTCCGGCGCCAGCAACGCCTGGACCTGCGCATCGCCCAGCCCGACCGCCGGACCGCGCGCGCGCAGCCAATCGGCGAGGCTCTGGCTATCGTCGTGCTTGTGCTTCACCGAAGTTGATCGCCTGTTGGTACGTCATGGTCGCGCATCGGCCGGTCCAGGAGCCTGTCGGCACCACGAAGGCCGGCGCTGCATCCGTTCAGCGCCACCACGTGCCGCCACGGTTTACACTAGTGTAGTGTTTCACTGTATCGAATCGGACGGATAGCCCGCCATGCGCCATATTGTTTTCGCCCTCTCGGGCGTTTTGCTGCTCGCCCCCGCAATCGCCACTGCCCAGCAGTTCTCTTCGCTGGAAGAACGGATGACTTATAACGAATTTCGCGCTGCCGGACTGGAAAAGCTCTCCGCCGAAGAACTGGCTGCCCTCAATGCCTGGTTGCGCGCGGATCTGCCGCAGGTTGCCGCCAGCGCTGCGGCTCCCGCTCAACCGATCGAGGACCGCCGCGGTTTCCCGTTGAGTTCATCCGATCAAGGCCCCGAAGGCGATATCACCTCGCGCATTCCCGGCGAGTTCCGTGGCTGGTCCAACAAACAGCGCTTCACCCTGGAAAACGGGCAGGTCTGGCAAATCAACGACTCCACATCGACCCTCGCTGGCGTCAAGTTGCACGATCCGGTGGTGACCCTCAGCCGTGGCGCCATCAGCGGCTGGTTCCTGTCGGTGGAAGGGTACAACGCCAAAGCACGCGTCAAGCGCATCAAATAACGCCGCGTTCGACTGTACCCGGAACGCCAACCGGCCCGGCAACACCGGGCCAGATGGGTGCGACGCTCAGACCGCTGCGCGCTGTGACGGTTCGCGCCAACGCGCCATCAACTCGGCGGCTCGTTCCTGCGCCGCGGCCAGATGCGCTTCCTTGACATGACCGAAGCCGCGAATCTGCTCGGGCAGCGAGGCAATTTCCACCGCCAGTGCAATGTTGCCGGCATCGAGCGTGGCTAGCAGCTCGTCGATGCGAGCGAAATACTCGGCGATCAGGCGACGCTCGCTGCGACGCTCGGCGGTATAACCGAAGATGTCCAGCGGCGTGCCACGCAGGAAGCGCAGATGCTTGAGCACCCGGAATGCACTGAGCATCCACGCTCCATATTCACGCTTGATCAAATGCCCGTTGCCATCCTTGCGCGCCAACAGCGGCGGCGCCAGATGGAAACGCAGGCTGCCGCCGTCGGCGAACGTGGCCTTGATCCGCCGCTCGAACTCGCCCGACGTGTACAGCCGCGCCACCTCGTACTCGTCCTTGTACGCCATCAGCTTGAAGGCATAGCGCGCAACGGCTTCGCGCAGCGCCGTCGAGCCCGGCACTTTTTCGGCTTCGATCGTGGCGACCTTGTCCACCAACGCTCGGTAGCGGCTGCCATAGCCGGCGCTCTGGTATTCGCCGAGAAAGCGCACGCGGCGCTCGAACGCCTGTTGCGGCGTCTGCGAAATCCGCTCGTCGTCCAGCGCCGGCGCAATCACGCCGTTGCGCTGCGTATCCAGCGCCGCCGCCTCGCGCACCCGCTGCGGATCGACCGCCGCAATGCGACCCCAGGCGAATGCCTGCACATTCATCGCCACCGCCGCGCCGTTGAGTTCGATCGCGCGCAGGATCGAATCCAGGCTCAGCGGCACCAGGCCCTGCTGCCAGGCGAAGCCGAGCATGAACAGGTTGCTGGCGATGGCGTCGCCCAGCAAGGCCGTCGCGATGGTCGTGGCGTCGATCTGCAGCGGCGCTTTGCCGCCCAGTGCCAGGCTCACCGCTTCGACAATCTGCGCCTTTGGAAACTGCAGGTCGGGCTTCATGGTGAAGCCGCCCGGCATCGCCTGATAGCTGTTGAGCACCACGCTGGAACGCCCGGCACGGATTTTCGACAGTGCCCAGTAATCGTTGACCACCACCATGTCGCAACCCAGCACCAGGTCGGCCTCGCCCGCGGCGATGCGTACCGCGTGGATATCGGCCGGGCGCTGAGCGATGCGCACATGGGTAGTCACCGCGCCGCCCTTCTGCGCCAGACCGGTCTGATCGAGCACGCTGGCGCCCTTGCCTTCCAGATGCCCGGCCATGCCGAGCAGTGCGCCGATGGTGACCACGCCGGTGCCGCCGACGCCGGTGATCAGGATGTTCCAGGGTTGATCGAGCGTGCTGCGGATACGCGGCGCCGGCAGATCCTGCACCATGCTCAGCGGGTCAATCCGCTCGCGCTTGCGCAGCGGCGCGTCGTGCACGGTGACGAAGCTCGGACAGAACCCCTTGACGCAACTGTAATCCTTGTTGCAATTGGACTGGTCGATTTCGCGCTTGCGGCCGAATTCGGTTTCCTTGGGCAGCACCGACACGCAAAAGCTTTCCTTGCCGCAATCGCCGCAACCCTCGCACACCAGCGAATTGATGAACACGCGCTTGGCCGGATCGACCATCAGCCCGCGCTTGCGCCGGCGTCGCTTTTCGGTGGCGCAGGTCTGGTCATAGATCAGGATGCTGGTGCCCTTCACCTCGCGCAATTGTTTTTGCACGGCATCGAGCGCATCGCGGTGCTCGAAACGCACGCCGTCGGGAAACTGGCTGCGGTCCCACCATTTTTCGATGTCGTCGCTCATCACCACGATGGTCTGAACGCCTTCGGCGCGCATCTGGTGGGCAATCGCCGGCACGCTGAGAATGCCGTCCACCGGCTGGCCGCCGGTCATCGCCACCGCATCGTTGTAAAGAATCTTGTAGGTGATGTTGACCTTGGCCGCGATCGCCTGGCGGATCGCCAGCGAGCCGGAATGGAAGTAGGTGCCATCGCCCAGGTTCTGGAACACGTGCGCGGTGTCGGTGAATGGCGCCTGCCCGCACCAGCTCACGCCCTCGCCGCCCATGTGGGTGAAGGTGTCGGTGTTGCGGTCCATCCAGGTGACCATGTAATGGCAGCCGATGCCGCCAAGCGCGCGCGAGCCTTCGGGCACCTTGGTGGAGGAGTTGTGCGGGCAGCCCGAGCAGTAATGCGGCACCCGCGGGAAGTTGGCACGCGGCAGCGCCAGTTCCTTTTCCTTGGCGTCCATGAATGCCAGTTGCTGGCGGATCGTTTCCGACTCGTGGAAACGCGCCAACCGCTTGGCGATCACCCGCGCAATCGTGGCCGGGGTCAGCTCGTTGGTGGACGGCAGGATCCACTCGCCGGCTTCGTCGTACTTGCCGACCACACTGGGGCGGGTGGCGCTGTCCCAGTTGTACATCTGCTCCTTGATCTGCGATTCGATGAAGGCGCGCTTCTCCTCCACCACGATCACGTCCTCGAGGCCATGCGCGAACTGGCGGATGCCTTCGGGCTCCAGCGGCCAGCTCATGCCGACCTTGTACACGCGGATGCCGATCTCCTCGCACGCCTTGCGATCGAGCCCCAGGTATTCGAGCGCCTGCAACACGTCGAGATAGCTCTTGCCGCTGGTGACGATGCCCAGGCGCGCATTGGGCGAATCGAACACTACCTTGTCGATATGATTGGCGCGGGCAAAGGCGATTGCCGCCTTGACCGCGTACTGATGCAGGCGCATTTCCTGGTCCAGCGGCGGATCCGGCCAGCGGATGTTGAGGCCGGTCGGCGGCAGCGCAAAGTCCTGCGGCAACACGATGTCGAGCTGATGCGGGTTGACGTTGACCGAGGCCGAAGACTCCACCGTCTCCGCGATGGTCTTGAAGCCGACCCAGCGGCCGGTATAGCGGCTCATCGCCCAGCCGAGCAGGCCCATGTCGAGGATGTCCTGCACCCCGGCCGGGTTGAGCACCGGCATCATCGCCGAGACGAACTCCAGTTCCGAGCCATGCGGCAGGGTCGAACTGCGGCAAGCGTGATCGTCGGCGGCAAGCGCCAGCACACCGCCGAACTTCGACGTACCGGCGGCATTGCCGTGCTTGAACACGTCGCCGCTGCGATCCACGCCCGGGCCCTTGCCGTACCACATCGCGAACACGCCGTCGTACTTCGCACCGGGAAACAGGTTGGTCTGCTGCGTGCCCCAGACCATGGTCGCGCCGAGGTCTTCGTTGAGGCCAGGCACGAACTCGATGCTGGACGCGGCAAGGTGCTTCTTGGCGCGCCACAGCTCCAGATCGAATCCGCCGAGCGGGCTGCCGCGATAACCGGAAATGAAACCGGCAGTGTTCAGCTCCGCAGCACGATCGCGCATCTGTTGCATCAACGGCAGGCGCACCAGCGCCTGCACCCCGGAGAGATAGATGCGGCCCTCGCTGCGCGTGTACTTGTCTTCCAGGGTGTAACGGGTATCGATCGAAACAGCGGGAGCGGACATGCGAACCTGAATCCGGGGGGCGATAAGCGCGGGATTGTATCAGCCCACCGCTGATTTCCGATTGTGAAAGCGGGCGCGTCAGCAAGGTTGGGTGCAAACAAGGCCATCTCTCGCCAAGACGCCAAGAACACCAAGGAATCCGTCGTTCGGCGCAAGCGCAGCGGCCGCTCCTGCGCATCCTGCGATGTTGTAGCACCGGGAAACCGCTGGGCCTTCGCTTCTTTCGGTCGCCCACAGGGTGGGCTCCTACAACGAAGCGGTAGCTCCAACCTGTAGGAGCCCACCCTGTGGGCGACCTGTCAGTACCGGGGTACCGCTTCTACACCCCGCTGGTGGCGTTGGCCCATTGCCGGATCAGCCGCGCGATCTCGCGCACGCCGTCGCTCAGCGCCGCCGGGCCGGGTTGCAGGATGATCGGCGATTTGATTTCGTACAACGCGCCGTCGCGAACCGCCGGGACCTGCGCCCAACCGGCCCGCGTCGCCACCTTGTCGGGGCGGAATTTCTTGCCGCACCACGAACCGAACACGATGTCCGGGGCGCGCGCGATGATCTCGCGATCGTCGGCCACAATGCGCTGCTTCGCCAGCGGCTCGCACGCCCGTTCCGGGAAGATGTCATCACCGCCGGCGATGCCCACCAATTCGGACACCCAGCGAATGCCGCTGATGCGCGGCTCGTCCCATTCCTCGAAATACACCCGCGGTCGTCGTGGCAGGCCGGCGGCCTGTGCGGCGATGGCGTCGAGGCCGGCGCCGAGTTCGGCCGCCCACACCGCGGCGCGTGCGGCTTCGCCGACCAGCGCGCCAAGCCGGCGAACGTAATCGAGAATGCCGGCAACGCTGCGGTGGTTGCTGATCCAGACCTCGACCCCGCTGCGGATCAACGCCGCCGCGATATCGGCCTGGATATCGGAAAAGCCGATCACGAAATCGGGGTTCAGCCGCACAATCTCATCGATCCGTGCCGAAGTGAAGGCACTGACCTTGGGTTTTTCCTTGCGCGCCTGCGGCGGGCGCACGGTGAAGCCGGAGATCCCCACGATGCGCTGCTGCTGACCGAGCGCATACAGCACCTCGGTCGGTTCCTCGGTCAGACAGACGATGCGCTGCGGGCCACTCACGGATACAGCATCTTGTGCTGCCAGGCGCCATCCACCCAGTCGTGCACATGGCGCTCGTGCAGGCGGAACTGGGCGCCATACCAGAACTCCAGGTGATGTGGCTGCACCCGGTAGCCGGACCAATGCGGCGGTCGCGGCACCTCGCCGCCGGCGAACTCGCGCTCGTAGTCGGCGATACGTTGCTCGAAGGTCGCGCGCGAGTCGAGGGGCTGCGATTGCAGCGAGGCCCAGGCACCGATCTGGCTCTGCCGCGGACGGGTTGCGAAATAGGCGTCGGCTTCGGCATCGCTCACCGGTTGCGCGATGCCCTCCACCTTCACCTGCACCTGGCCGGGCAGCGTTTTCCAGAAGAACAGCAGGGCCAAGTGCGGATTGCCCAGCAATTGCTCGCCCTTGCGGCTGTGGGTATTGGTATAAAACACAAACCCGTCGGTATCGACCGCCTTGAGCAGGACAGTGCGTAGCGAGGGCTGTCCCGCGCTATCGACGGTGGCGAGGGTCATCGAGGTGGGCTCGGGGTCGCCGGCCTTGCGCGCGTCGTCGAGCAGGCCGCGGAAAGTTGCCAGCAACTCGGGATTCAGAATGGGCATGACATCTCGCTCCACGAAGTGTGTGCGTCATTCTCGCGCATTCGCGGTGACGCTGTTATTGACACCGATCAGGTTTGCTCAACGATGCTGCGCACCAGCGGCAGGGTCACCCGCCGCTTGGCGGCGAGGCTGGCGCGGTCGATGCGATCGAGCAATTCGGTGAGGCTGGCCAGATCACGGCCGACGCGGCGCAACACGTAGTCGAGCACTGCCGGTTCCAGCACCATGCCGCGCAACGCCGCACGCCGCGACAGCACCTCGCGCCGACCAGCATCGTCGAGCAACGGCAGCACACTGCGCGCGCATTGGCTCAGGCGCGACACCAGATCCGGCAGCGACCAGATGTCGAGCGAAGGCGCGGCCCGTGCGCCATAGATCACCTGACCGCCCGCTGCCCGCACCCGATTATGGAAATGAAACAGCGCCTCTTCATCGGCCGCGCTGCCGGCGATGGCATCCAGCGCGTCGAGGCAGAGCAGGTCGCCGTGCTCGTGCCCCTGCAATCCCGCAGCCAGTGCGCCGGCGAACGCCGCCAGCGGCAGATAACGCACGTCACGGCCCACCGCCTGCGCCTCGGCAACGGTCGCCAGCAACAAATGGGTTTTGCCGCAGCCGGCGGGACCACAAAGAAAAAGCCAATCGCGCAGTTCCCCGCGCGCGCTCGCAGCCAGCAAGGCGCAGACCGGCTCGCTGCCGACAAATGCGGTCAGGCGCTGATCGGGCGCGACCGGCGGCAAACGCAACGGCAGCTGCGGATGGGTCACACCGGCTCGTCAGGCGTCACGGCGGATGGCGTATCGGCAACCTCATCAACCGTCGCCAATGCCGATGGCGCGGGCTCCGCCGCCGCGCCGGCCAGGTACAACTCGCTATCGAGATACCGCTGATGGGCGTAGCGCAGCACCACCATCACCACCGCCGCCACCGGCAACGCCAGCAGCACACCGAGAAAGCCGAACAATTGGCCGCCGGCCATGATCGCGAAGATCACTGCCACCGGATGCAGGCCAATGCGATCGCCAACCAGCCACGGCGTCAACACGAAGCTTTCCAGCAACTGGCCGATACCGAACACGCCGAGCACCAGCAGCACGTGCAACCAATCGCCGTGTTGCACCAGCGCGGCCACCAGACCGCCGGCAACCCCCAGAAATGCGCCCAGATACGGCACGAAACTGAGCAATCCCGACCCCATACCGATCAGAAACGCCAGATCGATTCCGACCAGCGACAGACCCAGCGCGTAGATCGCACCCAGCACGATCATCACCGACATCTGGCCGCGCAGGAACGCGCCCAATACCTCGTCGGACTGCTGCGCCAGCCGCACCACCGTCGGCTCCAGTTGCCGCGGCAACAATTCGCGTATCTGCGCCACCAGATTCGGCCAATCGCGCAGGAAGTAGAAGGTGACCACTGGCACCAGCAACGCCGTCGCCAACCAACCGGCAATCGCCAAACCCGACTTGGACAGCCCGGCGAACACCGCGCTGGCGATACCACCGGCCTGTTGCCAATGTCCCTTGAGCAGCGCCACCAACTGATCGGGATCGAAATACGCGGCAATTTCCAAACCGGTACGTTGCTCCAACCAGGGCAAGGCCGTGGTTTTCAGCCAGCCCAGATAACGCGGCAAATTGGTGATCAATTCACTGATCTGGCGCTCCAGCAACGGGATCACGATCAACAGCGACAGCAGCAGCAACATACTCATCGACACGAACACCAGACTGACCGCCGCCGAGCGGCTCATGCCATGACGCTGGCAACGCCCGACCAGCGGGTTGCCGAGCCAGGCCAGCAACGCCGAAATGGCGAACGGGATCAGCACTGGCCCGAGCAGATACAGCAACACGCCAATGAGCGCCGTTGGCAGCAGCCAGCGCAGCGGTTGCCAGACTGGCACAGTCGTATTCATCGGGAACCTTCCTCTCGCAACCGCCGGGCGCGATTGCCCCAAAGCAACACATAATGGACACCACTGGCGAGGGTAAATGCCGCCACCACCCAGCTCGCCGCATCCTGCCCTCGTGTCGGCAGCGCAGGGTAAGCCAGCGTCAACAACAACCAAAGCACGAATGCGATCTGAATCGCGGTGTTGGCCTTGCTCAGCCAACTCGGTGTCATCGGCACCGGGCCTATCACCCAGTGCCATGCGCCCGCACCGGCCAGAATCACGATATCGCGCACCAACACCAGCGACAACAGCCAGGTCGGCACATGGCCGCCCAGCCACAGGCCGATGAAGCCGGCCGCGAGCAGCAATTTGTCGGCAATCGGGTCGAGCAGACCACCGAGCCGGGTGATCCAGTTGCAGCGCTTTGCCAACAGGCCATCCAGCGCATCCGACACGCCGGCAGCCAATGCCAGCCACCACGCCGCTGGATAGCGCTCGTGCACCAACAGCCACAGCAGCGGCGGCACCGCCAGCATCCGGGCGATGGTCAGCGCATTGGGCAACTGGCGCAGGCTCACGGCATCATCCGGAAACCCGGTACCTCGTCGCCCGCCGCATCCTCGCGCAACACCACGCCCTGCCCGACCGCGGCACGAAAGCCCTCCATGCCGGAAGCCAGGTCCAGACGCAGCGTCAGGCGATCGCCATCCGCATCCATGGCCTGCACCGCACGCACGAAAGGCAGGGTGTCGAGGTAGGCACGCAGCCGGGCATAAGCTTCCGCCGAGGCGATACCGTGAACCTGCACCAGATATTGGCCAGGCGGGCCGCTCACCGCCAGATCGCGATAACGCCGCGCCAGCTCATCGGCTGCCAGATCGGCGCCGGCGGCAAGCAGGGGGATCGCGCTGGTGGCCGAGCGCGTGATGCGAGCGACCTCGGCGCTGGCATCGCGCAGCGTCCATTGCGCCATCCAGCCGCCGCCAGCGCGGTACAGGCGGCCCAACAATTGAATTTGCGCCTCGGCACCGCCCAGCACGGCGTCGGCGGCCTCGGCATCACCATCCCAGGCGGCGCGCAAACCCAACTCCGACAGCGCCGCGTTGTCGGGGAAGCGCAACACCAGCCCGCGCGACCGCGCCTGGGCGCTGAGAGCGGCGACCGCGTTGGCCTGTCCTGCCGTCACCAGACGCGGCCCGCTGCCATCATCGATGGCCAGCCACACCTGCGGCTCCGGACGCGCGCCCTGCCAACTGACGATGCCACGTTGCGCGAGCATCGCGTCAACCATCGCCTGGTCGAAGCGTGCAATCAGAATCTGCCGGTAGGCGATCACCCCACTGGCGGTATCCACGTCCTGTCGGTAGCGGTACTGCTGCACCATGGACGAGGCAGCAGCGGTAACCCCATCGATCGATGCTGCCGCCGCCTGGCTCGGGTCGGAGGCCAGGCGGGCGATCACGCCGGCCAATATCCGCGCCAGCCCGGCATTGCGCTCGGTCTCGCCCTGATCGGCGACCTCGGTTTCGCCTTCATACAGGTCCAGCGACTGCGCAACCGCCACCGGCGCCGAGGCCAGCACGGCACAAAAGCAGACAAGGAGCAGGAATCGGAACATGCGTCAAACCCGGTAGAGCAATCGCGACATGGTGCCCAAGCCACGCGCCATAGTCCAATGCTGTTCGCTCCACGGAACCACGGGAAAAGCGCAAAGCCGTCGATCCGCAAAGGACGCAAACAGCGCAAAGGGGAAATCGCGCAGCCCGGGCTGTCGACATGCTGTTTTACACGCAACTGCCCAAACACCCATCGCCCCCGCGCGCAACACCCAAACCCGCTTCGTCCAAGCGCATGCCTGAATTGGAAAAGACTGTGCTGGCAGACCGCTGCGCCGGGCGCTACTCCGGCTCGCCCTCGCCCAGCGGCAGGCGCGGCTGCTTTAGCGGCAGCACACCATGGCCTTCGGTGATGTTCTTGAATTCGATCCGGCTGACCGAAACGTAGCGCTCGTTACCGCCGATCTGCACCTGCGGCCCCTCGGTCAACGCCCGGCCTTGCTCATCCACCCGCACCACCATGCTCGCCTTGCGCCCGCTGTGGCAGATGGTCTTGATCTCGGTGAGATGATCCGCCCAGGCCAGCAGGTACTGGCTGCCCTCGAACAATTCACCGCGAAAATCGGTGCGAAGGCCATACGCCAGCACCGGAATATCGAGCCGATCCACCACTTCGGTGAGCTGCCATACCTGGCGTTTGCTCAGAAACTGCGCCTCATCGGCGAGCACGCAGTGCAACGGGCCGCGCGCTTCGATGTCCGATCGCACCAACGCCTCCAGGTCGTCATCGCCGGCGAAGATGTGCGCCGGCGCGCGCAGCCCGATCCGCGACGCCACTACCCCGCTGCCGTAGCGGTCATCGAGCTGCGGGGTAAGGATCAACGTGCGCATGCCGCGCTCGTGGTAGTTGTGCGCGCTTTGCAACAACGTCGTGGTCTTGCCGGCGTTCATCGCCGAATAATAGAAATAGAGCTTTGCCATGGCGGCATTATCGCCGCATCGCGAGTGTTCCGGCACGCCGGCCTGTCGGCCGCCCAGCCGAACCGCCAACCGTTACAATCGCCGGCCAGACAGAGCGGCGCCCCATGCACGGACTCAACACCCCTCAACGCGAAGCGGTATTGCATACGCACACGCCGCTGCTGGTGCTGGCCGGCGCCGGCAGCGGCAAGACCCGGGTGATCACCGAGAAGATCGCGCACCTGATCGCCAGCGGCCAGCACGAGGCGCGTTACATCGCCGCGATCACGTTCACCAACAAGGCGGCGCGCGAAATGCGCGAGCGCGTCGCCAAGCGGGTCAAGGCCGAACGCGCCGAAGGCCTGACCGTGACCACGTTTCACGCGCTGGGCCTGCGTTTTCTGCAGATTGAGCACGCCCGCATCGGCCTGCGCCGCGGTTTTTCGGTGTTCGACAGCGACGATCAACTGGGCGTGATCCGCGATTTGGCGCCGCAGGGCGCCAGGAAAGATGCCGTTGAGCAATTGCGTAGCTTGTTGTCGCGGGCCAAGAATGAAGGCCTGTCGCCAGAACAGGCGCAGGCGGCGGCCGGCAGTGCGCGCGAGCGCGAGGCGGCGGCGATTTACACGAAATACCAACAACGGTTAACCGCCTTCAACGCGGTCGATTTCGATGATCTGATCCGGCTGCCACTGCAATTGCTGGAAGCGGATCCCGATCTCGCGGCCGCCTGGCGCGAGCGCATCCGTTACCTGCTGGTCGATGAGTGCCAGGACACCAACGGCGCGCAATACCGGCTGCTGCGTCAACTGGCCGGGCCGCGCGGGGCGATCACCTGCGTCGGCGATGACGATCAGAGCATCTACGCCTGGCGCGGTGCACAGCCGGAGAACCTCGACCTGCTGGCGCGCGATTACCCGGATCTGAAGGTCATCAAGCTGGAGCAGAACTACCGTTGCAGCGCGCGCATCCTGCGTGCCGCCAACACCCTGATCGCCAACAACCCGCATACCCACGTCAAACAGTTGTGGAGCGATCAGGGCCAGGGCCAGCCGATCCGGGTCTGGCAATGCCGCGACAGCGAGCACGAGGCGGACCGGGTCGCCGCCGAAATCGCCTTCAGCAAGAACGACCAGCAAGTCCCATGGTCGGATTTCGCGATCCTGTTTCGCGGCAATCACCAGTCGCGACCACTGGAAAAGGCGCTGCAACTGCTGCGCATCCCCTACCACCTGTCCGGCGGCACCGCCTTCCTCGATCGCGGCGAGGTGAAGGATGCGCTGGCCTGGCTGCGACTGCTGGCCAATCCCGACGACGACAGCGCGTTCCTGCGCGCCATCGGTTCGCCCAAGCGCGAAGTCGGCAGCGCCAGCCTGGCCAAACTGGCCGAGCTGGCGCATCACGCCGGCATGCCGATGTTGCGCGCTGCGGCGCAGATTTCATTGCTCAAGCAACTACCGGCGCGGGCGATGTCCGGCCTCAGCGAGTTCATCGACATCGTGCACCGTTTGCAGGGACTGGCGGAAACCCTGCCGCCGGCGGAACTGTGCCGCGCGCTGGTCACGCAATCGGGTCTGGTCGCCGCCTTGCAGGCGCAAACCCGCGACCCGACGGTGTTCGAGCGTCGCCGCGCCAATCTGGAAGAGCTGGCCGACTGGTTTGCTGGCGCCGCTGCCGGCAGCGCTCGCGACCTGGCCGCGCAATTGGCGCTGCTCAGTCATTCCGACCGCGACGAACCGGGCAATGCGGTGCGGTTGATGAGCCTGCACGGCGCCAAGGGCCTGGAGTTCGGCCATGTCTTCATCGTCGGCTGCGAGGACGGCAACCTGCCGCACGAGGCCAGCATGGACGAGGGCCAGCTCAACGAGGAACGGCGCCTGATGTACGTCGGCATCACCCGCGCCAAACACCGGCTGTGGCTGAGCCACAGCAGCCAGACCAAGCGCTGGGGGCAGATGTTGTCGTTGCAGCCGAGCCGGTTCCTGGCCGAACTGCCGGCCGCCGACGTGCAACGCGATGGCGACGACCCCGAGCGCGAAGCGGTGCAGCGGCGCGAGCGCGGTCGCGCGCACCTGGATGCGATCGCCAGCCTGCTCGGCGACTGATCGGAACTTGTTGATTGGATTGATCGGGCTTGAAACATTGCAACAACACGGCGCGGCTAAACTGCGCGTTCGGATTTTCGGGGATTAGTGATCATGCGTATCCGTTTGCTTGCCACGAGCACGCTGCTCGCCCTTGTCGCCGGCTGTGCCAGCCAACCGTCGTCGGCACCAGGCACCCTGCTGCCGGAATCGGTGCAAGCGATTGTTTCTGCGAGCGACAACAAGCTCGACGCGACGCTGTGGATGCAGCAATCGGCAGAATATGAAGCGGCGATGCTGGGCAGCTTCGCGCTGGCCCGACAACAACTCGACCTGGCCTTGGCCGACCCGCAATGGGATGCGATGCCCACTGGCGAGCGCAAGGTGCCGGCCAAGGGCCTGCCTCCGGCCTTGATCACCGATGCCGACGAGACCCTGCTCGACAACAGCCCGTTTCAGGCGCGCAGTATTCGCGCACAAAACACCGAGTTCAGTTACGACGCTTGGTTGTCCTGGGTCAGCGAACGTCGTGCCCGCGCCCTGCCCGGCGCGCTGGCCTTCTACCGCTACGCCGCCGAACAGGGCGTCACCGTGTATTACGTCACCAACCGCGACGATCCGGCTGAACGCGCGGCGACCATCGACAACCTGCGCGCGTTGGGCTTTCCGGTTGCCGATGACGGCAGCAACGTGATCTTGCGTAACGACCCGCGCGCGCCGGGGCGCGAAAAGGGCGTTCGCCGCAGCTGGATCAGCGAGCGCCATCGGGTGCTGTTGATGCTCGGCGACAATCTCGGCGATTTTCTCGACGGCGTCGCGGTCAGCCCGCTCGCCCGCCACACCCTGGTTGAACGCAACCGCACGCGCTGGGGCACGCAATGGATCATGCTGCCCAACCCGGCCTACGGCAGTTGGGAATCGGCGATACTGCGCGAATGCGGCGAGCGAGCGAAATCCGATCCCAACCGCTGCAAACGCGACGCCCTGCGTCTGCAATAATTGAACCCCTCCACGCGGCGCGCAACGACGCGCCGCAAACCCTTGCCACCGGAGGCTCCCATGCACCGTTTTCGTATCCTGTCGCTGACCCTGGCATTGCCGCTGCTGTTTGCGTGCGGCAAGGACACCTCCGTCCCCGCCGCCGGAGCGGGGAAAAGCCCGACCGAGGCGGTCGCACAATGGGCGCAAAGCCTGCACGCCAACGACATGCAGGCCTTCAGCCGACAATGGCTGCCGGATGATCTGCGCCAGCGCACCGAAGCGCTATTCGAAGCCCAGCGCAATGCATTGCCGCCCGCCGAGGATAGCGAACGCGCCGAGTTTGCGCAGATGGTGGACAAACTAACCGCACCGGACGCCGAAGCTGCGCTGTACGCGGAACTCGAGCCGATGCTGGCCAAACTCGACGCCGAAATCGGCAGCCAGTTGCCCCTTGCCGTCGCCATGGGCAGTGGCTTTGTTTCCGCCGCGATCGCAGAGAACCAGACCCTCAGCGACGACGAAAAACAGCACGCCAGCAGCGCGCTGGTCGCGATGACCGGCTGGGCATCGACATTGCCGCTCACCGACCGCGACAAGGCAAAAGCAACGATAGCGGCCGTCACCGAAACCACGCGCAACCTGGAGCTGACCGACATCGACGCCCTGCGTACGATCAGCCTCGACGGCGCACTGAGCAAGGCCGGGGTGGCGGCGGCAGGCGCCAAGAAAATACTGGCGACGTACGGGCTCGATATCGACAAGGCGCTGGCCAGCGTCAGCGCAAGCGAGTTGAGCCGCGATGGCGATACCGCGCGGGTCAAGGTGAGCTACACCCTGCTCGACAAGCCGATCAGTTTCGAAATGGACATGCTGCAACGCGACGGCCATTGGTTCAGCGCGTCCGGCATTGCCCGTGCCGAAACCGCGCTGGCGGCAGCAGACAGTGCAGCGACCGTGGTTGACGCCGACGAGCCAGCCGCGGCACCGGACAGCGAGGCCGCAGACGAAGCGGCAGCGACGGCACCGGGCAACTGACCGCCCACGCCCAAAGGCAAACGCGTCCGCCAAGGGCGCGTACCCTGTGCAGATGACTTCCAGACACAACGCAGCCGACCCGGTTCCCGAACAGCGTGCGTCCGGCGGCGACGAACCGGCGCGCCGCCCCGCCACGCGCGTCGCGCGGCGGCCATGGTGGTCGCGCCTGCTTGGCTGGGTGCTGGCACCGTGGATCAATCTGAAAATCGAGACCCACAGTGGCGACGGCCAGAAAATCGGTGATGGCCGGCCGGTGGTTTACGTGCTGGAACGGCACGGCTTATCCAATGTGCTGATTCTGGAACGCGCCTGCCGCGAGGCTGGCCTGCCGTCGCCCCGGCTGGCGCCAGCGGGCGATCCTTTGCGTCGCGGCCGCGCCTATCTGCCGTTGTCGCGTCGCCGCGGTGGTGTACTGCCGCCCGGCCTGGGCCGCCTGCTGGCCGCCCACCGCGAATTCCCTGATCTCGACGTGCAGTTGGTGCCGGTATCGATCTTTGTCGGCCGCGCCCCCGACCGGCAATCGGGCTGGTTCCGGGTATTGTTCGCCGAAAACTGGGCACTGGTTGGCCGCTTTCGCCGCCTGATCGCCATCGCCCTGAATGGCCGCAACACCCTGGTGCGTTTCTCGCCGCCCACCGCGATGCGCGAGATCCTGGCCGAAGGGCTGCCGCCGGAGCGCACCATCCGCAAGCTGTGGCGCGTGCTGCGCGCGCATTTCCATCGCATTCGCGCCACCGTGATCGGCCCGGACCTGTCGCATCGGCGGTTGTTGGTCGATCGCGTACTCGATGCCGAACCGGTGCGTCGCGCGATCGCCGACCACGCCCGGCGCGAAGGCAAGACGCCCGCCTGGGCCTGGCGCAAGGCGCACCACGACGCGTGGGAGATCGCCGCCGATTATTCGCATACCGTGGTGCGCTCGTTGAGCTTCGCGCTGACGGTGCTGTGGAACCGCATCTATGACGGCATCACCGTCAATCACCTGGATAGCGTCAAGCAGCACGCGCCGGGGCACGAGGTCGTTTACGCACCCAGCCACCGCAGCCACATCGACTATCTGCTGCTGAGTTACCTGTTCTACAGCCACGGCATCGTGCCGCCGCATATCGTCGCCGGCGTCAACCTCAACATGCCGGTGCTGGGCTCGGTGTTGCGCCGCGGCGGCGCGTTTTTCATCCGCCGCAGCATCCGCGGCAACCCGCTGTATGCAGCGGTGCTGTCGGAATATGTGGCGCAGCTGGTGGGCGAAGGCTTTTCGATCGAATACTTCGTGGAAGGCGGGCGTTCGCGCACCGGACGCCTGTTGCAGGCCAAGGCCGGCATGGTCAACATGACGGTACGCGCATTTCTGCGCCAGCCGCGGCGGCCGGTGATGTTCCAGCCGGTGTACGTGGGCTACGAAAAGCTGATCGAAGGCAAAAGCTATCTCGACGAACTGTCCGGGCAGCCCAAGCGCAAGGAAACGCTATGGGCGCTGCTGCGCGCTGGTGCCGGCATCCTGCGCCGACGCTATGGCAAGGTCGCGGTCAACTTCGGCGAGCCGATTTTCCTCGCCGACGTCCTCGAAAAACACGCCCCGAACTGGCGCGACGAGCGGGTTGAACCGGACCAGAAGCCCGAGTGGTTGAGCGCTGTCGTCGATGACATCGCTCATCAGATCCTGGTCAACATCAACCGTGCCAGCGACGTCAACCCGGTCAACCTGCTGGCGATGGCGCTGCTTTCCACCCCCAAACAGGCGATGTCCGAAACCGATCTGCTCTACCAGTTGGGCATGCTCAAGCGCTTGCTCGATGCGGTACCGTTTTCGCCGCGCACCACCGTCACCGCGATGACACCCGAACAGATCGTCGGCTATGGCGAGGGCATCGGCATACTCACCCGCACCCGCCATCCGCTCGGCGATGTGGTGTCGATGGAAGGCGAAACCGCGATCTTGCAGTCGTACTATCGCAACAACGTATTGCATCTGTTCGTCGCCTCGGCCTGGGTCGCCTGTTGTTTTCAGCACAACCGGCGCATGACCCGAAAGGGCGTGGTGCGGCTCGGGCGCATGTTGTACCCGTTCATCCAGGACGAGCTGTTCCTGCCCTGGAACGTCGACGAGTTTGCCGCCCAACTCGAAGAGACCATCGACGCAATGTTGGCCGAGAATTTGCTCCAGACCGAGGCGGAAAACGCGATTTTGTGTCGCGGCCCGGGCCAGACCGACGAGGTCTATCGGCTCCGGGTGATTGCACAAAGCCTGCAACAGGCGTTTGAACGCTATTACATCGCCATCGCGATTCTGGTCAAAAACGGCCCCGGCACGGTCACGTCCGCCGAACTCGAATCGCTGTGCCAGTTGACCGCACAGCGGCTGTCGCTGCTGTACGCCCCGGCCGCGCCGGAGTTCTTCGACCGCACCCTGTTTCGCGGATTTATCCAACGTTTGCGCGACCTTGGCATCGTCCGGCTCGACCACAACGCCCGCCTCGACTTCGACGAGCGCCTGCACGAATGGGCCAACGACGCCAAGGTCATTCTCGGCCGCGAAGTGCGTCATACCATCATCAAACTGTCGCCCGAGACCCTGCCCAGGGCCGAAATCACCGAATCGACCGCGCAAAGTTGAACTAATGCCGAAAAGCCCTGTCTGATTGGGGGACAGGCGCAACGCCTGTTGTGTGCAACGTCTCGTTCCCCCGACGCGTTGCACCTGGGCCGGACCCTTCCCCAGGTACGGCCCCTCCCCAAACCCCGCAAACTTTCCCCGGTTTGCGGGGTTTTCTATTTATTTGGGTCTTCGTGAAACCGTGTGGGTGATTCGGCTCGTTTTCACCGTTTCACCCACATGCATGCAAACGGGCACGACCATGTCGGATCCACGCCGGTCGCATTCAGCACAACCCCGAAGCCTGCAAAACCTTGCCCCGCATGGCTTGCAACGCGATCAATCGCATCGAATCACCCACACGTTTCCACGAAGAGCCATTTATTTGTTGCCGGTTTGCCTCAAAGCCAGTCGCGCGGCTGAAGATAACCGGCCAGTGCAGCCTCGGCGGAACCGGCTTCGGGCTGCCAGTCGTATTCCCAGCGTACCAGCGGCGGCAGGCTCATCAGGATACTTTCGGTGCGCCCGCCCGATTGCAGGCCGAACAGCGTGCCGCGATCGTAAACCAGATTGAACTCGACATAACGGCCACGCCGGTAGAGCTGGAATTGCCGCTGTGCGTCGCCGTAGGGCTGATCCTTGCGCCGCACCACCAGCGGCAGATAGGCGTCGAGAAAACCGTCGCCCACGGCACGTTGATAGGCAAAGCAGTCATCAAAACCGCCGTCGCCCAGATCATCGAAAAACAGGCCGCCGACGCCGCGCGTTTCATTGCGGTGTTTGAGAAAGAAATACTGATCGCACCAACGCTTGTGCGCCTGATAACGCGCCTCGCCGCCAAACGGCGCGCACAGATCGCGCGCCACCCGATGCCAGTGACGCACATCCTCGTCGAACGGATAAAACGGGGTTAGGTCGAAGCCGCCGCCAAACCACCACACCGCATCGCCGTGCTCCGGCTGCGCCTCGAAATAGCGCACATTCATGTGCGTGGTCGGCAGGTACGGATTGCGCGGATGGAATACCAGCGAAACGCCCACCGCCCGCCACGGTGCACCGGCGAGCTGCGGTCGGCGGGCGCTGGCCGAAGCCGGCAGGGCGTCACCCGAGACTTCCGAAAATCCGATACCGGCCTGCTCGAACACGGCACCCTGTTTCAGCACTCGCGAGCGGCCACCGCCGCCCTCGGGGCGACGCCAGATATCTTCATGGAAACGGGCGCCGCCATCGGCCTGTTCGATGGCGTGGCAGATGCGATCTTGCAGCGCGTGCAGATAGTCGCGTACAGCGGGAAGATGGCTCATGACGGAATGCTTTCTCAAGGCAAGGCTTTCTCAAGGCAATCCCGCATCATAAAGGCGAATCAGTGGGCGAACCATGACCGCGCACGATATACTTCGTGGTCTTGACCATGCCCGCGCTCAGCCACCATCGCTCGAACGTTTACACCCAATCGCTTCGAGGGTTTCAGCGGTGAGTCCGCCATTGCGGGTGGCATGGCGCGATGACGCCAATGCCCTGCTGCGCTTTGGCTTCGCGCATCCGGAACCGGGCCTGTGTCACATCGCCTGTGCCCGCCTCGCAGGGCCGGTTGCTGCCGAAAGCTGGCGCGTCGAAGACGGCATCAGCGATACCCATTCGAGCACCCTGCACCTGCGCCGCAGTGGCGGCATGGCCGCGCTGCACGTGCGCGTGGATGAGCGCATGCTTGGCATCGGAGCTGCCACCGAATGCGCATATCGCACACTGCTCGACGCCGTGCGCGGTTCGAGCGAGCCATACATCCTGCGCATCTGGAACTACTTCGCCCGAATCAACGACGGCGACGGCGACGACGAGCGTTATCGCCTGTTCTGTGTCGGCCGCGCACGCGCAGTGGATGCCGCGTTCAACGCGCCGCCGCCCGCCGCCACGGCGATCGGCACCGATGGCGAGCCGCACTGGCTCGATGTGATCGCGCTGTGTTCCAGGCTGCCCGGCATTGCACTGGAAAACCCGCGGCAAACCCCCGCCTGGCAATACCCGCGCGAGTTCGGCCCGGTATCGCCCGGCTTCTCGCGCGCGGCAGTGGTAGGCGCCGGCGACGCGCAGCGGCTACTGGTTTCCGGCACCGCCAGCATCGTTGGCCATGTTTCCATGCACCGCGGCGATATCAGCGCGCAAGTCGATGAAACCTTCGCCAACCTGGCGGCCCTGCTGGACATCGCCAGCGCGCGCAGCGGTCGCGTGTTTACTCTGGATGGCTGCGAAAGCATGCGCGTGTACGTGCGCCATCGCGAGGATCTGGCCCGTGCGCAAACGGCGGTCGCCCGCCACATGCTGCGCCCCGAGCGGGTGCTGTTCCTGCGCGGCGATGTCTGTCGGCGCGAACTGGATATCGAACTGGAAGGCGTGTTCGCGCCCTGACCGCGTCAGGCCAGCCACCAGACCAAGCCCTGCATCACCGCCAGCGCGTACATGCCAGCCAGGGCATCGTCGAACATCGCACCAAAGCCACCCTTGATGTTGCCATCCGCCCACGACACCGGCCACGGCTTGGCGATATCGAATACGCGAAACAACACGAAGCCCGCCAGCATCCACGGCCAACCCGGCGGTGCCGCGATCAGGGTGATCCACAGGCCGACGAACTCATCCCACACCACCAGCCCCGGGTCCTCGATCCGGATTTTGGCGATGACCCGGTTCGCTGCCCACACGCCGAGCGCGAATGCCAACGCCAGGGCCAGCAGATACCCCCACAACGGTAGCTCGCGCAGTGCCAGCCATGGCAACAACGCCGCCGCCGTGCCGACCGTGCCGGGCGCACGCGGTGCCAGGCCGGAACCAAAACCGGTCGCGATGATCCCGGCCGGGTCGCGCAGCAGTCGGTAAGCGGGCGGTGATCGGCTACTCATGGTGGGGTTTCGCGAAGTGTTGATAGCCGCTTTGGCTTGGTGTGTACGCGCTGCCATCGGCGGCCAGCACGCGCACGCCCGGCGCCGCCGCGATGTAGCCGATCACCTGCACCGGTGTATCGACCGCAGCGAGTGCGGCGACAATCGCAGCGTGCTGCTCCGGCGCAGCAGTAAAGCACAACTCGTAATCGTCGCCGCCGCCGAGTTGCAACGGCCAGCGCCCGGATTCGCCGATGGCTGCGGCCAATGCGGCTGAAGTCGGCAGACGGGCGAGATCGATTTGCGCACCCACCCCGCTCGCCGCCAGCACATGGCCCAGATCGGCGAGCAGACCATCGGACACATCGATGCCGGCGTGGGCCAGACCACGCAGCGCCAGACCCGCCGCCACCCGCGGTGTCGGTCGATTCAGCCGCGCCGTCAGCAACGGATCGACCGGCGTCGTCGCCGCACGCAACGTCAGCGCTGCCGCGGCGTCGCCGAGCGTTCCGGTCAACCACAGCTCGTCTCCGGCCTGCGCGCCGGCGCGGCGCAAGGCCAGCGCTTCGGGCACGAATCCATGCACGGTGACGCCGATTGACAGCGGCCCGCGCGTGGTGTCGCCACCAACCAGCGCAACGCCGTGCGCGTGGGCCAGCGCAAGAAAGCCATCGAGAAAACCATTCAGCCAATCCGCGTCAGCCTCGGGCAGCGACAACGACAACGTACACCAGGCCGGCTGCGCCGCCATCGCCGCCAGATCGCTGAGATTCACCGCCAGCGCCTTGTGGCCGATATCCGCAGGCGCCGTATCCAGCGGAAAATGCACACCGGCATTGAGCGTATCGCAGCTCACCACCAGCAATTGTCCTGCCGGCACGCGCAACAACGCGGCATCGTCGCCAATGCCCAACAGCACATCGGCGCGCAGTGATGCGCGTTCACGGATGCGGGCGATCAGATCGAATTCGGGCATGATGGGCCGGGTTTGGGGACTCGGGACTCGGGACTCGGGACTCGGGACTCGGGACTCGGGACTCGGGACTCGGGACTCGGAAAAGCAAATGGTCCGCAAAGGACGCAAAAAACGCAAAGGACGCAAAGGACGCAAAAAAGCGCAAAAAAAAAATCAGGGTTGCCGAACTCCGGCGCCATCGCATGGATTTACCACGATCCCGGGTTGTACGCCTCTTCAGCAGGAACGTTATCCAAAGTGAGAAGCGCTGGGTTGCTTCGCTGCGACGCACATGGATATGCACGTGCGGCGGGCGCATGGATGCGCAAGAGCGGCTGCTCACAATGACAAGGCTTCTGCTTTCCTTTGCGTTTTTTGCGTTCTTTGCGGACCCAATGCTTCTCGGAACTGGTGCTTCCGGCCTTGATGAACATCACCGCCCGCGCGGTGCCTGTGCTTCAGCAGCGCGATACTTCGCGGCGGCCTTGTCGAGCACGCCATTGATATAGCTGTGGCCGTGATCGGCACCAAAACGCTTGGTGGTTTCGATCGCCTCGTTGATCACCACCCGGTACGGCACATCGAGGCGGTGAATCAGCTCGTAGGTGGCGATGCGCAGCACCGCGCGCTCGATCGGATCGACCTGCGCCACCTCGCGATCGAGATATTCCTGGAAGGCTTCGTCGAGTTGCGCGCAATGCGTCACCACGCCACTGACCAGTTCCTCGAAATACGCCAGATCGGCGATCTCCATGTCCTGCTCGCTACGAAACTGGGCGAGCAGCGATTCGATCGGCGCGCCCGCCAACTGCCAGGCGTAGATCGCCTGCAGTGCGCGCCGACGGGAGCGCGAACGCGCTGCCGGGTCGACGCCATCGCTACGGGAATGTTTCATGGACTCGATCTCCTGTGCCGTTATGGCGAAAATTCAGCGGCGGCCAGACGCGCGGCAAGATCGACCATTTCGATCGCCACCAGCGCCACCTCTTCGCCCTTGTTGCCGTGGCTGCCGCCGGCGCGCGCTTCGGCATCGGTATGGTGTTCCACCGCCAGCACACCATTGGCGATCGGCAGATTGTGCCGCAGCGATACCTGCATCAGCCCGTGCGCGCACTCATCGGCAACGTGTTCAAAATGCCGGGTATCGCCACGCACCACGCAGCCCAGCGCCATCAGCGCCGCGTAGCGGCCGCTGCGCGCCATCGTCTCGCACGCCTGCGGTATCTCCCAGGCACCGGGAACGCGCACCACATCGACGTGCGACGGATGCACGCCGTGGATGGTCAGCGCCACCCGCGCGCCTTCGAGCAACACGTCGGTGATTTTCGGGTTCCAGCAACTGGCGACAATACCGAAGCGCCCCGAAGTGGGCGCACGCAGTTCGCCTTGGTAATGGGTCATGAAACACTCGCAACGGAAATCGCAGCGTGCAGTTTAGCGGTTGCGCGGCGTGCGCGGGTATTGTCGCAATCCCGCCACGCTATTGTGCGGTGGCGTGCTCGATATCGACAAACTCCACCACCTCCAGCCCGAACCCGGCCAGACCCACCTGCCGGCGCGGGGTGCCGAGCACGCGCAGACGACGCAGCCCCAGATCGGCGAGGATCTGCGCGCCCGCGCCGTTGCGGCGCCAGTGCACGCTGCCCTGACCTGAACCATCGTGGCCATCGCCGTCGGCTTCATGTACCGGCACCGGCGCGCGCAGGCGTTCGAGCAGCGCATCCGGAGTTACCGGGTCGGCGAGCACCACCAGCACACCGACGCCGGCCTTGGCAATCGCGGCCAGCGCATCGTTCAGCGCCACGCCAAAATCCGGACGCTGCCAGTGCAGCACATCGGCGAGGAGGTTCTTCACGTGTACGCGCACCAGGGTCGGCGTGTCCGGGTCGGGGCGGCCGCGCACCAGCGCGAAGTGCAAGTCGTGAGCGATACGATCGCGATAGGTAACCAGATTGAACGCGCCGAACGCGGTATCGATGCTGCGCTCATCAACGCGCTCGACCGTGTGCTCGGTGGCGAGGCGGTAGCGGATCAGTTCCTCGATGGAGCCGATTTTCAAGCCGTGCGCGGCCGCGAAACGCTCCAATTCGGGCCGCCGTGCCATGCCGCCATCGGGGTTGAGGATTTCCACCAGCACACCGGCCGGCTCCAATCCGGCCAGCAGCGCCAGATCGGAAGCAGCCTCGGTGTGCCCGGAACGGGTAAGCACGCCGCCGGGCTGCGCCATCAGTGGAAAGATGTGGCCCGGCTGGGTCAGATCGCGCGCCTTGGCATCAGGGCGCACGGCGGTACGGATGGTGTGCGCGCGGTCGTAGGCGGAGATGCCGGTGGTCACGCCCTCGGCGGCCTCGATGCTGACCGTGAAATTGGTGTGGTACGCGGACTGGTTGTCGCTCACCATCGGCGCCAGATCCAGCTGTCGGCAACGCTCGCGGGTCAGCGAAAGGCACACCAGCCCGCGCGCGTGGGTCACCATGAAATTGATGTCGGTCGGCTTTACCAGCTCCGCCGCCATGATCAGATCGCCCTCGTTCTCGCGATCCTCGTCATCGACGATCACCACCATGCGCCCGGCGCGGATCTCGGCAAGCAGTTCGGGAATGGGGCAGAAGGACATGGCGAACTCGGCGAAAGAAGACCGCCCATTGTAGAAGGTCGGGCGCCAGAGCGCAGGCGGTGCAGCAATCATGGCGCGTCATCGCGCGCTGTGGCGTTCGGTCGCCCACAAGGTGGGCGCCTACAGGCGCAGGTCACGGTTTTTCTGTAGGAGCCCACCCTGTGGGCGACCGAGCGAAGCCAGGAACCGGCTTTCTCTCGCTACGACGGTCAAGTCCGACAGGCCGCTAAAACTTCAGCGCGGCAATCAGCGAGCGCACTTCCTCGGCCGATTCCGCGAGGATGCTGCTCAGGGTTTCCTCGCCGAGGATCATGTCGATGCTGGCGGAGACATCGCTGGCACCCTCGTCGCCCGCGCACCGGTGCAACGGCGAACGTACCGGCGCGAGTTGCTCGGCCAGCATCAGCGTATCGCCAAGACTGGACGACGGGATTTCCAGCGCACCTTCGAAATACGCATCGACCGCCTGCTGCACCGGCTCGGGGACCAGCAGCATCTTGAGCACCGCGCGGCCGACTTCCGTCTCGCCCGAATCCATCCACTCATCGAAACCGCCGTCGAGCAGGCCGGGGAAATCGTCGCCGCGCGACAGCAGGTAAAAACCACCGACCTCATGCACGATGCCGGCGAACATCGCGGTATCGGGATCGACATGGGTCACCCGCCGCGCGATCACATGCGCGAGCGAGGCAACATGCGTGGTGTGCTCCCACAGGCGTGCTGCCAGATCCTGATGCGATGCCGAACCGGTCGCGCCGGCCATCTGCCGGGTGACCAGCGCCGCAGCAAGCGAGCGCACCGTCTTGAAGCCCAGTCGCGTCACCGCCGTCTTCACGTCGGTCACCTCGCGCCCGGAGCGGTTGAACGCCACCGAATTCGCCATCGAGACCACCCGCGCGGCCAGCAGCGGTTCGGCCTGCACCAGTTTGACCGCGGTACCGATCTGGCAGTCCGGATCGTTCAATGCCTGCTGCACCTGCATCGCCACCCGGGCGCTGGTCGGAAAGGCCAGATCGCCTTTCTCGACGTCGGCAACAATGGTGCGAAACGCTTCACGCTTGTTCATGCGCGTGATCATACCTCAGCGTAGTGGCCGCTGGAGTTCGCTCACGGCATTTCGGAACGCTCGCCAATTCGCTCTGCTATCGTTGGCGCAAATCCATTGTCGGCGTCATCCATGAGCGAACTGCAAGATCTGGCTGCCCTGGTGCGGTCGAACACCGCACTGATCGTGATCGAAACCCCCGACGAGGGCCGCGTGGTCGATCTGTTCCGTTATGTGTTGATGCATGTCTGGCGCGCCTTGTATCGCTGGTCGGTCACCGAAGGCCTGCGCCGCGTCGATATCGACGGCGAGGAAGCCACCACGCATGCGCCGGACGCCGGCAACACACTGCGCACCATCAAGGAGGCCGAGCAACGCGGCATCTACCTGCTGCTCGATTTCCATCCCTACTTGCGCTACGCCACCACCGAGCGCCTGTTGCGCGAGATCGTGCAGCGGCGCGAATGTCAGCCGCACACGCTGGTGCTGGTCGGCGCCAGGATCGAGCTGCCTGAGGCGTTGCAAAGCCATGCCGTGACGTTTTCCCTGCGCCTACCCGACGAAAACGCATTGCTCAAGCTGGTGCGCGACGAAGTGCAGGTCTATACCCGTGAAAACGCCGGCAAACGCGTGCAAGTGGACGCCGACGCGCTGCGTGCACTGGTGCGAAATCTGCGCGGCCTGAACCTGACCGAAGCACGGCGCATCGCCCGCCACCTGATCTTTCGTGACGGCGCGATCGGTCACGACGATCTACCCGAGCTGAACAAACTCAAGTTCGAGCTGCTCAACCGCAGCGGCCATCTGCGCTTTGAGTTCGATACTGCGCGCTTCGCCGATATCGCCGGCCTCGCCCGCCTGAAGACCTGGGTAAGCCACCGCCGGCCGGCGTTCCTGCCGGCACCCACAGCCGACAATGGCAGCGGCATTCGCCTCGACCCGCCCAAGGGCATCCTGCTGCTCGGCGTGCAGGGCTGCGGCAAAAGCCTTGCGGCCAAAGCGGTCGCCGGCGGCTTCGGAGTACCGCTGGTACGGCTGGATTTCGGCACCCTGTACAACAAGTATCACGGCGAGACCGAAAAGAACCTGCGCGAGGCACTGCAATCGGCGGAGCAGCTGGAGCCATGCGTACTGTGGATGGACGAAATCGAAAAGGGCATCGCCAGTTCGGACAGCGACGGCGGTGTGTCACGCCGCGTGCTCGGCTACCTGCTCACCTGGATGGCCGAGCGCCGCAGCAAGGTATTTATCGTCGCCACCGCCAACCAGGTGCACGAACTGCCGCCGGAACTGCTGCGCAAGGGCCGCTTCGACGAAATCTTCTTTGTCGATCTTCCCGATGCCAGCGTGCGCGCGGAAATCTTCCGCATCCATCTCGACAAGCGCCAAATCGACTGGGGTGCGTTCTCGTTGATCGCGCTGGCCGATGCTTCCGAAGGTTTCTCCGGCGCCGAAATCGAACAGGCGGTGGTTGGCGCCATGTATGCCGCGCACGCCGAAGGCGCCCCGCTGAGCGAAGCACAACTGCTGCATGAACTGGGCTCTACCCGGCCGCTGTCGGTGTTGATGGCTGAAAAGGTAAAAGCACTGCGCGCTTGGGCGCTGGAGCGCACCGTGCCGGCGGATTGAGCGGTCTGACTGTAGCCATTTCGGGCGACCTTTAAATCGGGGTGTTCCGCCGGTTGTGCTGCCACTCCTCTCAGTGCAAAGGAGTGTCAGCCGACGATCTGGTCATCGCCCCATTGACAATAACTGCGACAAATCACACATTAACGCTCCATCAAGAAAACCAGGGGATCTGCTGTGTCCAGAATTATTATCTTTACCGTGTCGTTGCTTCTACTTTCAGGCTGCGCGTTCAATTCGCAAACTGCCCGACTCGCGCCAACGGTCAACGTGCAGAACTCAAACGAAGGGAACGGAGTGTCGGTTGCCGTTCGAGTGGTTGACGAGCGCACTTCAAAGTCTCTTGGTCACCGCGGCACGGCATATGGCGCTGCGGCAGAAATTACCGCAGAACAAGATGTCGCCGTGGTCGTTCATGAGCAGCTTGTGACGGGCCTGCAAAAGAAGGGGTTCAACGTTGTCGACTATGCGGCCGACGCCAGTCCGAGACTTACCGTGGAAGTGCGCGGCCTGGAATATTCGACCTCTCAGGGATTCTGGACGGGCGGCGTGAAAATCGAAAGCGCCTTGAAAGTTCAGGCAGTTCGCGGAACGGAAAGTTTCGATCAGATGTATCGCTCAAACAAGGAAGAGCGCGTCGTAGTGGTCCCTACCGCAGCGACGAACGAACAGTGGATCAACAGTTCTCTCAGCGACGTACTGAACCAATTGTTTGGGGACATTGGTCTGTTCAGGTTTCTCGCGGAATAATTCGTCTACTTCGCGGCACCCCATTCATCGCGTCTGCAACAACCGCTCGACATAACGCGCGACCACGTCCACTTCGATGTTTACGGCACTGCCGCTGGCAGTGCCGGCAAACGCGGTGTGGGCGATGGTGTGCGGTACCAGATTGACTTCGAAGCCTTCGCCATCGACCGCATTGACGGTGAGGCTGACGCCGTCGATGGCGACCGAGCCCTTGCTGGCGATGAAACGCAGCAGGTCGGGCGCGGCGCTGAACCGCCAACGTTGCGAGCGCCCGTCGTCGTGAATGCGTGCGACGTGGCCGACGCCATCGACATGGCCGGACACCATGTGCCCGCCGAGGCGATCGCTGGCGCGCAGGGCACGTTCGAGATTGACGGCGGCGCCGACCGGCAGGCTGCCAAGGGTGGTCAGGGCCAGGGTTTCGTTGGACACGTCGGCGGCAAAGCGGTCGGCATCGAAGGCGACGACGGTGAGGCAGACACCCGAGACCGCGATGCTTTCGCCGGGGGCGACATCGGCGCGGTCGAGATCGGCAAACGCGATGTGCAATCGCAGATCGCCGCCGCGCGGTTCGTGCGCAACGATGCGACCAACGGCCTGAATCAGACCAGTAAACATCAGGGGTTGCGCTCCGCGGCAGGGCCCAGCAACAGACGCAGGTCCGGCCCGATCTGGCGCGATTCGAGCAATGTCAGATCGAGGCGCTCGGCCATGCTTGCCGGGTGAATGCCGGCCAGCAGCGGCTGGCCTTGATCGCCGAGAACGATCGGCGCGATGTACAGCAGCAGCTCATCGACCAGGCCTTCGCGCAGCAATGCGCCGCACAGGCGCGCGCCGGCTTCCACCTGCACCTCGCTGATACCACGGGTCGCCAGTTGCGCCAGTACGGCGGCCAGGTCGAGCCCGCCGGGCACCCGCCGTACCGCGAATCCCTGCACGGTGTCGGCGTAATCGGGCACGATGTCGTCGGCATACACCAGCACGGTCGGCGCGTCGGCATCACGCAAAATCCGCGCGCCGGCCGGCAACCGCCCGCCGCTGTCGAGCACCACCCGCAGCGGCGGCTCGAATGCAACGTCACCGAGACGTACAGTCAACTGCGGGTCGTCGGCACGTACCGTGCCCGAGCCGGTGAGAATCGCGCCGCTGCGCGCGCGCCAGTGCTGCACATCGGCACGCGATGCCTCTGACGTGATCCATTTGGATTCGCCGGAGGCCAACGCGGTACGACCATCGATGCTCATCGCGAGCTTTACCCGCAGCCACGGCCGACCGCGTTCGATGCGTGAGAAAAAACCGCGGTTGAGCGCCCGCGCTGCAACCTGCATCAAGCCCACTTCCACGGTGATGCCCGACGCACTGAGCGTGGAGAAGCCGCGACCGGCGACATGTGCAAACGGATCCAGTGTGGCCGCCACCACCCGGGTGATGCCCGCCGCCACCAGCGCATCGGCACATGGCGGGGTGCGTCCGTGATGGGCGCAGGGTTCCAGCGTCACATAGGCGGTGGCGCCGCTGGCCGCATCGCCCGCTTCACGCAGCGCAAACACCTCGGCGTGCGCGCCGCCAGCCTGCTGGTGCCAGCCTTCGCCCAGCACCTGTTCACCGCGCGCGATCACGCAGCCGACCATCGGATTGGGCCGCGTGGTGAACGAGCCGCGCGCGGCCAGGCGCAGCGCGTGCGCCATGTGGGCGTGGTCGAGGGCGGTGAAAACGGGTGTACTCATGATGTTGCTAGTGTACTGCTTCCGCTGATGTAGACGGTCTGCTCGGGGTCGTCCACACGGTGGCCTCCAAGCGGCACAGCACCGCATGTTGCAGGAGCTCACCCTGTGAGCGACCGTAATCCCACCATCAGCGCACCTATCGCGGCCCACCGGCACCGCAATGGCCGCGCCCGTCATTTGCTCTTGCTGTTGGTATCCAGCAACGACAACTGCACGTTGTCCAACCCCGGCAGGTCGCGCTCCAGACGCTCGATTTCCTCGCGAAACGCCTGCACGTCCTCGAACTTGCGATACACCGAGGCGAAGCGCACAAAGGCAACCTGATCGAGTTGCTTCAACTCGCGCATCACGTATTCGCCGACCCGCAGCGACGGCACTTCGCGCTCACCGAGGCGGCGCAAGTCGTGAACGATCGCCGCCACCGACGCGTCCACCTGTTCGCCCGACACCGGCCGCTTGTGCAACGCACGCTCGAAACTGGTGCGCAGCTTGCGCTCATCGAACGGCTCGCGGCGGCCGTCGCTCTTGACCAGGCTGGGCAGCTTCAACTCTGAAACTTCCACCGTCGAGAAACGCTCACCACATTGCGGGCACTCGCGCCGACGGCGAATGCTGGCGCCGTCTTCGCTGACTCGCGAATCGATCACCCGGGTGTCGTCGTGCTGGCAGAAGGGGCAGTGCATTAGAAGCCGGGACTCGGGACGGGGGACTCGGGACTCGGAAAGACGATTGCCGTAGGTCGGATCAAGCGCCGAAGGCGTGGATCCGACGACGCCGAATCGTCACTACCACGAATGTCGGCTCCGCTGCGCTTGAGCCGACCTACGGCAGCGAGGACGCGCAGACTGGCTACCCGGGCAACGCGGCACGCGCGTGCCGAGTCCCCAGTCCCGAGTCCCCAGTCCCGGATCTCAGCCATACACCGGCAACCTGCGGCACTGCGCTGTCACCACCTCGCGCACCCGCGCGATCACCGCGTCGTCGGCGGGCGCGTCGAGCACATCGGCGATGGCGTTGGCCAATTCGACACAATCGGCCTCGACATAACCGCGCGTGGTCACCGCCGGGGTACCCAGGCGCAGACCGGAAGTGACGAACGGCGAGCGCGGGTCGTTCGGCACCGCGTTCTTGTTGACCGTGATGTGGGCACGGCCGAGTGCAGCCTCGGCGTCCTTGCCGGTGAGTTCGCGACCGATCAGATCGAGCAGGAACAGGTGATTGTCGGTGCCGCCGGACACCACCTTGTAACCGCGCGCCACCTTCCTTGAACGCCACCGCCTTGGCCGCGATCACGTGCATCAGCGGGCCGCCCTGGGTGCCGGGGAATACCAGCGACTGGAACTTCTTCTCCAGCGCCTCATTGCTGCGCGCCAGGATGATGCCGCCGCGCGGACCGCGCAGGGTCTTGTGGGTGGTGGAGGTGACCACGTCGGCGTGCGGCACCGGATTTGGATACACGCCGGCTGCCACCAGTCCCGCCACGTGCGCCATATCGACGAAGAAATACGCGCCCACCGATTTCGCGATGTCAGCCATGCGCGCCCAGTCGATCACCCGCGAGTAAGCGCTGAATCCGCCGACCAGCATCTTCGGCTGATGCTCCTTGGCGAGCCGCTCGATCTCGTCGTAATCGATCAGGCCATCGCCATCCACGCCGTACTGCACCGCGTTGAACAGCTTGCCGCTGAAGTTCACCTTGGCGCCGTGGGTGAGGTGGCCGCCGTGCGCCAGGCTCATGCCAAGAATGGTGTCGCCCGGCTGCAGCAGCGCCAGATACACCGCCGCGTTCGCCTGCGAACCCGAGTGCGGCTGCACGTTCGCGTAGTCGGCGCCAAAGAGCTTTTTCACCCGCTCGATCGCGAGCTTTTCGGCGATGTCCACGTATTCGCAACCGCCGTAATAACGCTTGCCCGGATAGCCCTCGGCGTACTTGTTGGTAAGCACACTGCCCTGCGCTTCCAGCACACGCGGACTGGCGTAGTTCTCCGACGCGATCAGCTCGACGTGATCCTCCTGCCGCTGCCGCTCGGCTGCCATCGCCGCCGCCAGTTCGTCGTCATAACCGGCAATCCGCAAGTCGCGTGCAAACATGATGACCTCACCATGGGGGATGACCGCGAATTGTAGCCCGGATCAGGCCGCAGGCCGTGATCCGGGGCTGCGCGCGAATGCGCCGACGCGATGCTCACCCTCCCCTCCCGCCATCATCCAACCGATACCAGTTCAGACGCCGGGTCAGCAGCATCACCGTCGACAGCGCCGCAAACAGGGCAACCGCGCCGATCAGCAGGGCATAGTCCTCCGATTGCAACAGCCCGAAAAGCAGGCCGAACAGCAGCCCCAGCAGGCCGGCGAACCCCAGCCCGCGCCGTCGGCTGCCGAGCACGCCGCCCATGTAGGTGGCGATCAGAGCAACACACGCGAGTGCGGCAAGTCCATAAGCCGCGCCGAAGCCGAGGTGCTCGGAAAGCGCCAGCAACAGCAGGAAGAAAATCGCCAACGCCAGCCCGCTGAGCCCGTATTGCAGCGGATGCACTGCCACGCCCTTGAGCACTTCGATGAAGAACACCGCGCCGAATACCACCACCAGAAACAGCAGCGCGTATTTCATCGCGCGATCGGTCTTCAGGTAGCGGTCCACCGGATCGACCAGCGCCACCGAAAACGTCGCTTCGTACAGGCCGGCGCACGCGTTCTGCGTCAGCGGGCAGTCCTGCACCGCGCGATGCGCCTGACTCGACAGCCGCGACACCGACCATTGCGCGCGAAAACCATGCTCATCGATTTCCGGCGCCTGCGGCAGGTAGTTGCCCTGGAACCCCGGATGCGGCCAATCGGCGCGCGCGTCGATCTGCGTTTCGCCGCCCACCGGCACCCAGCTCAAGCGCTCGCTGCCGGTCAGTTCGAGCGCTCCGGCCAATTGCAGCGGGTCACCGGCGCGAACCCGCGCCAGCACCGTTGCCGGCAACGGCAAACGCACGCCTTCGGGCAACCAGGCGATCCCGGTGCCCGGCTCGGCAGCCAGTTCCTGTCCGTCCACCGCCAGCGCGATGTGGCCGATGCCGCGGTTGTCGCCCAGACCGAGCACGAAATCGGCGGCGACGATCGTCCACGCCAACCGATCCTCGTCCAGCGCTGGCGGCGTCGGCCACACGAAATCGGCGCTGAGCTCGGCGGCATCGTGATACAGCATGGCGCTGAACAGGCCACGATGCCGCGTCTCGGTGCGCAGCACATTGCGCATCGACAGTTTCTCCGGCGCAATCACCCGCAGTGCGCTGCGCCGTACCTGCTCCACGGCATCGCGCTCGACACCGTTTTCGGTAACCTTGCGCCGCACCCGCAGCACCTCCTCGATCTGCACCCGCAACAACGGCCCAACCACCCGCTGCTCGCGGCTGGACGAGCCCGCGATCTCCGCCCGCACCGCATCCGCCCGCTGCTGCCGCTCCGTCACCAACCCGCGCAGCATCAACAGCGGGATCAGCAACAACAACGTCAAGGCCCCGATCACCAACACTTTCCAACCGTAACGCATCGTCCGCTCCCATCCGACGCACCGGCGCCGTTGTGGTCGTCATTGAAAACGCGGAATACGACCGGATGCGGGCGAAAAGTGACAGCGGGCGGGCAGTGGACCCACGGGGCGGTGCAATGCCTGTTTCGACGCGGGCGGCCGCACGCCGACGACATCGCGGCGCCAGAACCACCGGATGCGCGCCGGTGACGCACCCATCGAGGTGGCGCTGTCGTACCCTTGTCGCTACCACCCGCCGAGTGACCGCACCATGACCCGCACCCTGATCAGTTCCGGTTCGCCGTTCGAGCGCGATATCGGTTATTCGCGCGCGGTGGTTGATGGCGAATGGGTGTTCGTATCCGGCACTACCGGCTTCGACTACGCGACGATGACCATCAGCGAGGATGTGGCAGCGCAGGCCGAGCAATGCTTGAGCAACATCGCGACCGCGCTGGCACAGGCCGGCGCGAGTTTTGCCGATGTGGTGCGAGTAACCTACGTCGTGCCCAATGCCGCCGACTTCCCGTTGTGCTGGCCGGCACTGCGCAAATACCTCGGTGAGGTGCGGCCAGCGGCAATGATGATCAGCGCCGGCCTTGCCGATCCGCGCATGAAGATCGAGATCGAGGTGACTGCGCGCAAGCGCGCTGGCTAAGCCCGGCTTCGGCAGCAGGTCGGCACGGCGCGACTTTGCTACCCTTGGCCGTATCCGGCCATCGCAAGGTGAGTTGAAACATGGGCATGATGCTGTCGATCGTGTTGCTGTTGCTGCTGGCGTGGATGGGGTTCGCGTTCAACCGGCTGATCCGGCTGCGCAACCAGATGCGCACAGGCTGGGCAGATATCGACGTGCAACTCAGCCGCCGGCATGATCTGGTACCACAATTGGTGGCGGCGGTGGCGGGCTACGCCAGCCACGAAAAGTCCGTGCTGGAGGCGGTGGCGACATTGCGCAGTCAGGCGATGCAGCAGACCAGCCCGACCCGGCTGGGCGAAGTGGAATCCGAACTGGAGCAGGCACTGAGCCGTTTGTTGGCATTGAAAGAGGCCTACCCGAACCTCAAGGCCAGCGACAACTTCGTGCAACTGCAGCGCGATCTGGTGACGGTGGAAGATCATCTGCAATATGCGCGACGTTTCTACAACGGTGCGGTGCGCGACTACAACGATGCCGTCCAGCGCGTGCCCGACATGCTGATCGCGCACGCGTTCGCATTTCGCATCGGTGAATTTTACCAAGCGCAGGCAAGCGAGCGACCACCGGCAACGGTGCGATTGCCATGAGCGGCGCATTGCGGCAGTTGCTCGCATGCGCACTGCTGTTGGCAGCGTCGGCCGCCCCAGCCCAATCCGATGAGCGTATTCGCAACTACGCAATCGAAGTCGATGTGCGGGCCGACGGTACGCTGGATGTGACCGAGCGAATCACCGTGCATGCGACCGGCAACCGGATCCGGCGCGGCATCTATCGCGACTTCCCCACCCGTTACCGCGACCGCTACGGCAATGCGGTAGTCGTCGATTTCACGATGCTGTCGATGTTGCGCGATGACCGGGTGGAGCCGTGGTTCATCGAACACCTCGACAATGGCGTGCGGATCAATGCCGGAGACGACCGTTTGCTGCCGCAACTGCCGGGCGACTACCGCTACGTCCTGCGCTATCGCACAACGCGGCAGTTGGGGTTCTTCGCCGCGCACGATGAGCTGTACTGGAACGCGATCGGCACCGGCTGGGTGTTTCCCATCGACACGGCGCAGGTCACCGTGCGGTTGCCGGCTCCGGTGCCGATCGCCGAGATGAAGGCCGAGGGCTACACCGGCGCGCAAGGCGCCAAGGGCTCGGCCTATCGCGTCACCGTGAGTGAGCCGGGCGTGGCGCAATGGCAACTCACCGCACCACTGGCCGCGCGCGAGGGCCTGACCATCGTGCTCGGTTTCCCGAAAGGTTTGATCCCAGCCCCGGGCGCGACGCAGCGCCTGGGCTGGCTGCTGCAAGACAATCGCGGCCTGCTGCTGGCGCTGGCGGGCTGGGCGCTGCTGTTGACGTTCTGCATACGGCGCTGGCGCCAGGTGGGCCGCGATCCGCGCGCCGGCGTGATCATCGCCCGCTACGAGCCGCCCGCCGATCGCGCGCCGGCCGAGCTTCGTTATCTTCGCCGTCGTCGTTACGACACCCGCTGCTTCACCAGCGACCTGCTGAGCGCCGCAGTCGATGGCAAGGTCGCCATCGAACGCAAGGATCGCATGCTGCGCAAGGATCAATGGTCGCTGCGTCGGCTCGACATTGGCAGCCCGCTGATGCGCTTCCCCACCCCATCGGCATTGCTCACGGAACTGTTCCCCGCCAGCATGCGGACGTTGGTACTCGAAGACGGCAACGCCAGCCATCTGCAACGCGCGCAACGGGCACACGCCAAGGCGCTGAACCAGCGCCTGCACGGCAGCCATTTCAAGCGCAACACCGGCAGCCTGTTGATTGCATTCGGCATTGCGGCAGCCTCTGCCGTGCTTGCATTCGTCGCCGCCGCAGGCAATGGCGTGCCGGCGATCATCGCGGTGTGCGTGCTGATGGTCGTGACGCTGCTGGTGTTCGCCTACCTGGTGCAGGCGCCCACGCACACGGGGCGCAAGCTGCTGGACGAGATCGAAGGACTGAAGCTCTATTTAAGCGTCGCCGAGCGCGACGAACTGACGCGCATACAAGGCCCCGGCGCACCACCGCCGCTGGACGCCAAGCGCTACGAAACTCTGCTGCCCTACGCCATCGCGCTGGACGTCGAAGAAGCCTGGACCGACAAGTTCACCCGCGCCGTCGGCGCCGCAGCAGCCGCTGCGGCCACCGCGTCCATCGCCTGGTATCACGGCGCCAGTTTCAACGATATGGGCAGTCTGGCCAACGCCGTCGGCAGTAGCCTGAGTTCATCCATCGCGTCCGCGTCCACCCCACCCGGGACCTCGTCCGGCGGCGGTGGCGGCGGTTCTTCCGGCGGTGGTGGCGGCGGCGGGGGCGGTGGCGGCCGTTGAGCATCGACCCTTGGTTCGGCATGGTGACAGCGCCCTGAACGCACCCGGTCGTTCTTGGCAGCAGGCGTGCCCCGGAGTGCACCATGCAGTACATCTACACCATGATCGGCGTCAGCAAGACCGTGCCGCCGAAACGCCAGATCATCAAGGACATCTCGCTGAGCTTTTTCCCCGGCGCCAAGATCGGCTTGCTGGGCCTGAACGGCGCCGGCAAATCGACCGTGCTGCGGATCATGGCCGGCGTCGATACCGACTTCCAGGGCGAGGCGCGGGCACAGCCGGATATCAAGATCGGTTACCTGGAACAGGAGCCGCGGCTCAACCCCGAGCACAACGTGCGCGAGGCGGTGGAAGAAGGCGTCGGCGAGGTGCTGACCGCGCAGGCCGAGCTGGACAAGGTCTACGCCGCCTACGGCGAGCCGGACGCCGATTTCGACAAGCTGGCCGCTGCACAGGCGCGCCTTGAAGCCATCCTGGCAACCAACGATGCGCATATGCTGGAGCAGCAACTCGAAGTGGCGGCCGACGCGCTGCGCCTGCCGCCATGGGAAGCGCAAATCGCCAATCTGTCCGGCGGCGAGAAGCGCCGCGTGGCGCTGTGCCGTTTGCTGCTGTCCAAGCCCGACATGCTGCTGCTCGATGAACCCACCAACCATCTGGATGCCGAGTCGGTGGAATGGCTGGAGCAGTTTCTGGCGCGCTACCCCGGCACCGTGGTGGCGGTGACGCACGATCGCTACTTCCTCGACAACGCCGCCGAGTGGATACTCGAACTCGACCGCGGCCGCGGCATTCCGTGGAAGGGCAACTACTCGCAGTGGCTGGAACAGAAACAGGAACGCCTGAAGCAGGAAGAGTCGCAGGAAAAGGCGCGCCAGAAAGCGATTGCGAAAGAGCTGGAATGGTCGCGGCAGAATGCGCGCGGCGGCCGCACCAAGGGCAAGGCGCGTCTGGCCCGGCTGGAGGAATTGCAGTCCAGCGATTACCAGCGCCGCAACGAGACCAACGAGATTTTCATCCCGCCGGGCGAACGCCTCGGCAACAACGTGATCGAACTCAAGAACGTGAGCAAGCGCTTCGGCGATCGCCTGCTGTTCGACGAACTGAGCTTCGCGATTCCGCCGGGCGCCATCGTCGGCATCATCGGCCCCAACGGCGCCGGCAAATCGACCCTGTTCAAGCTGATCACCGGCGCGGAAACCCCGGATTCGGGCGAGGTCACGGTCGGCCCGTCGGTGAAGCTGGCCTACGTCGATCAAAGCCGCGAAACGCTGGAAGGCAACAAGAACGTCTGGCAGGAAGTGTCCGGCGGCTCCGACATCCTCACCATCAACGGCGTCGAAATCCAGTCGCGCGCCTACATCGGCCGCTTCAACTTCAAGGGCCAGGACCAGCAGAAAATGGTCGGCACCCTGTCCGGCGGTGAGCGCGGCCGTCTGCATCTGGCCAAGACCCTGTTGCAGGGCGGCAATGTGCTGCTGCTCGATGAGCCCTCGAACGATCTGGATATCGAAACCCTGCGTGCGCTGGAAGACGCGCTGCTGGAGTTCCCCGGCTGCGTGATGGTGATCTCGCATGATCGCTGGTTTCTGGATCGCATCTGCACCCACATCCTGGCGTTTGAAGGCGACTCGCATGTCGAGTTCTTCCCCGGCAACTACCGCGAGTACGAGGACGACAAGAAGCGTCGCCTCGGCGAGGAAGGCGCCAAACCGCATCGCATCCGCTACAAGGCGTTGAAGTGATTTGAAGCCGGGATCACGGGGCCACGGGAAAAGCGTAAAAAACATTGGGTCCGCAAAGGACGCGAAAGGCGCAAAAAAAAAAGCAATTCAAGCTATGGGCTTTACTTTGGATGCTCTGAACAAGCTGTCATTGCGAGGAGCGAAGCGACGCGGCAATCCAGAAATATGCGGAAAAACAAAGAACTGGATTGCTTCCCGCCACGGCCTTCGGCCTCGCGGCTAAAGGCTTGAACGCTCGCAATGACGGCGGATGGCGGTTGTTCAGAGCTTCCCTTTGGGTGTTTTGCGGATCACCGCTTTTTCCTAATCCGGAGGCTGAAGCCATGATTTTCATCCAATCACTGCGCCAACGCTGGCTCGAAGCCAACACCCTGCTCTGTGTCGGGCTCGACCCGGAGCCCGAAGGCCTGCCGGCGGTGCTCGACGATGACGCCGATGCGGTGTTCACGTTTTGCCGCGCCATCGTCGATGCCACCGCGCCGTACGTGTGCGCGTTCAAGCCGCAGATCGCGCACTTCGCGGCGCTCGGCGCCGAGGATGCGTTGCAACGGCTGATCGCGTACATCCACGCCGCGCATCCCGGCATCCCGGTAATTCTCGATGCCAAACGCGGCGACATCGGCAGCACCGCGCGGCATTACGCCAGCGAAGCGTTTGATCGCTACCGCGCCGATGCGGTGACGGTGAACCCGTATCTGGGCCGCGATTCGGTGCAGCCGTTCCTGAATCGCGCCGACAAGGGCGTGGTGGTGCTGTGCCGCACGTCGAACCCCGGCTCGGGCGAGTTTCAGGACCTGCGGATCGATGGCAAGCCGCTGTATCAGCACGTGGCACACCGCGTGGCGCACGAGTGGAACGGCAACGGCAATTGCCTGTTGGTGATCGGCGCCACCTGGCCCGATGAACTGGCGCAGGTGCGCTCATTGGTCGGCGACCTGCCGTTGCTGGTGCCCGGCGTCGGCGCGCAGGGCGGCGACGTGGCCGCGGTACTGCGCAGCGGCGCCGATAGCCAAGGCAACGGCCTGATCATCAGTTCATCGCGTGCGATCCTTTACGCCAGCGAGGGCGCGGATTACGCCGAGGCCGCCGCCGCAGCGGCACTACGCCAGCGTGATGCGATCAACGCGCAGCGACGTTAAACGCGGACCGCGGCAAACTCCCGCGCATTCTCGCCCCACACCGGCGCCTGCGCGATCGCCGACGGCACCTGCTCCGGCGTTTGCGCCAGGCTCCACATCGCCGCGTGTTCGGTGTTCATGAACTGCTGCCCGATCACCTGCACTTGCATGAAATCGAGCAAGGGCTGCCAGTAGCCACGGGTGTTGAGCAACACGATCGGCTTGAAATACAGGCCCAGGCGCTTGAGCGTGATCGCTTCGAACAACTCCTCCAGCGTGCCGCAACCGCCGGGCAACGCCACCACCGCATCGGAACCGGTAAGCAGGCGATGCTTGCGCTCGCGCATGTCCTCGACCAATTCCATCCGGGTCAGGCCGGGATGGCCCCATTCCAGGTCGGCCATGAACCGCGGCAGGATGCCGATCACCTCGCCGCCCGCTTCCAGCGCGCCGTTGGCGACCGCGCCCATCGACCCGCGCGAACCCCCGCCAAAGACCACGGTGGCACCCTGCTGCGCCAGAATCCGCCCGAGCGCGTACGCGTCGGCGTGGAAGTCGGGCGAGCAATGATCGCTGGATGCAGCATAGACACACACACGCATGGGCGGCTCCGGCTTTGAGTTGACGCAGTGTAACGCCCAGCCACCAGACCGTCAGCCATTGCATCTCCTGCCGTCATTGCGAGCGCGCAGCGCGAAGCAATCCAGCGACGTTCGCAATGCGCCGTATCAGCCCGCCAACGCATGCACTACGCGCTGTAACACCATGGATCGCCACGGGCCTGCGGCCCTCGCGATGACGGCGGTGATGGTCATGCCATTGGCCGCTTCACATTTGCGCCAAACCTCGCCAGTTCACGGCTTGCGGTCAGCCACGCACCTGATCAATCAGCGCGCGCGCCTTGGCCGCGCTGGCGGTAACGGCAGCGAAATCGCCGGCCTTGATCCATTCGCTGGCCACCATCCACGAACCGCCGACGCACAATACATTGGGCTGCGCCAGATAGTCCGCGGCATCGTGCTCGCCGATGCCGCCGGTCGGGCACAGACGCAGGTTCGGGAACGGCCCGGCCAATGCCTTGATTCGGGTGATGCCGCCCAATGCCGAGGCCGGAAACAGTTTCACGCACTCGAAACCGTGTTCGAGCAGCGCCATGATTTCGCTCGGCGTCGCCGCACCGGGAATGCACGGCAGCGCACTGGCCAGCAACGCATCGGCCAGCGCCGACGTGGTGCCGGGGCTGACCAGGAAATCGGCACCCGCCGCTTCCGCCGCGCGCACATGGCCGGCATCGCACACGGTGCCGACACCGACCAGCAACTGCGGCGTCGCCTGCTTGATCGCGCGTCTGGCTACGGTCACCACCGGCATGATGCCGGAGCGGGTCAGGATGTCGCGGGCTTGGTTGTTGCGAGACATTGGATTCTCCAGGATGAGTCGAGATCGCCCACAGGGTGGGCTCCTGCAAAAAACGGTTGTGCGCACCTGTAGGAGCCCACCCTGTGGGCGACCGATCGGGCCTACGCAGTGAAATCGATGACACTGGCGCCCTGCTCGGCACTGCTGACGTGGGCACGGCGTGAGGCGAACAACACGCGGCCGGTGCTCCAGTTATCGACCGTCGGCCGTACTGCCAATTCGCGGGCATTCCACTCAGTCGCATCGACCAGTGCTTCGAGCACGCCAGCATCGGCATCGAGGCGAATCATGTCGCCTTCGCGCACCTTGCCGATGGCGCCGCCGGACAGCGCTTCGGGGCTGACGTGCAATGCCGTCGGCACCTTGCCCGAGGCACCGGAGAGCCGACCATCGGTGACCAGCGCAACACGCCGGCCCTGATTCTGCAACATGCCCAGCAATGGCGTCAGGCTGTGTTGCTCGGGCATGCCATTGGCGCGCGGGCCCTGGAAACGCAGCACCGCAACGAAATCCTGCGGCAAGGCGCCAGCGCGATGCAGCTTGGCCAGTTGCTGTGGATCATCGAGCACCACCGCCGGCGCGGTGATTGCATGGCGATCAGGCTTGAGCGCAGAAACCTTGATCAGCGAGCGACCGAGATTGCCGCTGAGCAGCTTCAGGCCGCCGTGGCCATCGAACGGCGCGCTGACCGGGCGCAGCACGCTGTCATCGCCAGTGCTGGCCGGTGCCTCGCGCCAGCGCAGCGTGCCCTGGTCCAGCCACGGGCTTTGGCTGTAGGCGTGCAGCCCCTGCTTGCTGTTGGCAACGGTGATGATGTCGGCGTGCAGCAGACCGGCGGCGATCAGTTCGCGGGTGACGAACGGCAAACCGCCAGCGGCATCGAAGTGATTCACGTCGGCCTCGCCATTGGGATAGATGCGGGTCAGCAGCGGCGTGATCGCGGCCAGTTCATCGTAGTCGGTCCAGTCGATCTGGATACCGGCTGCACGCGCCACCGCGACCCAATGGATGGTGTGGTTGGTCGAGCCGCCGGTCGCCATCAGCATGACGATGGCATTGACAATGGCGCGCTCGTCGATCAACTGCCCGATCGGGCGATAGTCGTTGCCCAGCGCGGTGATGTCGGCCACGCGCTCGACGGCGGCGGCGGTGAGTGCTTCGCGCAACGGCGTGCCAGGCGCCACGAACGATGAACCCGGCAATTGCAGCCCCATCGCTTCGAGCAGCGATTGATTGGAATTGGCGGTGCCGTAGAAGGTGCAGGTACCCGGCGCGTGATACGACTTCGCCTCGGCTTCGAGCAGTTCGGCGCGGCTGGCTTCGCCAGCGGCATAACGCTCACGCACCGCCGCTTTTTCGGCATTGGGGATACCGCTTGGCATCGGCCCGGACGGCACGAACAGCACCGGCAGATGACCGAACGCCAGCGTGCCAATCAGCAGGCCGGGCACGATCTTGTCGCAGATGCCAAGGCACAGCACCGCATCGAACATGTCGTGGCTGAGCGCAATCGCGGTGGCTTCGGCAATCACGTCGCGACTGAACAACGACAGATCCATGCCGGGCCGGCCCTGAGTGACGCCATCGCACATCGCCGGCACACCGCCGGCCATCTGCGCGGTGGCGCCGATGGCGCGCGCGTGCGCGCGGATTTTCTCCGGATAGTGCTCGTACGGCTGATGCGCCGAGAGCATGTCGTTGTAGGCGCTGACGATGGCGATGTTGGGGGCGGCGCCCGAACGCAGCTTGGCTTTGTCGTCGTTGCCGCAGGCGGCGAAACCGTGCGCCAGATTGCCGCAGCCGAGCGCGCCGCGGGCCGGGCCATTGCTGCGCGCGGCATCGATATGGGCCAGATAGGCGGCGCGCGAATCGCGGCTGCGCTCACGGATCCGTGCGGTAATGGCCGCCAGTTGCGGATGAATGCTCATGATGGACTCCAGTGCACGTGCAGCGGAACGGCGCCGTCGGCGGCCGCCGCCACGATCGGGGTTTGATCGACCTCAGCGACTGCGAGCGCGCGTTCGAACACGTCGCGCTTGCGCTCGCCGCGGATCAGCAGCAATCGCGCATGCGCCGCTCGCCAGCCGGCCGGGGTGAGGGTGATGCGTTGGGAGTAGTCGCCAGCCACCGGGCAACCGCTGGCATCGAGGGCGACATAGGCGGCGCCGGCATGCAGCGCCGCACCCAGACCAGCCGCGCCGGGAAACAGCGAGGCGGTGTGGCCATCCTCGCCCATGCCGAACACCACCGCGCTGGGCACCAGTCCCAGGTCAGCGATGCGCGCGTTGGCGTTCTCGACACAGGCCGGCAGCGACAGGCCCGGCTCGACCAGCGGCCAGATCGTCGCCGCCGCTGCCGCGCCGTGTGCGAATACTTCCGCGAGCAAACGGCCGTTGCTGCCCGGGCTATCGGGTGGCACGAAACGCTCGTCGACCAGTGCGATGATGGTCCGCGACCAATCCAGCGTCTGCACCGTCAATGCGCGATACACCGGCTCCGGCGTGCTGCCGCCGGACAACAGCAGCAGCGCACGCGGCTGGGTTTGCAGATCGTGGTGCAGTTGCTGCGCGATCTGCGTCGCGGCGGATTCGGCCCACGACGCGACATCGCCATGGCCATGCCACACCGGCGCTGGTGAGCGAATTGCGTGCGCCGCGTTCATGCCAGCCCACGCTTGCGCATATGCCGCTGCGCCACCGCCGCCGCACCGAGCAGGCCCGGCTGCGGATGAATGATGGCCCGGGTCGGCACCCGCTGCATCGCGCTCTGGAAACGGCCCTTGTCCTCGAAACGCTCGCGGAAGGCCGGACCTTGCAGCCATGGCAGCAGATGCGGCACCAGCCCGCCGGCCAGATACACGCCGTCCCAGGCGCCAAAACCGAGCACCGAATCGCCGGCCACCGCGCCGAACACGCGGACGAATGTCTCCAGCGTTTTCACGCACAGCGGATCGCTGCCGTCGCGGGCGTACGCGCTGATCTGTTCGGGGCTCAAATCCTCGGCCGGCTCGCCGGCCATCGCCGCCAACGCCTGATGGATGTTGCGCAGGCCCGCACCGCAGACCAGACGCTCGTTGGACACCCGCACAAAGTAGGTGTGCAACTGCGCCAACAGCTTCGCTTCGTCCTCGCTGCGCGGGGCGAAACCGATGTGCCCGCCCTCGGTTTCCAGCACATGGTAGTGATCGCCGAATTGCATCAGCGCGGCCCAACCAAGGCCGGTGCCCGGCCCCAGTACCGCCCACACTTTGTCGCAACGCCCGGAATCGTTGGTGCCCTCCGGGCCGATGGTAATCAGGCTTTCCGGCCCGAGCAGGGGCACGCCCATCGCCAGCGCGTAGAAATCGTTGATCACGCGCAGCGCATCCAGACCCAGATCGGCCTGCGTCTGGTGCAGGCTCACGTGCCAGTGGTGGTTGGTCATGCGCACGCTGTCGCCGTCCACCCGCCCGGCCACCGCAAAGAACGCGCGCTGCGCGCTGGCGCCGACGTCGCTCAGATAACGCTGCGCCGCGGCCGCCAGCGAGTCGAAATCGCGCACCCGATAATCGCGGATGCTGTCGCCGAGCAGCGGCATCGCCGCGTGCGCGTCGGCCAGCGCGAAACGCACGTTGGTGCCGCCGACATCGGCCAGCAGCGCGGGCGCGGCCGCACTCACGCGCCGCCTCCGCTACGGCCGCGACGGCGACCGCCGATGCTGCCCTCGGGTGCGATGCTGACCGCCGCCTCCGGCCCCCACGAGCCGGCCATGTACGGTTGCAACGGTGTGCCCGCCTGCTTCCAGGCGTCGGCCACGGAGTCGATCCAGGTCCACGCCGCTTCCACTTCGTCGTTGCGCACGAACAGGGCCGGGTTGCCGTGGAAGGCATCCAGCAGCAGGCGCTCGTAAGCGATGCGACGGCGCAGGTTGATCGGCATCGACAGATCCAGCGGCAGCGGCTGCAATTCCAGCGCGCCCCATTCCGGCGCGGCGAGGCTGCTCATCAGGGTCAGTTCGATATTCTCCTCGGGCTGCAAACGGAACACGAGGCGATTGGGCGTGGACTTCTCGCGCGTGGGCTGCTCGAAAATCCAGTGCGAGGTCTCGCGAAAGGTGATCACCACTTCCGAGCAGCGATCGGCCATGCGCTTGCCGGTACGCAGCCGGAACGGCACCCCGGCCCAGCGCCAGTTGTCGATGTGCGCGACCAGCGCGACATAGGTTTCGCAGTCTTCCGCTTCCGCCGTGGGCGCCTTGAAGCCGACCACCGGCTTGCCGCCGACCACGCCGGCCCGATACACGCCGCGCACGCTGTCGTGATTGACGCGTTCGGCGGTCATCGGCCGCAGCGCGCGCAGCACCTTGAGTTTTTCGTTGCGCACCGAATCGGCATCGAGCGCCGACGGCGGCTCCATCGCGATCAGGCACAGCAGTTGCAGGATGTGGTTCTGCACCATGTCGCGCAGCGCGCCGTAGTTGGCGTAGTAGCCCTCGCGACCGTCCACGCCATCGGTTTCGGCGACCATGATGTCCACCGACGCAATCCAGCGGTGATGCCACACTGCCTCCAGCAGCGCATTGCCGAATCGCAGCGCCAGC